>JAJDUM010000077.1 GCA_022826645.1 Candidatus Poribacteria bacterium
CAACTAACCCCCTAAATCCCCCTTATCAGGGGGACTTCATGAGGCTTCGATAAGGGGCACTATTGGTGAACGTCTACATATTTATATTGTTCACCATAAATGGCATCCAACCGCCCACCTGTCCACAGAACGGCATTGGCAAGTAACCTCAAGAACATCTCAACCTCAAAATCTTGCTGATGGCCGAGTGAGGTATAGAAAACACGTCCACTTCGATGAAGACGTGTCCATGTTATCGGCTCGGTGTATTCTTCTGCTTTTCCAGTTAGTAGCAATGTGGTATCAGCGGCAATGGCAGGATTTCTGTATAGGCTGCCGTAGGAGTCGAAGTTCGAGATGCCGTGTAGGATGGGATGGTCCTTTGCGCCTGGATTGATTTCGACGTGAGCGATGGGACCCGCACCGTAATGGCCTTGGTAGTCCCCACCAAGCACATCTTTATCAAAGTCAAGCCAATTCTGATAGGCGTGGCTCGCCGTCCGCACCCCGACTATGGGTCTGTCTTCGGCGCAGTAGGCTTTGAAGCGGTCAAGTTCTTTACCGGTGGTATTGAGGCGGCGTGTGAAAACTAATAATACATCTGTATCTTGCAAGGGTTCGAGGGATTTTTCATCGTCTTCACTCTGATAAATAATCTGTGTTGATTGAACGGGGTGGTTTTTCTCTATATAGTCTTGGAAAATGGCGAGTGATGTTTCTGAGTCATACTCGAAAGAACCGGAGAGCATAGAGAGTTTTAACCGATTAGTGGGCATCTTCACTCCTTCTGTGCAGGAAGATAAAGCTGTAGGGGTGCGGGTTTTTCTCATCGGGTTGGCGGTGATCCCGTTTGACTTCTTGCCAGTGGGTTGAATCAAACACCGGAAAATAGGTATCTCCCTCAAAAGAGTCGTGGATACACGTCAAATAAAGGCGATCTGCCCGGGGGAGAAATAGTTCGTAGATCGAGGCGCCACCGATTACCATAAGTTCTTCGCAGCCGCTGGCTGCCCCCAACGCTTCTCCGATGGAATGGGTTATGATACAGCCTTCCGCACGGTAATCCCGGTTGTTTGTTAATATGATATTGGTACGCTTCGGTAGGGGTTTGCCAATGGATTCGAAGGTTTTCCGTCCCATGAGCACAGGCTTGTCCACTGTATGTCGGCGGAAGTGTTTCATATCGGCGGGCAGTCTCCAAGGTAGGCGGTTGCCTTGACCAATCAGGTGATTTTCGTCCATACCCGCAATGATGGAGATAATCATCAGCACCATCCCTTTCAGACCACCATCGGTGCCTTAATCGTGCCGTGATGCCTATAGTTGTGCAGCTTGATGTCTTGCATCTTGAAGTTGTCAATCGCTGTGATCTGGGGATTCAGGTAGAGTTCTGGAAGTTCGAGCGGTTCTCGCTGCAACTGGGTTTCCACCTGCTCGAAATGGATATGGTAGATATGTGCATCGCTCAAGGTATGGATGAATTCGCCCGGCACTAAGTCCGTTACTTGTGCGACCATGTGGAGCAGCAAGGAGTATGAAGCGATATTGAACGGCACACCGAGAAACATATCACAACTTCGCTGAAACAGATGAAGCGATAGTTTCCCTTCAGCTACAAAAAATTGGAAAAGTGTGGGACACGGCTCAAGTGCCATCTGATCGAGTTCGCCCGGATTCCACGCTGTTACGACGTGCTTGCGACTGTAGGGTTGCGTCTTAATTCCTTCAATGGCGTTAGCAATCTGGTCTACGGTCCGTCCGTCGGGTGCCTGCCAAGACCGCCATTGCACGCCGTAGATTCGACCGAGATCGCCCTCAAATAGCGCGTTTGGTTTCCAGTAATCTGCATCTGCGTTGGCGTCCCAGACATGACAACCCAACTTCTGGAAGTCTTTGACATCGGAATAGGCTCTCAAAAAGCCCAAGAGCTCAGCCTTGACAGACTTGAATGCTAGTCTTTTGGTTGTTACGGCTGGGAAACCATCCGCCATGTCATACCGCATCTGCATACCAAACAGCGCACGGGTAAACCCATTCCGTCCTCCGCGATCGACACCTGTTTCTA
Organism: Candidatus Poribacteria bacterium; assembly: GCA_022826645.1. GTDB lineage: Bacteria > Poribacteria > WGA-4E > WGA-4E > PCPOR2b > PCPOR2b. Next base: position 2,045 of record JAJDUM010000077.1, read on the forward strand.
TGATTTGCCTCAGCGCATCTAAATACGGCTTCATCTCCTAGCCCTTCCAGCGAAACAAAGTCTTAGAAAAACAACTGAACTCCTTCAAATTATCACTTCCGATGGTCCGTGCTGCCGAACCCCCCACGTGTCTCTGCCCCCATTTGGGCGACTTCTTCCCATTCGGCGGTATCCACACGGACAAAGATGCCCTGTGCAATCCTATCGCCCCGTTCAACGGTGACAGGTTGCTCGGTGGAATTATAGATCTGGATCTGAATCTCGTCGCCTTCGCCGCAGTAATCCAGGTCAATGACACCAACACCGTGAGGAATTAAGAGTCCGAATTTCCGGGGCGTACTGCTGCGCAATGTCACCATCAACATATACCCTGGCGGTGTTTCGACAATCACGTTTGCAGGGACCAACGCCACTGTGTGAGGCGCAATGGTCACGGATTCGCGGCATAAGAGATCAAAACCGACGGAACCGCCTGTTTCATACTTCGGGAGCGGTAAATCTTCATCAAGGCGTTTGATTTTGACTTTCATGGGTATGCCAAGTCGTAAAGAAAGTTTTCATCGGCAGGAATTACGTATTTCAGCACAGGTGGTGCGGGGCCAGTCGGTTTGTATCCCGATCCTATCGGGGAAGTCCCGCCTACAGTTAGCTGCGTAAATCCTAAATCGGAAGAATGAAGGGAAGAAAAAGCGACCGATCCCGCCTTCACTTCTAACTAAATCAGCGTAGTGTCAATGGCGTCCTTCTTACTCTTCCCCTTTATCGTGACGGTACAGCTGCAGATTAACCCCATCAAGCCCGTCAAAGAAGGCGAGTGTCATTCCTTCGAGGGGTTGGAAAGGCTCTTTTTTGACAGTAACCCCTTTTTCGCGGAGTATTTCGGTGCCCGCCTCAACATCGTCAGCCTTAAACGAGATGTGATGCACACCTGGCCGATCTAGCCCCCAGACCCCTTCAAATGCAGCGGCAGGGATGAGTTCCAAGTTCACGTTACCTGCGTCCAAGAAGATCGCCTCGCCAATTTCACCGAGATCCAAGCGGTCTAGGACTTTGAGACCGAGCTTATTGACGTACAGATCTTCCGCTTTCTCCATGTCGTTCATCAGTAGAGCGATTTTCCAGATTTTCATTTCCATCTTATCTTCCTCCTCCCCGACTTGAGGGTTTATGGGTGTGTTTGCACTAAATATCAGAACAGCAAGGACAGCAATCAGAATTGCTAACCGCGTCACCTTTTTCATCTTTGTGCCCTCCTTAGCCAATACTAGTCTCTATGGAACAGGGATTCCTGAGACCTTACACTGAATGCTATAAAGTGAGGTACTCGCTGTGATGAACAGCGTGCTCCAATCATCGCCGCCCCAACCAAGGTTAGCCGCTCGCTCAGGGGTTTGAAGGACCCCAAGATGCTCTCCGGAGGTGTCGAAAATCCAAATACCGCCAGGACCGGTGAGATAGACATTACCGTGCACATCAATTTTCATACCATCTGGCACGCCATCGTCTCCCTCTTCCTCGGCGAAAATCCGGCCGTTTGCAATTGTGCCATCTGGCTGGACATCAAACGCACGGATATGCATCCGTTCGGTATCGTCAATATACAGGATTGACTCGTCGGGCGAGAAGCAGAGTCCATTCGGGCGATCAAAATCATCAATCAACAGTGTCAGTGTTTGACCGTCAGGTGAAAGGCGGTAGACACCCTGAAAGTCGAGCTCTTGCTCACCGAGAACACCGTATTCGGCTGTTAGTCCGTAGGGTGGATCAGAAAAATAGATGCTGCCATCTGATTTCAAAACAACATCATTGGGACTGTTCAAGCGTTTTCCCTCATAGTGCGATGCGACTGTAACTACGGTCCCATCAGCTTCGGTCCGCGACACTCGACGATTGGCATGCTCGGCCGCGACAAGCCTTCCCTGTTTATCGTAGGTCAAGCCGTTAGATTTTCCCGAAGGAACCCGGAAGTTGGTGATCCCCTCCTCCGCAGTCCACTTTTTCATCTGGTTTGCAGGGATATCACTGAATAACAGGAACTTGCCTTCGGCATGCCAAACGGGTCCTTCTGTGAACTCACAGCCGGTCCCAAGCTGCTGCAGTTCTGCATCAGCATCAATAAGATCTAATAATTTTGGGGATCGAACATCAAGACTCATATACGCCTCCTTGGTGTCTTGTATGCTGAGGTAACGGACAGTCCGGCCACCACAGCATTAGAGCAAACGTGCAATGTAATGTAGAAAACATGAAAGTTTGAGGTTATTATACCAGATTCACATGCGATAAAGTATCATACGCCCAATAATAATACAAGCAAAAAATAGTGCAGATTCGGGTCATTCAGTTCTCCCATATATTCACGGATAGGCACCCAAAAAAGACAGGTCAGATAGGTACCAATGGTGGGTTTGACCGAAATCGCAAACCGGGGGGCGCCACGGATCGGACATGGTGCTGGTTGAAGGAATTTTTGTTCGGGACCTCCAGAGAGGAGATAGAAACCTGACTTTTTATGGGCGGGGTGTACCTTCTGACAGTGGCAAGATTGTAACAATAAACTACCCGTACCGAGGAAAAATAATCTACCGTGGCAGCAGAAGAAATCGTTGACAGAACTAACAGAAAGAAAGTATAATGCTTTATTAGATATGGCAGCTCAAGGCGATGCAAGGTCGGAACTGGGAACAGGGTACAACGAAGTAGGGTGGTGTGCCTGGGGCGACTCGAACGCCCAACCTTTAGCTCCGGAGGCTAACGCTCTATCCAGTTGAGCTACAGGCACACTTGAAAATGTAATGATAATGTACGCATTAATAGATTGTCAAGCAAATTCTAGCTAAGTGACTTCCTCCTGAATTCTCAGGGGCAGGGAACTTTTGCAGAAGCACAGGTGTTTCATAACAAAAGAACTTATTCCAATTTCCCAAGGAGGCAGCTGATATGAGGCGTTCTTTCCAAAAAGTGTCGATAGTGGCACTTATGGTCTTATTTGCACTTAGCATAGGTTCTGATGTTCTGTCAAAAGGCTTCCGATCCAGCGGAAGAAGCTACGGCAGCCGAAGCTACAGCAGTAGCAGGAGTTACGGGACATCGTCAAGAGCATCCCGGAGCAGCACGTCCTCAAGGTCATACGGCAGCTCGGTACGGTCAAGTTCTCGCACCAGTAGAGCAAGCACCAGCCGAAGCTACGGCAGCAGCACTGCCACCCGCACATCACGACCGAGCGCAGCGCGGACAAGCAGCGCAGTACGTCAAAGACAGAGTGCCCAGAGCAGCGCGAAGACCAGCTCCGCTGTTTCCACAAGAAACATGACCGGCAGCCAGAAGCGGTCGGTACAAGCCCAACAGCGCCAGCAGACTCGAAATCTCAAAGCGGAAAATCGGAGCCTCAAACGCCAAGTCAGACGGGGAGAGCGAGACACCGCCCGCGCCCGTCGTGATGCGAGGATAGCACAGTCCCCAATTACCGTGAACAATTTCGGCATGTACTATCCAATGGCAGGTTACTCGATCTATAGCCTAACTGCCAGTATGGTATTCGCGAATATGATATCGGGGATTTACTTCCACGATTACTATAACCATCGGCTCCACCATAGTTGGCTGTGGTATCACCACCATCCGAATTACGACAGATCGCACTGGTCACGAGAGCGCCAGATGGAATACGAGAAGTGGCGAGCCTACTATGACAGCCAAGGCATCAAGCCAGACTCACGGTATGTCGACCCTGGAACAAACCGAGATGAAGACTATATTGAAACGCATGTTGAGAAAAACGCAGATAAGTTTTATGGAGCAAATGCCGAAGATGCGGTGACAGTTGAAGAACTCCCTGATGAGGAGACACTTCGCAACATTGTCTTAGCAGGCGACAGTCAAACCGTATCAACATCAACGGCGCAAACACAATCTCAAGTCCGAACACAACCGCAAAAGATTGTTGTTCAGAAAAAAACCTCCGGTGGCACTTGGTTCGTGCTTGTTTTCGGCAGCATCTTGATCATCGGGGTTGTTGTTCTAATCATGTATAACAAGGGTTATTTCTAGGTCTGGATCACATGATCTGGTGTGGTCTTGGCATGGTCTATATTATACTTCGAAACGTCTAAACCAAAATCTCAAATCAATCGTTTTATGGCAAGACGGACGCGATGCGAGATTGCTTTCATATAGGTCCGCAGCAAGTTGCAAATTGGATAGAGGTAAACGCAATGGCATTATTTGGCCGCAAACCGAGAGACACAAAACCTAAGCGGCACGAATTGTTGGATATTCCGCTTGGAAGCATGATTGAACTTTCTGATTCCACTACCTTTGAAATGAGCAACGCGGCTTCGCGCACATTTGAGCTAACCGAGCGGAAGAAGTATGAGGGCGGCAGTCTACTCCGTTACATGTATAGGCTTGAGGATGAAGATGAAGTAGTGGTTTTGGGGGTGGATCGGATCGGAGGCACAAACGACTATGAGATCTCCCGCTGGATTATCGACGGCGAAGAAGAGCTAAGCGAAGATCTTCCTGATACGATCACGCTCCATTACCCCGATCCCGACGACGAAGACGCGGAAATTTTGGTTGAATACGTGCGTCAGGAAATCGCCCCAGCAGAGATGACCGTTGTAAACATCCTTGAGATGGAGACGTTTGAAGCAGAGCTACACGAATACACAAGTGAAGATGATGAGATGATGTCTGTCGAACTGGTTGGGAATTGGTTGACCTTCTATGTCGGTGAATCAATTTCTTTATCGGATGTCAACATCTATCCCGCAGAGGATGAAGAAGAAGAGTATATATAGTCACCTCAACTGCCGGAAAGGCGTGTGTCTGCAGAAAGTTACAGGACTAAATATTAGTTAGCCTTAGAGACACTGTTGTATAGGGAAGGGTGATCCTATGAAATTCAAAAGCTTTTGTGCTGTTTTCTTACTCTCAATAGCCTCGGTCTACTTTATCTGTCCTGTGCAGTGTGTAGCAATTGGAGAAGGAGATGCTGCAGCAGATGCAGGTACGCTCCATCAGCGATATCTGACTGAATCGGAAAGCACGGTTGACGAGCCTGAGTCAACCTGTTGTAACACAAAAGATCAATCAGTCCCTACCCATGAAAACCGAGAGGAGAGAGAGCAGCATTGTTGCTTCACTCGCTGGGAATCGCTGGGAGATAGCGAACCTCAACTCTCTGCACCAATACAGAAAGCTACGTTCTCATCAGTTCTCTTAGTCCCCATCATACCCAGAATTTCTTCCATCTCCGTTTCTTTTAACACGCATCTGCAACTCTCCTACAACCCCTACACAGATCCGCCTACTCCGCAGCGTTCACCGCGCGCACCTCCGTTTCTCCTCGCTTAACTTCCACTACACGCTTTTCCCAGATCCACAATGTATTGATCCAGTGGTGTTTCTGTGCTCCTGCGCTGCAGCGCCACCGGACTATCTCTGATTATTTTTCATTCAAAACGGAGGTCACTCTCATGTTATTCAGATTTTTCTACCCACAAACACCATCGATCCTGATCGTTCTATTCTTACTGATAACTATTGGCTGCGGTGGTAAAACCGTTGACATCACTCACTCGCAAGGTCATCCGGCAGATCCTGACAGCAAACACGGGACACCCCTCTCTCACGCCGATATGGAAACAGGAGAGGTGCACGGAGTACCGCACGGCAGCATTGAACTCACATCTGTCGGCACAGAAGCACTGGCAGCAATGCTTGATGCGTACATCGCGATCGGGAACCAACTGGCATCCGATACAATGGAAGATGTCAACGCCAAGGCACATACAATGCTTGAAGCCTTCCACACCGTCGAAACCGAAACACCTGCTGAACTGCGGAGTGCTCACGAACCTCACATCAAAACAATCCACGAGACCGGACATCAACTTGGCGGCCTTTCAGATATCAAAGAAGCGCGTATCGCCTACGGCTCACTGAGCGATAGCTTCAAGCATCTTCTGGATGCGGCAGGTGTGCCTGCGAATTACGAAGAAACGGTCTACAGTTATGTGTGTGGAATGGCACCAGATGTTCCCAGAGCGGGAGTATGGATGCAAACTGGAGAGCCTGTTCGCAATCCGTATTTCGGAAGTGCGATGCTCCGATGCCACACACAGAAAACGCAGATGTCCGCCTCAAATACCGATATGTCTGATGCGATGGACATGGACTCACACAAGCATAGTCATTAACACCGATGAGGAGTTCGACAAATGAAAGCCAAAATTAGATACGCCGCGTTATTTTTCGCGGCGTTATCCCTCCTAACAGGCTGTGCTGGTGTATCGAAAGAGACGGTTTTCAGCGAAGTCCAACAACAGGTAGATGAGCGCATCGGTGCTTCAATTCAATGGAATCAGGATACCGCTTCTATCGATAAGACAGAACAGATCATTCATGAATTATTGGAGGAGCCGCTGATTGCCGATACTGCGGTGCAGATTGCGCTATTGCACAACCGGCGTCTACAAGCGACGTATGAGGAAATTGGTATCGCACAAGCCGCTGTCGTTGAGGCTGGTTCTATTTCCAACCCCGCCTTTCATGGAGGCGTAGCGTTTGGTCTTCCTCAGGATGCAACAGCAGCGCACCCCGCTCACGATCACTACGTCTTCGAAATCGAGATGGATTTTCTCTCGGTGCTGTACGCATCAATGCGAAAATCAGCAACCGAACCCGAATTCGAGGCGGCAAAACTCCGTGTGATGGCTGCCGTGATGGACTTGGCAGGACAGACACGGATGGCCTTTTATCGCGCTCAAGCCGAGACACAGACATCGGAGATGTTCCGTCAGGTTGTTCTGGCAACCGAAGCAGCATACGAATTCACTCGTAAAATCCACGAGGCTGGGAACGTTCCCGACCTGAATTTGCTGCTTGAGCGCACACTCTATGAGCGATCGAAACTGGCGTTCACTATGGCAGAGGCTACGCTTGTCGAGAGCCGCGAACAACTCAACCGGTTGATGGGACTATGGGGCGAAGATACAGCTTGGATAGTCGAGCCTCGACTGCCAGACATCCCCACAGACCCCACAAAACTGGCTGACCTTGAGGGCGTCGCACTCGAAACCAGCATAGATCTCGCCATAGCGCGTGAGGGCATCGTAGCGATAGGGAAACAACTCGGCATAGCGAGAACGATGGCATTGGTACCACACCTAGATATCGGTGGGGAGCTTGAGGAAGAGGCAGGTGCCTGGAAAGCCGGTCCTTCGGTCGGATTTCAGATCCCGATCTTTGATCGGAGACAAGGACAGCGAGCGGCGGCAGCAGCAGAATTACGCCGGAGACAGGAGGACTATCATGCGCTAGCGGTTGAGATCCGTTCCGCAGTCCGTGCGGCGCATCGTCGTCTCTCCGCTGCTCGCCAGACTGCGCTGTTTTACCGAGACGAAATGCTTCCACTCCAAGGGCAGATTCTGGAACAGGTCCAACTACAGTACAATGCTATGCAGATAGGCACACCGCGACTATTGCTGGCAAAACAGCAGCAGATAGATGCCGGTCGAGAGTACATTGAATCACTTTACAATTACCATGTTGCACGTGCCAAGTTTGATCAAATTATCAACGGCAGACTGGTCTTGGGTACGGGGGAAGTATCGTCGCCTGTAGGGACAAGTACTGTTAGGCACCTTGAGGGCATGGGCGCAGAAGGAGGGCATTAAGATGAATCGGAGAGACATGCTAAAAACAGGCGCACTGGTTGGCGGTGCCGTCGCTCTGGGAGCGGCTAACTCCGGGGCGGCAGAATCCCAATGGTCAGAATCGTATGCGGGCGTTGCACAACAACCAGCGTTAGCACCGGGGCTGCCGGGTAAGGACTATACGCCGGTCATCACTCCCGACATATCGTCCTTACCGTGGAAGGTTGTGGATGGTGTCAAAGTTTTTCACTTGGTTGCCGAGGAGGTGTGGCACGATTTCGCCCCCGGCTTCAAAGGCAAGTGTTGGGGGTACAATGGAGCGGTCCACGGACCTACCATTGAGGCGGTAGAGGGCGAGCGGATTCGCATCTACGTTACCAACAAGCTCAAAGCCCCTACGACTGTTCACTGGCACGGGGTCTTTCTCCCGAACGGGATGGACGGGGTTGGCGGACTGAACCAGCGCGCAATCCAACCGGGCGAAACCTTCAAATATGAGTGGACGGTGCGTCAATCGGGAACCTTTATGTACCACTCCCACCATGACGAAATGACTCAGATGGCAATGGGAATGATGGGGATGATGGTTTTCCATCCAAGGAAACCTTCACCGGATTACAAGGTAGATAGAGATTTTGCGATTATGCTGAGTGAGTGGCGGATTGACCCAGGGACCTCTACGCCGAATCCGAATGAGATGAACGACTTCAACGTCCTAACGATGAATGCAAAGTGTTATCCCGGAACCGAGCCGTTAGTCGCCAAAATGGGTGATAGAGTGCGGCTTCGCTTCGGCAACCTTTCGGCAATGGACCACCACTCGATTCACCTTCACGGTCACTATTTCAAGATTACAGCGACCAATGGGGGGCGCATCCCAACCGCAGCGCAGCCTCCCGGTAGTACCCTTTTTGTCCCGGTTGGGGACACCCAGGATGTTGAATTTATTGCGAGCGAGCCGGGAGATTGGGCGATACACTGCCACATGACCCACCACGTCATGAATCAGATGGGGCATGACTTTCCAAATGTAGTAGGGGTTCAGAAAGAGGGGTTTGATCAGAAAGTTCGCGACCTGCTGCCCGCGTATATGATGATGGGCGAGCACGGCATGGGCGAGCACGGGATTCACGTCGAGGCGGGACACATGGAGGTGCCGAAGAATAGCATCCCTATGGTTGGTGCACGGGGCCCGTTTGATTACATCACAATGGGGGGCATGTTCACCATTCTGAAAGTTCGAGAGCAGCTTGCCAGCTATGATGATCCGGGATGGTATAAGCATCCCCCGGGCACAGTTGCGGATGTTGCTTCGGTCGACGAACTGCGGCGCGATTTGGGCAAGACGCGTCCGGGTTAGGAGAGCGTTGCCTCTCTTTGATTCTCTTGACAGATTGTATATGTGCCAGTTATACTGCTGCGCAGCATAGTTTAGGAGGAAGAAAACCGATGAAATCCAGAACCGTTGCAGCTTGCCGAGCTGCCCTTTTGATGGTCTTAACCCCTGTCTTTTTTACTACGGCTTGGGCGGAGGACACAACCCTGCCGCGCGGGGAATTCGCGTCCATTTTTCCAAAGGCGGCAAACTTCGTTGAGAAAACGGCGGAATTAACGCCTGAACAAGTTGCATCCATCGAAGCGGAAATTGAGACGAAACTCCGTCCTGAAGATCTGAAACCGACATTCCACATAGCTTTCGGTGAGGATGGAAAGCCTGTCGGGTTAGTCCTGCTCTTAACGGCCGAGGGACCCAACGGTGCCATCAGCGGTGGCGTAGGATTGGATATGACAGGAAAGGTAGTCAAGGTTGAGGTGCATAAACACAGCGAAGCCGCTGGAATTGCAGACGAGACATTCCTCAAGCAGTTTAGTGGAAAAGGAGTTGAGGACAGGTTCAAAGTTGGTGAAGATATTGAACCAGTTGTTGGGGCGCAGGCGGCCTCCCGGGCTGTTGCACTCATGCCAAAGAAAACCCTCGCCATCAGTTATGCCCTGTTCTTGAAGAGACCCGATACACCTGAGGAAGACGTCGCAGAAACGTATGAGCCGGAGGACCTGAAAGAGGTCATGATGATGATGAAGGACGAGTATGACCTTATCCGAGCGTACTTTCAGAGCGGCAAAAATTCTGACAAAGAAGCTGCATTAAAAGCAGCGAAACAGCTTGAGAAATATACCAAGTTTATCGCAGATTTTGAACCACCCAAGAACCCGAATGATACAGAAGGGTATACCTATTTTCGGAAAAAGTTCGATGATGCTATCCGTGAGTTTGCCCAACATCTCGAAACAGAGGGGATCTCCAAGACGACCCAAAAACAGTGGCGGGAGATTGTAGAACTGGTCAACACAACCCATCTCCGCTTTAGTGTGGAAGAGATCGATCTTGATGAGGATTTAAATTAGGAGGCATTGACATGACAGATATGCCAGAGGAAGGGGAACAACGACGCACATTTTTTAAGATGGGTATGGCAGCCATAGGTGGTCTGATCGGTATAGCGATGGCTATACCGTTAGTGGGATTTGCCATTTCACCTGCGTTCAGGAAAGCGTCAAAGAAATGGGTAGATCTCGGTATCGCGGATCTGCTGAAGGGAAGCCAATATAAAAAAATAAACTATACCTTCAGCACCAAAGATGGTTGGGTTGAAACGAATAAACGACGCTCTGTCTATGTGACGGATCAAGGGGATGGCACGTTTCTGGTCTATTCACGAGTCTGTTCTCATCTCGGCTGCCTTGTGCGCTGGGATGAGAGGAAGGATCAGTTCTTCTGCCCCTGTCACGGTGCGGTGTTCGATAGCGCGGGAAATGTAGTAGCGGGTCCTCCACCTCGCCCGATGGAAAAATTGCCGGTTAAAGTGGAAGACGGTATCCTCTATGTCAAAGAGTCTTGATCAACCCTCTACACATTGAACCGTATGGTTAAAACATCGCCATCCGATACAGTATAATCTTTTCCTTCAAGCCGCAGCAATCCACCGTCCCGCGCTTTTGTCAAGCTTCCACATTCCACCAAATCCGACCAGTGAATGGTTTCTGCCCGGATGAATCCCCGCGCCATGTCGGTATGAATAGCTTCTGCCGCATCCAACGCAGTCATGCCTGCCCTGAGTGTCCACGCTCGCAACTCATCCGATACGACGGTAAAAAATGTTATCAGTCCGAGGGTGCGGTACGACGCGTCAATCACCCGTGCCAATGCAGATTCATCAAGCCCCATGTCCTCCCTGAAGAGTTCCGCTTCCTCCGCGTCCAGCCGCATCAACTCCATCTCCAATCTTGCGGAGAGCGTAAGTACTTCGATACCCCGTTCAAAGGCTGGAGAACTCGCACGTATCTCTTCTGCACTATCCAGCTGATTTTCACCAATATTGAAAATCAGCAACATCGGTTTCTGTGTCAAGAATCCGTAGCCGCGGATTGCCCGTTCATCTTCGGGGGGAAGCGACAGATTTCGGATGGCAGTTCCCCCTTCCAACGCTTCTTTACATCGTTCTAACACCGCGCGTTCATGCTCCAAGGCGGGGATCTTCTGCGTTCGAAGTTCACGATCAAGGCGATTCAATCGGTTGTCAATAATTCCCAAATCCGCAAAGGCAAGTTCAATCTCAATCGTTTCGATATCCCGCTCAGGGTTTACGTCCCCGTCAACGTGCGGGACAGCGTCATCTTCAAATACCCGCACAACGTGGGCGAGCGCGTCAACCTCGCGGAGTTCCGCGATGACTCCCGCTTCCAATCCTTCGGTGGCTATATCACCCTTGGAAACGCCGGCGATATCGACATAATCAATGCTTGTTGGCATTATCCGTTTCGGGGCGAACACCTCCCCCAATGCTGCCAATCGCTCGTCTGGAACCTTTACTGAACCGACGTTCCATCCCTTCTTGGCGGTGTAGGTTCCGGTTTCTGCCTCGGATTGTGTCAGTGCATTGAAAAGAGACGTTTTTCCGACATATGGAAGCCCTACAAGACCGATTTTCATTCATGAAACTCACTTTCTACGTATCGGTTGATGGTCAAAACAGAATTACAAAATGTTAGGGAAGTTGACTTGGTCTTCGGAGTAAGGTACAATTGCCACTCACTTAATTACCACGACTCAGATGGGGAGATCAGATGAGATTTCAAGAAAAATCAATCATCGTGACGGGAGGTGCTTCAGGTATAGGAAAAGCCACCGCCACGCAGTTAGCCTCCGAAGGAGCAAATGTTGTTATCGCTGACGTGGCTCCTGATGGCGAAGCTGTTGCACGACAGATTAGTCAGGAAACCGAAAATCAGGTGTCTTTTGTCCAAGCCGATGTTTCAAAAGCCGCGGATGGGGACCGCCTTATCCAGGAAACTCTTCGACGACACGGCAGACTGGACATCCTGCACAACAACGCGGGGATTCTGGTTGTTGGCGACGTTACCACCATACCGGAATCCGAATGGGACCGGTGCATCGACATCAACCTCAAGAGTGTGTACCTCGTCTCCAAATATGCTATTCCTGCGATGCAGCAGACAGGTGGCGGCGTGATTATCAATACGGCTTCCACAGCCGGAATATCTGGCGGCGGTGGTTATTCAGTCTACGGTGCATCGAAGGCTGCCATTATCCTTCTGACACAGTGCATGGCGTTAGATTTTGCAAAGCACAACATTCGGGTGAATGCAGTCTGCCCCGGTCCAACGGCGACACCGATGATCCTGCCATCTGAAACCGATCCACAGAGCACACTTGAGCGCTGGGCGCAGGAGTTGCCGATTGGAAGAGCAGGTGAACCGGAAGACACAGCCAAAGCGGTTGCGTATCTCGCGTCGGAGGATGCGTCGTTTGTTACGGGTAGTGCGTTTGTCGTCGATGGAGGACGTTTACTAACGGGTATTGGACAACGTATCGCGGTTGATGTCTAACCTGTGCAGCTATCCGGCTGCAAATTCAACATTGACCGGATGCGGAATCACCCCCGCCTTATATCCACGATCCATCAACTCTCTGACCCCTGCCCTACCGTTGTCACCGTAGTCAAGCGTGTAATCGTTCACGTACATGCTGACGAATCGGTCTGCCAGTTCTGTCTCCATATCGCGCGCATAGTTCATCGCATAGTCCAACCCCTTTTCGCGATGTCCAAGTGAATACTGAATGCTTTTCCTTACAAGCGCAGTAATACGGCGAGTCTTTTCCGTCCCAAGGTCTCGACGGATGGCATTTGCACCCAGTGGGAGCGGCAGACCTGTTTCCTCATGCCACCACTCGCCCAAGTCTACAACTTTGTGCAGTCCTTCACGGCCGTACGTTAGCTGGCCCTCATGTATAATCAACCCCGCATCTGCGTTACCCGCCCGCACATACGGTAGGATCTGATCAAATTGCACAACTTCGGGCTCAAAGTCGGGTTGACAGAGACGCAACGTCAGATAGGCTGTTGTCATCTTCCCGGGTATCGCGATTTTTTTGCCGGCCAGAGCTTCCGGATGCACAGGTTCTCTGGATACGACGAGGGGACCGTAGCGGTCCCCAATACTTGCACCACAAGGCATAAGAGCATAGTGATTAGCAACGTAGGCGTAGGCGTGGACAGATATGGCTGTTACTTCCAATTCTCCGTTGACAGCCCGTCGATTTAGGCTTTCGATATCCTCGGCGACTTGGATAACTTCAAAACCCTCCGTTGGAATTAGCCCGTTTGCGAGCGCATAGAACATAAAAGCATCGTCAGAATCAGGGCTATGACCAATACGAATTTGCTCAGGTTGTGGCATCAATTTCTCCCATTCTGGAAAGCGGTTCGGTCGGTGCGGAAGTTGACATAGGCGCACCTTCAGCGAATCTCCCACCAATTATAGCAGTAGTAGTTATGAAACAGTAATAAGGACAAGGCAGTATTTTAAATCAGGCCGGGGGTGATAGTCAAATAGAGCAGACCGACAGGGACCCCTTCAGCTGTCCGTCTTCTATCAACTTATTTCCATTGTTGGATTTCCTCGATTGAATTTTCCTTGCATTTCTGGACACGATTATGTATAATTACCCCCTGTTGTGCTAGAATGTGTTGTCTGCGATTTTTGGCTCAACGATCTCCCGTAGCTCAGCTGGTAGAGCAGGTGGCTGTTAACCACTTTGTCGGCGGTTCGAATCCGTCCGGGAGAGTTATTCTTAAGCCCTGTTCGGCTTTATGTCGAATGGGGCTTTTTATTTGCCGCCATCCATTTCTGGCGGGGACAAAGATTCAGCCTCGCCCTTTTGAGAAAGCTGCGCTATCTGTTCGGTCACGGAGAATCTCCTTTGCAGCGGTAAGGCGAAGTGAAATACGGATCCCTCTCCGGCGCTGCTGTCGACCCATATCCTGCCGTCGTGTTGCAGCAGAATGTGTTTGGCAATTGCAAGCCCTAGCCCTGTGCCTCCCATCTCACGTGATCGACCTTTATCCACCCGGTAAAACCGCTCGAAGATTCGGGGGATCGCCTCGGTAGGAATACCAATTCCGGTATCCCTCACATGGACGATAACTTCGGATTCATTGGCTTCAGCAGAGATCGTAATACTTCCGCCCGCAGGCGTATACTTAATGGCATTCTCGATTAGGTTTACCAGTACCTGTCCCATGAGCTGCTTATCTGCCATCACAACGGGCAGATGGTCAGGTATTATCCACTCAAACCTAAGAGATGCTTCCTCAAATACTGGTTCAAAGAGTGCCAGAATAGTATCTTGGAACTCGTCGATTTCAAAAGGTCTTAGTTCAAGCTCGACTTCCCCGGACTCAAGCTGAGACAAATCGAGGAGATCCGATACCAGCTGCGAGAGTCGTGCAGACTGTTGTAAAATTTTTTCTACAAAGCGCTCGTTTGCACTGGTATCCCTCAATGCACCATTAAGAAGCGTTTCAGCATACCCATGAATAGAGGTCAAAGGGACGCGAATTTCGTGAGCAACATTAGCCACGAAATCCGATCGAATTCGTTCCAATGTTCTCAACTGACTTACGTCGTGGAGACTGACCAGATACTCGTCGGCAACGGGAACAACGATGACCTCCGTCTCGTGCTCAGTTGTCCCGACCAGCGTAATTTCGGCGTATCCGGCTTTTTCTGTATCTGCCACCTGTCTTAAGAGGTGCTTTAATCCTGGGTCAGAAATTATTTCTACTAGAGAGAGCGCCTGATAATGGACAGGGAAGTTTAGCATCGCGATTGCTGCGGAATTGGCATACGTGATGGCAAACTGTGAATCAATTAGGAGGACTGCTTCAACCATCTTTGATAGGATGCTATCCCTTAGATTGCGCTCGCGGGAGATGTCATGAATCTGCGTTTCAATCCGATCCGCCATCTGATTGAAATGATTGGATAATTCTCCATACTGTCCCGACGCAGCAACTGAAACACGGGAGTTTAATTCTCCGGTAGCAAGTGATTTGGTGGCTTGGGTCAGGTCGCGAATCGGTCTTGTGGTTACGTTGGTAGTGATGATGTTGAGCAAAAGTGCAAAAACCAGCCCGGCGCAGATTGCCAGTAGTAAGATCCACCTGGACTGACCCACAACCGAGTCGATGTCCTTCATAGGCAGTGCAACCCGAGAGATGCCTATCAACTCTCCCTCACGAATCAGCGGCAGGGCGAGGTAACGAAACGAGATCGCGACGGTCTCATCATATCGATCTATCACCCCAAATCGACCTGCCAAAGCCTCCCGGACCTCCGGTCGGTTTAAGTGATTATCCATATTCCGTAGCTGCTGTCCATCGTGCTGTGTATCGCCCCACACAATCCCATCATTTCCAATAATCGTAAGATTGACGCCACTGGCGGTGCCCAGCCGATCCACAAAGCTATCCACGACCTCGTAAGAAAAAGTGTCGGGCAGTTCTTCCAACAGAAGTTCCCGCGTCAGACGTGCCTGCACGGTTAACTCGTCAGTGATTCGCTTGCTCGTGTCCTGCTTAAGCAAGTAAACCAAATATGCATACATCGCTAACAGAATGACCAGCACAATCCCCATGCAATTCAAGATGAGTTTAATGCGTATATTCATGCTAATCTCTTTACGAACGTCGAGAAGTCGTTTCGTGCAATCTCTCGGAATATTTCGGGTAGCAGTTGTACCAAATTTTACGCCATGTCGCGACCCTCAGAAAGTCAACATTTCTCCCCATGAATAGTATCATGAAGTTGATAGAGTGTCAACACAGGATCCGCGCCTGAGTCTCACGCACGCAGAAGCTGTGACTGACGATTAAAATCATAAATAAGAACAACTAATCTACGAAAAAGTAGAAGCTCTTTGAAACTGCTGAATTCCGTCGCGCAAATAGGCACAATTAATCTCCGACTATTACTATAAGGATTCAACAACGGCGCGGATTTCATAGGATCCGTCAAGATGATCTGATGTCCAATAGAGCAGAAGATTTTGATAGACTTTTCACATCATCTGTGTTAAGATTTTATTTTACCATCTTAAATCTAAAGCACAACGTTCTAATAGAAAGTGAGTCACAGCAGAGATGAATAATTCCCCCACCGAACTGGAACAGGTCCTGAGAGACGAGATCGAAGGCGAGGTACGCTTCGACGCGTATTCCAAGGTCTTATATAGCACCGACGCAAGTCTTTACCAAATGGAACCTATCGGTGTTGTTATCCCGCGGCATAAAGAAGATGTGACCCGGACCATCCAGATCGCTTATGACCGAAATCTGCCAATTCTGCCTCGCGGCGGCGGAACCAGCTTGGCAGGACAGACGGTAGGGCAAGCAATAGTTATTGACATGTCCAAATATATGAATGAGATTATTGAGGTCAACGTCGAGGAACACTGGGCACGGGTTCAACCGGGAGTTGTCATCGACGAATTGAACGATCATCTCAAGCCGCATAATCTGATGTATTCCGCAGATGTAGCTACAAGTAGCCGTGCAAACATCGGTGGTACCATCGGTAACAATTCAGCAGGCGCACATTCCCTGATTTATGGTAAAACCATCGACCACACGATGTCGCTTGATTTACGTCTCTCCAACGGGGAAGCGATCTTTGCAGAACCAATCTCGGTCGGCGAACTTACTACCAAACAGCGCGGGAGGAACTCTCGCGAAAGCCATATCTATCGTGAGATAGGCCGAATCGCTGCGGAAAATGAAGATGAGATCCGGAAGCGGTTTCCACGAGTCCTGCGTCGCGTTGCCGGATACAACCTTGATGAATTCATCACTGACGCAGGATCCAAGGAGCTTACACCCTACCGCAGAGATGGCTGCGATACGGAGCATCCGTTCAGTCTTGCGAAAATCATCGTCGGATCAGAAGGCACACTCGCAACAACGGTCGAAGCGAAAGTTAACCTTGTACCAACTCCGACGATGACAGCGCTCAATGTGATTCACTTTCACACACTGATTGAATCGATGGAAGCGATGCAGCCCATCCTCGAATGCAACCCCACCGCCGTTGAACTGATCGACAAGACCATCATCGATATGACAAAACAGTCGTTAGAATTCTCAAGAATCAGCACCTTCATCCAAGGAAGTCCGGGAGCTATTCTTGCGGTAGAATTCTATGGCGAATCAGAGGACGAACTGTTTGATCAACTTGACGCTCTTGAGCGAAAAATGAAGTCTGTTGGACTCGGCTATGCCTTTGTACGCTGTATGACCGCAGAGGAAAAAGCACGGGTATGGGATACACGGAAGGCGGGATTGGGCCTGCTCATGGGCGCAAGGAGCGACTATAAGCCGGTCGGTTTTGTCGAGGACGCAGCGGTTTCGATCGAAAACCTGCCGGAGTACGTCCGCCGGTTCGGGAAGATCGTCGAAGATCACGACACAACCGCTTCCTATTATGCGCATGCGAGTGTTGGTTTATTGCATAACCGACCCGTGATTAATCTTAAGAAGGAAGAGGACATCCAAAAAATGCACTCGATCGCCCGTCATGTCCGTGATCTGCTAATGGAACTTGGTGGTGCGATGAGTGGTGAACATGGCGATGGATTGGTAAGAAGTGAATGGATTGAGAGTATGTTCGGTCCGCAGATATATCAGGCATTCCGTGAGGTCAAAGCAGCGTTTGATCCAACGGGTATCATGAATCCCGGTAAAATTATCGATCCGCCACCGATGACGGAAAATCTGCGCTTTGGACCCAAGTACAACGCAATTGAGATCGACACCTATTTTGACTTCTCGAGTCAAGGAGGATTCGGAGGTGCCATTGAAATGTGCAACGGCGTCGGTGCGTGCCGCAAGAAACTGACCGGAACGATGTGTCCGTCCTACATGGCAACGCGGGAGGAGGAGCACTCAACGAGGGGTCGCGCAAATGCGCTAAGAAACGTACTCTCTGGCACGTTACCACATGAACATTTCAAGGACAAGCGACTCTACGAGGTATTAGACTTATGCTTGGAGTGTAAAGCCTGCAAGGCAGAATGTCCCTCGAACGTGGATATGGCAAAACTGAAGTATGAATTCCTTGCGCACTACTACAAGGAAAACGGTTTGCCGTTGCGGAATCGACTGTTCGGCAATATCGCCGACCTTAGTGCGATTGGATCCGCATTTGCGCCGATGTCAAACTGGCTGATGAATAACGGTATCTCCAAGTGGGCGATGGAGCAGTTTACCGGAATCGATCGAAGGCGATCGCTCCCTAACTTTGTGCGCGAAACATTCGAGAAGTGGTTCCACAAGCGTCAGGATTCCCACGCCGAACAACGGCAGGAGACAGGAAAACAGGTTGTTCTTTTCCACGACACCTTCATGAATTACAACTACCCCAGTATTGGAAAGGCTGCTACTACTGTGCTTGAAGCTGCAGGATTCGAGGTTATCCTGCCAGAGAAACGGTGTTGTGGGCGTCCAATGATCTCTAAGGGTATGCTTGAAGACGCAATTGAGAATGCGCAATATAACGTTGAACGCCTCCTACCCTATGCCTCCAAAGGAATCCCCATCGTCGGTTGTGAGCCGAGTTGTCTGTTGGCACTACGCGATGATTATGTGGACTTAATCCCCGGTCCGGATACAGATCTTGTCGCACAGCACACATTTATGCTGGAGGAGTTCTTAGCGTCTCTTCACGAAAAAGGGGAGCTAAATCTGGAGTTTGGGAATACAGAAAAAGAGATCTTGTTGCATGGCCATTGCCATCAGAAAGCTATCGTCGGTGTGGGACCTTCCGAGCAGGTTTTGAATTTGCCACCGGGGTATAACGTCAACGTTGTTGACTCGGGGTGTTGCGGCATGGCGGGTTCCTTCGGTTATGAAGCTGAACACTATGACGTATCAATGCAGGTTGGTGGTCGTCAACTATTCAAGGCAATCAACGAAAAGGATGGCGACTTTGAGGTAGCTGTAGCAGGGGTTTCTTGTCGCGAGCAGGTCAAGCAGGGAACGGGCAAGGAAGCGAGGCATTTGATTGAAGTTTTGGCAGATGCGATACGGGAGGCGCAAAACCCGACATAGAAAGGATAGAACTCGCGGGTTTATACCCGAGTCTTAACAGTGGAATAAGTGTCGGACTCTACAGCACCATCTCAATAAGTCCACGACTCTTTTTGTCGAGTACCTCAAGGTTGGCGATCTCGAAACGGTTACCGTCCACATCAAGCAACAGGAGCCGGCGATCTGTAATCCATTGTGCGTTCTCGGAGACATTCCGCACTACAAACTCTCGGTCACCCCGATCGGTCTGCACCTCCCAATAGGACACACCAAACTCACTTCTGAGCGAGTCAACCCGCTTGATAATGGCGGTCATATACCGCTGTTCGATATCCTCCTTGATGAGACGTTGTGATTCCGCGTCCAGCACAATGGGATCTTCGACCGTACAGATTACCTCATTCTTTTCGTCGAGTAGGCAGATGTAACGGTCAGGTTGAGATAGCGGAGCAGCACACACGGCGCGAACCTTGAGGTAGGAGCGATCCCCCTCAATCGTTAAGCGAAGTACCCACGGCGGTTCACGGAACAGGCGAATCGCCTCCGGATCAACATGCTCCGGATGGGTTACCTGAATAGGCGTGATTGTCTTCTCAGTTTTTGTGCTTTCATTCTCGATGGGTGTGTCGTTTTTTTGCTCTTCGGCTGTCATTAAATTCTCCGGTAGATTGACCTAAGTTCCTATCCAAATAGACCTATCGCAACACGATTTTCCGCGAGTCACGGCAGATATTGTGTGTTACCGCTGGTTCTGGTAGGGCAACCGGGCTTCACATTATACTGGCTGCCGCATAAAAAAGTCAAACTGCTTTGATGCGACGACGTTATTCATCATCTTCGTCTGAATCCTCCTCTGAACCATCCTTTCCGCCACCAACCGCCATAACAGCTGTCGTTGCCTGCTGCGTATGAACTAGGCCATAGAAGATGCCTCTGCGCGTCATCAATTCTGCATGTGAGCCGACCTCGGCAATTTTCCCATCGTCCAGTACAACCAACCGGTCTGCGTTGCGCAGCGTGGACAACCGGTGAGCAATTGCAAAGGTGGTTCTCCCCTTGACCAGTCGTGCGATTGCTATCTGAATCTTCTTCTCAGTCGGTGTATCTAGTGAGGAAGTCGCTTCATCAAGGATCAGAATTTTTGGGTCATGCAGGATGGCGCGTGCAATAGCAATGCGCTGTTTTTCGCCTCCGGAGAGTTTCCCGCCGTGCTCCCCCACTTTTGTGTCGTAGCCGTCCGGCTTTGCTACGATAAATTCATGCGCTTCCGCGGCTATCGCTGCGCGAATCACCTCGTCAAACGGGGCGTCCGGCCTTCCGTAGCGGATGTTCTCGGCGATTGTAACATTAAAGAGTGTTGGTTCTTGATGGACCATCCCTATCTGAGAACGCAAGTCTTGAAGGCGGATGTCCCGTATATCCGTGCCGTCAACCTCTAACCGACCGCGACTAATATCGTAGAATCGGCAGATAAGGTTGATAAACGTGCTTTTCCCAACCCCTGACTTGCCCACGAGACCGATCATTTCACCCGGAGCCACTTCCAAGTCAATACCTCTGATAACGGGTTTGCCCGGATCATAGCCAAAGCTAACATCTCTAAAGGAAATCTGCCCTTCGATTTCAGGCATCGGTTTAGCATCTGCGGCATCGAAAGGTTCCATCGGGGTGTCCATCACCTCAAAGATTCGCTCTGCACCCGCATAGGCATGGATCATGAAGTTATAGTAATCGCCAAACCATTTTAGGGGACGGTAGAACATCCAGAGGTAACTGATAAACGCTGTCAACTGACCGAGTGTCAGGTCCCCGCCGAGGATCTGTCTACCACCAAAATACCATACGAAAAACACACCGAAGCTCATCAGAAAGTTCGTCACCGTGAAGAAAACAAACCAGGCGCGATCTGCACTAACACTGACCTGCCGTAGCTCGTCGTTTCGCTGACTGAAACGGATGCCTTCTCGTTTTTCTTGGGCAAAGGCTTTGACCAATCGAATGCCGGTGATCGACTCATTCAGATGCGCCGAAAATCGTCCCCATTTGATAGACCAACGACGCCAGTACCGTTCCATACGATTCCAGATCAGCGCCCCACCTAAGACGATGGCCGGCACTGGGAGCAGCACGTATATCGTGAGAATCCAGCTTTTGTGGAGCAGCATCCCCAAAATACCAAGTAGCAGCAACGCATTCGACAGGATGAAGGGCAGGTCAAAGGTCATGTATTCCTCCAGCAAGTCTGCGTCATTTGTCATCCGTGAGATAAGCGATCCAACTTTCCGCTTGTCATAGAACCTCAACGGTGTGAACTGAAGTACACGATACAACTCAGCGCGGATGTCTTCCGCCGCGCGAAATCCGAGCCAACTGCTAATGGCTGTACGCCCCACCTGGGCAAGCCACATCAAGAGTCGAATTCCCAGAAGTGCCACTACAAACCAGACCAGAAGCCCAAAATTTGTTTTCGGCGTGAGAACGTCGTCGATGATATGTTCGGTGATGAGCGGTGGCAGCAGATCAATTGCGGCCGCAGCTGTTGTGATCAGAAAAACGAGTATGAGTTGAAAATAGTAAGGTCTGACGTAGCTGAGAATCCGCCACAGCGTGTCCCGTTTTTTGGTACAACTAATACACCTGCCGTCCTTTTCGGCAAGTAAGCTTCCACATTTTTCGCAGCGGGTGCGCTCTATCGCCGTGGGCAGTTCGAGTGCTTCTCCTTTGGAGAGCTGCTGAATGCCTTCGGCGACCTCCACAAATTTGGGTGCCAACGAACCGGAGTAGTATAGATATACCGGTTCCCCCACCTTGCGCTCTACCGTGAGGCGGCCGCCCCCGACGAGTTCCTCTGTCCTCACTTCCCGCACCGCCGTAAGCAGCACTTCCACAGTACCATCCGCTCCTGCGGTGGGGATAAAGAGTAACTGCCGATCTGTAGCAATCAGCCATTTGTCCCCAAAGACACGGTCATTGACGAAATCTGTAGCAACTTGGAAGCGTACCTGTTCCTTTGGCGGTTTCAACCGTTTCAACTTGGTATCCACTTCAGGGGGCAAGGCTTCCATGAACGGGTTCATCGGCATTTATCCATTTTCTGTTATCTATCGACCCTCACGCGTAGCGCTCGAATAAACTCTTGTGAGGCACCGCCCCATCCCGGTGAGGAGGCAGATCTTAAGAAGGAAGACAACGTCCAGCTTGATTTAACTCGCAATCCAACTGTAACTTCATATCTTCTACATCAGCGGTAAGTATATCACAGTCGTCACCCCACATTCAATCCTTCCCAAAGTGAGCAAGCGCTTCACCTTTCTGCAATTGGACTGCTATTTTTTTTATGGATGGATGACATAGCGCATGGTATAATGATTTAACCTCCGGGGCTTTCATGTACGTATACCAGTAAATCACGAAAGATCCCCAGCACTTTCGCCCTCAAGGAACCCCTGACATGACAGCATCGCAGAAGCAGTGGCGGGTACTCACCAATGACGATGGTTGGATAATAGGGACCTACGGTCCTCCCTTGTCCCCAGAGATCATGCACGACAAGATGATCGCCCCCTATGCAGGATCGCCGGTTGATGTCTTTCTCTGGTCTATCGGTGGACACGAGGTCTACGACTACGAAACCGAAATTGGCGAACGATTCGGGGACGGGTACGAAGACCTTGACGCCGGACAACAGAGAAAGGCTGAAAATCTACGCCAGATGATACAAGCGCACGGTGGCCCGGTAACCGTCATCTCGCAGTTGTGTCGTGAAGCGGGTCTCGCTTTTTTTCCGTCTGTCCGAATGAATGAACATTACGATATGGAGGAGGCTGCACCAAACTACGGACGGCTTCGCCGCGAGCATCCCGAACTGTGCATCGGCCGCCCGGGAGAATCGATACCATACGGGAGCCTTGAATGGGGCATACGGACCGGATTGAATTACGCATTTCCAGAGGTTCGCACCCACATGGCGAAGATTATCTTCGAGCTAATTGAACGCTTCGACATTGAAGGCATCGAGTTGGATTTTATGCGCCATCCCGCTTTTTTTCGTCTCGCAGAAGCGTATCAGTACCGATATCTAATGACTGACTTCGTATATGGAATTCGGAGAAAGTTAGATGCAGTTGGTCAGGAAAAGGGCAAGCATCTGGATCTTGCCGTGCGTGTTCCACCAACGATTGGGGATGCTAAACGGATCGGCCTCGATGCCGAGGTGTGGATGAGAGAAGGCATGGCAGATATGCTTATCGCGGGCGGTGGATTTATTCCGTTTGAAATGCCCATCCGGGAATGGGTGGAAACGGCCGAGGGCACCGGATGCAAGATATATGGTTGTTTCGAGGGACTCAGACCGTTGTTAGATGAAAAATCGCTCAAGGGACTGGCGCACCGGTATTGGCAGGCGGGGGTAGATGGCATCTATTTCTTTAACTTCTATAGCATGTCCAACGCCTGGAGGCGAAGTGTTTTGAATCAGCTAGCGGATCCCATTGCCCTGCAGCGGCTTGATAAGCGCTACGAGTTAGACCATTCCAATCGCCATCAACCGACATCTCAGCTCGGATATTCGTTCCTTAATGCCATTCCCGCAGCACAACTTCCTATACAGTTTGAGGAGACCTTTTTTAATCGTAGTGCAATCCTCCGGATAGATATCGCCGACGACGTGGGATCCAGCAGTGCTGACGGAACTTTGAGACAATGTATTCTGGGTTTGGGATTTGAGGGATTAACTGATGAGGATATGTTTGAATTACGCTTGAACGGAACACCTATTCCCTGGACTACTGGAGTGGTGATATCAGACGGAAGGGTCCGCGTGGAATATGAGCCGGACTGGAACCAATATCCATCTCGGACGCAAGAGGTCCCGATGCCCGGTGACATTGTCGAATTCGACATCAGTAGCGCCGCCTTGAAACAGGGACACAACGAGTTGGAGATCCGATCCGTCAATCCGCAGGCGGTACGTCGTGAACCGCTAATCTTGCAAGACGTGACGCTTGCGATAGATTACAACTGACACTCTGTTTCCAAGAGAGGCAATGGGAGGAGATGGCAGATACTGACGCGCAATCACCGCAGAAGTTTGAACGCGCAGGTCGAGATCTACAAGGTCTTTGGAAGTGGAGTTTCGAGATCATTGCGGTAGCTTTTGTGGCATTTTATGTCTATGGAGCGGGTTTCGGGACATCGGGTGAACAGTATCACGTCGGGCTGTACCTGCTACTCACATTCGTCTTGACGGGTCTATTCTATCAGTTCAGGGACAGCTCACCCTACTCACGCCCGTCGCTGGTAGATCTGATACTCGTTGGATTAACCATCTTTGTAATCGGATACTGGATTGTCGAGTATAAAACGCTCGCAAACCGGGCGGGTGCATACAGCCAACTCGATGTATTCGTCGGAGCGCTGGCAGTGGTATTGAGCCTTGAGTATAGCCGCAGGACAGTTGGCTGGGCACTTACCATAATCGCTACGGTTGGCATTTTATACGCGTTGTTTGGTCAGTCGATGCCGTCCGTCATCGCCCACAAAGGATTTCCGTTACGCCGAATCTTTGAATACAGCTTCTTCAGTCAGGCGGGCATCTTTGGCATTATGGCAAATGTCATGGCCACGTATGTCGTTCTGTTTATTTTCTTCGGCGCATTCCTAGAAAAGTCAGGGGTGGGACAGTTTTTCATTGATTTACCGATGGCTGTGGCGGGTAGGTTGGTGGGCGGTCCGGCGAAAGTGGCAGTCGTCGCTTCCGGATTCTTCGGCTCCGTCGCTGGAAGTGCTATTGCAAACACGGTGGCCACGGGCGCGTTTACCATTCCGTTGATGAAGCGTACCGGTTTTCGGTCTCACATTTCTGGTGCCGTAGAAGCAACAGCATCGGTTGGGGGGCAATTTTTGCCGCCGGTAATGGGCGCTGGGGCGTTTATCATGGCTGAGCGCACCGAGATGCCGTATAGCCATATCGCACTGCTATCCGCTATCCCCGCGCTGTTATATTTCTTTTCAGTGTGGGTGATGGTGCACCTTGAGGCGAAAAAGGAGGGGATTGAAGGGTTACCAACAGTAGAACTTCCCCGGCTGTCCACACTTCTCAAGAGCCAGTGGTATTGCTTGGCACCGTTAGTTGTATTGATTACAACGCTGGTCGTAGGTCACACAGCGTCCCAAGCTGCGTTCTTCGCAATTCTGGCGACAGTGGGGGTCAGCTACCTTCGCAGGGAGACGCGACTCACACCCAAACGGCTCTGGGAGGCAATGGTGAGCGGCGCGAGAAATTCCCTGGCTATCGGTGGTGCGGTTGGCAGCATCGGTATCATCATTGCTGTAATAGATCTTACCGGGCTCGGCAGAATTTTTCCTGATCTTGTTCTCTCCGTCGCTGGGGACAGTCGCGCGATTGCTATTCTACTGCTGGCGGCTGCATCGCTGATCCTGGGGATGGGCATCCCCGTTACAGCCGCGTATCTGATTACCTCTGAACTCGCTGTCCCTATCCTCACGAGCGACCAGATGGGGGTTTCCCTTATTGCAGCGCACTTGATTGTCTTCTGGCTCAGTCAAGATTCCAATATCACGCCCCCCGTCGCACTCGGTGCGTATGCAGGGGCGGCAGTTGCACGGGCAGATCCGTGGAAAACCGGCTGGGCATGTTTCAAATTCGCTAAGTTCCTATATATCATGCCATTGTTGTTCGCTTACACCCATATCCTGTTTGATGGCTCGATGCTGCAGAATGTGTTGTCTGTTGTGACAGCTACAGTTGGCACATTTATCTTTTCAATCGTTACAATGGGTTACTTCCTCCGAAAAACGACCTGGACAGAGTGGGGCATCCTCGCGGTTGCTGCCTTCTTAGCATATATTTACAATATCTATACTTTCGCGATTGCGCTGGGACTGTTAGCCATAGTCTATTTCGCACAGAAGCGGGCTTAGCATATACTAAAATCCTGGAATGTTCTCTGTGCCTGTGATTGTCAACATGACATATTTCAACTCAAGAAAAGGGCGCCAACAGAAGCTGACTGTATGAACACACACACATTTTCTCCTTATCGACATGACCTTGAGGTCCTACGGGCGATAGCCATGGCTTTAATCATCCTCTTTCATGGTGCGGTGTCATTTTTTGCTGCGCCTTGGCCTGTCCAGGATGTGCAACAAAACGAAACACTGTCCGTCATTTTTCTGGTAATCCATGGGTTTCAGATGCCGCTCTTCTTTGTGATGAGTGGTTACTTCACGGCAATGATGTGGCGCACGCGGGGGATGAAGGTGTGGTTAGGGCACCGATTTCGGCGAGTCTTCATGCCTCTGGTGTTTGGCCTTGTCACGATTGTGCCGCTTACGCACTGGATGAACGAAAAATTGGTTGCAGATGCATTGGAACGAAGCACTAACGCCGCACCTTCACCCCTACAATTTCCGAGCGCAAATATTTGGAGTGCAGCGAAGCTTGGAGATCTCGAAGCCCTCAGGGTGCACGTATCAAACGCAACAGACCTCGACGCGCAAGATCCTCACATGGGGTTCACGGCATTGTCGTGGGCAATCCTTGCTGGGGAAGTCGAAGTTGCGGAAACCCTCATCAGCGCGGGAGCGGACGTGAATGCGAGAAATAGGGAGGGCACAAGGCCTCTACACGAAGCAGGTTTTATGGGGCAGGATGAGATTGGCGCGCTGCTCCTGCAAAACGGTGCAGCGGCGGATGTTAAGGATGAAGATGGCCAGACTGTAGTGAACTACGCACAGAGCGATTGGGGCGATACCTTTTCGAGAGTTAAGAAACTGCAAGTACGGATGGACCCAGTAGACACCATATACGGCAGAATGCGCATTGCTACACTCTTATCTCAATACAGTTCCGGGGCGAAAGTACCAAGCTTGATAACAAACGATCTGTGGAGGACACTAACGACAACGCGTATATTCCATCACCTCTGGCTGTTCTGGTTTCTGTGCTGGTTGGTTCTCGTCTTCGCGTTATATGCTATGCTCGCTGACCGGTTTGAGTGGTCGGGCCCACCGCGAACAATCATACTCTCCCCGTTGCGCTATCTTTGGTTGATTCCTTTGACTATGGCGCCGCAATGGTTTATGGCGGGAAGAGGCGCGATCCCTTACTTTGGCCCAGAGAATTCCCTCGCCATTTTACCCATGCCATATCTGCTCATCTATTATGGAATTTTCTTTTTTTGGGGAGCATTTTACTACGACTCCGACGATGCCGAAGCCAAGGTTGGGAAACAGTGGGTGATTACAATGCCTATCGCCCTGCTGGTGATCTTTCCCGTAACACTGATATTGGGACTCTCCCCAGATTCAGCCCAGCAATACAATCTCATTTCGTTACTCTTGAAGGCAACGTACGCGTGGATGTTAGTCTTCTCTCTGATGGGCATTTCCCATGAACTGATAGCAAGAGAGAACAGGGTATGGCGATATATCTCAGATGTCGCATACTGGCTGTACCTCGCGCATCTTCCCCTCATCCTCTTGGCACAGGAGATAGTGCGAACATGGGACCTGCCGGCGCTCCTCAAGTTCGGTTTGGTATGTTGTAGCGCAACAGGCGTGCTGCTCGCAATTTATCAACTTTTTCTGCGCTATACCTTTTTGGGGACGATACTGAACAGGCAGCAATAGGCTCGCCTGAAGACGCCGCTTCAGGTCAGCAGCGCTTTCAGAGGCACATCCTCATCCTTGGGAAGATAATAACTCAGTGGATCGCTGACCACTCCGAGTAGCTGTTTCTGTAGCGGTGTTGTACACTTTGCAATCAGTTCATCTGGCATTGCTACATAGTCCATCGGCTTGACCCATCGGTAGGCATAACCGATGAAGATTGTTTTTCTCGGCGTACCGGACCAGTTATGTCCCGGACCGTGCCACGTCCGCTGCTCAAAGATAAACGCATCTCCCGCCTCCACATTCATGGATATAGCACCCCTTGCGCTTCCAGTTTCGGTATCCACGGGCGGTGTGCCGGTGAGCCTGTTGCTACCGGGGACAAGCACCGTCGCACCTGACGCTGGATCCGATTGATCGCTGATTGCATAAGCGATTTTGAGCAGGATCCTGGGGTGGGGTTCTTGCATTTCACCGGGCGATGTACCGCCATCCCGATGCAAACCGATCCTGTCTCTGACCTTCGGGGGCGGTTCATCCTTCGATGGAAGGACGAGGAGGTGCGAAGTAATCATCTGTATATTCCAATTCAGGATGCCCCAAGCGAGTGGTGCGGTTTTGGGCCAATCGAGGAGCTGGAAAAAGGCGTCGTGCTGCGTGATGCAGTTGCGCATATTCAATCTGCCATCAGCTTCCAAGCGCCCAGCTTTTTCCTCACGTTCATAGAGTTCATTGATCGCTGCATCTACTTCGGCAACTACGTTTGGTTCCAAGGCATTTTTGATTACGAGATATCCGTTGGCATCCACGAACTCCAGTTGTTCGGGGGTCAAGGCGGCGTAACCGTTCAAGTCATTTTGAACCGACATTTCTCCCTCCAGTTCTTAAATTTACAGGGGGTGTTCATCAATCCCTATTAAGAGGATACCCTATTTAGCTAAGCAATGCCAGACATTTTTTGTGGCTGTGGGTATCGGCAACCAAACATGCTATGATAAAGATTCAAGGAATGTAGGAGCCACAGAACATGGAAAACAAGCACCTTTTTGTCGACGATCTTGAGATTGAGTCTAAGCAGCACCTCAAGCGAAGCTTCCATCCACCGGAAAAGGTTGGCACCGTGCTTCAGCCAGATAGTCCTTGGGAAGATAAGTCTGGCTGCGCCTGTCCAATGGTCATCAGGGCCCCGGACGGCACACTAAAGATGTGGTACTGGAACTCGAAAGATGATCTTAACGACCTTTATGCTACGAGCGAGGACGGTCTTAATTGGGAAAAACCGATTCTCCACCTAGCAGAAATTGATGGTAATAC
This sequence comes from Candidatus Poribacteria bacterium, assembly GCA_022826645.1. Taxonomy (GTDB): domain Bacteria; phylum Poribacteria; class WGA-4E; order WGA-4E; family PCPOR2b; genus PCPOR2b. Next base: position 31,098 of record JAJDUM010000077.1, read on the forward strand.
TGAGAACAACAAAGTCCAGACGCCGGGACGGATCGGGCCTGGGGCGGTGTTTTACTGTCCTGAATCGACGCTTTCTGAAGGTGATGACACACTGTATCGGACAGTTTCATGGATCCCCGGTGGCGAGTGGAGACAGCGATACCTACCGATTTTTAGTCCGGATGGATTCAACTGGCATACGGCGGCAAACATGGACGAGGAACCTGGCATCAGCGATGGTGTGGGTGACACCGGTACATTTCTTGTTGCCGATGAGGCTTTCCCGATGATGCGCGAAGATGTGCCCGGTCGCTATGTTGCCTTTCCACGCCTCCACGCGACGGTTGGGCGTTTCCGTCGCAGGGCTGTCGGAATGACCTTTGCCAATTCCCTGCCGAATCGCGCTCGACTGATGTTGGATTGGCCCCGCCCCAACCTCGTTCTTGCCCCAGATCTGGTTGACGATGAGATGGCGCGCGAACGCTTGGATAAAGCCTACGCCGATGGCATCATCCACTACAATGACCCGGTGGATCAGCATTGCGAATTTTATACCATGCAGCCGTGGGCGGTGGGCAACGTTTTTTTAGGAGCACTTTATATTTTCGATGTCAGCATGGATATGTACAAACATAGCATGTGGAATCAGCACGGCATCATGGAGACGCAACTGGTGTATAGCCGTGATCTGGTGCATTGGGATCGACTCGGTAACCGCCAGCCGTGGATTGGACGGGGTGAAACGGGTGAACAGGACTGCGCGATGATACACTTCGATAGCGTGCCGATCCGCGTAGGAGATTGGATGTACCAGTACTATTCATCGGGGAATCTTCCGCATCCTTCGGTAGATCAGCGGTGGCTGATCGAGCAGAGAAGACAGATTGCGGCGGGCAAACGGCATCCGCTCCAAGCGATCGGGTGTGTGAGATTTCGACCCGACCGTTACGTCTCCTTAGCAGCAGCCACGCGAGTTGGTCGTGTGATTACGAAAGCGGTAACTGTGGACGACAGCCGGTTGTTAGTTAACTGCGATGCCACAGGCGGTGAGCTGGTCGTAAGCGTCTTGACAGAGCGAGGACGCCCACTGAAGGATTATGAGCAGTCCCAACCGATTCAGGGAGACCAGATCGAAACCTCCGTGTCTTTCTCCAAACCGCTTGCGGACTTAATGGGTCAACGAGTTAAGCTCCGCTTTACCCTCCAGAATGCAAAATTGTTCAGTTACTCATGGGAGAATTGATATTGACTTCCCCTCGCAGGTGTAGTAGCATAGGTATTCGATTTGAAACCTCAATAATTCAGCTGGCTCCATTAGTGGCCATCGGTATGAAAGGAAACAAGCAACATGATTAAGATCGGCTGTAATTTTCTGAGTTTGCAAAACACGGACGTCGAGTCCTTCATCGAGGTTGCGCACGATTTAAGAATGGATGTCGTTGACTTCCATTACCGGGCGTTCACTTCGACGGATCCGGAATATCTCGGCAATATCAAGCTTCAATGTCTTAGATACGGTATGCCCATCGGCTATATTGGTGTGAGTGGTCTGTTCGTTGGGAATGCTGCTGAACGAGAAGAACACGCGCAAAACTGTAGGGATGCGATTGACCTCGCTGCGTTTTTGGGCTCACCGATTATCCGGGCTTTCTGCGCCGTGATACCGGAAAAGAATGGCGACGGCGATGATCCTTGGCCCGCAATGATTAAGGGTTATCAGGATGCTGCCGATTATGCTGCCACGAAAGGGATCGCTGTAGGATTGCAAAACCACCCATCTACCGGCGACGACATGCTACGGATCCGAAGCGAGACGAATCGAGACAATTTCGGTTTTGTCATGGATACAGGTCAGTGGGTTGGCTCACCCGGATCGGGTCCAAAGGGCGAAACAGATCCGGATATTGACTTCTATGGGTTCATGGAACAGACTGTGCCGCACGCCTTGTATGTCCGCACGAAATTCTATAAAGTCGAGAGCGGAACAGAGGAGTGGCTGGATTATGAGCGTATTGCGGGCATTTTGAAGAGCGCCAATTACAACGGCTGTATATCCATTGTCTACGAAGGAGAACATCCGGATCGAATCGATCAAGTCCGTAAAGCGGCTATCCAGCTACGGTCGCTGTTGGCAGGTTATTAACGGAGACGCTTATCGATGTCAACCCCAACGAACCGAGAGCTAATTGCGTGCTGGCGTGACGAGCCAGCACCGCTGCTCCCGCTGCTTCACTCCTTCCACGACCGTGACGGTTTTATCTCTGAGGAGGCTCTCAGGGACATAGCCGTGGGGCTTCGGATACCGCTTGCAGATCTCTATGGCACCGTTACCTTTTACCATCATTTCTCCCGTCAAGCCCCCGGGAAGTCTGCACCACGGGTCTGTACAGGACCGGTATGCTGCTTGGTCGGCGGGAATGAGATTCTTGCTGCGCTCAAGGAAGAGGGAGCCACACCCATGCCGTGTGCCGGTCGGTGTGACGATTTTGTGCCGGTTCTAAAGGGAGACCAAGTCCTAATTGGTGTGGATCCGGACGGACTGGAAGCGAAAACATCGCCCCTGCCTCCGCCAAATCCGGGTAGTATTGATGAATGTGTCTATAGCGCTATCCGTGAACCGGATCGTGGGAGCATTGGCGGCTACCGCCGAACAGGTGGTTATGAGGCTCTGACACGCGCAGTGCAGGAGATGCGTCCATCGGAAGTGGTTGATGTCATTACGGAAAGCAAGCTGGCGGGGCGGGGCGGCGCAGGCTTTCCAACAGGACTGAAGTGGCAAGCAGTATCGGAAGCATCTGGCAACCCGAAAACCATTGTCTGCAACGCGGACGAAGGTGAGCCCGGTTGCTTCAAAGACCGTGCAATCCTTGATCACGATCCCCATGCGGTGATTGAGGCGATGGTTCTCGCCGCTTACGCTACCGGAGCAACGCGCGGTTTCATCTACCTCCGATATGAATATCCCGAAACCCTCAACACATTACAACAGGCAATCAACGAAGCGGAGGACGCCGGATTCCTTGGAGATCGGATTCTCGACACGGACTTCAGTTTCCGTATCTACCTGCGGCGTGGTGCTGGTGCCTACATCTGCGGTGAGGAGGGCTCGCTTCTCAATAGTCTGGAAGGTAAACACCCCTTCCCCCGCAACCGCCCTCCGTATCCAGTAACCCACGGCTACGATAATCTCCCAACGGTGGTCAACAACGTCGAAACCCTTGCGGCTGCGCCTCAGATTCTACGTCGAGGCGCAGAATGGTATCGCAACCTCGGACTGAACGGTCACGCCGGTACGAAGGTGATCAGTCTTTCCGGCGACATCCAGCAACCGGGTAACTACGAGGTGCCGTTCGGACTGCCGTTGCCAACCTTGCTTTACGAGTGGGCGGGAGGACCGAGAGCTGGGCGTTCAATTCAGGCGGTCACGATGGCGGGTTTATCCGGCGGCTTTCTCGCGGGAGATGACCTGAACGTAACGCTTGATGAGCCGAGTGTTGGGAAGGTGGGGGCTATGCTCGGTGCTGCTGGGATTATCGCCTTCGATGATAGCCGGGATATAATTGAGATGGCGCGTAACGCAATGGAATTTTTCGCTGAAGAGTCATGTGGCAAGTGTTTCCCGTGCCGTATCGGCACACAACGTCTCACCGAACGGCTCGCCGGGGAGGCGGGACCGCAAGACCTTGGCAAATGGCAGGGCGAAGTCCTTGATATCGGTTCAGCCATGAAGGCGACCAGCGCGTGTAGTCTTGGTACTGCCGCACCCAATATCACGGAAAGCTTGATGAAGTATTTTCCAACACAGGTTGAAGGGCATGTCAACCGTAAGACATAGTACCCAATTCATAATTGACACAAAAAGAGAGTTACAATGTTGCCATTCCGTTCTTCGCGTATGATTTTGAGCCTTATACTTTTTCCTGTGATTATAGGATGTACCCAAACTCAGTTTGTTGTTCTGCGGGATGTCCCGGAGTCTCCTTCTTTCGTTGTCATTTCCGCCAATAATTATTTGAATCAAGTGGCGTTTGCAAACGAGGTAGAGGCAGCCATTATCAGTGCGGGTATTAAGGTAGTAATGTTTTCGCAAGCGACAAAGGAAGTAACAAAGGAGATCGCGGTAGAAGGCGAAATTCAAGCAATAGAAGGTAACCAAGCTGGTCGCAAATCTGGTGAAGGGAAATTGATTGAGAGGTATGTCGAGCTTTTTGAAGCAATTCAGGCAGATTATATTGTATTCACTTATGCGGGATCTAAGCAAATACGTATTATAAAAAGGCAAAGCCGCGAGATTTTAGCCGTTCTAACAGTTCCCACAGACCCAAGAACACATCAACCATTAGAACTGCATGAATTTGTCGCTAATGCACTGAGAAACATGAAAATTCCTGTGATTGCTGCCCGCAAACAGCGTACTGCAACTCCAAGTTCCATGGGGAATAGCCCGTGATTCGTATAACGAATTCTTGAATTCTCTACATAACGGCACACAATTTCTCGACACGCTCATCTACCGCTCGGAGCACATCGTGAATACCGGATACAGCATTGGCATCAAACAAAGGCTCACCGCACTGCGTACAAACCCAAGCAGGAATGTCCTGTAGTACAATCACATAACCGTTGCGGCTATCGGTAAATGTAGCTTTACCGCGTTTCAATTCTGATTGGCAGTGCAGACACTCCATGTGAATTTTCCCCGGATTGAGCCTTGTCGTTTCGTATCAAAACAGTTATTCGGTTGATTCCAGTGCCTGATCCCGCAGCAGATGTTTCTGAATCTTTCCTACGGAGGTTCTTGGGAATTCTTCGCAGAAGGTTACTGCCACAGGGACTTTGAACCGTGTGAGGGACTGACTGCACTGCTCTATAATCTCCTCCTCGGTCAGTGTTACGTCTGGTTGTGGAATCACGAATGCGTGCGGGACTTCGTCGAACATCGGATCGGGCATACCAACGACTGCAACATCAGACACACCACCTACCTCCTTAATTACCGACTCAATTTCGCTGGGCGCGACATTCTCTCCCCCACGCTTGATTATATCCTTGCCGCGATCAACAAAATAGAAATATCCCTGCTCGTCGTGGTAGGCGTTATCGCCCGTGTATAGCCATCCATCTCGCAGCGTTTCGTCTGTTGCCTTGGGATTCTTGAAATATCCCTTCATCACTGTTCGGCCGGGATCTGCGGCGACCACAATCTGTCCGATCTCTCCCGGAGGCGTTTCGTTGCCATCGTCGTCGATGATTCGCACATCGTAGCCCAGCACAGGTTTGCCCATTGAGGGCAGATTTCTCGGACCGTAGAGGGGACTCATTAGTGGCAGTCCAACCGTTTCGGTCATGCCCCAGAGATGCTGGAGCGGCGCGGTAAAACGGGTATCCCATTCGGCAAACTGCTCGTCGGTGAGGGCGATGGCGAAGGTTACATTTCGCAGCCGGTGGAGTCGGTGATTTTCGGTTTGGGGTTGGGCAAGCAGCATACGTAGCGGTGCCGAGAACAACGCGGCCATCGTGCACTGATGCCGGACAGCCAACCCAAAGAATCTGGAAGGGCTAAATCGTGGAGATAGGACGATGCTGGCACCGCAAACCAGTGAGGGCCAGAAGGCGTGACACTGTGCCGCAGCATGGAAAACAGGCAGCGTGATAAGATGCCTGTCTTGGTTTCGGAGTCCGCTGGCTCGCACGAAAACTTCAGCGCCATAGATAAGTGCTCTATTAGTGAACAGCACACCCTTGGGGTTGCTGGTGGTGCCGGAGGTGTATATCATGTGTACTACATCGTCAGCGGAGATCTCTACATTGGGCGGAAAGGGGTCTTGGCGTGCAACCTCCCGCTCAAAAACCGGCTGCCCGCTCGGATGCTCGCAGCGGGAAACGACAACTTCCTGCACGCAAGAGGTGGCTGCCGCTGCCTCCTGGGTAAGCATAAGCTGATCAAACTCTGTGACCACTAACCGTGACTCCGAGTTATCAAGGATATAGACCAATTCATCAACTGTCGCGCGGTGGTCGGTTGGCACGATGACCGCTCCGATACGGCTTGCCGCGAGGGCGAGTGCGACGAAGACTGGTGAGTTAGGGGCATGAAAGGCGAACGAATCTCCCCGCTTAATTCCTATCTCCAATAACCATGACGCGGTCTGATTCACCCACCCCTCAAACTGGGCAAAACTCCACTGCTGGCATTGCCCCTCGAAATCCTCGAAGATCAGATAAGTCTTATCGGGATGGTAGGCTGCATATTGACTGAAGATGGATGATATTGTGCGATTGCCAGCGATATCCACTTGTGTGTCCCTCATCTCTCCGAGATTAGTTTCTGCGGTTTCGTTGCATAAATTGGTTCACAGCCCCTTGTGCTTCCTCTGTTTGATAACATCGTTCAAACGCCTCAACCGCCCGCCGTTCCCAGTGCTCATGATCCAGACTTCGCATTTCGCGTAGTAATCCCTTGGTTTCAGTTAGTGCGGCCTTGGGGCGCGAGGCGAGTTCCTCAACCCAGTTGTGGAACTGCGTGTCAAACTCTTCATCGGACCAGACTTCATCGACCAAGCCGAGTTGCTGTGCTGCTGCGCCATCGAACTGTCCGCCGCACAACATCAGTTTTCGCGCGTTCTGCATTCCGCCCAGTTCCACTAACCGCGAAACACCCCAAGGCGGTGTCCAGCCATGCGCCACCTCCGACAGACCGATAGTGGCCCCCTTCGCGGCTAAGCGGAAGTCGTGGTAGACACCCAAGAAGAGCCCGCCGCCGAGTACATATCCCCGCCATGCGGCAACGGTAATCTGCGGAAGCTGCTCCAGTTGTGTGAAAACCTGCCCGTGCGTATATTCAAATGCAGCCGCTTCTTGAGGCGAACATCCGGCTAACTCTTTCAAGTCGCTGCCCGCAGAGAACGCTCTTTCATTGCCCTTCGTGACGAGCACCGCCACCTCTGAAGTCTTCTGCACCTGATGCAGTGCGTCCTCAAAGTCGTGTAATAAGGATTGATTAATGGCGTTAAGCGCTTCAGGACGACACAGGGTTAACGTGGCAACTCGATTGGAGATTTCCAAGTCAATAAGTGACATTCAGCAATCTTTCTCTCGGATAGCTGTATTAATGTCAGAATCAGGATTTTCTGGATTAAAGGATTATCAGGAAGATTTTAACGCGAAGTTGCCAAGACGCTGAGAAAGATATTAATTGTTTGGAACTTAGAACATTTTAGCAGGATTGGCGCGGGGCAAGATGCCCCGCCTACGGTTGGCTGCGTAAGTCCTATTTGGCTCATGTTAAGAAATAGTGCAATAGAAACCGAGTTTTCAAGAAAAAACTCGGTTTCTATTCGTGCTTTGCACCTTCTTTTTACATGAACCTTTTTCTTTTATGTCCTAGCTGCCTTGCATTCCTTTTCTATCGCTTCAGGCTACGCGGTATTTCTCGATTACATCCATGTCCACTGTAATACCAAGCCCTGGACCGTCCGGCACCAGAAAGTGACCCGCTTTGATTGTCAGCCCTTCTTTCGCAACATCGGTGATGCGCATGTGAGGTAACTCGTCACAAGGCAGGGTCGCGTTGGGCAACGTGCATTGCACATGGACGGAATAGGCAGCGAGAATACTCAGGCAGAGACCTCCCATCTGTACCCAGCAAGGCACATCTGCGGCTTCAGCCAACGCAGCGGACTTTCGCAGACTTTGGGCGGAACCGCCCAGGTTCACGTAGTCGATGCACTCTGCCTTGAGCGCTGCGAGAACTCCAGCCGGAGGTCCCAAGTGAAGTGCTTGGGGGATATGGGTTTTCTCACGCAACAAGCGATACCAATCCAAGTTACTTTTGAGTACCGGGTCCTCAAAGTTGGCAACCGTTCCGAAAGGCTCAAGCTGTTCTGCCAAGCGCGTGGCAGTATGTAGGTATTTGAATTCTGTATTTGGATCCACGCCGACGGTGTAATCGGGACCCGCCGCCTCCTTTATTAAGCGCACGGTTTCCACGATATTCCAAGACCGCGCCTTCAGTTTGTGGTTCGTAAATCCCAAACCCGCGCCCACCTCTGCTTGTGCAGCGGTCTCATGCGGTTCCATGGGACAGGACCAGTAGGAGACCGGCACCTCATCACGCACCTTTGGGCCAAAAAAACGGTGGACTGGAATACCGTAGGCTCGCCCGGTGATGTCCAACAAAGCACAGGTGAAGGCATCAGGTTGGGCGAATGGGTCTAACCCAAAAACGTCCTGCCCGATATAAGCCTGCGCCGTGCCCTCCTGTGCAGATCGCGTGCCTTGGTACTCTCCCCATCCTTCTATGCCTTCGTCGGTCTGAACGCGACAGAGGGTGATGTCGTAGATCTTGGGCATGTACTTGGCAATCGGTGGGATTGGAGGAATTTCCACCTCGTAAAGATCAACCTGAGTGATTTTCATGTGAACATCTCTCCTTATGTAGTTCTAGACCTATGGCAGAAATCTACATTATTCTCCGGCTTATGTTGTATTAGAACTTCTAAGAACGCTCCTGTTGCAGCCGTCGAACTCGTGCGGGGACATCATCGTTGGCAATCTCTATGGATTGAATCCCCAAGCTACGGTCTGCCAACGGGAGATTGACCTTGGTTCCACCACGTCGGTGCGACTCCCGCAGCCCCACAGCGACTTCTAGGGCTGCGCGTCCGTCATCGCCCGAACATCTTGGGGGTTCTCCAGTTTCGGCAGCATTGATCAGGTCTGCGACAATCGTCAGTCCCATCCCCTGCATCCGCACGGGCCAAGGAAATGGCACCTTTGCCGGTCTGGGGCGACCTCGGCGACCGCCGGGTACGGTGAGGATAAATTCAAATTCCTCTGCGTTATTCAAAGAGCGGATACGGCCTTCTGTGCCGATCACATCGACCTCCCAAGACGCAGCACCGCACGGCATACTCCGCAAATAAGCACGCACTCCATTATCGAAAACGAGGTATCCGTTGCCACTTAGGTCATTTTCACCGGCGGCGGCTTCGTCCGATTCCATCTCGCCGAAAACCCATTCGACATTGCCGCCAGCCATGTAGCGCAAAATATCGATGGCGTGGCTGCCGTTATGAGACAACCCGCACTGTGCGTAAACAGTTACCTGTAGAAGCTCGCCCAACTCCCCAGCATCGATGAGGCGACGTGCTTCACTGAAAAACGGATTCCAACGGCGGGCACAGTTGACTGCAAGTGCGACACCATTCTCTTGGCAGACATTCACCATCGCATCCGCTTCCTCCAAGGTCAACGCAATCGGTTTTTCCGCCCAGATGGCTTTGACCCCTGCGCGCGCGACATCTTGTACGATAGCTGCACGGACACGCGCCGTTGTGCATACGCTGACGAGGTCTAAATTCTCATTCGCTAACATCTCCCGATAGTCACTATAGACGTGATCGGCACTCAAGCCCCAACGTTCCCCAAAGATGGCTGCCTGTTCCTCGTGGAGGTCTGCCCCCGCAACGAGTTCGACATTTGGTGCAGCGTGATAGCTGGGCCCGTGGCAATAGGGCAGGAAAAGCGATCCGCCCTGCGTAATCTCGTCATCAAAGGTACTACCCATTCTTCCCAGACCAATTACTGCGGCACGATAGGTTGACATAGATCTGTCCTCCGGTAATGTTTCGTTAGAATCGGATTAACCGAAACTTGAGTTTCTTAGCACGCCTCAAAAAAATTGCACACCTCTCCCGTCTTAAGCGTATCGCCTCAGCTCTTCAATCTTTGACACCTCGTCTAAGGCTTCTCGCGCCTCTGGAGGCAATCGCCAGTCTGCCGATCCGAACACCTCATCCACATGTTCGGGTAGATCGGCCCCGTGTATCGGGGCAGTTATCTCCGGATGATCCAATATCCAAGCTACAGCCACCTGTGCGGGGGTTCGATTGTGTTCTGAACCGATGTCAATGAGCGTCTGTACAATCCTATCGACTCTTTCTGTCATTGCCTCTTCAAAGTTGTATTTGTGTGCGCTCAGACCCCATTCGGGACCTTTTCCCCAGGGGGTGTTCGCCGGTGGCTCCTGTCCACGACGGAAATGTCCAGTCAACAGTCCAATGGCAAGCGGACTAAAGGTCATGATTCCGAGACCGTGTTCGCGGGACAGCGGCATCAAATCCGGCTCGATCTCCCAGCGGTTGAGTAGGTTATATTGGTTCTGGAGACAGACAAACGACTCTAAATTGCGAAGGGCACTGATTCCGAGTGCTTCCATGACTTTCCACGCCCGGAAATTGCTGCAACCGACGTAGCGTACCTTTCCGGCACGGACCATGTCGTCCAACGCCCGCACGGTCTCCTCAAGCGGCGTTTTGGGATCAAAACTGTGGAGCAGATAGAGATCAATATGATCTGTTTGAAGCCGTTTAAGGCTTGCGTCGACGCCTTGCATCAGATTCACGCGCGATAAGCCGGTATGGTTCGGGCTATCCCCAAGCGTTCCGAAGATTTTAGTGCACAGCACAATATCATCGCGCTTTTCCTTGATCGCTTTGCCAACGATGATTTCGGACCGCCCCGCGCCGTAGAGCGCGGTATCGATAAAGTTACACCCAAGATCAATCGCCCGATCTATGACTCGTATGCAGGTATCTTCATCCGCCTGATTGCGGAACGCTGTCCCCAAACAGATGCTGGACACCTTGACACCCGTTTTTCCTATGTGTCGATACTCCATGTTCTCTCCTCACAGCAGCCCGAGTGATTCATCAATTTCGGACTGGTACTCGTAGACTTGGCAGGTTTCTACCTCACTCATTTTTACTGCGCGCCCGGCGCGCGCGGACTCAAAGATAGCGTAGATCGCTGCCACATCCTTCATGCCCTCAAGTCCGTCTACCTCTAATTCTCTATCATTGAGGATAGCCTCAGCCAGTTCGTAATACTCGAGGGCGATGATTTTCCAATCTACTTTGCTGTCCGTGTCCGTAATTCGGCTTGGAAAGAGATGTTCCGCCAAAGGCTCCAGTGCGAATCCGTCTACGGATGCAAGGAGATCCTCCTGAGTCATCTCATCTTCGTCCCGTCGTTTCATACTGACCCGGCTGCCGCGCGCCCCAAAACCGTTGATGCACCCCTGATCGCCTAAAATCATCTCGCCACCATAGCTACCGGTCCCCCCGCGGCTGATTAACCAATTCACAGTGACCCCGCTCTCCATCTTAAATATCGCCATTGAGGTATCCTCTGCCGTCGCCGGAACTTCATTATCCATTGCCTTATGCCGATTCTGGTAGAAGGTGTAGGTGTCACCAATGCTGTCCGCTTTACGTCTTACCGGTTCGACCAACCACACGTCTCCGTAGACCTCCGCAATGTCTCCAAGCTGATAGCGGATCTGGTCAGCCATGTGGACCCCCATATCAACAATGGGGCCTCCTTTATCCTTGAGGTGTCGCCACGGAGTTATGAAAATCGAATTGCCAGCACTGAGCGAGTGGAACAACCCCATATAGGGTGTACCGATTGCGCCCGTTTTTAGCAGATGATTGACCAACCGTGCTGAGGGATCGCGGCGGTAGTTCTCTGCCACCGACAGTTTCCGGTTGTTCCGCGTGGCAGCGTCAATCATTTGCTGACATGCACCAACTGTGATCGCCATCGGTTTCTCGACCATTACGTGCAGTCCCAAGTCCAGTGCCTGACAGACGACGGTGTGGTGTACCGACGGGTCCGTTACCACATCCACGGCGGTGAGATCCGGCGTTTGATGCGCCATCTCCTCCAGATCGGTAAAGATTGCCGGACGTACTCCCAGCAGTTTTTCCGCCTCCGTGGCAGCGAGTTCAACATTCTCGCGTCGAATGTCGCACAAGGCACACAGTTCAATGTTGTTAAACGGGGTTTCGGCAAGCTCTCGCAGACCGTAGAGGTGTCGAGTTCCCATACCGCCGCAACCTACCAAGCCAAGTCTGATTTTCTCCATATCGACTCCTTGTCAATCCGCGTCTTTCAACGCTTGAATCCCGGGCCAATCCTGCCACATATCCGCACACGGCGGTTCCTCTTGTGTCTGCTCAAGGTCCTTTTTACGGAAATCGTACAACACCGCTTGTCGGATCTGACCGGAGAAGTTTTGCCCCGCTGCATGACCGATACGATGATGCCAAAACACTATATCCCCCGGTCCCCCGTAGGTTTCGACGTAGGGCCACTGGTTGACCATTGCTAGCACGTCGTCGTATCCATCGGTGCGTTCATGCTTGTATTGTGAATGGAACTCGTAATAAAACTCCTTGTGACTCTTGGGCCAAACGGTAAATCCGCCGCCCCGTGGCGGAACGTGGTCGATGTACCCGACTACGCCAAGGTGAAAGGGATGCCCATCAACGTGGCAGGTGGTCGGTTTCTCAGGCTCATCGCCGTAAGGGAGTGTGCAGTAGATTCCCCGAATCCCGTCAGGTGTTCGTAGATTCCCTTCGCCCAGAAGCTGCTCTGCCATACCCCACACACTTGGATCTGTCGCAAGCAGTCGAACCATCCAATCTTCGGTGCCCGGTTCGCGAAAGTTCCAACGGAAACCGCGCTTTGCATTCGTGGAATCCTCGCATTCTTCTTCTTTTTTAATAGGACCCACCCAAGTCTCAGGGGCATACCGATCCATGGAGGGCGGTGCGCCGTCCCACAGTCGATCCCTCGCTCGCGCCATCAAATCCGGATCCAGAACTTTCCGTTTAACCAGATAGCCTTCCCGTTTGAAAAACAGAATGTCTTCATTCGATAATTTCACCATCCATTAAACCTCCTTATGCGTAAGAGAGAAGTATTGCCTACGAATGCACAAGCTAGAGATCTGCAAGCGCATTTCGTCCCATTACATCCGTGGTCTCAGGTCCTTTACATCTTTCAACAGCGTTTTTGAATCGTCAATTGTCAGTAGGTCCTTGCCTTCGTCCTCCTGCTTTAACAGTTCCTCCAAAGCACGATCTGCTTTAATGGTGAATCCTGCATCTTTGATCATCTGGAGAGTCTGTTTTCGCGACGCACCCCGCGTATTCAGGTATCCCTCCACAAAGAGTGAATTAGCTGGATACAGTGCCATAACCTCCATACTTCGCAGGTGCACCTCCCTGCCGGCTGCAACTCGGATTTCCGCTCTGGGATTCAGGAACCGATACAGGCACAATACACGCAAGCAATATTCTGGGCTGAGATCGGGGGCATCCGAGAGCGCGTTTCCCGGAATCGGGATTAAAAAATTGACCGGTATCGACTGGACCTCAAGCTTTCGGAGCGTCTTAGCGACTTCAATGACATCCTTCTCTTTCTCTCCCATCCCAACGATGATTCCCGCACATAATTCGATGCTTGCCCTTTGCGCAGCGTGCAGTGTGTCCAATCGGTCTTGGTATGTATGGGTCGTACAGATCTGAGGATAGTGTCTCTCCGATGTATTGAGATTATGGTTGAGCCGATCTAATCCAGCTTGCTTGAGCGTTTGCGCAGCTTCATTATCCATTAAACCTGCACTGAGGCAAACTTGGATTGGATAACGGGATTTTATCTCCCTAATCAGCCCGGAGAGCTGCTCAACCCGCGTTTTTGAGGGACCGCGACCGGCAAAGACCATACAGTAGCGAAATGCGCCCGATTCATAAGCACATTTGGCTTCCTCCAACATTTCTTTATCCGATTTGATTGGATATGCTTCGATATCCGCATCTGATGACTTCGCCTGCGCGCAGTAATGGCAATCTTCAGGACAGTAACCGTTTTGAGCGTTATTGATGATATGTAGCTGTACCTCTTTGCCGGTGTATTTTTTTCGTACCTGATAAGCCGCATCGAGCAGTGGGAGAAGCTCCACGGTCGACGAAGTTAATATTCGTAGAGACAGTTCATCGGAAAGCATGTTTCCCCGCAAGACTGTCTGGGCAAGTTCCTCATAAAATCTGCGTTCCATCTGTTTTAGCAATCCTCACTTTTGCCTTTGCATTCGATGAGCAACTATTGTAATATAAAAACAGAGTGAGATCAATTATTTTCCGTTATCATAACACAATTTTATATAACGGTACGCCACGCATATTTAGGGATTATATGAGCGCAGTTGTTAGGGTGGGGTCTAGACAAGCCTCCACACCCACCACATACGAAGGAGATGCCGAATGAAGTTAGGACTTGTAACGTATAATATGGCGAAGGATTGGGACGTACCAACGATTATTGAGAATTGTACGGCAACAGGCTTTCAAGGCGTCGAACTCCGCACCACTCACGCCCATAACGTTGAGGTAGACCTATCCAGAAGCGAGCGTCAGGAAGTGCGGAAGCAGTTTGAGGATTCACCGATTGAACTCGCGGGGTTGGGAAGCGCGTTCGATTATCATTCACCCGACGCCGAGGAGGTACGCGAGAACATCGACGGGACGAAAGAATATGCGCAGCTCGCAGCGGATGTCGGCGCACCCGGCGTGAAGGTTCGTCCTAACGGCCTGCCCGACAAGGTCCCTGTGGAAGAGACGTTAACGCAGATCGGGTTATCTTTGCGCGAGTGCGGAGAGTTTGCAAGCGATCTTGGGGTTCAGATCCGGCTTGAGGTGCACGGCAGAGAAACATCGCACCTCCCGCATATCCGAAGGATCATGGACATCACGGATCACGATAACGTATTTGTCTGCTGGAATTCCAACCCGGGGGAGGTCGAAGATGGGTCGGTCAAGAACAACTTTGACCTCGTCAAGGAGTGGATTCAGTTGGTTCACATCAATGAGCTACATCGGCGGGAATACCCATGGCGCGAACTTTTCGGGCTATTGAAGGCATCTGGTTACGACGGCTACACATTGGCAGAAATTCCGGAAAGCTCCGATCCTGTGCGCATGCTGAACTACTACCGCGCCTTGTGGGAGGCGTTGTGTAGTGAATAGACGCGGTTGCCATTTGTAGCCGGCACTGGGCTGCGCGGGACGATCGGGCAAGATGCCCGATCTACAGGTGTGTGCGGGTTACGATTTACGCAGTATGCCTATTCCAAGCAATTTGGGTTAATTTACTGCTGAGGCCTCCGAAGTGATTTGGGAGGGCGGAGAATTTCGGCAAGGATAATCCCTTGCCGAAAGGTTTGGGGCGACAAAGGGATACCTGCTATTGTAGGTGGTACAGGCGGAGATTCGCTAACCGGTGACGGCGGGGGTTCCGCCCTGACCGGTTTCGGTTGTGAGGCGACTTGAACCTCGGGTGGTTGCATAGTTGCAGGCTGAGTTTCATCAACCTCGATGAAGTCAGGCAGCGGCGCATCTTCTTCCATTGGCACGTTTCCCCAGGGCGGCAGAGTTATCTCTTCCTCTTCTGGCGCAGCGTCAGGTCCTTCTTGGGACCTCCTTCGGCTCAATATCCTTGAGAATAGTGCCACGGCTCCAAAAATGACAAAAATAATCAGCTGAATCAAGTCGTCCATCGGTATCCCCCTATTTGCCTTCCCACTGACTCCCTACGATAGGCCGACCGCATGGGATGAACGGGTTGTGCTTCCGTCGCCAGTCGGAGCAGCAATAGATTGGCGCATCTCGGTATCCGCAATGACGTTCCGCAGATTGTAGTAATCCATAACGCTAATCCTACCCGATGCGAAAGAATCTGAAATTGCGAGAGGTACCTCAGCATCTGCTTCAACTAGGTTCACGGTCATCTCTTCGACCAAGGCTTTATTTTCTTCTTCTTGGGCTTGCGCAAGTGCCCGTCTCTCCTCTGCTTTGGCGCGAGCAATTTTTAACTCAGCCTCAGCCTGATCCGTCTGAAGTTTAGCCCCCACATTCTCGCCGATGTCTATATCCGCAATATCAATGGATAGGATCTCAAAAGCAGTGCCAGCCGCCAACCCCTTTTCCAGCACGACCTCCGAGATTTGTGCGGGATTTTCTAAGACAGCTTTATGACTCGCGGACGAACCGATTGTTGTAATAATCCCTTCACCGACTCTCGCGATAACAGTTGCTTCTCCTGCGCCCCCGACAAGTCTATCGATATTGGCTCGTACCGTGACTCTGGCTCTGGCAATAAGTTGAATCCCATCGCGGGAAACCGCAGTGATTCCGGGACTGGTATCGCCTTTTGCAGGGACATCGATAATCTGTGGATTGACACTCATCTGTACAGCCTGTAGTACGTCTCTGCCCGCTAAATCAATTGCAGCCGCTTGTGCAAAGTCCAGCTGGATATTCGCTTTATCGGCAGCAATAAGCGCTCGCACAACGTCAGTTACATTGCCTCCGGCTAGAAAATGTGCTTCCAGGTTATCAACCCTGAGTTGTAGCCCGGCTTTGGTCGCTTCAATTTGTGGCTCGACAATAGCTTTGGGAGGAACACGACGCAACCGCATTGCGACGAGATCACCAAAGATCCGGATGCGCACCCCTGCTGCAAGGGCGGCGATCCACAGCCCCAACGGCACGAACCACGCCAGCCAAAGAACAAAAATAATTACAACAATCGCTGGAATAATGTACGGAATAGCCATGTGAAACCTCCTCCTGAAGTTGGTGGCAGGGGATCCCAATATAGTGGGATCGCCCCTTAATTCTGACCCATTAGATTCCCGTCTCGAAATGCACCGGCAATTGCGCGGGGAACACTTGCCTCCGCCTCAACCACCCTCGACCGCATCTCTTGGACACCGGCTGTCATCTCCTGTTTGCGTGCAACCGCCATTGCCCGGCGTTCCTCTGCTTTGGCTTGAGCAACAACGAGGTCTGCCTCTGCCTGTTCTGCTTGTAGTTCAGCACCGATGTTTTTTCCAACGTTTACATCGGCAATATCAATGGAGAGGATATCAAAGGCTGTCCCCGAATCAAGTCCCCGATCCAATACGGTTCTAGATATAATATCGGGATTCTCGAGGACATCCTCGTAGGTCTCTGAGGCACCGATCGCGCTAACGATGCCTTCGCCAACACGTGCGACGATGGTCTCTTCACCCGCACCCCCAACAAGCCTGTTGATGTTTGCCCTGACAGTGATCCGGACAGTTGCGATGAGTTGAACGCCATCGAGTGCTACGGCGGTAATCTTCGGGGTTGTAATGACCCGTGGGTTAACGCTCACTTGGACAGCATCGAGCACGTCACGTCCAGCCAAATCAATCGCTGTTGCTTGTTGCAAACCGAGATCGATCTTCGCCTTGTCGGCAGCAATTAAGGCGTTGACTACACGAATCACGTTTCCCCGCGCAAGGTAGTGCGCTTCCAACCGCTCCATATCAATTGTTAGCCCCGCTTTGTGGGCACTGATCTGTGCATTGACAATTACTGGCGGACTGACGCGACGGAGGCGCATGCCAATAAGTTCGATGATGCGGACCCGCACACCGGCGAAGATTGCGGCGATCCACAATCCGACGGGCACGACCCAGAAGAGCACCAACAGTCCGATAATTATTACGATAGCAAGCAATAGGATAGACGTTTGTTCTGGACCCATTCTTTTCCTCCTTCTTTGTGTTACCTGCCTATTTTCATAAACTCCGAACGACGATACGGTTTCCTTCAACGAGGATGACCTCGACTTCAACCTCAGCTTTAATGAAGTCACCCAATGTAACGACATCAACACGCTGATCGTTAATTAACGCGGCACCGGCGGGCCGTAAGGGAGTGATTGATTTCCCCGACTTACCGAGCAAGTTGACCAAGTCCGGGGGCGGTGCTTGGAACCCATCTGCACGGCTGGCAGCGGTATCAAGAATAAATGATCTTCCGAGCCGCGTACGCCGCAAGAACTTGAATCCAACAATTGTAAGCGGAACGGTCACCGCAACGGTAGCACCTGCATAAGTAAGACTAGTTCTCAAGCCAAATTCAATCCACGAGAGTCCTACCCCGGCGAGAATTAGCGCTGCTCCGGGGACTCCCGCCGCACCAAAACCGGGCAGGA
This sequence comes from Candidatus Poribacteria bacterium, assembly GCA_022826645.1. Taxonomy (GTDB): domain Bacteria; phylum Poribacteria; class WGA-4E; order WGA-4E; family PCPOR2b; genus PCPOR2b. The sequence goes on from JAJDUM010000077.1 coordinate 48,951, forward strand.
ATATAATCTCGATAAACAGCAATATTACACCCAGACCGATGAGAAAAATTAGGAACCATGACATGAGATTAGCCAAACCTTAGGCTTCATCAATCGCCTCGACAAAGATTTTCGATCCTTCGACATTGACAATTTTCACGGGCGTGTCACGCAAGACAAATTCTCCAACAGTGACTACATCGAGTCGCTTGTCGTCGATACGAACCGTACCGGCAGGGCGTAACGGTGTGAGGGCAACCCCCGTTTTACCCACGTACCCCTGGAAATCTTCCCGTGGTGCGGAGTGAAATCCCGCGCCGGAATCCATGGCGGTCTGCAAGACAAAATGATTCCATGTCCGGGTTTTGGGTAGGATGTACAAGAGCCCAATCCCGAGCACAAAAGCCAGAATTATCGAGAACGACAGCGCAAACATTGCGGTCTCCAGTTTGTATGCGTTTTGGAATACGAAGAAGACACTACCCACCATCAGCACAATACCAGCGATACCCGCAACACCAAATCCGGGTATTACAAACAGTTCTACAAGAAGCAGCGCCACGCCAGCAACAAATGCAAGTGCAGCATAATCGGCGCTAATATTCAGGAGTCTATGTCCCCAGAAAAATAATCCCAGACATATTAGCCCAGCAATGCCTAGCACACCGAAACCGGGAGTCCGAATCTCTACAAGTAGTCCGAGTGATCCCAATGTAAGTAGCGTTGCACTGATAAGCGGACTCGTGACAAAAAAGACAAACCGGTCCGCTAAAGTTGCTAAAACGGTTTCTTGCGTTGCGTCGTTTAGGGATTTGACTACCCTTACACGATCACCGCCGAGTTCCGACTGCTTCAGTGCGGTTCCTTGTGGCGTCAGGGCTTTGCGCTCCCCATCAATCTCTACAATTTGATACATCGCTAGTAGATCTGCGACGGTATCTGCCTCTCCGTCGGCAAGGTTATATTCCAATGCTTCCTCGGTGGTTAAGGTAAGCAGTTCTCCCTCGGGTCCGCCAGCGGCGATGATGTCCATTTCCTCACCAGCGTCCTTTCGCTCGACATACTCTTCCTCCCTGAGTGTAATAATTCCACCGTCCACAAGTCTGACGAGATAGAGCCGTTTGTCTACCATGGCAGCAGCGATGTCAGGGTTTCTGCCACCCCGTTCTGCCGTTGCACGAATCTTGCCGCGGATATAAGAGACCGCCTTCTCGCTCAGTTCCTCTCCTTGAATCGAAACCGGGGCGGAGTCGCCAATTGCGCCACCGTGCCTCATGACAATCTGGTCACATGACAAGGAAATCATGGCTCCGGCAGAGATTGCTTCTGTGTTGACGTAGGCGATTGTGGGAACTTCTGTCCGCTGGATAGCATCAATAATATCTCTGGCGGCACCCACAGCACCCCCGGGTGTGTGGACATCAAAAATAATGGCGTCCGCCTCTGCTTCTGATGCCCGTTGAATCCCATTGTCAATATACACACGGAGCCCGTTACCAATCTCGTTTCGTATGTTGATGACGTACACCAGCGCATCCTCTGATGATACGGCTGCTAACCAAGGCAGTATCGCGAGTAGTATTAACACACCGCTGAAAATGCGTCTTTTGGTTTTCATAGGCCGTCTCCCTTATGGAGTAACCGATACAGCGTTGAAAATGGTTTGCCAAGTCCCACTGATTTTTCTGGCGTCGTATAATATTTTACTACAGAAAGGTCTACCTTCTCATTCTAACACGAAACAAGAGGCACGTCAATATCAAACACAGTCCATAGCCTAATACTTAAGCTAGATAGTAAATCGACACTCGGTGTTAACGTCGCAAGCAGCCACGTCAGTAGTAGGAATACAAAACGTGGAACCGCTGCACAGCTCGAGCATAGAAGATATCGGCGATGAGAGTTTATGATCTCATTTTACTTTAGAATCAGCATCCGTCGGGTTGCCGCGAATTCACCCGCTGTCAGTGTGTAAAAATAGACACCACTTGCCACAAACTCACCAAGTTGATTGCGGCCGTCCCAATACGCGGCGTGGCTCTGGCTCTTATATATACCCGCCGCTTGATGGCCCATCGCCAAACGTCGAACCAGCTGGCCCTTCATATCATAAAGGGATGGTTGGTTCACCGTCCCCCCGTTTGCCGTAGATGATTGCGTCTGCAGGATAGCTCTTCAGAAACGCAAAAGCACACACCAGCGCAGACAGTATGTGGATTTTCATGGTATCTCTCCCCTTCTCTGGCTTGTAAGTACTCAACGTATATAACAGTACTACATCTCACAGAATTGATGCAGTTGAAGCCTCGTAGTTCGACCATGAATCACCACACAACAGAACTCCCACCGCCAAGTGAAGGGCGTAATTTCTATAGTTCATTACAAATCTTCAGTCCTAAAGAAAATTTTCACATCATCCCCAGAGCTACTTTTTCAGGGGATGCTCTCGATTTGCAATAGGGAACGACACGCGCTTTCCAGTAAGCTGGGATTCGTAAGCACCGAGAATCATTTCCAACGCTGCAACAGCGTCTTCTGCTGCGGAAATGGGCTTGCGATCATTTTCAATCGCATCGATTAAATCAATCATTGCAAGGTTATTGCCGCTAGAAAAAGGCGTGTCGTCAACCTGCACCGTTTCCCATTTTTGGGAGGTATTCGCTGGCGACCAGCACGGATGGGGATAGCTGACTAGACTGTCTCCGCCTCCACCACGCATCGATATCCTACCTTTGTCGCCGATAATCTCCATACCGTAGTAATCGCCACTCTCCTCATTCTTTCGGGAGTCAAACAATCCGGAAACACCACTTTCAAAGGCGAAGTAGCTGTTGACACAATCGCCAGCGATAAGTCCCACAGGCTCAGTAGCATCACGCGCATCGTCAATTGTAACTTCTTTTCCATTCTCTGTGACGTGTGCCTGCATCCACGCAACATCTCCGACGAAGAAGCGCATCATATTGAAGAGGTGTGTGCCGAGCACGATCATATCCTCACCACCGCCGCGCCGGTCCTGCTTTCCGTGTGCGTGGATCGCTTGAACCGTTCCGATTGCACCATCGTGCAGCATCTGTTTGACGGCTTGAATTGATGGGAGATAGACGGCTTGATGCGCGACAGCAACTTTCTTCCCTTCTCGCTTTGCCGCTTCTACAACTTGGTCTCCCTCGGCAAGGGTTGCTGTCATCGGCTTTTCGCTGTAGACGTGGCAACCGGCATTGATGCATGCCAGCAGCATTTCGAGATGGTCAGTCGTCCAGCGCGGTCCCATACTGACGATATCCAACTCCTCTTTGTCGAGCATTTCACGGTAATCGGCGTAGCCACGTTGAACACCTGTCTTTTCCATCTCTTCGCGCCGTCCCGCTTCATCAGGATCAGCAATGGCAACAAACTCAATGTTGTCCAACTCGTTAAAAGGCATGTGGAGACCGTGTCCGTAGTTTCCAGCTCCTGTATGTCCGATCGCAGCAGCGCGATATGTTTTTTGACTCATGAGATTCTCCCTTTCAAATCTGATGCGTAGTATGAGAAGCGTGACAGTTATTGTGTAAATAGATCCTTAACCCATTTAGAGCCCCGCGACATATCCTCCATCAACCAACAACGAGGCACCGGTGATCCACTCCGCGTCATCCGATGCTAGAAATACCGATGCGCGACCGATGTCTCGTGGTAAGCCGAAGCGGGGAATTGGCGTTCTTTCACTTGCCTCCTGAATCTGGTCCGGTGTGAGGTAATCTTGGATTGCGGTCTCAATATAGCCGGGGCAGATTGCGTTGGAGGTAACGCCGTATCCCCCAACTTCCAGAGCGGTGTCTCGTACCATGTTTACGAGCGCAGCTTTCGCTGAGGCGTAGGCGGGACCGCCACCGCCACCGAAGGCGTGGACCGAGGCGATTTGGATGATACGTCCATACTGCGACTTTGTCAAGTGAGGGATAGCCAGTTTTGTTGCGACAAAAATGCCGCGCAGATTCACACCCACTACTTTGTCCCAATCGGCTATCGTAATATCTTGACTGGTGCCAGGGATATGGATGCCGGCGTTATTGACAAGAATGTCCAACTCGCCAAAATGTGCAACCGCTGCCTGAATGAGTCGCTCGACCTGCGAGTCATCCGACATGTCGGTTTGGATAAACAGACCTTCTGCCCCCAGTTTCTCGATCTCTTCAACCGTTGGGGTTGTCACGTCTTGTTCGTGATATTTCCCCTGTTTGGGAGCCTCTTGCACATCTGCAACAACGACCTTAGCACCCTCACGGGCGAATTCGACTGCGATTCCTCGTCCGATGCCGGAACTAGCACCGGTAACGATGGCGACTCGGTCTTTTAATACCATTTTGAATTTCCTCCAAGTATACACGTTCTGTGCAGACTCTAAGTTACTAATGGTTTTTCTGAGCAAAAAAAATAATGCGTAAGGCGAAAAGAGTTGTGTGTATGAACAGACTATGTTGTGTAGCGAATATGGAATCTTATCTCAAACTCCGCGCTCGTGGCACACTCAGTGAAAAGATATGTTTTGGTGCGAGAAAGGTTAGCGTTGCACCGCGTGAAATGGAAAACAGTGTCAACGCCAACCAGAGTCCATGGTTTCCCAACCCCTTTAACAGGAAATACGCCAAGAGAAAGACCACCGTTGAAGTCAGCATGGAATTTCGCATAGCGGTGGAAGCGGTGGCACCGATAAAAACCCCATCCCAAATATAGGCTGTGGAGTTGACCAGTGGTGCCATGGCGATCCAGATTAGGTAGGGCCGGGCACCGATAAGCAGTTCAATTTTGTCCGTGAACAGGTACAGCAACTTCGTCCCGAACAACGCAAAAACCAGACTGAATCCCACGGAAAGAAATAGCGCCCAACAGAACGAAAAGAACACGGAACGTTTTAATCTGATCAGGTCCTGTGCCCCTTTGTATCTACCGACAAGGCTTTCCGCTGCAAAAGCAAAACCGTCAACGCCGTAAGCCAAGATATGGATGAACTGCATGAGGATCGTATTAATAGCGAGCGCCACGTCACCTAAGGCTGCAGCCTTCGTTGTAAAAAACGCATGGCAGAATAGCACGGACAGTGTCCGGATGAAGATGTCGCCACCTATCCTGAAAAAGCGCCTTAAGGCAGGGAGGTGCAGCACCCCTTTAAGACTCCAGCCCGCCCAAAGATGTCTATAAGTCCCCACAAACAGCCCAACAGTGCATAACAACCCAAGGTATTGCGCGATCACAGTCCCAAGTGCAACTCCATCGGAGTTCATCATTAGAACCTTAACAAAGAAAAAATTTAATCCAAGGTTCAACAGATTCACCAAGATGGTGAGGAACATGGGGTACTTGGCATTCTGCATACCGAGAAACCAACCGTGAAACACATGCAGCGTTAGGGTGGCTGGTGCGGCATAGATACGGATATGAAAATAGGAGCGCGCAAGCTGTTCGACTTCAGGACCAGCGTCCATCAGATAGAAACTGAGCGCTGCAATTAAAGGTTGAACGGCAACGAGCAGTAGACCAATCAGCAATCCGATAATTCCTGCCCGCTTTAGGATTAACGTACATTCTTGAGTATCCTTTGCGCCATAGGCTTGTGCTGTTAGTCCGGTAACACCCATTCGGAGGAACCCGAACCCCCAATACACGAAACCGAAAATGATACCACCGATGGCGATAGCACCAAGGTACTGCTCATTTTCCAAGCGCCCCATCAGGGCGGTGTCAACCACACTCAACATTGGCACCGACAGATTGCTGATAATGCTGGGGACAGCGAGGTTGAGAATCTGCTTGTTCAGGTTACGGTTTTCTGGATTCCTCGTGAACATTCAAAACCTTTTTCAAAAGAACCTCCGTCCCAACCAGCCAGCCCTTTCGCTCTGTAATCGATTTTCCCTGTACGATACTCTCTACCGGCGTGGATAGTTGTTTCGACTGGAATCCCCCATAACGAGCGGAGAATTACAATTACTCAAGAAATCAGATACAACGGTTCTAATCCCGCGGCTATCCTGTCCACGTTCTCCGCCGCTGCACCCGCTCGTTTCCGTGAGGTGCCGTCGGTACCACCTGAGATGTGGGGAGTGGCTATTACATTTGGCAGGTTAAAGATCTCTGAATTCAGATCTGGCGGCTCTTGACCGAAGACATCCAGACCGGCGCCGGCGATTGTACCTTCCGCCAACACCTCGATCAACGCTTCCTCATCCACCAATGCCCCTCTCGCAACATTGATTAAAAACGCTGTCGGCTTCATCAAACGCAGGCGACGCGAATCAATGGTGTGCCGTGTCTCCTCGTTGAGATGGAGATGCAGCGATAGAAAATCGGACGCAGCGATAACAGCGTCTAAATCCTTCGGTTTTCCAACGAAATCGAGTCCAAATTCGCGCACCTCGTCCGCGCCAACATCACGGATATCGATCGCCGACATTTTTAAGCCGAAGGGCGCAGCTCGCCGTGCCAGTTCAATGCCACTTGCACCGAAACCAACGATGCCCAAATTCAGACCATCAAGTTCCATCCCAACAGGTCTATACAGCTCTCCTTGCTTTAAGTTCGTTTGGGTAACCGGGTATTGACGAGCGAGCATCAACATGAACATCATAGCACATTCAGCCAGCGCCACAGCGCTGAAGATCCCGGGACAGTTAGCTACGGGTAGGTTCTTCGAGCACCAATAGTTCAGATCGAAATGGTCAAAGCCTGTTCCAAGGATCTGCCAGAGTCGCACTTGCCCCTCTGCGGCGTCAGCCATCTCTCGTGTCCCCGCTGAACCGCCGTGATCAATGACCACATCAACCCCATCAAACTGCGGAGCAATGGGTTGATCATAATCCAAAATATGCAGATTGTGCCAGTCACCGATTGCAGTCACTATGTCGTCCCGTGCCGGTTTCAACATTGAGGGACCAAGCGGATGGGGCAAAAACAGGACGGTCAATCTTTCGGGCATTGCTATTTCCTCCAGTTGCACTGCGACTATGGTAAATTTTAGAATTACTTGGAAACTGCTAATCGGCGAGGTGAGCAAACCTCGACTACTGGGGTTAGAAAAATCTGGGCTATGACCCGGTAGGTGCGGTTTCTAACCGCACCGCATCCCGATGAATCGGGATAAATCGGGAACAGCGCCTACCAAACATAAGGCGCGAAAGTGTCTATTTATTTTTATAATTTACTATAATTAGGACTTACGCATTCCAGGACGGAGCAAGATGCCCCGTCTACAGATTAACCCATTTCAGCATAGGTGGTGCGGGGCAAGATGCCCCGCCTACGGCTGGCTGCGTAAGTCCTGTTAATAAGACACTCCAAACCGGTGCGTCCCGATACATCCCCGATACATCGGGACAGGCGGGACTCCGACAAGCCGAGAGCAGGTCCCGACTCGCCGGGATTCTCCCCGATACATCGGGGCAGGCAGGAGCGGAACAGGCGGGATCGGAACCGAAGGGCGAAAGTGTCTATTTATTTTCAGAATTCACCATAAATACAACACCTATAGCGGGAGAAATCTGTTACGCTCTCTCGTCTGGGCGGGTAAATCAGACACACTGATCTGGCATTTAGACTCTGAGGCAAATTCCTGTCATTCGTCGTCTAACCCCGCTGCATGCCGACTTGCAGCAGGATCACCGGCAGCATATAGCATCCCACTATCTTGGTCAATAGCGAGCATCACAGGCGTCGCAATGGCTCCCGCTCTTGCCTCAAGTTGATGCCCACGGCGGATTAATTCCTCCTGAACGCTTGGATCCACCGTGTCACTGACAGCCAACGATCCAGCCTGTTTGAATGCCTCTTCACGGTTGGGATTTGGATCGAACGAATCCTGGTGGTGCGCTGTAGCGAAGCGTGGTGCGGTGACAGCCTCTTTCGGCTGCATATCAAACTCGATGAAGTCGAGGAGTAGGTTCAGTGCTGCTTGATCTTGCAGGTCACCGCCCGCGACGCTAATCGCCAGAATCGGACTGCCGTTCTTCAGAACAAGCGTCGGGGTCAGCGTGATGCGGGGGCGCTTGCCGGGTTGGATACAGTTTGGATGTCCCGGAACCGTATTGAGGCTGCGCAATCGGTTACCGAAACTCACACCCGTTGAACCTCCCATCCTCTCTTCACGGTGCACGTTAGCCGAAGGTGTGGCAGAAACTACATTCCCCCAGCGATCAGCGACGACACAGGTCGTCGTTCCACCAACCCCTGGCCGAAACACGCCACCCTCTTTCACCGGTTTCATGTTCGCTATATCCCCCGGACGGGCCTCCATCGACGCTTTTTGCATATCGATTAGGGGGCGACGAATCTCGGTATACGCATCGGACAGCAGTTCCTGCATCGGGACATCGACAAAGACTGGATCGCCGTAATACTCATCACGATCTGCCATAGCCAGTTTAAGCGCTTCCGTGATCACGTGAACATAGTCTGCCGAGAAGTGGCCCATGCCCTTCAAATCAAAACCTTCCAGCAGGCGCAACGCTTGGCAGAGATAGGGTCCCTGCGTCCACGTGCCGCATTTGTAGACCGTATACCCTTTGTAATCCACCGTCACGGGGTTCTCGATTAGCGTCGTATGGGCGGCAAGATCCTGTCTACGAAGGAATCCGCCTCTCTTGATGTAAAATGCTTCCAATTCCTCCGCGATATCATTGCGATCCTTGTTCCGTCCATAAAAGCGATCGGTTGCAGCCTGTAGCTTTGTTTCACGATCACCGGATGTGAGATGCTCCTCCTCAACCATTCGGCGCAATGTGATCGCCAAGTTGGGGTGCCAGTCCTCGTCTCCCGCATCCAAGAGAGCAAGTGTAGGATTTACGATCTCCTCAAATGTCTTGGTTCCATACCGTTGGAGCATGGTGATACAGAGATCAACAACCGAGGGCACGGGTGCCATTTTCATGTCACCCGGCGGGATACCATTTGCCATATACCAATCGATGGCTTCTTGCGAAAGCGGAGCACGTCCTTGGCCCGAAAGTGATTTTACCTCTTGGTTCTCCGCGTCAAAAATCAGAACCGGCACCTCACCGCCAATAGAGCAGGCGATATGGTCTGTAACATTAAGTGCGAGGATCGTTCCGGCTGCTGCGTCTGCGGCATTGCCACCTGCCTCCAGAATTTTAATTCCCGCATCTACCGCTCCGGCTCCGCCTGCAGCGACAGCGCCCGTCTTGCTGATAGCGTTCCAACCTATCCCTTGAAAGTTTGTGTCTGGCATCGATATTCTCCTTCTAAACGGCAGTTTGCCATTCTATTTTTCTTGAGCTTCCCGCCATTCCTCGTATTCCGCCCTCGCCTCATCATTGAGCGGATAGTATTTGCGCAGGTGACCGCCTTCCTCCAGTTTCATGCGGCTGAAATCCTCCCATTCGGAGTGGGCGGTGGCTTTTTCACACAACTCGGGTGCCAACTTAATAGGTACTACAACCGCGCCGTCATCGTCGGCTACAATGATATCGCCCGGCATAACTAAGGTATCCCCACACGCTACCGGAACATTGACGGCAAAGGGATAGATGTTCGTTTGCGTATGGAAGTTGGGGGTCGTGCCTTTTAACCATAACCCCAATCCCAAGGTTTGTGCATAGGGAAAATCTCGAATACAACCATCTATGACAGCACCGATTCCCCCACGCCCCTTGAAAAAGGTCAACATCATCTCGCCGAAAACACCGCTACTCAGGTCGCCCCGTGCATCGACGACGATAATATCGCCGGGTTGGGTGTGGTAGAGTGCATGGCGGTGCAGCTGTTTTTCGGGATCGTTATATTCGTCAACAGCGTAAATATCCTCACGTTTGGGCATAAATTGCAGGGTGAGTGCTGGACCGACCACTGTCTTGCCGGGTGTACGGGGGATTGGACCCAGAATCTGGGGATCACGGATACCGAGACGGCACAATTCACCAGCAGCGGTAGCACTGCTGATAGAGGAGAGGGTTTCGATCAGTTGTTGGGGAGGGCGTTCAATGTCTGACGTGTTTATCATGGCTTCTCCTGTCTGTGAGATCAGATAGTGCGGACAGATCGGCATCAAATGCCTGCTGTTCATATTCGTGATTTTAGCAGATTTTTGGCGAGGCGTCAACAGCGAAATCCGCAATATGAAGTGCCAACGTTAATTTGGGCCACAAATCAGTAAAGTTAAGACAAGTATTGTTGTTCAAATTCCACCGGCGTCAAATATCCTAACGCCGAATGGGGTCGTTTCTGGTTATAGA
>JAJDUM010000111.1 GCA_022826645.1 Candidatus Poribacteria bacterium
TATATACAACAATGAGCGACCTCATCTCAGTTTGGGGTATCAAACCCCTCAAACTGTTTATCACAAAAGTCAAAAGCAACTTGCTATAAATCAACCGTAATCCGTAACTGTTTATGTAAAGCTATTTTAGGACTTGACAAACTTTACCGATTACTCGCTACGTATTATTCTTCTTGCATTACCTTCTACACTATGTTCTATCCAGCATATCTGAACCTTCAGAACCGCAAGTGCCTCGTTGTGGGGGCAGGGCTCGTCGCCGAACGGAAGGTACTCTCTCTGCTGCGCAGCGGCGGAGATGTAACGTTAATCAGCCCTGAAGCAACGGAGACCAATGCTAACTGGGCACGAAGCAATCAGATAACATGGCATAAACGCCAGTTTCAGTCTGGCGATACGGAAGGGATGTTTCTCGTCTGTGCGGCAACCGATTTGCCGGAGATTAACACACAGGTTTTCAAGGAAGCACACAAAGGGGACGGAATCAATCTGGTCAACGTGGTCGATGTGATTCCTGAATGCACCTTCGCTGCAGCGTCTGTAATCACACATGAAGACCTAACGATTAGCATCTCCACAAGCGGCAAGAGCCCAGCGTTGTCCAGACGTATCCGGGAATATCTCGAGTCGAAGCTCGGCACGGTATCTCTTTACGATGAATCATCTGAGACCAACTTCCCCGCGCCCTCCAAGGGGGACGGCCTTCCGTATCCTGTCTATTTTCTGTTGGAAAATCGACATTGTATTGCAATCAGTGATTCGGAGAAGACAAGCGACTTCCTCGCGCAAAGACTCGATCTACTGCGGCGGTGCGGTGCGACTGTCGAGCGAATTGCCCCGACCACTGACAGTTTGAAACGTATATCAGATGCATTTCTTGTGTTAGTTGACGATATCGGTTCCGAAAATTCTGTCGTCGCTGCTCTTGATCAATGTCAGCTAATTGAATTCATCAATACCCCAGAATTGGGGACGTTTACCACGCCAATTCTGGTAAGCGACAGCGACCTGATTATCAGCATTTCTGCCAATCAGACTGAGGAGATAGAGACAGGTACTGCCGGAGGATATAGTATCGAATCTGTACAAACCCAACTCGCCCAGCAATTCGAAAATAACGGATACGGCGAGTTTATCGATTTTCTCGGTTCGCTACGACCTATGGTGATGGAATCTATTCCAACTCAGAAAGGTCGTCAGCGATTCTTCGATTATCTTATTGATCAGGTTCCTTGTAATGAAGGACAAAAATGCTGCTTAGGCTTTGAAGCCCCTAACTGCGCAGTCAAATGCACTTTCAATACGGTTCGTGGCGGGCAAGCCGACGCTGCCCGTCAATATGCGCTTCAACAGGTAAACCTTTAAACAAATGCGTTTTTTAAATTTTATATCGAGATGAATTCACTATTTTTTCACACCCTCTTGCTCGTCTATTTGGGGGCAAGCATACTTCACATTCTTTTCCTCACAACAGGGAACCAAACGGTTACAAAATTCGCCTACTGGCTGACGGTAGGAGGATTTGTGCTACACTCGGCTTTTATCCTGCTCCGTTGGCAGCACGCGGGACACCTGATGGCGCACTGGTATGACTCAACCTCCTTCCTCGCGTGGGCAATTATCTTGATTTACCTCTGCATCGCACACCTGACCCACCTCCACACAATTGGAGTTTTTGTTGTTCCTGCCGCGTTTATAGCCACGTTAGTCGCTTACACGCTACAAACTCAAGAAAATACTGCGATCCCCACTTATTTGCAAAACTATTGGCTTATTGCCCATTCGTCCGTTATTTTTCTGGCTTATGCCGCATTCATCGCTGCGTTTGGGTTTGGGCTGATGTACCTGATTGAAGAGAAAAAAATTCGTGAAAAACAACACACGCTCATTTTCAATCTCCTACCCGCTCTTGGACGTTCCGACGAGATCGGTCACAAGTGTATCCTCGTCGGCGTAATCCTGATGACGATGGGTATCCTCATCGGGGCACTTTGGACACAGTATGTCAAAGAAATCAAATGGACATGGGTTGATTCAAAGGTTATTTTCACAATCGCCACATGGCTTATCTATGTGTTACAACTCAGCATCCGTCAAATTCTCGGTTGGCGTGGGCGCAAAACCGCCTATTCTGCAATTGTCGGTTTTGCCGCTGTATTGTTCACCTATGTAGGCGTTAATCTTTTTTTACCAAGTATACACGCATTCTAACACATGAACCAAATTGTTACTGTCGGCACCAGCCATCATGTTGCACCGCTCGATTTTCGAGAACGGTTGTCGTTTTCTGAGAATCAGCTTACAGACGCCTTTCAGCTTTTGGCGGAACATCCTGATGTTCGAGAGGCAGCGATTCTCTCAACCTGCAATCGCGTCGAAGTCTACGCCGTGACCCACAGTGAAGATGGCTGTGATGTCCTGTCCGACTTCTTATCAAATTATCATCAAATCAAGCTGCAGCAACTGGGCAAATTCACCTATAGCCATCAAAACCTTGATGCCGTTCATCATCTCTTCAACGTGACTGCAAGCCTCGATTCCATGGTTGTCGGCGAACCTCAGATCCTCGGTCAGGTGAAAGAGGCATACGCCCAATCACTCGCTGCTGGTGCAACCGGAAATGTTCTAAACCGTCTGTTTACCAAAGCGATAAGCGTCGGAAAGCGGGTTCGCACCGAAACCAATATCGCCGCCGGTGCGGTATCCATCAGTTATGCAGCCGTTGAACTCGCCAAGAAGATCTTTCAAAGTCTGGAAGACAAAACGGTTGCTATCATCGGTGCTGGCGAAATGAGTGAATTAACAGCGCAACACCTTGTGAAGAACAATGTTTCCAAGGTCATTGTGGCAAACCGAACCTATCAGCGTGCAGTCGACATCGCCAAAAAATTTAATGGGATCCCCTTAGCATACGACGCCGACCTGAGCTTCCTCGTCGAAGCAGATATCGTAATCAGCTCGACCGACGCGCCCCATTACCTAATTGATCGCCCTGCGCTTGCAGAGATTATGAGACAGCGGAAGCATCGCTATATGTTCCTGATCGACATCGCTGTCCCCCGTGATATAGACCCTGAAGTGGACAAAGTAGAAAATGCTTTCCTGTATAATATTGATGATCTCGAGACGGTGGTCGCCTCCAACCTCAAAGACCGGGGACAGGAAGCAGAAATCGCAATACAGATCGTCAAAGAAGAGGTGGCAAAATTCCATACGCGGTTGCAAATCTTGGAAGTCAATCCAATAATTAAGGCACTCCATCAGCAGTTCCAGGGGGTGGCTTCAAAAGAATTGGAAACCTGTCTTGACAAAGCGCAGCTGAACCCTAAACAGCAGAAGATGGTTGAAGCCATGACACAATCAATTATCAAGAAGTTACTGCATCAACCAACGGCGCATCTGCGTCAAATTGCTTTGAATCCCGATCTCATCGGGACAGTCAACGACGCCAACGACGATTACGTACAGTACGTCCATGCTTTGCACGAGATCTTCGGGTTGGAACAGACAGCAGGTACAAACGACGTAGAAGAATAAAGCATATATGGTACGGATGGATGTAATCAGTTTAATTCTTGAAATTGCTGGAGCGGAAAATGCTTTTGATATTCTGGAGGAAACACTTGCCGAAATCACGAAGGATGAGCTGAGTTCAAGTCTGTTAGAATGTGGGATTATCCCTGAGTTATTGGAGCATGACTCCTCTGAAGAGAAGTTATGGGCGAAATACTGTGACATCCTATTAGCGCAAACATGGACGCATCTATCTATTCCTGCGGAAGTTTTAAGGGCAAGAGGTGACTCTGCTGACGTTTTCGGGAGAACTCACAACTATAGTATTGTTGGCGATGCCAAAGCATTCCGTCTGAGTCGCACAGCGAAAAATCAGAAAGACTTTAAGGTGCAAGCACTGGATGATTGGCGTAGAAGTAATACATACGCCTGTCTTGTATCACCTCTCTATCAATATCCTCGGCGAGGAAGCCAAATTTACGAACAAGCAATTGAGCGAAATGTCACTTTGTTATCATATACCCACCTCAAATTTTTACTTGATTGTACTGATGGACAAAATCTCGATCCCCTTTGGTGTATAGGTAATGAGTTACCAAAAAGCAAAAACGCCCAACAGTATTGGGAAGCAATTGATAGGACAACCTGTGAAATCGCTGGTGAAAGCGAGGAGACGCTCAGCATCTATAAACAAACAACAATTGATAAAATCAAACAACTCGGTGAAGAAGGAATTGGTTACTGGGAAACAAGAATAGCGACTTATAAGGAACTGTCCCAACAAGAGGCAGTCGCAAGACTGATTAAGGCAGAAAAAGTTGAAGCTAAGATCTCGACAATAAAAAAGGCGATTGAAATTGTTCAGTCGTAAAAAACTTGGTGGACATATTGCTTGATCAAATTATCGAAGGTAATTGCATAGATTGGTTACCCAAAATTTCGCCGGAATCTGTTCACCTCTTTCTCTCGGATATACCTTACGGCATCGGATTGGACGACTGGGATGTTCTACACAATAACACAAATTCTGCTTATCTCGGTCAATCCCCAGCGCAACATGGCAAGAGCGGTTTCAAAAGAAGAGGGAAACCAATTCGGGGATGGAACGCTGCTGACAGGAACATTGTCAGAGATTACCAAAAATGGTGTGATCAGTGGGCGCAACTTGTTTACCCGATCATGAAAAAAGGGGCAAGCTTATTCGTGTTTGGTGCACGTCGAACCATTCATAGAGCGATTATTGCGCTTGAGGATGCTGGTTTTCTACTTCGTGACGTTCTTATTTGGAAAAAAGATTCTGCACACCATCGGAGTCAACGTTTAGAAATAGTATTGAATAGAAGGGGAGAAGAAGAATTAGCAGAAAAGTGGCAGGGATGGCGGATAGGCAATTTAGCACCGATCTACGAACCGATTGCATGGTTGTTTAAGCCCTACGACCATACAATTACTGATAATATCATTGAAAACGAAGTTGGAGGAATGAATGTCGCCGAATGTTTAATCAATGGCAAGAGTCCAACCAATGTGTTAGACATTGACTTTCGCGCTAACGAAACACGGGTACATGAAGCACAAAAACCTGTTGCTCTAATGGAATACCTCATCAGACTTACAACCCTGGAGAATCAGATTGTATTAGATCCTTTTATTGGAAGTGGAACCACTGCAATTGCATGTCGTAGCTTGAATCGGAGATTTATCGGTTTCGAGATTAACGAATCCTATTATCGCAATGCCCTCCACCGATTGGAAACTGAGACGAGACAATTGCGGTTTCTACATGAATCAACCCAACACGACTGAACCATCAAGAGGGAGAATGACGATCACGTACAGTACGTCCACGCTTTGCACGAGATGTTTGGTTTGGAACAAGCAGAAGATATTGAGACAGAAAACAAAAATTGAAACTGATGTTAGAGAAACCTGATAAAGGAATCCACGATGGAATCATTGGGAATTATCGGAATGGCACTTGGAACAACCGGCTTTCTCTTTGGCCTCTTAGCTTTTGCTTCAACTGCTCGCCTCCAAGGACGGATAGAACGCTTGGAATCTGAACTTGAGAAACTGAAGACTGAATAGTATCGCTTGAACCGCTTTATCGATTTCGAGATCAGCGAGTCCATATGGAACAGACTATCACTATCGGCACACGCGGAAGCCAACTCGCCCTCTGGCAGGCGGAATATGTGAGAAAGCGTCTGAACGACCACTTTCCCGACCGCTCGATAGAACTCAAAGTTATCAAAACAACAGGGGACAAAATCCGAGACCGTTCTCTCGTCGGACTCGGTAAAGGGGTCTTTACAAAGGAGATTGAAATTGCGCTTTTGGACGGCACAATCGATCTCGCTGTCCACAGTATGAAAGACCTGCCGACGGACCTGCCCGACGGGCTATGTATTGCCGCTATCCCTGTACGCGAAGATCCCCGCGATGTGCTGGTCGCGCAATCTGGACTGGTCCTCGAACAACTCCCAAAAGGAGCGAAAATCGGAACGACAAGTCCACGCCGCAAATCCCAGCTTTTGCACTTACGACCCGATTTGCAAATTGTAGATGTCCGCGGAAATCTCGATACACGTCTTCGTAAACTGCACGAAACAGATCTTGATGGGATCATCCTTGCGGCAGCGGGCATTAAGCGGTTAATTGGTGAGGAAATCATCACAGAGTATTTTGAGCTGGATCGGATGGTTCCCCCTGCCGGACAAGGCGCTTTGGGGATAGAAGCACGGGAAGATGACCTTGAAATCAAGACCTTATTAGACGCAATCAACGATGTCCATAGCGAAACCGAAGTGCTTGCAGAAAGGACTGTGTTGGGTGAGTTGGGTGGTGGGTGTCAAGTCCCAATCGGTGTCAACGCCCAGTTGAAGAATGATAGACTCCATCTGATTGCTACGGTTTGTAGTCCCGACGGAAAGCATCGCATCCTTGAGAGGCTATCGAGTTGCTTTGAATCTCCCGATAAATCGGGATTCTCGGAACGGAACCAATCTGATCGGGGCGACTTGGTATCCGCTCAAGAGTCGGGCATTAACCTTGCAACGAAGTTGATTCAGAGCGGTGCACACAAACTTCAGCGTGAAACCTAAAGTGTGAATCATGGCTGCCATAAACGGAAAAGTCTACCTTGTTGGAGCAGGACCGGGCGATCCGAAACTGATTACGCTCAAAGGAATTGAATGCCTCCAACGCGCAGATGTAGTAATCTATGACCTGCTTATCAACGTCAAACTGCTTGAACACTGTCCCCCGCATACCGAAAAAATCTATGGCGGAAAGATGATAGGCGAACAGGAAGAACGCCAAGCCGAAGTCGATGGTCTAATGATTCGGCATGCGAAGGCAGGTAAAATAGTTGTCCGACTCAAAGGCGGTGATCCGTTTATATTCGGGAGGGGCGGAGAAGAGGCGCTGACACTCGTGGACGCAAGAATTGACTTTGAAATCGTGCCCGGCATTACTTCGGCAATTGCTGCTCCAGCATACGCAGGTATTCCCCTAACACATCGGAACTATTCATCCTCCGTCGCCTTTGTCACAGGGCATTCGGCGGCATTGAAAGCGGATTCGACGATCCATTGGGACCACCTCGCTAAAGGCGTCGACACATTGGTTGTTCTCATGGGAGTAGGGCATTTACGTGAGATTGCAGAACGTCTGATCCAATATGGACGTTCACCCGATACGCCGGTTGCCCTCATCCATTGGGGAACAACCCCGCAGCAAAAAACACTTGAGGGAACTCTCGCAGACATCGCTCAAAAGGCAGAGGCTGTTAATTTTCGCAATCCAGCGGCAATCGTTGTAGGTGATGTCAATACGCTGCGCGAACAATTGGGTTGGTTTGACCGAAAGCCGCTCTTTGGTCGTCGGATTATCGTCACACGCGCTCGAGCGCAAGCCAGCGACTTCGCCGAGCAGCTCGAATCTTCTGGTGCCGAGGTTATCCAATTCCCGACGATTGAGACCCAGCCAACTCCCGACAACTCGATGCTGGACAGGGCAATCGCTCAACTCGCAGCGTATAACTGGATCATTTTCACCAGTGTCAATGCTGTGGAGTATTTCTACCAGCATCTGCGGACAAAGGGTAAAGATACCCGATCACTCAGCAATGCTCGTATCTGTGGGGTGGGACAAAAAACCGTAGCAGCGTTAGATCAAATCGGGGTTCGCGCTGATTACGTTCCAACGCAATATCGCGGCTCGGTCCTTGGCGCAGAATTAGAGGATGTAGAAGGACAAAAGATTCTGTTGCCACGCGCTTCAATCGCCGCTGATGATTTACCCAACAGCTTACAAGACAGAGGCGCAATTGTTGATGCCATTCCAGTCTACGAGACCGTTAAAGTCGGCGCAGAAGGGCGCGAAACACTCAAAGCAGACCTACATAATGGCCGAATCGATATGGTAACATTTACAAGTTCATCAACCGTTACCAACTTTCTCGAAATGTTCGACTCACCACCACCTGCTGCCCTGCTCGACCGGGTCCACATCGCGGCTATCGGACCGTCCACCGCCGCAACCGTGGAAGCGCATGGCTTGACGGCAGACATAGTTGCAAAAAAAGCATCTGTAGAAACACTCGCCGAAGAAATTGTTAAGTTTTATATAGGAAAGGATAAGGAAAAGCGACCATGAACCGAAAAAGAATCAAGATCATCGTTGCGAGTCTTATCTTAGCGGCTGCGATGGCGTTCCTCGTCGTTGCAGGCGTGAAGAACACAAGCATGAGACATTTCGCACCCGATGCACTCCTTGCACACGCAAAGGAGGTTGACAATAAGCCCATCCAAGTAGACGGGTTGATTGCAGAAGGAACCACCCAATGGGACCCAACAAAGTTTCAACTCACCTTTGCGGTACGAGATCGAGATGGACAAGCGACTGTTAACGTTCTCTACGCAAATAGACTCAGACCCGACAACTTCAAAGATGGCGGAAATGTCTTTGTTCAAGGGAAGTATAACGCAGCCGAAAACCTCATCGTTGCTTCTAAACTCCAAACGAAGTGTGCATCGAAATATGAAGCAGCCGACGGAATGACAGCGCAAACAGGCGAAACCAATCCAAGCGACTATTGAGACGCATGAGGAAAGATACACGTTATGGCAGAAGTAGGACAGGCAGCAATATGGCTTTCAGTTTTTTCCTGTCTGTGGGCATTGACGATGCTCTGGATGGGACTGCGTCATAACAACTACAACGCAGTCATCAGTGGTCGAAATGGGGTCGTCGGGACGTTCGCCCTTATAACCCTTGCGACCGGTGCATTAATCTACGGCTTTGTGACAAACGACTTCTCTATGAAGTATGTCGTCGAAGTCTCCAGCTATGATCAACCCCTGCTCTACAAAATCACTGCGTTGTGGGGACGGATGTCCGGCTCACTCCTATTTTGGCTTTGGCTCGTCACACTTTTTGGTGCTATGGTCGTATGGACAAACCGACGTGCAACCGATTATCTGGCCGACTATGCCCTAATCCCTATCTCAATAGTCCAACTCTTCTTTATCATTATTGTGACCGGTTTGGTCGAAGGTGTCTACAATCCACTGGATCGGTTGCCGAACGGTGCGGTTGCCCGCGATGGGGCCGGAATGAATCCGCTGCTGCAAACACCGAGCATGGCTTTTCACCCACCATCGCTGTACGTCGGCTTCGTCAGCCTGACTGTGCCGTTCGCCTTTGCTGTCGGTGCGCTCGCCGCTGGGAAGATAGGCAACGAGTGGATTAGCAGATCGCGACGATGGATGATGGCATCTTGGCTGGTACTGACAGTCGGTATCACACTCGGCGGAAATTGGGCATACCGTGAACTCGGATGGGGCGGATATTGGGCGTGGGATCCCGTCGAAAATGCCTCGTTCATGCCGTGGCTGCTCGGCACCGCCTACCTCCATTCGGTGATGATCCAAGAGAAACGGAACATGCTCAAGCTCTGGAACATCGTCCTGATTACGCTTGCGTTTGAGTTCACACTCTTGGGAACTTTCATCACCCGTAGCGGCATAATCACCTCCGTGCACGCATTCGCACAATCCGACATCGGAGGGTATTTCCTCGGATTCATATTCCTTTCCACACTTGGCGTCATTGGGCTTCTGGCGTATCGTTGGGACGATCTGAAAAGCCCCAATCGCCTTGAATCTCTCCTTTCCCGCGAAAGCTCATTCCTTCTAAACAATTGGATGCTCGTCGGTTTGACCCTGATTATTCTCTGGGGGACTTTGTGGCCAGTTATCACAGAGAAGGTCACCGGAGAAAAAGCTGCGGTCCCAGAAGAATTTTTCAACCAAGTAGTTATTATCCCGGGATTGCTTCTGCTGCTACTCACAGGTGTCGGTCCGATTATCTCGTGGAAAAAATTGACACCGAGTAATTTCAAACGGATGTTCGCCAAACCGATTGTTTTGGGAATAGTTGGCGGGATACTCACATGGGTATGTCTCGCTCTGAACGGGCACACTGGAGCAATCTACTCAGCGCTCTGCGTCTTTGCAGCTGTTTTTGTCCTTGCAGCCATCTGCGACGAATTCTATCGCGGATCAAAATTACGAGCCAAACGAGCTGAAACCTCATTCTTTGATGGACTCATTCAACTCATTCAACGCAATAAACGTCGGTACGGCGGCTACATCGTCCACATCGGGATCGTGATCGTCTACATCGGGATTCTGGGATCAAAGGGCTATTCTCTCCTAGAATCAAAAGGATTACAACGCGGAGAATCGATAGAGGTCAGCAACTACAAACTCACGATGCAGGATGCATTTCAGGAGGAACACCCCAACTTCTCGCTCGGTGGCGTTATATTCGCTGTTGAAAAAGACGGAAAACCGATGGGGACGATGCGCCCAGCGCGTGGATTTTATCATAAAGCCGGACAGGGCGAGCAAGATACCATCGAGTCCGCCATACGCCACTTGGGACTAAACGACCTCTATATTGCATTAGGTCCGCTCCCTGAAAATGTGCCTGCCCATGTGGGTTCGGGCGGAATCGTCTCTGTTCAAGTCTACCATAACCCGCTCGTCAATGTTGTCTGGATTGGCGTTGCTATCATGATGGTTGGTGGACTGGTCGCAATTCTTGAGAAGCACGTAAAAGGCAATACGTAAAATGAAAAACTGTCGCACTATTCTCCTTATCCTAATCTCCTCTGCTTGCATAATCTCAGCGGTGGATGCTCAAGAGCAGGCATCCACAACCGATCCATCGCTCGAATCAAAGTTGGATCAACTCATGACAAGCGTATACTGTCACTGCGGCTGCGTACGAGAGACAATTAAGCATTGCGTCTGTGGCGTTGCTCAAGAGATTGAAACAGACTTTCGCAATCGCCTCATCGGCGGAGGAACAGTTGAACAAATTCGGATCGACTATCTTGCAAGGTGGGGAACGCAATTCTCGGCGCTTATGCCTGCCAAAGGGTTCAACATCGTCGCTTATACCATGCCTGCTATCATCATCGTGCTGATCGGCGTGATTGTCTTTCTCGTGCTTAGATCAAACCGCAGAGCATCGTTGGCAACGGCATCCGTTTCGACAGAGCTAGAACGTTCAGCCTCGACCGACCGACACGAGCAAATCGAGGAAGAACTTGAGCGTTACAAACAACAAAGATAACCTCAAGGCGAGGAGTTTGGTGTATGTTTTTTGTATTTCTATGGATTCTACTACTTGGGCTTCCCCTTCTGGTCTATCTGGGTTTGCCGCTGTGGTCAAAGCCACGTCCATCTCCCGAAATGGACGCCGTTGAAACCCGAATGCAGACGTTGTATCTTGAACGTGAACGCAGCTATTCGGCACTTGTGGACCTTGAGGAAGACTATGAAACAGGTAAGCTGTCCGAGGGGGACTATCAAGCCTTAAGAGGACAACTGTTACAAGAAACAGCAGCGGTCTTGACGCAGATCGAAACGGCTGGCATGGCATCTGTGGAAGAAGAGATCGAAAGATATAAACAGGAGAAGGGCTCACGAAGTTAACATACAGATATGCACAACAATCGCAAAACCAGTAGGCTGGGAAACGAAAGATTCCCTAAATCACACAAATCCACGCACATCACAAAAGAATTGGCGATGATTCGCGGAGATTCGCGGATGCTCTTACGTTTCACGTTTCACGTTTCATTCCTTATTTTCACGGCTTTAGTCTATCTCCCCTCCGCTACTGGACAAAGCGACATCGGCAAAATCGAAGGACAAGTCATAGATAAGGGGGAGAATCTACCCCTTTCTCAACAACTGGTAGCTTTACAGATTCGCAAAGAAGGCGAAGATATTCAGCGACATGAGACGGTCACAGACAGCAGCGGGGCTTATATCTTCGAGGATCTCTCGACAGCCTTCGATGTGCATTACGCCGTCTCAACTAACTATGAAGGCAAGGAATACATCGAACAGAATATCGTTTTGTCGGAGTGGCTGCCCAACCTTACAGTCAATATTCAGATTGGAGCGTTCACAGATGATCCGTCGCAGGTGAAAGTGCAGCAACATACACTTATCATTGGTCTCCCGCCAGCCGATCATGCTCCTGATGGCGCAGTGTCCGTATTAGAACTCATTCAAGTTGAAAATACCAACGAATTGGCTTTTCAAACATCAATAGCCAATCAACCGGCAGGTGTGTATTTCAACCTGCCAAACGGTCACGAAAACCTTCAGCTTGATCAAGCCTCCAAACAAGAACTTGAAATATCCGTAAACCAACTAATCGCTAATCAACCTTTAGCACCAGGCACACATCAAGTTGCATATTCCTACTTGATGCACGTTTCCGATTCAAATTTAGTTCTTTCCCGAAAATTGACGTTTGATACCGCTCAACTCTATGTATTCATCTCCGACGGAATGCCCTTGATGCCACAATCGAGAATTCTGGGCGCGGGTCGTCAGGAGCAGATCCACGGACTGGTGTACACCATTTACGCGACAGATCCGGCACATCCATTATCAACGAACCAAAATGTAGATCTGCGCTTCAGAGCCACAACCGCCGCACCGCCGCCTCAAAGCAGTCCGGGTGAAACAGCCAGAAAACCATCAGACCCAAAAATGATCGCGCTGATAGCAATCGCCGCAGCACTTGCGGGCGGTTTTTTGGTTGCAGCAATTTTCAAGATCCGACCTCCAGCACCGAAACCATCTGATGACTCTCAGACGCCTCAAGGGGCACCCGATGCAAGCTGGCTCGGTAAGTTGGATGCCGCCGACCTCGAACGGACGCGGATTGCCCGACTTGAGATGATTACGCGCCTAGAAGAATTGCACGAAAAGCGCGAAATCTCTGAGCGGGTTTATAAGCGATTGCGGAAGGAACAATCGGATCGACTTGCTGCCGTCTTGACACGCCTCAACAGAGACGGAGGATAAACCGTGAATTCCGAAGATCGGGAAGATAGCACCTTATCACACCGAATTCCAAATCTCCTTGCCACAATTTTCTACTAACGATGCTCCTCCAAGCCTCCCAGATCACGAAACGTTTCGGTCATCGTATGGTATTGAATGCGCTGGACCTCAGTCTCCAACCCGGTGAAGTTGTTACCATTTTTGGACCAAACGGAGCCGGCAAAACAACCCTAATTCAGATCCTTTCAACATTGCTCAAACCGACGTCCGGTACGCTCCAAATTGGAGGGATCAATGCCCTTGAGGAAGCGTTGCGTGTCCGTCCATCACTGGGATTGATCGTTCACGAACCGCTCGCTTATCTTGAGTTAAGCCCTTACGAGAATCTGAAACTTTTCGGACGGCTTTACGGACTTAATGGGTTAGAGCAACGCATTGCGGATCTTCTCGACGAGGTTCAACTGACCCCTTATGCACATGAACCCGTCAGAATCTTCTCACGCGGTATGATCCAGCGTTTCATGATTGCTAAGGCACTGATTCACGATCCGGCGCTGCTGCTCTTCGACGAACCGTTTTCAGGACTCGACCTCGCTGCCAAGCAACTTGTGTTAAAGCGGATCGATCACGAACGCGCTCGCGGCAAAGGGATTATCCTCACAACACACAACACGGAATTGGGCTACCATGTCGGTTCCCGCTTCCACTTCCTATTGAACGGTCAGATTGAGACAGTGGCTGAAAAGGAAGATATCGGATTGGAAACGTTGTCTCGTGAGTATGAGGAGAGGTTGAAAGGATAGACAGGTAAGGTATAATTTAGTCAATGGAAGCATTCCGCCAAATCGGTTGGTTGATTCATAAGGATCTCGCACTCCAATTTCGCACAAAGGACATGTTGGCTTTAATCATCGTGTTCAGCGTGCTAGTCGTGCTGATCTTCTGTTTCGCATTCGGACCAATTTTTCCCGAACAATTGGAGGAACGGGGGAAATTGGCTGCCAGTGTGTTGTGGGGGACATTTCTGTTTGCGGGCATCATTGCGCTGAACAGGTCTTTCGATATTGAACGTATGAACGGCGCGCTGCACGGACTAAGGTTGACCGGGGTAGATGCGAGTTACCTTTACCTCTCAAAGGTTGTCAGCATCTTCCTTTTCCTAATGCTACTGGAGGTCGTTGTCACACCGATCACCCTTCAATTTCTCGATGTGCTCACTGTTTTACCTGTCGCGCTACAAGCACAACTCCCTTGGCTTTTGCTTAAACTCATCGGTGTCATTGCGATTGGAACGCTCGGTTTCTGTGCAGTGGGTGTCGTCGTATCGGGTATCTCCACCAATACGCCCGGAAAGGAAAGCCTACTCTCCGTCATCCTACTGCCGCTAACCTTTCCGGTGGTTATGGCGGGAGCAAAGTGCACCGTCTCTCTGTTGACAACCGGTGGGCTTGGAGGAAACTTCTGGATTTCAGTTTTGGTTGTCTACAGCCTTGTATTCTTAGCAAGCTCATACCTCCTTTTTGAGTTTGTCGTTGAGGGATAAACCTCCTCAAAAATCCAGTTCTCTACAGAATCCCGATTTTATCCGGGAGAAAGGAGAAAAGTGACACGCACTCAACTCATCGGGCTGCTTTCAGCAATTTTGCTATTCGTTGCCATCTATGTCGTCTTCAGTTTCGCTGAAATTGAGATGACGATGCTAGAAGTGCAGAAGATTTTTTATTTCCATATATCTTCGGCATTCACCTTATTCCTCGCCTTCGGCGTGACCTTCATCTCCAGCATTCTCTACCTGATCAAGCGACGGGACAAGCATGATACGATCGCGCTCGTTTCAACGGAAATCGGCATCGTTTTTGGAGTGGTCGTGTTCACCACAGGTCCCATTTGGGCGAGATATGCTTGGAATACCTGGTGGAACTGGGAACCGAGACTGACAAGCGCCCTGATCCTTTGGCTAACATACATCGGTTACCTTATCTTGAGATCCGCCTTAGCAGAAGAGAAAAAACGGGTTTACTCCGCAGTCCTGGGAATCATCGGTTTCCTAAACGTACCCATCGTCTACTTTTCGGTTGAACTCTGGCAGGGCGGTTTACATCCAGATACCAGCACCAAGATGAATCTGCCCTCAACCATGCAAATCGCGTGGCTGATTTCATGGCTCGCACTGACCCTCCTCTACCTATTCCTTCTGATGTTCCGATATCGCACTGAACAGATAAAGTTGGAATTAGAAACGATTCAACACCAACAAATGAATTAATCGTAAAACACAACCGTCCCATCTCTGGAGAAATTCAATGCACAAAGGTTTATGGATAACGGTTCTCATCGCTTTCGCGCTCTTTTTCGGATTATTTATATTGAGCCAAATTCCGGTGGCCATCACACAAGACGAGGTCTCCATCGCCGTCAGCGATGCTATCGCCGAAACAAATGCACAAGTAGATGAAATAGAAATTGAACAGCTTGTGACCCAAAAAGCAGTAGGAAAATTGGAGGCTCGGCAGAAAAAGCGACTGAAATTCCTCGTTTCTGCCTATTTTATCATCTGGCTAATCTTCAGCCTCTATGCCTTACATCTCGCAAAAATGCAAAACCAATTGTGCAAACGACTTGAACAATTGCATAGCGATTTACAGCAGAAACGGTAACTATTATTTTAATCTAAGTTGCTTTGAAGCCCGCCTGTTGCTATTTATCGGGGAGGAAGGGATATGGAAATCCGTGCAGCAAAAGCACATGAACGCGACGAAATCGTAGATCTCATCTCCGCAGTATTTGTCGAGAAGTGTAGACCGAGGTACGCCAGTCAGCACTATCAGGACTCCAGCTACGAACTGGATCAATCGCGCGTCTGCATTGTTGATGGAAAGATTGTCAGCTATGTCCGCATCTCAGATCGATCGATGTATATCGGGGAAGCGGTCGTGAAACTCGGTGGGATTGGTATGGTCGTCACTTCACCGGAATATCGCGGGCGGGGTTATGCGTCAGCGCTGCTGCGGGATGCGATTGCCTACATGGAAGCGCAGAACTACGACCTCAGCCTCCTGTTCACCACCATCCAACCGTTTTACATGCCGCTTGGATGGGCAGCTTTCCCGCAGACAACTTTTGAGCTGGAACTGCCCGACAAAAAGACCTTCGCTTCATCGGGATGGAAAAGCCGACAGTTTGACCTCGAAAGCGATTTAGCGCAAATCAGCCAAATCTACGACGGGAACAATAAAGGACGTACCGGAACGGTTCTGCGTTCGGAAGAATTATGGCGGGATGGCTACTCGCAGCAAGTTGGCATGCTGCCGTCGCTCGTCGTTGAAAAGGATGGGCAAACCGGTGCTTACGCCAATCTCGCATTTCCCGACGACGATCAAGGAATAGACGCATATTTGGCGACATACTACCCAAATCTGCGGGAAGTCGGCTGCCGAAACGCAAATCCCGATAGCCTTCTCGCTCTCTGTCACGCAATTCTGGAATCGGCTTATGAAAGAGACGTTGAGAGCATTTCAGGACGTCTGCCCCGGCATCACCCAATGACCTTGCTGCTGAGCGAAGAGAGCGGCAGCCCGCTATCGTTCTCAATCCATGAAAGGATGATGTATCGTGTTATCTCGCTGGGGAGGCTCTTCCAAAAACTGATTCCTAAATTTGAGGCGGAATTAGCAAGCAGCGCTATGGCGGATCGGTCGGGTTCATTCTGCTTTACTGTCGGCAATCAAACTTGCACGCTGAACGTGAATCGGGGTGAGGTTACTGCCGTTGCGGATGACAGCGGAGAGACAAAATTAGCACTGAATACCTACCACTTCCTAAAGGTGCTTTTCGGGGATGCGACCTTTGGGCAGTTAGATGAATTGAATCGCATGAAGGGGCTCAATCTGCAACCCGACGAAATTGCACTGCTCTCCACACTTTTCCCGAAAGACGAACCCACACATTGGATCTGCGACTATTTTTAACCCAAGTTGCTAGTGCTGTGTCAAATAAATTGTGATAAGTCACTCCTTGCTTGGCTCGGATAGACATATCCAAGCCGCTGTGCGGGGGACGTGTCTAAAGGAGGCTTTTGTACCACAAACTGTTAGATTGTGATCCCCCCGCAAACTAACAGTTTGCGCTACATTTATCTGACAGTGTACTAGATTCTGTTGACATTTGGGTGTCGAGATATGAATCTCGCCCTACAGGCGATTTGCCAATATTAACCGGGCAGGCGGGTCGGGCAAGGTGCCTGACTTACGGGAATACATTCAGGTTACAGTATACGGCGCTCCAATAAAATGGGGCAATCTCTCACATTTTACACCTTTCCGTCAAATCGAACCCCCGTTGGAATAACATCGGTGCTCTCGCCACGCCGCATCGCTTCTGCGGTATCAAGGACGCTGCGGAGGTCATGCTGCGGCTCATATCCCAGCAGACTTTTAATCTTGTGCAGGTCAAACTCAAAATGATTCGATGAAAGCACCCTCGCCTCGACATAATCCATATTATACCGCTCGGCAAGATAAGGCACATCCTCTTCCCATCGGAACAACGCCGCGCCGCCAAGCGTGAACTCCTCTCCAACCGCCTCTTCCTTTTCAATTCCCAAAACCAACCCTTGGGCAATATCTCGGACATCCGTAAATTCCTGTTTGTAAGGACGCCCATTCGGATTAAGGCTGATGAGGAACTTCTCCTCGCCGGTCCAGAGCGACTTTATGTTGTCAATTATCTCCTGCTCATCCGCATCATCGCCCGTCTGATCCTTATACTGTTCGTACACAGGGTTAAACAGGAACAACCGAGGCAATCCATCCGCATTGAGAAATTCGCCAGGCTCAATCACTGTGGCGAATCGGAAAACTGTCGTCGGCACACCGTACTGATAGTGATAGGTCATCGACAACTCTTCACCGATCCATTTGGTCAGGAAGTACGGCATGTGTTTGTAACGGCTCACCATATCTTCGGAAATCGGCTCATCGAAA
>JAJDUM010000068.1 GCA_022826645.1 Candidatus Poribacteria bacterium
TGATGAGCCAATATATCGCGGTCTTAATTGAGAGACCTGTTTTTTCGCAGACAAGCTATCAAGACGCATACTCGCACAATATTCAACACAGCCTTGACGAGGCTGCTTGATACCAAAACAAATTGTCCAAACTTTAGTATATCATGTAGGGTAAGTTATTGTGTATACATTGCTTTAGAGGGCTCATGTTAAGAAGTTTTGCAAAAAAACTCGGTTTCTCTATAGATAGCAGCTTGCGTTATCATATCATCAGTCAAAGGGCCTGTCAAGGAGAGATCTTCTAACCCACGGGGATCACAGGTTAGGCAACCTGTTGCTGCGATTGCCTAATTCCTACGACAGATGTGATTGCCCTGGAGGTTAAGTTTTTCAACTCGGCTTTGACAAGTGACAGGATATATGATAGAGTGTCTGAAATAGTTCGCTGATAATTATACTTCCCGTGGATGCACCGCAGATACTAAACCCATATAGTTTCGGCTGGGATCATAGGAGAGTAATAGAATGAAAAAGATGACCGGAGGGCAGGCACTGGCGAAATCGCTCCACCGCGAAGGAGTACGGGTCGTGTTTGGATTGCCCGGTGCTGGACAGTATGAAGCGATCGATGGAATTTACGAAGAACCGGGGATTCGGTACTTCACTACCCGGCACGAACAAGCGACCACTCACATGGCGGACGGATATGCCCGTGTAAGTGGAAATATTGCAGCGGCTTTGGTAATTCCGGGGGCGGGTGTGTTTAACGCATCTACCGGGATAGCGACTGCTCATTCAGTTTCTTCACCGATATTGGTAGTGACCGGCAGGCATGACGAAGGCGGTAGTGATGAGATGGCTTCAATGCAACAGATCACCAAGTGGACAGCGCGAGCAGCCAATCCTGCGGACGTGCCAGCGATTGTTCATGAAGCGTTCTATCATCTGAAAACCGGTCGGCCGCGTCCGGTCTATATCGAGGTGCCACATGAGGTGCTCGCAGCGGAGGAAGAGATGAAATTGCTTGATCCGGAAGTCCACGATCAGCCTGTCGGTGATCCAGAGCAGCTCGCACGGGCAGCGCAGCTTCTTTCGGAAGCACAACACCCTGCGATCTGGGCGGGGACCGGTGTACAGCGCTCAGGAGCGTGGGAAACGCTCCAAGCACTGGCAGAACATTTACAAGCACCCGTGGTAACTGGGCGGGAAAGCAAAGGTGTAATATCAGATCGCCATCCGCTCTGTTTGGGTATGGCAGAACTCCGCTTTGGACCGCTTCGAGAATGGCTCGAACACCGGGATGTTATCCTCGCGGTCGGCACATCGTCTCGGTTTGGTGAAGGCAACGCTAAACAGCAGATCATACGGATCAATATAGATAAGAAGGAACTCGAGGATAGCGGTGATAACTGCCTCAATATCCTGGGAGATGCTTATTCCACTCTGGAGGCAATTTATCGAACTGTCTCAACCACGGAACCTGCTCATTCGGCAAAGTCCACAGAAGAGGTACATACTATCAATGCAACGAGGTTCGATCCAGAAGTTCAGCTCCAACCCCAATGGGATTTCATGCAGGCAATCCGGTCAGCACTTCCTGACAACAGTGTCTTTGTGCAAGGCATGAACCAGATGGGATACTATAGCCGCAACTACTTTCCGGTGTACGAACCGAGGAGTTACCTCATTTCGGCGGGCAACCTCGGTGTGGCGTTTCCTGTGGCACTTGGCGCAAAGACAGCAAAGCCGGAGAAGCCAGTGGTGGTGGTCTCCGGCGATGGTGGTTTTCTTTACAACTCCGGAGAATTAGCAACAGCCGTTCAGTACGGCATCAATGTGGTAGTGATTGTATTCAACGACAACGCTTACGGAAATGTCCTTCGCGCCCAAGTCGAACAGTTCGACGGTCATATATTGGGCACACAGCTACACAATCCCGACTTCGTGAAATTGGCGGAGGCGTATGGTGTACGGGGTTTTAGAGTGTGCGATGCCGGGCAGCTGGAATCGGCGTTACGTGAGGCGTTGGCAGCAGATGCCCCGGTAGTCATTGAGGTGCCCGTTGGCAAGATGGATCGGGAATATTAATCTAAGTGAAACGTGATGCGTGAAACGTGAAACATCAAAACTACTCGTCACGCCGATCCAATCACAGGTTAGACAACCTGCGCCACGAAGGACGCGGTGATACTTTACATCCACTGGGCAAATCCTAAGTTTTTCGTTTTTTTCGCTGGTTGGATTTTCACAGATGCTTTATAATACAATCGGCAAGGTTGCAACATATCCAGAAGAAGAATTTCCCTAATGTTTGATGTGGCGGATTGGGAAGGAATTTTACTTGATAGGAGAGCTTTGCAAGCGAAGGAGGGTGTGTTTATGAGTACCTTATTGCATGTGGGAGTACGCGCTTCCAATCTTGAGCGTTCAATCCGTTTCTGGCGCGACGGTTTGGGGCTGAAGGTCGCCAAGCAGCGCGAGAACCGATATGATCTTACAGACGGCTACCATAACTTTGCCATATTTCAACACCAAGGCGAGGAGCGTCCGCAGCATTTAGGCGGAATGCTTGATTATTTGCATATCGGCGTGGGCGTACCTGATGTGACAGCGGCGGCGAAGCGTCTGCGAGAGATGGGATACGAAATCTTTTCGGATGGTCTGGGTGGCAAGGAGCCACTGGACCCCGATAATCTGCAAGAACCGGCGTTTAAGGTGGAAGATCCGGATGGGATTACCGTCGATGTCAATGGAACCGATACGAACTGGCCCGGCACGACGCTACATCCTAAGAGTGAGGCGTGAAACATAAGACGAATAATACGTAATGCGTGACACGTAAATTAGTTCATTGGTTCATTGGTGTAGTCGGGCAAGATGCCCGACCTACGGATAGCAGATGTACCCTTTATTTCGCCGCCGATAACTAGCGATAGGACTTACACAGCAACAGCATTGAATCTGCTATACACATTGCGCTCCTCTCCGATAAATCGGGATTCAAAACTGGAGCGAAGAGGGGTATAAGTGCGAGCCTCCAATCAACAACATTTAAGTCCTACTGTTTTTTGTCTGCGAAAATCAACGAAATCTGCGTCCGTATCTGCTTTTGGAAATAAAGTGCGTAAGTTCTATAGCAAACTACCAACTTGAGTTAGGACGTGAAAAATGACTGACTATCGCTTCAGACTTGGCATGTATCTCCCTGAATTGCGCCTTCCATTTGACGAAGCATTGGCAAAGGCAAAAGACATTGGTGCAGAGTGTGTTTGGTTTAATAATCTCCCCGATGAACCCCCGATCGCTGAGATGAGCGACGCTGAGATAGATCGTATGGGAGAGCGCGTCGCACGTCACGGTTTAGAGATTTTCTTGATAGGCGCAAGCAACCCTTTCAAGCAGCTGCATCTGACTGATCTGGATCTTGATAAGATGAGTACGCATCCCAAATTTAGTGAGGAGTTTGAGAAATTCAAGCGTTCCTTACAGGTCGCTGTCCGTTTGGGAATAAGCGCGGTCAATATCTTTACATTCGCTTGGCCCGGCGAATATACCGCAGGTAAGCCCACCTGGCCCATGCGCTGGAGAACGCGAGGCGGTGTCATCGCGGAAATTGACATGGACAAGCTGGTAAAGGCATTTTCAATGGTCGCAGAAGAGGCGGAGAAACACGATATCGACGTCGCTTTCAGCATGATGCCCTGGAACTACACCAATACGACGGGCAACTTTCGGCGCATCGCCGAGGCGGTTGGTTCCAAGCGGATTAAGGTCATGTGGGGACCTGCGGATAACACGAACTGTGGTGAATCGGATGCGGAGACCACCGGCTTTGACAATGTGCGTCCTTACCTACACGGCCTCCACTTAAAGGACCTGCGTGTGATCGATGGGTTGCACCTCAATTTCGAGTATTGTCCTCTGGGCGAAGGAGATGTTGATTATCTGACGGTGCTGCGCAATCTGCGCGATCATCGTTGTGATGCTGTGCTATCGGTTGCCACACATTTTCAGACGCCTAGTGGCTCCGCGGAAGAAGCAATGTGCATCAATTATGCAAATCTCAAGGCACTGATTCAGAAGGTTGAAGCCGCAGCGGGGTAGGGTTTGAGGAAACGGTTAGCGGGGGATCGTGAGCATTGAAAAACTAACAAATCTTGACCGCTTATGTGTCCACACCATAACAACCAAACCTTGGTCGATCGAGGAGATCATTGACAACTATCCGAGAGCGGAAGTGAAAGCGGTCTCGGTTTGGCGCGATCTTTTGCAGAATCGAGATGCGTCGAAAATTGGCGTACGGATTCGGGACGCTGGAATGGAGGTTCTCTCTTTAGTACGTGGTGGATTCTTCACTGGTAAAACCGAGGCTGAAATACAAGCGTCTCTTGACGATAACCGAAGGGCAATCGACGAGGCAAGTGCGTTAGGTGCCCCCATGATTGTGTTAGTCTGTGGCGCGGTTCCCGGAGAGTCAATTCACCGATCGCTTTCGCAGATCCAAACCGGCTTGGAGACCCTTCTACCTTATGCGGAAACGTGCGGTGTGAAACTGGGAATTGAACCGCTCCACCCCATGTATGCCGATTCCCGCTCTGCCATCTGCACGATGAAGACCGCTAATGATTTTGCTGAAAGATTCAATTCTCCTTACTAAAGTGGACCCCTTGTCTAGGCCAAAATGATGTAAAAATAAGTAAGATAATTGAGAGTTACTGACACTGATTTATCCGAGATATAGCTCAGCCGGTGTCGCATAATTGAGACTCTGGTGCAGTCGTTTTTGATTATAGAAATGGATATAATGAGTTAATCCATCAAACAAGGCTTTTGCTGTAGGGTAGAGTTTCTGATAAACATCTTCATACTTGACGCTTCGCCAAAATCGCTCAATGTAGATATTGTCAATGGCTCGGCCTGCACCATCCATACTCATCGCACTGCCAGCGGCTTCAACCGTATCAGTGAAAGCATTGGCAGTAAACTGGACACCTTGGTCGGTATTGAAGATAGTAGGGGTTGCCCCAGATAATGCACGATGTAAGGCGTCGAGACAGAACTGCCCCGATAGACTATTGGATAGTTCCCAAGCGATAACATAACGACTATACCAGTCGAGTATTGCCACCAGATACATAAACCCTTTATCCATCGGTATATAAGTAATGTCAGCCGACCAGACCTCATTGGAAGCGGTTACCTGATAGTCCCGTAATAGGTATGGGTAAATCCGATGCCCACTGTTGCCGGTTGAAGCCTTGGGTTTGGGATAAATCGCTTCTATGCTCATCAAACGCATCAGTCGCTGGATGCGTTTGCGA
>JAJDUM010000018.1 GCA_022826645.1 Candidatus Poribacteria bacterium
AAATCTTGTAGTCTTTGGAACAGGAAATTGATATAATCTAACGGGTCAGGATAGCTCATGTTATAACCCTCTCTTTCTTAGAGTGTTAGATAGGATTATAACCGTTATCCTGACTCAATCGCAATTATGAACCACCCTCAAATAACTTTGGCAGATGCTGTTCTTCAGTTTCGCCGGTGACGATTAAGCCGAAGTGGAAATAATCGCATTGCGGGTGCTCGGTCGATGCTGCAGCCTGTGCACTCATTCAGTCTTCCCATGGGTGTAGGGACCGCTTTGGGGGGCGATTACTTCAGCCATATAAAGCGAGCCAGTATCATAATTGTCCAGCAGATCTTGAATGTCGTTCATCTCGCTGACCCGTGTTAGGGTTGTCTGTCCAGACTCATCTAGCCCTGTTGCCAAAATATCTTCCGGCTTAAACTGACCAATCAAAACTGGAGAATGTGTTGCAATAAAAACCTGCTTGTTCCATTCCTTTGTGGCTTGCTTGACCGCTTCTGCAAACACCGAGATCGCGTAGGGATGGAGCGAGGTCTCTGGTTCATCGAATACAATCAGTGAGTCGCGCTCTTTTCCCTCAGAGAATAGAGCTGTTAGGTGAATAAGCATTTGCAGATGACCATCTGATACACCAGAAGCTTGAATTGGGGCTTGACGACCATTTTCTAAAAAGCTACCGTAAACTGAGTTTGGTCCTGTCTGTTCTATGAGCAAATCTTCAAAATTGGGGAAACTTTTCCTCATAAATTTTATGATTGTATCATAACGCTCATCAATTGCTCGTTTATCGTGGATATTTCGCAAGACAGACCATACATTTTCACCATATTCCCATAAATGGGTATGATGGCTCGATTCTGATCCGGTACGTTTAAGGGCAGGCAACAAAATCCTACGTGCGTGGTAAAAATGAACAAAATGAAGCAGTCGATCTAACTCAGCAGCTTCGTAAGATTCACCTTCAAAAACGAGATACAAACTCAGGGAGAGTTTTTCTGCCTCCTTCAGTGTAATTGAAGCTAATTGTTGCATTGAATTGTGATAGAATTCGACCTTATCACTACCTATCTTCCGATCAATCAGACGAAGATCGCGAGGCTTTGAATACAATATTTCCCCAACAGAGGGTTCAATGCGTCCGGAAGAAAATCCGAATAAGACTTCATATCCCGCCAAGTCTGTCTCGATTTTAATCGATATATTAGCTTCTTGATCGGCTCTGTCCCACAGCATACCAATCCCGTGACTTCGATAAGAGGAGGCTTCATCAACCCCTCGCTTGGTGCAGTCTCTCACAAACCAAATAGTATCCAATAACGTTGATTTACCTGATCCATTGGGACCAAACAGAACATTAATTGGGCGTACGTCAACCGAGACATCTGCCAGGGATCTGAAGTTTTTTACCTGTAAACGAGTTAATAGATTTGCCATGACTCTCCTCAATCCCCCCAAACCTTCAGATTGTCGTAGTAGACCTCAGCAGGCGAATAGCCGTAGATCCCCGG
This sequence comes from Candidatus Poribacteria bacterium, assembly GCA_022826645.1. Classification (GTDB taxonomy): domain Bacteria; phylum Poribacteria; class WGA-4E; order WGA-4E; family PCPOR2b; genus PCPOR2b. The sequence goes on from JAJDUM010000018.1 coordinate 1,512, forward strand.
ACTCCCCTCCCGATTCGGCAGCGGATCTTCAACTACGATCGTCCATTTCTCAGGCTCAGGCTCACCCTTTGCCCAAACCTTGCCCTTGACGTGCGCCGTGTCATCGACAATATCCACCGTCATTTTCATGGTATACCAAACATTCGGATCCCACTTAAATTTCACCCACTTTGCCATTCGGAGATCTGATCGCCACGAAAGCACCTGAAGCCGTTGGTGATTGCCCTGCATCTCAAGGGTGTAGCGATGGGCGATGAGTCCCATGTCTGGCATGTTCCGCTTAGGCTTGGTGCCTAACAGATCGACTTGGAGCGTATAACCCTTCATGTTCGGTGGACCGAGGTAGACGTTCGAGCGGTGCAATCCACGTCGAGCGGGCGATTTGACGAGAATTTTGTTCCCATCCATCTCACGGACGGCGAATCGGTTTGCTGCACGGACCCAATGCGGCGGGCTCTTCCCCTCCTCTACCGACTCAAAATCCTCCCGCCACGGTAACGGTGGGATGACACGAACCCGTGCGGAGTTGCTGATATCGCCAATCTTTGCCGACACTGTTCCTGCTTGGCCGATCTGACTCGGTTCGAGAGTCAACTTTCCATTTCCATCAATTGCTCCTGACAATCCATCCAGCGACCATTCGACATCCTTTTTGCCGACGCTCCATCTGCCTTCATCGGTAAATGCCTGTACACTAAATTGGAGACTATCTCCCGGTTCGGCTAAGACTTCGGTAGGGACAATCTGTATTGATGCAGGCGCATCAGTAGACATCGTTACATCAGGGGATCCTGATACAACTGAGTCAGAAGCAGAAGCAGAAGACTCCTGACTTCCCAAGCAGTAAAGTCCCTCTTCGGTGGTGAAGTAAACCCTGCCGTCAGCAATGGCGGGTGAACCATAGATCTCTGCATAGTGACCGGGCTCCCTTTCAATCTGTATCGTGCTAAGCGTTTTACATCCGTTTTCACCCGGTTGCAGGATATGGAAATGCCCATTGACCTCCGTGACATAGATTTTACCGTCCGCGACAACAGGCGATCCTTTGCCCACTGTGCCGAGGCTATGTGTCCAATGTACCTCTCCGGTTTCGCCATCGAGACAGTGTAAATTTGCCGAGCTATCCACAACATAAAGCCGACCATCGGCTATTGCTGGAGAGCTATAACCCGCCTCTATGCCGTCAACCCGCCAGAGTTCGTGTGTCTTGGTAATATCTCCTGTGCCTGTCCCATCAATGCAGACAACGCGCCCCATCACCGTCGTATCCGTGTTCTCCCGATTGTGGCTTGCGTAGATCCGTGTGCCATCTACAACCACCGACGCATTGAGCGGTCCCTGACTGACTTGGAATCCCCAAACTTTCTCACCCGTCTGCACATCCATCGCGTACACATGACCGTCCGAATTACCATCAATTAATAACCGACGACCATTTATCTCCGCTACGACAGAGACAGGATAGGTTGTGTCCTTCGGGGGACCACCGGGCTTCGCTGTCCACACCACCTCGCCGGTCTTTTTGTCAAAAGCGAAATAACGATGGCGCATCGCGGCGTGGCTCCCCCAGCTCGTGTTGAGGAAACTGAGTATCACAAGATCACCATCAACAACCGGTGTAACGGTTCGTCCGCCGTAGCCTGTGAACCGACCATATTCCTCCGTCAAAGAGTGTGACCAGACAACCTTTCCGTCCTTGTCGAAACAGGCAAACACGCCGCTGATAGTGTGGGCGTAAATGTATCCTGTTTCCACATCCCCAGCCAAACTGGTCCAACCCAATCGATTAAAAGGGATGGTGCTGTGAAAAACGTTGAATCGGTGTTCCCAGAGCATATCTCCCGACTCTGCGCCGAAGCAGGCAACCCGTTCCTGCTCAGTGATGTCCATTCCAACGCGCCCGATGACATAAACCCGATTGTTCAGAACGATTGGCGTTGAACGACCCATAAAATCGGCTTTCCAAAGTAAGTTTTCACCCTCCAGCGACCAGTTTGAAATTAACCCAGTTTCTGAGGACGAACCGGTCTGATTTGGACCCCGCCAACTTGCCCAATCTGAGGCAAACGCGCCATTAAAACCAATCAAGGAACCACACAGATTTGTCCCTATCAACAGATACAGCATTGCTTTAAGCGTAACCCGATTTCGCATCCAGATCTCCTATATTGTCCTGTAATGTGCTCATGACCCCAAAGTATATCAATTATGAGGTTAGACTATCTACCCTAAAGTTTGGACAATTTGTTTTGGTATCAAGC
>JAJDUM010000113.1 GCA_022826645.1 Candidatus Poribacteria bacterium
TACAACCGAACCATTTTCTATGAGTGCATTGTGTTCCATTAGGAGTGATTCTTTATAGGCACCATCAGGACCGTGGCAGATGAGGCAGCTCTGTTGAAAGATAGCGTAGGTATCAAGGGCGATCTGTTGTTGGGCGGATACGGTTTGAGCGCCGATAATGAATATCAATAGAGCGATGAATGTAATAAGATACTGCTGTTGCTTACAAATCCCAATTAGCTGGGAAATGAAATGATTCCTGAACATAGAGAGTCTACCCTCATAAATAACCCAAGTTGATAGTAAAAAGCGTGCTTCGTCCCAATAAATCGGAATTCAAAGCAATATGCCAGAACCTCGATGCAAATTATAGCAATCGTAGGTTGGATTGAACAGGAACAGCGAAACCCAACACTCTTGAATCAATCAACTAAGAAACCTACTATACCACCCTTGACAAAGGAGATCAACAATATTCATTTTTTCCAATCGTTAACCCCCAGACGATTATGGCAACCATCGGCGGAAGAATCGGTGCCAATTTGCGTGAAAGATGTTGTCGATATCCGCATCATTGTAGCCACGCTCCCCAAGGATAAGCTCCAACTTGCGCAGATCCTCCGTCGTCCTGAAGTCGGACGGCATGTGGTAGGTAGCACCGGTATCGGTACCGATAGCGGCGTGCAGCGTGTTTCCTGCCAGTTGACAGACGTGGTCGATATGATCGGCCACCGTAGTTAGTTTCACAGCCTCCGTTGATGATTCGCCGTGTACCCAATCCGGTTCGAGCATCCAAGCGTCCAGTGCCGCCCCGATGACCGCGCCACGTTCAATCAGTCGTCCAATCTGTTCGTCGGAGAATTGCCGATCACCGGGAACCAGCGCGCGGCAGTTGTTGTGGCTTGCGATTACAGGTCCGCTGAACCGGTCAAGTGCGTCGTAGAAACTCCCGTCGGACAGATGCGTCAGGTCGAGGATCATCCCGATCCGCTCAAACTCCTTGAGCAGTTCGATCCCCTTGGACGTTAGGGGTCCGCTCACGCCGGAACCGGCCGCGTAGTGGCTGAATCCAAAATGCGCTAACATGACGCTGCGCAACCCGTCCTCCCACCACGCCTCCGCCTGTGATGGCTCGACAATTGGATCGGCGCATTCCATAGATAAGATGACCCCGACAGGCGATCCCTGATCCCCTTGTCGCTCCCAATCTTCCCAGTGCGCGTCTAACTCATCGGAGGTACGGATGAGTTTTATCTCGCCCTGCTGGTCCAAGATTCGGTAATATGCCAATTGGCCCTGCGCCCAAGCGTAAGCCATCCGTTGTGTGCCGTAATCGAGGTCTATCCGTCGGTGGCCTGTTGTGGGCTGCACTTCACGCTTGGCGCGTGCTGATATAGACGACTGACAGACCGCCACCCCTGCACGACGCATCTCCGGTAGGCTGACCGTCGCTCCGCCCCGTTCAAGCGCGTCCGTCATATGCGTCTCACGGGCATTTATCTGGGCAACGGGTTCTGTCTGATCTCGGTTGTGGGCAAGGGCGAACAACGCCAAATCCAGGTGTCCATCGAAAATCAACCGCATCGCAGTTTTCCCCAATTGAGTTCATTAGTTCATTGGTTCATTAGTTCATTAATTCCGCCGATGAACACCGGCAGTACTTCTGCGCTTGTACGTACAAATCCGTCGGCATATCCTGTACCGGATACAATCAATGTGTGTTGGGTTTCGCGGGTCCCGCTCTACCCAACCTACCACGCTCTTACATTTCATTCCTTAAGTTCGCCCGCAAGCCGCTTCAGATGGTTTTGGCGCGGCTCCGATGCGCGCCGCAATGCGGATTCCGGTACGTGGATCTGTGGCAGCACCTCTGGGTTTGCACGCACGAACCCCTCGGCATATCCTGTGCCAGCGTACCAACCTGCATGACCTGTATGTATCTCAATCCGCTTTCGAGCGAAGGTTTCGGTGTGTCCTTGGCTACTGAACAGGACTTCCGCCTGAACCCGTTGCTCCTTCCAGTCCGAGATGTCCACATAGAAGTCGATTTCGTCCGACATGTAATAGACACCGGGGTAGTAGGTCGCTGCAATCGTGTGGGGCCGCTGCCGGCTGCCGTAGTCGGGTGTTCCCGCCAATCCCTGCGCTTCCATGATGGCGAATGCGGTCTCGTCGTGGTCGTTGTGTGCGGCAGAAGCCATGCCGTTCCGGCCGCTGAGATGGGGTCGCTGCGTAATCAGCACGTGGGGTCGAACATCGTAGATAATCTGCCGGAGCGTTTGCACGGCTTCCGGTGTCTTATGGAACGGCTTGTCTGGAAAATCCAGAATCCGCACGTCCGTCACGCCGAAGAGCGCACAGACCTCGCGAAACTCGTCCTCTTTGATCTTGGCGTAGTCATCGGCACTCTGATTGATGATATCGGGATCTTGCTCTGATTCCGGCTTGAGTAGCTCGTCGTGGAGCCGTTCATTGTGCGTTCCTACTCCGTTGGTCATGCTGACAACTGTGATGGAATCGCCTTGGGAAGCGTGGATTCCGCAGGTGCCCGCGCAGTGTGTAAAATCGTGTGGATGTGCCTTTACGACAAGAAACCGAAGCGATTGGTCTTGCATTGTGAACCTCCTGTGTCCCTTTTATTGAGAAAGATGGTTGAGTCAGATGTATACGAACTCTCATTTAACAGGTCATGCTAAGAAACCGAGTTTTGAAGAAAAAACTCGGTTTCCCTGAACTGGTCTCCTTAGCTGGCTGGTTGACCTTGCTGCTGTGGCTGTAGTGGGGGGAGTTCTGGATAGTTACCGCGCGCGGTTCTCAACGTAATCAGCCCTTCAACGATCATCCAGACCTGTACCGCTTCAACGGCGATACCGAACGCAAGGAGTAGGTACTTCCCAGTGAATAGCCATCCGGTGTCGGGGTTAAACATCTGCCACAACATCGCCCACGCCGGCATGATCAGCATCACGATCATCGGAATCAGCGCAAACCAGATCGGTAAATTCCGGCGGAGCAGATAGAAGACTGTCACCATAAAGGCGAGGCCCGCCAGCAACTGGTTCACCGCACCGAAGAGGGGCCATAGAATTAACCCGCCGCTTCCCGGTCCATTCGGTCCAGGCATCAGTGCCACAGCACCGCCCAAGAATAGCGCGAGGGCGGTTGCCACATACCGATTGGTGAGTGGTTTAACCCCCATAGTACCCGCAAGTTCTTGGATGACGTAGCGTTGTAGGCGTGTGGCGGTGTCCAGCGTGGTCGCCGCAAAACTTGCTACCAGCACCGCCATGATCGCGATAGCCATCTTCAGAGGGATGCCGACGCTTGCGAGGAAGTTTCCGCCGCCCTCGACAAAGGCGCCCACCTTTTTGGCAAGGCTATGCCCCGCCCAACCGCCGACTGTCCGGGTTGTCCCATCGGGGTTTGTTATCGTTTGGGTTGTGGCATAGCGGGTCCGCCACGCCTCTTGGTACCGCACCTGTTGGCCTGTCTCAGCACTAATCACGGGCTGGAAGGCGTAGCTGGCTCCTGTCCCGCTCCGTTCAAAGAGTCCCATGCCGATCCCGGCGCAACATGCGAGGATAACGATAACCGCGAGTCCGCCCTCAAGTAGCATGGCACCGTATCCGACATACTGGGCATCCTTCTCGGAAGCGACCTGCTTACTGGAGGTGCCGGAACTCACCATGCAGTGGAATCCGCTGATCGCACCGCAGGCGATGGTGATAAAGAGGAAGGGCCAAATCGGCGGTGCGTCGGGCGGAATATCGGGTGCAATCGCCGGGGCAGAGGTGAGAAGATCTGCTCTTCCCGTCAGGCCCGCGACGGCAAGCCCGACAATTAGCAGCACGAGTGCCACAATCAGTTCATGGCTGTTGATGAAATCACGCGGTTGGAGCAACGTCCAAACGGGAAGTACGGAGGCGATAAAGCAGTAGACAAACAGGACCAGTGTCCAGATGACCACTGCATTGGCGAAGGTATGCCCTAATAGCGGGATGCCGAACCACGCGGAGATGTTTATCGGCAGCAGGTAAGCGCCAACGCCCATGCCAATATACATAATCCCCAACGCGATGATGGAAGGGATCAGGATATTCCCGCCCTTCCGGTAGATCCAAAGTCCGATACCGACCGCCAGTGGAATCTCTATCCAGACTGAAAGCACCGATTCCGGGTAGAGCGCGAAGATGATTGCGATGACGAGACCGAAGATAGCCAAAACAACGGTCAGTGCCATGAATAGGATAGTCAGAAATAGTAACTTGGCGCGCGGTGTAATCATCCGTCCGGCGATGTCCCCGACCGTCTGTCCGCGGTTGCGGAGGGAAACTATCAACGCACTGAAGTCGTGAACGGCACCGATAAAGATGGAACCCAATACAACCCATAGCAGGGCGGGCAGCCATCCCCAAAAGACGGCGATCGCTGGTCCCACAATTGGTCCTGTGCCGGCGATACTTGTGAAGTGATGTCCGAAGATAATTTCCTTTTTCGTGGGGACATAGTCCACATCATCCCGTAATTCTTGGCTCGGCACCTGCGCCTCTGGATCAATGCCGAAGATCTTTCTTGCTAACCATCGCCCATAGGTGTGATAGGCGATGATAAAGCCGAAGAAACTCAAGACCGCAACAATCAATGTACTCATATATTCCTCCATAGAAGCTGCGTAATACGTAATGCGTAACAGGGAAAGAAAAGGTCTTACGCATATTCTTTTTACATTATGCAAAGGGATAGTGCAAGGCACGGAAAGAAACCGAGTTTTTTCTTGAAAACGCGGTTTCTATTACACGATTATCTGACGCGAGCCTTCTTTTTTAGAGTGGAACCCAACTTAGTTTTTCATCAGGGAGCTCCCTATTCAAAAACCTATTTCGTAAGTGCATCACTGTGATCGACTAGCTTGCGGTCGTCCGTCGCAAACTAACAGTTTGCGCTACATTCGTCATATAGGCTGATGATTACAGTGTTTGCCAAATTATAGTAGATTTTAGAATTATTTGGACACTCCAAACCGGTGCGGTTACAAACCGCACCTACCGGACCTGAGGGGCAATATAGTTAGGCACTACCAATGCACAGCCAACCCCCTAAATCCCCCTTGTCAGGGGGACTTATGAACCAACTGTGCAAGTCCTATCTTTTTTAGATTCCAACCGAATATCCGTCGCGCCGTGGGTCGGCTCCGCCCATGAGTGAACCTTCCGCTTGGTCGACCGCGATGCCCTGACCGCCGCCGACGCCAGCCGTCCACTCCGGCATCACATTCGGCTCATGTCCACGTGCCTCAAGTTGCGCTACAACATCGGCGGGGATGCGCCCTTCCATACTGACAGCGGTTCCCGGACTCTCAACTCGCACACGTGGTGCCTCAATCGCGGCTTGGATGTTCATGCCATGCTCGATGAGGTTCAGGACCATCTGTGCGGTTGTCTGCATGATCCCGTGGCTACCGGGTGTGCCGATCACTGCAAACAGTTTTCCATCCTTCCAGACTTGGCACGGGGACATACACATCTCGATCTGCTTGTGCGGTCCGATGGCGTTCGGACTTTCGGGCAGGAGATCGAACCAATTCATGAAGTTGTTGAGGAACATCCCGGTCTCACCGAGCGCAACGCCAGAGCCGAAACCGGATCCAAGGCTCTGCGTCACTGCGACCGCGTTGCCTTCGCCGTCAACCACATCGAAGTGGGTCGTGCATTCTCTAATCCATTCGGCGGCGTTCCCTGGCAGAATCTCGCCGGGCAGTTTGTCCTTTGTATAACGCTCACCGCCACCGACCCCAGCACGGTGTCCGATCCGCTTCCGTTGCTCGGCGGCGTATCCTTTAGAGAGCAAGCCGGTGATTGGTGGGTTCTCCGCAACGGTGTATTCCGCACGGTCTGCGCTGGCAAGCTTTATCGCTTCGATCAGTAGATGGAGATATTCCGCAGAGTTGTGCCCCAAATTGAAGAGGGGATCGTTCTCCAAGATATTGAAGGTCTCCAGATATTGGAACCCTGAACAGGGCGGCGGTGGACAGAAGATCTCAAAGTCTTTGAAGGTGGTCGAGATTGGATCGTGCCAATCCACCTCAAAGTCTGCGAGATCCTTTTCCGTGATTAAACCGTCGTTCTCCCGGAAGTACTGCGCGATGTGCTTCGCGATCTCGCCGTGATAAAAGACCTCTGTCCCTCCTTCGACCACCTTTCGGAAGGTCTGGGCAAGCTCTTTCTGGACGAGTACCTCGCCCGGTTGGGGTGTCCGTCCACGAGACATGATAATCTTTGCGCCCGTCGGCGAGAAACGGGGGCCTGCGCCTGCCATGAACTCGGCGTTTTTCACCGTGACGGCGTAGCCGTTCTCCGCATGTCCGATCGCGGGCGCGAAGATGTCCGCATGGTCCATGGTGCCGTATCGGTCGAGGAGTGCCAGCCAGCCGCCACAGGCAGCGGGGATCATGCCTGCCCGGATACCGACCTCGTTTGATCCCGGCTCTGAGTATGCGTCGAGCGTTGCTTGGTATGGGCTGGTGCCCATGTAGTCGAGGACGTAGCGTTTATCCTCTTTTGCGTTGTAGATGAGCATATAACCGCAGCCGGCGATGCCGGACATGTACGGTTCGGTGACGTTGAGGGTGGATGCGACCGCAATGACCGCATCGAAAGCGTTGCCGCCCTGAAGTAGTATCTGTGCGCCCGCGAGACTTGCGAGCGGATGTGCACTCGAAACCATGCCGCGTGTACCGGTTACGGTGGGACGGTGTGTGACACCGTGTGATGGAAATGCCATATTTGATTCCTCCTTAAAACCGAGTTGTTTAACAACGCCCCAGTGGGGCGATAGGTGTGATAGTGATAGTAATACGTAATGCGTGATGCGTAAGAAGAAAGTTGTCTGAATCGCGGATTAAACGGATTACACTGATTGCGCGGATTAAAAGCCAACCCTCCGGGCGAGGCAACCTCGCCCCTACGAATGTCAGCAGATCGCCTGTAAGTTATCCACAATCACTTAACAAAATTTAACAGAATTTAACACTTTTGGGAAAATTTCCGTTTTTTATTGTCTGAATCGCGGATTGAGAGGATTACGCGGATTGCACGGATTAAAAACTGATGAACTTCCCTGATTGAAAGCCCCAGCGGGGCGGCATGTTTATAGAAATATCGAATACCAGCAACCCTAAGCCCCAGCGGGGCGACATGTGACAACCTGCATTATACAAAACTCTTGATGATAAAATTACGGTAACCTGTCAATGTACATCGGTAACCTGTCAATGTGAGGTTTAAGTGCTGCTTCTAGCTGAATAATCGCATCAATCATGGCCTCTTGTATCTTGGACCATTGCTCCTCATCATCACGGTAACCACCCAGAGAAAATTGTTTGCTAATTCTACAGGCACGCTTCCCTTCAAGTTGCTGCCATTCAAGTTGTTCACCAAAGGCTTCCTCAATCTTCTGTTTAGACTTTTCAAGCCTATCAAATATCTCTTCGTTTTCGCTTTCTGCAGCCCTAGCAATGGACAACGCTACCATGGATTCACGCTTTGTAATATTAAAACCAAATGACAATCCACGCATTCCAGCTCCTCTAGAGATAAGGCTGCGAGAAGAAGGCGAAACATCGGCAAACAGTTTTGTTTTCTTTCTGGCCCGCTCCAGCAGTTGTGTCCAAAACCGGTGTCTGATGTCTGCCCTTCCTGCTAGTTCTTTCTTTGTCTCGCCAACTTCTTGACTTTCCACACTTGGACCAACCATTGGTGTTAATAGCGGTGCAGGCTGTGAATCTTCAATCTGAACCGCTTCCAGCTTGAGTAGATAGAAGGAAGCCGAAGACGACTCATTCAGCCACGAAATCGCGCGGATGTGTTCGGGTCTGGGATCAGAGACAATCCAGATTGCGGCTTTCGCGTCAATTGCAGTCAGATAGGTAATCAGCTTGCCAAGGTGGTCGTGGTTACTCCGCTCAAGCTGATTCTCAATGATCACCGGATTCCCTAATTCATCCTCTGCAACGAGGTCTACACTGAAGTTACCTGCCGGATGCTCACGCTCTACAATCGAGAGCGATAGGTCAATTACGCTATTCAACTCATCAATGTTGTCCTCAAGCCACGTTGTGAAATCTTGCGCTTCATGAGGCCATACCTTACGTAAATCAACCCTTTGCAGGCTTCCAATCATTTCCTCACCTCCTTAATATATTCGTATTGTATCGGTTGTAGGGAACAACGATCGTTGTTCCCTACGATGCAACCGATTGGTATTAAAACTGCCTCGCTTTCGTGATTTACGCTCAACAATAGTCGTGGGTTGGGTTGAACCAAAACCGTGAAACCCAACAAAAATGAGCCCTTTACGCATCATGCTTTACGTATTACTACCACACATGTCGCCCCGCTGGGGCTTTAGGATTCGGATGCCTGCGTGTGCTATAAACATGTCGCCCCGCTGGGGCTAAATGAGCGTGTGAATCGTCTATCGTTTCGTGCGTTTTTCGCAGGGTATCAATAAAGTTATCCACAATCACTTAACAGAATCTAACAGAATCTAACACTTTTTGCAAAATTTCTGTTTTCTATTGTCTGAATCACAGATTAAACGGATTACACTGATTGCGCGGATTAAAAACCGATGAAACCTCACTATCATAACCCGTAGGGGTCGGGGCTACCAACCATTCGGGCGAGGGGATCCCGCCCCTACGAATATCAACCAGTCGTAGGTTGGGTTGAGTCGCCCCGCTGGGGCTTTAGATTCGGATGTCTCCGTGTGCTATAAACATGTCGCCCCGCTGGGGCTAAATGAGCGTGTGAATCGTCTATCGTTTCGTGTGTTTTTCGCAGGGTATCAATAAAATCATCCACAATAATTTAACAGAATCTAACAGAATCTAACACTTTTTGCAAAATTTCTGTTTTCTATTGTCTGAATCACAGATTAAACGGATTACACTGATTGCGCGGATTAAAAAACCACCGAAACCCGCGACCAGAGCCTGTAGGGGTTGGGTCGCCCAACCCATCGGGCGAGGAAACCTCGCCCCTACGAATATTAACAGGTCGTGGGTTGGGTTGAATGTAGACCGTGAAACCCAACACCCTAAACCGATGAATTAATCAACCAACACATCCGCTAGTTCTGTGAAGTCCGGGACGGTCAGATCCGGTAGATACGGCGAATCCTCATACGGCAGTTCGTAACGGTTGATAAATGCGGATTTGTAGCCGCAGACTTTTGCGCCCATCACATCAAATGAGTTGGCGGAGACCATCAGGCACTCCTCCACCTTGAGCCGAAGCCTGCTGATAGCGGCGTAGCGGTAGACCGCGGGGTGTGGTTTGAACGCGCCGACATCGGTCACGGAGATGATGTCGTCAAACTCCCACCGGACACGGTTCTGCGCGAGATGGTCGAGGAAGTGCGGATCGCCGTTGGAGAGGATCACCAACTGGTAGTGGGATTTGAGGCGTTCTAACGCGGGAAGTACCTCGGGGAACGGAGAGAGCATATCCCACGCCCCCATGAAATCTTGGACCTCCTCGCCCGATGTTTGGATCTTGTTTAGATTGAGGACGTAGACGAATGCGCGGCGGACCGTTTCGAGGTAGCCGCTATGCCCCAGCATCACGAGGGTGTCTTGGTATTGTTCGATGCGTTGTCGCGCCCGCCATTGGTCCCAGAACCGATCTGCTGCAATGGGCGCGTCTTTCGCCTTTAGGAACTCTGCGATGTAGGGTTTCAGGCTGCCGCCAAGGTCCAGAATTGTGCCGAATAGATCGAATGTCAACGCTTTAATCTCTGATTTTTCCATAAAATCCTTATTTTTTTGGTAAAGTTATCCACAATCACTTAACAAAATTTAACAGAATTTAACACTTTTGGGAAAATTGCACATTACGCTTCACGATAGCACATGTCGCCAATGAAGCATAATACGTAATGCTTAATGCGTAAGATGAAACGGATGACCCGTCCTAAATAAGCTTTACATGAATAGCTCTTGATTACTACACTATTATAGATGTAGAAAGGAGCATTCAGATGTCTGATCCATTGGCAAATCGTATCTTCAAGAGATATAGTCAATCGTTCAAGCAGAAAGTCG
>JAJDUM010000028.1 GCA_022826645.1 Candidatus Poribacteria bacterium
GAATAACGGACGAAACTCGGTTAAAATAGACGCGAGGCAGAATATGAGGAACATAAGTTCTCCTTTCGAAACTGTTGTAGGTTCCTGAAAGGATACCTCTTTTCTGCCTCTTTTTATATGAAAATTGTCCAAACTTTAGTAGCAAACTTAATCAACCTAAAAAAGATTTTCTGTTGGGGACACGCTATATCCGATTTGTCACCGCTGGCGGGTTTGACAAAACTGGAGGAGATATTTTTTTGTGGCGGTAATATCTCCGACCTGACACCCCTTGTAGGATTAACCGGTTTGAAATTACTGTATATTGATGACGAAGAAATGTCAGATATATCGCCCATAGCGGAATTAACAGGGCTAACGCACCTGAGTCTTACTAGTAACGGCTTATCGGATATATCCGCGCTTGCCGGTTTAACTAACTTGAAATGGATACATCTTGCACACAATGACATATCAGACATATCCCCCCTCGCGGGGTTAACTGGGTTAACCCGTATAAGGCTTGAGCGTAACAACATATCGGATATATCCGCGCTTGCCGGTTTAACTAACCTGACATGGTTAAATGTTGCACAAAACAATATATCTGACTTCTCACCTTTAGACGAGTTAAGTCCGGATCTAAAACTCATTTGGTATGACAATCCAGCACATCCCAAAGGGGGACCGAAGATAGAGGGTCCGTGGCTATGGGTCGTATTACTCAATACTACAGAGAACGGGAAGTTGGGTGATACTGATTTACTAGCGGAGGTGAGTGGGGGCGTGGTGACGGAGGAGCTGATCTCCACCCACGGGACAGTCGAGGGAAACGCAGTCGGAGATAGCGTGTGGAGCTACGACAGGCTGCCTCCTACAGGACATAATAACATTGAGGATATGTTAGGGGAAGTCACCCCAGAGGCGGCTATCTATGGCGTTGTGGCCCTCTATTCACCACGGGAACAAGATACAACGATGTTTATAGGTGGAGATCGTGGGGCAAGGGTCTGGATGAACGGAAATTTAATTTATAACCATCCCGAAAAGCGTGGTGGCAGCGATTACACTGACTTTTCCTCTGTCACATTGAAGCAGGGCTTGAATGTCCTGTTAGTTGCGGTTCATGTCCGTGGCAACGGCTTCTTTGGGTTTGAAGAAGGCACCGAATATACCGTCGCAAATACCGGTGTTGGATATACGCTTTCTCCAACAACCATTCACCGCGGCGAGACATTTACCCTCGATATTCACGCACGGAATGTCTCAGACTTGATGGGTTGGCAGTTTGATATTGTGTTTGATCCCAACAGACTTGAAGCCGTTGATGTAACCGAAGGTGATTTCCTAAAGACAGGCGCAGCAACCTTCTTTCAGGGTGGGAGCATTGATAATAGTAGCGGTCAAATCACTGGACTCACCGCGGCGCGGCTATCTACGCAAAGCGTCAGTGGCACCGGCACCCTCCTAAAGGTACAGTTCAAGGCGAAAGCGAGTGGCGAGTCAGAAGTGACACTGCGTAACCTCCAGTTCGTCTCGCTTGGCGGTGATACGATTGATGCAATCGCCCACGGAGTCCGCATCACTGTGAAGGGAGGACTTGCTATGGGAGACGTAAATCGAGATGGGGTTGTCACCATTGTGGATCTGGTGCTTGTTTCACAAAAACTGAATCAAACGGTCTCCGCTGACGAGCCTGCGGATGTCAACGGTGATGGCGTTGTCAACACCATTGACCTGATTATCGTCTCACAGGCAATCGGCAGCACCACCGCTCCCGCAGCACCCTCAACCTTCCCTACTTTCCCTCGACTCACAGGGGAGCCCACTATTTTCCCCCCGCCTGTGCTTGCATCCCGATCTATCGGGGCGGGGGGATTAAGGGGGGTAACAACCATAACCCCTGCAATGATAGAAGCGTGGATTGCACAGGCACGGTTAGAAGATGACGGTTCACTTGCCTTCAAAGAGGGGATAGAGAATCTTGAGAAGCTGCTTGCCTCGCTGATACCTGAAGCAACTGCCTTGCTCCGTAACTACCCCAATCCGTTTAACCCGGAGACCTGGATGCCGTATCAGTTGGCAACTCCCGCAGAGGTCACGCTGACAATCTATGATATGAACGGGCAGCTTGTTCGGCGGTTGGCAGTAGGACATCAGGCAGCGGGTATGTATCGGAACCGCAGCCGTGCAGCCTATTGGGACGGACGGAATCAACTCGGTGAATCTGTTGCCAGTGGAGTCTATTTCTACACATTGAGGGCAGGCGATTTCACAGCAACGCGACGGATGTTAATACTGAAGTAATGAGAGGAGGAAGACTCATCATGAGTGTCGGAAGAACGACAGAGAAGGAAGTTCGTGCACAACCGACAGTGAGCAATGAGAATGCTCCACCACTGAAGCACGGTGAACGGCTGACGCGGGAGGAGTTTGAACGGCGCTATGTGGGGATGCCCCATCTGAAAAAAGCAGAATTGATTGAAGGAGTTGTGTACATGCCATCACCTGTACGAATAGATTTTCATGGCAGACCCCACGCTCAAATTATGGCATGGTTAGGGGCGTATTGGATAGCAACCCCCGGTGTTGACTTGGCAGATAACACCACAGTCTACCTCGATTCCAACAATGAACACCAACCCGATGCACTGTTACGGATAGAACCCGCACAGGGAGGACGGTCACGCATCATTGACGAAGGGTATGTAGAGGGCGCACCAGAACTAATCGTCGAAATCGCCGGCACCAGCGCGGACTACGATTTACAGGATAAGCTTGAGGTGTACCGCCGGTGCGGTGTGCAGGAATATATTGTGTGGCAGACACAGGAGAAACGTCTTGACTGGTTTCAGCTCGTCAATAAAGAGTATGTAACGCTTGCCCCTAATGCGGAGGGAGTCATTGAGAGTCAAGTCTTTCCCGGCTTACGTTTGGCGGTGGCAGCACTCCTAACAGGAGACCGAGCAAAGACCTCATCAGAATTGGGGGCAGGACTACAAACCACCGTTCATGCAGCATTTGTTGAACAACTAACGAAAACCGAATCAGGATTTTCAGGATAGAAGAATTAGGAGTAACGCAGTTCAGTTTGTAGTAGCGCATTTCTTAATCCCGATTCATCGGGGTCTTGTGCCTGCCCAATTTCCAGCTGCCTAAGCCCTAATATTGATATTTCAGGACTTACGCAAATTTAGCACACGGAGGGTAGATTTTTGATTTTTAACCCCCTAAATCCCTCTTGTCAGGGGGACTTGTGTATTTCAGGGCGGGGCAAGTTGCTCTGAATCCCGCCTGTCCCGATTCATCGGGGATTTATCGGGGATGCCCCGCCTACAGTTGGCTGCGTAAGCCCTATATTTCTTAGCGTCCTTGCGACTTTGCGTTAAAATAAAAATCCTTTAAGGAGTGAAAAAAGTATCCTATGCCAAACCACGACATCCGCATCCAGTTAGATCTCAAAATCCCCATGCGCGATGGGGTTCGGCTCTACGGTGCTTTGTACCGTCCTGCCGTAGGCGATAAGTTCCCGGTGCTGCTCATCCGATCCCCATACAGCACGCAACACCCGCGATATGTGGATTGGGCAGTACGCTTCGCGCAGAGCGGTTACGCTGTGGTGATGCAGGACTCCCGTGGCCGTTACGATTCGGAGGGGGTGTGGCGACCGTACATCGACGAAACCAACGACGGCTACGACACACAACAGTGGCTGGGCGCCCAACCCTGGTGCGATGGGAATATCGGAACTTTCGGCATCTCTTATCCCGGATTCACGCAGATTCTACCAGCATCGCTCCGCAGTCCCTACGTTAAGGGGCTTGTCCCGATTGCCAACCAAGAGGACAACTACGGCCACATGCGGTACAATGGTGTCCTGCAACTCCAGAACGCCATGAACTTCATCTGGCTCGGCGATCGCACAAACCAGAACGCACCGAGAGATCTGATCGATTGGGAGGAGGTCTACCGGCGGTTGCCGCTGATTTCCGCCCTTGATAGCATCGGTGACCGTCCGTTTTATCGAGAGGTGATCCGACACAACGCCTTCGACGATTTCTGGAAATCCTACAGCATGAAGTATAGATATACCGAAGTCGAAACGCCCGCATATTTCATCACCGGGTGGTACGATAACCTCGTTCACGAAGGCTTCAAGTGTTTCACCGGTTGGACGACACAAGCCCGAACTCCGGAAACTCGATCGAAGACAAAACTCCTCGTGGGCCCGTGGACGCATACCGCGATCGGCAGTGCCGAGCCGTTCGGGGACATCAACTTCGGTTCAGACGCAATGGTGGACATTCCGGACGCGCACCTGCGATGGTACGACCAACGGCTAAAAGGGATTGACACCGGTATGGACGATGAGCCGCCCATCCGAATCTTTGTGATGGGAGCGAATATCTGGCGCGATGAGCACGAGTGGCCCCTAGCACGGACGCAATACACCAAGTTTTACCTTCACAGCGGCGGACGCGCCAACTCTCTCCACGGCAATGGCGAGCTGACGATTCAACCGCCACAAAACGAACCAATAGATTCCTTCACCTATGACCCCGAAAACCCTGTCCCCACTGTGGGCGGCCAGAGCATGTTTATTGATAACACCGGTCCACAAGACCGGCGATCTGTGGAACGCAGAGATGATGTATTGGTCTATTCAACAGCCCCGCTCACCGAGGATTTAGAAATCACAGGACAGATTGAACTAACGCTCTACGCCGCCTCCAGTGCGCCGGATACCGATTTCACTGCAACGCTTGTTGATGTGCACCCGGGAGGGAAAGCGATCAACATCTGCGAAGGCATCGTGCGAACGCGATTCCGTGAATCTTACGAAGAACCAACATTGATTGAACCCGAAACCATCTGCGCTTACAAGATTATACTCTGGGAAACAAGCAATCTCTTCAAGGCGGGACACCAAATTCGCGTCGAAGTCTCCAGTAGCAACTTCCCGCGCTTCGACCGGAACCAAAACACCGGCAGCACACCGGGACTGGACGCCGAAATCGAGTTAGCGCACCAGACAATCTATCATAACGCACAATACCCTTCTCACATCACGTTACCAGTAATTCCTCCGATTCATCGGAGCGGGACAAGATGACGATGACCAACCAAAACACAATGCGAATCGGTGCGGATGTCGGAGGCACCTTCACCGACGTCGTCCTAATCGACGCTAACGGAAACCTCTGGACCCATAAAGTCCCATCCACACCCCCTAACTTTGAAAGGGCAGTGCTGCACGCAATCGAGCATCTGTTAAACACAACCAGCACCGTCCCCGACCAGGGGGGAAAGACAATCCCGATGAATCGGGACTTGGCAGGGGGGTTAGGAACAAGCGTCAGCGAAGTCGCACACGGCACCACAGTGGCAACCAACGCCGTCCTGGAAAAACGGGGTGCAAAAACTGCACTGATCACCACCAAAGGTTTCCGAGATGTTCTCGAACTGAGGCGCATCCGTGCGCCCCAGATGTATGACCTGTTCTTTGAAAAGCCCGAAGCACTTGTCGAACGCTACCTGCGCTTTGAACTCACAGAACGGATCTCTGCGTCCGGCGAGGTTCTGACCCCGCTATCGGAGTCAGAACTGTGGCGTCTCAAGGAGGAGTTGGAGAAAGAGGCGGTCGAATCCATAGCGGTCTGCACCCTCCACGCCTACGCCTTCCCGCAACACGAAAACATTGTCGGCGATTTCCTGCGAGAAGAGCTACCAGATGTCCCTGTTTCGCTCTCTTCCGAAGTCCTCCCGGAACGTAAAGAGTATGAACGCACCGCCACCACCGTCGTCAACGCTTACGTCCGTCCGGTCATGCAGCGGTACCTGAACGCGATGCGTAGCGGTCTTCAGGAGATGGGGATTGAGGGGCCGTTGTTGATGATGCAATCAGCGGGCGGCTTAACGCCGGAGGCAGACGCTGCACAACTGCCGGTCTTTGTCTTGGAATCGGGTCCGGCTGCCGGCGTCCTAGCGGCTGGATTCACGGCACAACGGCTGGGAACGGATAACCTTATCACACTCGACATGGGTGGCACCACCGCCAAGGCTTCGATGATTGAAGATGGCGCAGTCGCTTACAGCCCAGAATATGAGGTCGGCGCTTCGATTTCGGCAGGAAACCGACTGGTCGGTGGGGGCGGCGAACTTATCCGCGCGCCGAGCATCGATATCGCCGAAGTCGGATCCGGCGGCGGCAGCATCGCGCATCTGGACGGCGCGGGCGGTTTGCACGTCGGGCCCCGCAGCGCCGGTGCTGTCCCGGGTCCCGCCTGCTATCAACGCGGAGGGACAGAACCGACCGTCACCGATGCCAACGTAGTGTTAGGCTATATCCGTCCCGGCGAACTGGCTGACGGCGAAGTCAGCATCGATAGCGAAGCCGCACGCCGAGCGATACACGATCGTATCGCTGTGCCTCTCGGCATGGATCTGCTTGAAGCAGCAGAGGGGGTCCACCGGATCGCCAACGCCCGCACCATGAGGGCACTACGCGCTGTTTCTACCGAGCGCGGACGCGATCCACGGGAGTTTGTCCTGATGGCTTTTGGCGGCTCTGGTCCAATCCACGCAGCGGGACTGGCAAAAGAACTCTTGATCCGCCAAGTTATCGTGCCGCCGCTGCCCGGTCTGTTCAGCACCCTCGGCCTACTCTTCTCCGGCGTCGAGCATCACGATGTCCGTAGCTGTCTCCTCTCCGGCGAAACGCTCAATGCAACGGCTTTGGAGGAGATCAAATCGGAGATGCAGCGCAACATGCTCGCCCAATTCGAGACCGAAGGCTATTCCGCCGATCAAGTGACGCTGAGTTGCAGCGTTGACATCCGTTTTAAGGGGCAAGCCTCAGAGATACGCATCGCAGTAGCCGATGAGAACTTCACCAAAGCGACAGTGGAAACGTTGCACACAACCTTCGAGACAGAACATGAACGGCTCTATGGACACCGATCCGATCCGGACAATCCGGTCGAAATTGTGGCGGTCCGGTTGATTGGGCAGGTTCCGACTCGTCGGAATGCTCGGAACGGCACAGGCATACGTGGCCAACAAGGCACCCTCAACCCAGCGGAACGTCTCGGTGTACGCGCAGCAAGTCGGGGGGCTTATTTCGGCGCATCGTGGGGAACAATCGATACCCCCGTCATCTCGCGCCACGATCTGGGAGACGAAGGCACAACCGGTCCCCTGCTTATTGACGAATACGATTCTACCATTGTCGTTCCACCTGACTATCGCGGATATCTGGATAGCGAAGGAAATATCCGTATGAGTCCCGTAACTGAGTGATATGGAAGCGTCTCGTAACAAGTAATACGTAGGGCAAACATTGTTAGTCTCTCCATAATCTTTTCTCTTACGGATTACGCATTATTCTTTCGGAGGAACCCATGCAAACCAAAATTAACCAAGCGACCCTTACCCTCGTACAAGGCGATATTACAAAAGAGGGTGTTGATGCGATCGTCAACGCTGCGAACGAACAACTCATGGGAGGCGGCGGTGTTGATGGCGCAATCCACCGCGCCGGAGGACCGGCGATCATGGCAGAATGCAACGAGATCCGTGCCGAGCAGGGCGGCTGTCCGACAGGGAGTGCAGTGATCACAACAGGAGGAGACCTGCCCGCAAAGCATGTCATCCACACCGTGGGACCGATCTGGCGGGGCGGAAACGCCGGTGAACCCAACCTCCTCGCCAGTTGTTATCGGGAGAGTTTAAGTCTCGCACTTGAGGGCGGTATCAAGACAGTTGCGTTCCCATCAATCAGCACAGGTATTTACGGCTATCCGATTGACAAAGCAGCTGCCACCGCCCTCAACGCGGTGAAGGAATTCTTAGAAGAACATAATGGAATCGAAGAGGTGCGCTTCGTCCTCTTTGACGATGCGACCTACGCTGGTTATGAAAGTGCCCTCTCATGACAGCATAAAGCACGTTATACCAATTAACTAATGTACAAATGTACTAATGAACCAACATATTCTATGTCAAACCAAAAACTTCCCTTGTTCCCAACTACCGTCGTAGGCAGCATGCCACGGTCTGACTTTGTCCGCGATCTACTTGCGTTAGAAAACGAACCACAACACTCCGAAGCCGATCCCGTTCCGAGGACTCCGATGAATCGGAGAACAGAAAAAGAGATGGACGCCGCCGTGCAATACATCATTGCGGTGCAGGAAGCCGCGGGGATCGATATCATCTCCGATGGCGAATGGCGACGACGCTCCTATATCGGCGTAATTGCGGACATCGCAAGCGGGTTCGAGCTGAGTATGCACGAGGGAATGCACTGGACAACCGCCGTCGATAAAATACGCCTCAAGCAACCGGGGGTTATCGCGGCAGAGGCAGCATTTCTGCAGCAGCACACCGATCGGCTGACAAAGGTGTGTCTCCCGTCCCCATATCTGTTGGGACAACGGATGTGGGACCCGGAAAAATCGAGGGACGCCTACCCCACTCGCGAATCGTTCATGTATGATCTTGTCGATATCTTGCGAGCTGAGCTCATCGCTATCAGGGATGCAGGGGCGACCGTCGCCCAGTTTGATGACCCGCATCTATGCCTATTCGTCGATCAGTCCGTCCGGGCGAGTTACGAAAATCCCGAACGTGAGATGGATTTGTGTGTCGATCTCCTGAACCAGATTATTGATGGTGTTGATGGGATTCAGATTGCTATCCACCTCTGCCGACGCAACAAGGGGCGTGATGGCTGGGTTGGCGAAGGGGGATACGAACCGATCCTATCCTACCTCAAACGGCTCAATGTCGATCAGTACCTGATGGAATTCACGATCCCAGTCGCGGGCGACCTCGCCGTGCTTCAGGAGATCCCCGAAGATAAAACCGTAGGGCTCGGCTGCGTCGATTGCCGAGGCGAGCATATCGACACACCCGAAGAGATTGTTGCGCGCGTTGAAAACGCACTACGCCACCTGAGTCCCGAACGCATAACCCTCAATCCAGACTGCGGATTTGCGCCCGGCAGCGCTGCAGAAATCCCCATCGACGAGGCATACCAGAAACTCAAAAACGAGGCGAAAGCCGCAGAAATTCTTCGAGAAAGGCACGGATAGCGAAACCTCGATATGCAGAACTCACAAGAGCAACCGTTCACGCGGCGATCGCTCATCCTGCCGATCTATTTTCCTGCCTTTCTGCTCTCCGTCGGCGGCGGCATCCTCATCCCAATCTTCCCCGAATACGCAAAATCGTTCAACCCTTCCTATAGCCTAATGGGACTTGTCCTCGGTATGCAGGGCGTCGGTGTCCTGATCGCGGATGTCCCCGCCGGTATCCTAATCGAGCGGACGGGCCGCAAATCGTCAATGTTAATCGGAGCTGCTGTGGTGGGATTCTCCACCCTCGGCGTCGGACTTGCCCACAGCGTCCTTGAATTGATTACCTATCAACTTATCGGGGGAATCGGCAGTGCCCTATGGACCATTGCCCGATATACCTACTTGACGGATGCCGTCCCAATCGAGGAACGTGGCAGATCGCTCGCGATGTTCGGCGGGGTGAGTCGAATCGGCACTTTTGTAGGTCCCGCCATTGGCGGCTTCATCGGTAAACACTACGGTCTAAGTGCCCCATTCTTCGCCTGCGCAGCGATTATGGGGGTCAATTTCCTGTTCTGCCTCTTCTTCATCCACGAAACAAGACGTTCTTCGGCAGTCGGTCCCCGTCGGTTACACCTGAAACAGTTTATCGACATATTGAAGACACACTACCGCGCGTTACTCACAGCGGGAATGGGGCAAATCTGCGTCCAAACCCTCCGAGCGGGGCGGCGCATTATCATTATCCTCTATGGACGTGATGTCATCGGGCTAGACCGTCAGACAGTGGGGCTAATCTTCAGTCTCTCCTCATTTATCGATATGATAATGTTTCCGGTGGCAGGATTTATTATGGATCGGTTCGGTAGGAGATACGCCATCGTTCCCTGTTTCTTCATTTTCGCGACGGGGATGGCGATGGTGCCTTTGACAGGCAGCTACTTGACCCTACTGATCGCAGGCATTGTGATGGGACTTGGCAACGGACTCGGTTCCGGCACAATGATGACAACGGGGGCAGACCTTGCCCCACGGGACGGCACGGGCGAGTTCCTTTCCGTCTGGCGGCTCATCGGTGATGTCGGTCACGCAACAGGTCCATGGATTGTCGGCGAGATTGCAGATGTGTCGGGATTGGGGCTTTCCGCTGTCGTTCTATCAGGAGTAGGGTATATGGCGGTCGCGATCTTCCTCTGGCTAGTGCCGGAAACCTCACGACCACGCAAATAGAACGATGGACCACCATTTATTGGTCGGTATCCAGTATTCTATCAACTAGGGTTACTTTAACGCAAGTCGATAGGGCGTGTTGACACTTATGTAAGGCGTGTCCATAATTCGCCAGCAAGTACCCTATCGTAGGGGCGAGGAGACCTCGTCCGTTAATCTATGCGGGTTGGGCGGTCCAAACCATACGGATGTCGATGTGTGAAAAAAGGGTTGGGAAACCCAACCCCTACGAAAATCCATGCGGTGGATGAATCAATCTCTCATGAAGTCCGAAATACGCTCTCCAATGACCATCGTTGTCACGTTGGTGTTGGCACGGATGCAGTCGGGCATAATTGAAGCGTCCGCCACCCGCAGCCCCTCGACGCCGTAGACCTTACCGTACTGATCAACCACAGCCATCGGGTCAGAGTCCGGTCCCATCTTGCACGTCGATGAGATGTGGTGACTGGTACTTACCTGCCGTAGCAACCACTCATCCAAGGTCCTATCCGTCGCTAAATCAGCGTCCGTCGGTGCAAGCCGTTCCGCAACCAATCTCCTGAACGCATCGTGTTCGAGCAGATCAATGATGATCCGCACAGACTCGCGCAGCCGTTCGCGATCAAAGGACTCCGTCAGGTAGTTATAATCCAAGGCGGGTTGCTGATACGGATCGGAAGAAGCGAGCCGAATTTCGCCCGCACCAACGGCTAAGTATATACACGCAGCGACGTGAAATCCCAAAGGTACAGAGTGAGATTCGACAAGATACCCCTCCTCGGTAGCAAAAGCGGTCGGGAGCAAAAACATGTCATTCCGTAGATCGGAACCCTGCGCTGTATATCGAAG
This sequence comes from Candidatus Poribacteria bacterium, assembly GCA_022826645.1. Taxonomy (GTDB): domain Bacteria; phylum Poribacteria; class WGA-4E; order WGA-4E; family PCPOR2b; genus PCPOR2b. The sequence goes on from JAJDUM010000028.1 coordinate 11,121, forward strand.
CCCGATTTGCAGCCGTGGCTCTGTGCCATCGGGTAGAAACGCATCCTTTACCCTCAATGTGACCGACACCTGCGGATGGTCTCTCAGGTTCTGCCCAACGCCCGGCAGGTCATGCACCCCAGGAATACCAACCGCCTTGAGATGATCGGCGGAACCGATACCCGAAAGCATCAGGATATGCGGTGAACCGATAGATCCGCCGGATAAAACGATCTCCTCGCCGTAGACATCGAACATCTCGCCGCCGCTCTCCACTCGGACGCCAACAGCGCGTTTGCCCTCAAAGAGGAGACGGTGTACCAAGCAGTCCGCTTTAATCGTGAGGTTCAGGCGATGACGCGCCGGGTTTAGGTAGCCGATCGTTGTGCTCCAACGGATGCTGTCCGGATTATTGAGCGCGAGCGTACCAACCCCCGTAGAGTCCGGATCGTTGTGGTCGGGGCAATCCGGATAGCCAGCAGCCAGAGCAGCATCGTAGAAAGCAGCCTGTTCAGGGTTCAACTCCTCGTATGTGTGCCGTCGGGCGTGGATGGGACCCGCGTTCCCGTGATAGGAATCGCTATAGTCGGGATCCGCCTCATTCCTGCGAAAGCATGGGAGCAACTCCTCGTAACTCCATTTGTCGTTGCCCAAGGAAGCCCAACTATCGTAGTCTTCGGGCACACCGCGGAGAAAGATCTGCGCGTTCACCGCGGTTGAACCGCCAACGATCTTGCCGCGTGGAACAAACATGGTGGGCGCACTGTCGGTGGCACGGGCGGTGTAGCCCCAACCGAATTTGGTCGGACGACCAAAAGCGCGAGCCCAGATGTTGCGGTCTCGGCCATAACCGTACTTGATCTCTTCCGGAAGCTGATCAACCTCTGGAAAATCAGGACCCGCCTCCAGTAACAGGACAGATCTACCCGAATCTTCGGTGAGCCGGGCCGCAAGTATCGCCCCAGCCGCCCCCGCTCCGACGATAATGGTGTCGTACCTCATCGTTCTTCTCCTCAATCTATGATCACGGAACACACAGAGAAAATGTTAGTGCATCGACTAATTAATGAACCAGTGAACCAATGAACTAATGAATAAAAAATCTCTGTGTCCTCTGTGCCTCTGCGGTAAAATAGATTCGTGTCTGCTTCGCCTCTAGTGGGTTTTCAATGTAGGGGACCGCGCGTCTCCATTGCCATAGAAATCCGCTCACTTCTGTTCCCTTCACCGTCAGAATGATAGAAGCGGACAGCACCATGGAAACGGTCTGCATATTCAATAAAATCCAACTCCACCTCCGCCGCCTGCCCCGGCACAAAAGGTTTCCGAAAATAGATAGTGATTTCGCGGAACCGCAACCGACCGGCATCCCCACCGCTTTTATAATACAGGAGTGCGAGGTAATCCTGCGCTTGGTTCATGTACACAGCCGTATTAATGTGACGGTAGATATCCGACCGATCCATATGGAAAACTAACGGCATCGTATCATGGAAGGATCGTCCGTCGTCGCCTGCCTCGCAGCGGTATGACTCAATATCCCGACTGACCAGATCACTTTCGGTCGGTTCATGCTCCTTCAAGAACCGGATCGCTTCCGGCACATCGGTTGGTCTATGTTGACCCGGAGGCGCAAGCGGACGGGTCAGCGCCATCCAAAATTCGGCGCGTCCGATTCGCCGCTGGGAGTTGTTTTTGTTGAACAGTTCGCAGTTCATCGCCAAATGACCGCGTTTCAACTTCCCCGCCTCGTCCCGCGTTGTCACCAATCGCAGCCGCGTTTCCTGTCGCAGCTTCGTTCCCAATGGACAGCGTTCACCAAAGGTCTCAAACCGCAAGATATTATTGAGCGGCACAACCCCATCGCCGCGTTTGGCGTTATAATTCCAATGAGGATCGAGGGTACTACGAATGCCGGGACCGATTGTGCGACTCAGATTGGCAGTGACCAGTTCGGAATCCATATTGAGCATCCGCCACTCAACAGTCTCTTCCGTAACACCCTCCAAGAAATCCTGTGAACCCTTTGTCTGTGACATCAGACGAATAAACCTCTTTCTATGCACACTTCCTAATTATATCCCAAGTTTGCATTTGGCAGCCCGTAGGTCGAAGATTCTCGGAACGGAATTGGGTTGAATCGTGAAACCCGACTAATACCAATTCTGATAAAGCATGACGCTTTGTTAAGCCGGTTATGAGTTACACGCTTGGGTTCGTAGTAGGGCAATTCATTGCCCGTCTAAACACCCCTGTTGTAATGTATTGGAACAAAATCATTTAGAAACGGTATTAGCTTTTCAGCGGGAAGCGTCCTTTTCAAAAAATTATCTCATAAAAATAGTCTTTTGTAGCACAATTTGTATGAGGTTTTAAAAAATAAATCGGTAATTCTATATTTTCCCCCATCCCCGGTAGGTGCGGTTTCCAACCGCACCGGACATCACTCGGAAATTACCGAATTAATAAATTAATCTTCATTTAGATTGTGATCCTAGCACGCAAACTAACAGTTTGCGTTACATCTTGCAGATTGCTTGATGATTACAGCATTTGCCGAATTACTAACATCAGAATGTCAACAAAATCTCGCACCATCTGAAAACCTAAAGTCGGGTTAATTTTTCTTTTTCACGCTTCACGTTTCACGTTTTACCTCATATCCCAAGAATTTCACGTGCGTCGCTCGGCGTGGCAACCTCGCCCTGCAGCTGCTCCACCAAATTCACAGCGACCTCAACCATCTGCGCGTTACTCTTCAGCAGAACGCCCCTGCGGAGATAGATATTGTCCTCAAACCCGACGCGGATATGACCGCCTAAAATAATGCCCATCGTAATCATCGGCAACTGCGTCCGACCCACACCCATAACAGACCAAGGGATATCGGGCGGCAATAAGTTCTTCATGAACAGCATATTATCCGGCGTCGCTTCAATACCCCAGCCCGCCCCCATGCACAACTGGATATACGGTGGGTCCTCAAACAGTCCCTCATCAATTAAGTGCAACGCCTGCCGTATGTGCCCCGCATCGAAGACCTCGATTTCGGGCTTGACACCCTGCTCGCGCATCCGTTGGGCGGCAGCCCGTCCCCATTCGGGTGGGTTGAGAAACATCCAGTCCCCAAAGTTCAGTGAGCCGACATCAAGCGAACAGATTTCAGGTTTTAGTATTACAGGTTCAAGGCGTTCCTCAATGATGTTTTTTCCGGGTATATTTCCCCCGCTCGTTGTGAGATTAATCAGGATGTCACTCTCTTGACGAATCCGATCCACAACCTCCGCAAAGAGTTCAAGCCGTGAACATACAATTCCCGTCTCAGGGTCGCGGACATGGATGTGCGCAATCGACGCACCGGCTCGGCTCGACTCAATCGCCGCTTGTGCAATATCTTTGGGCGTATACGGCACAGCCGGATTCATCTCCTTGGTAGGTCCCGAGCCCACCACTGCTACCGAGACAATAGTTTTTGCCATAATCGGTTCCTCCAAACCATTTCTATTTTACCGCAGAGACACAGAGAACATAGACTGGCAAGAAAACGAGAAGACGAGAGAACGAGACAAAAAAATAGAACGCAAGAACGCCAAAGACAGAAAACGAGACAGGGAGCATTTTCCCGTTTTCAGGTTTTCTTTGCGCCTTTACAGCGTTGCACCTTTGCGTTGCTCTTCGCTCGTTATCCCATTTTCAGGTTTTCTCTGCGTCTCCGTGTCTCTGTGGTGGGCTCTATCCTCCATAAAGATTAAGATTCCCCTAACAGTCTATCAATCTCCCTCTTGATGTGTCCCTGAGCTGTCTGGACAAACTGCTCTGTGCTCATTCCTTCCAGTCGGGTCTCAAGCCCGTGAGAGCCAAATCCGAACACAACGCTATCCACCGCATGGGCTTCAGGGTCATCGAAATGGCGTGGTGTGGTCCCCCGAAGCGCATCTGGCAGATCATCTCCCTCCGTGCGATATATAATAGGGTTCGCCAGAACTACCATCGGCAGATCCTCCTCATGGGAGACAGCAGGATACCGCTTCACGCGCATATCACCCAGTATCACAGTGTCTTTCAACTCCGGTGCCCAAGTTGTCACCCGGTAAGTCTGTCCCGGCGAAACCCACTTCCGTAACTGCTCTTTCCGCGCAACGTAGTCGTGCCATTTCATCAGTTCGGGAAAATGCTCCGCGGGAAGCGAACTCTCATCCCGGTATCTGGCAAGGTCGCCTTCGGCACGGAGGTCATTAAATACAGCGAACCAGTGCACATAGCTTCGGAGGCCGCGGGAAAGCTGCATCACATCGTTACTCGGTGGTGCATGGGACGCATCAACAATGACGATATGGGGCATCCGTTCACCAATCTCTTTGACAAATTCCCTTGGAAATGCCGAAGGCACACTCAACCTCGTAGAGGTGCCGGAACGCACACGGTCATACCTAAGTGTGAACCCCTCTTTGAGATACGCTTCAAGAGGCTCAACAACCCACTGCCGTCCGTAACGATCGTTCCCCACCACTACGATATGTCTAGTCGTACGCGCTCGGAACCCTCTCAAAAACTTGAGAAACTCCACAGCTTCGTATGCAGTCCGACCGACCTCTGCGTGGTGTTGTTCGCTTAGTTGAGGTTCATCAGCGGTAACCGGCGGCAATGCTTCAAGTTGGTCGAATAATCGGTACAACTCCTTATGCGATTTCGGCGGTGGATATCGATTCTGGAGTTGGTAGGTCAACGGTTCCAGCACCCGTGTGTACTCGTAGGCGAAGCGTCTGAATTCCAGATCCCGTTGTAAAATGTTGCTTACGTCAAATCGCCCGTTCCGCGTGTCCCCTCTATATCGGTCCAGTTCAGATAGAAGATAGTCAAAGTCAGAATCCTTCGACAAAAAACCGATCAGGGGTGGCGTTAATATCGTGCCATCGTGATTTGTCTTGTGATATTTGCCCAGCCACTTCTCTAATTCCTCAAAGCGGCTTAGCACCTCCGCCTTCGAGAAGTGTCTCAGGAAAAGCTCAATCTCCGCTACACCGAACTTCACGTGAAAGCGATGTATCAGATTGAAACGAGGCACCTCAATAATAATGTCCACTAACGCCAAAATATCGGTTGACTGAAAAACACCCGCATACCCATCGAAGACGGCTTCCTCACCGATCTGGCTATCCCCTTCCGTCTCACGCAGATGGTCGAGCAAGCGTTCTTTCGCGGTGAGCAGCTGCGCGGGTATCCTGCGTATTTGACGTGCGATTATGCTCCCTTGCAGAATCCGTTCATACCAATGTTCGGACACCGCCTCCGCTACCTTACCATCTGGACGAAACGGTTGAATGCGTTCCATCTCCGCCGCAAAAGCCGCCGCACGAAGGGCTACTCGACGCTTTCCCCGCATTGCGAGCGCGTCCAACCGCTCTCGGATAGGATATGGAAAACTCGGTCTGTGCTTCAGGTATGTTTTCAGGAACTGTTCCGTCCCTTTTGGCGCATGGGCGTAAGCCGTATCGACAAGTTCGCGGATTGAGTCGAGAATCTCCTTCGGATTTTTGGACTCCCTATCGGATACAGCGACGACCTGACGGACCACTTCAGCAAAATTATCCCCCGCCAACAGGAATTGCCGCCACGCCGAATCCGCCGTCTCATGGACAACCGCTGACAGTAAAGCGTAGCCTGCGTGCTCGTAGTAGCCAATCCTGCGTTCATACCTAAGCAGATCCGCCAACGGTTCGCCTATGTCCGCCCACGGGATTTCACGCTTTTGGGTTGAGGCCATCCCTTCTCACTCCTCCGATTCCGCGAGCAACCCCCGTAAATGTTTGACCGCCAACCCAATGGCTTCGGCGTAGCCGCACCGGTTGCCCTGGTCCTCGTAAACAATCGACATATTCCCGTTAAAATTCGCCCTCTTCAGGATAGAAACAATGCGCCTATAATCGAGTAACTCCTCCTCGCCGCTATCAACCTTATAGATTTTAGCGCGCACGTATGAAGCGTAAGGTACAGTCTGCTCCATATATCTGTAAATATCCGCACTCGAATCGGAAGTATCTTCCCTACTCGTCGGTGCACCGCGCCACCGACCCGTGTCCAAGATGAAAGTGAAGTTCTCACGGTCAACGTCGTTCAGGATGCATAAAATATCATCGCTCGTCGGTTCCGCAGCCGGTGGATGGTTGTGAAGACCGATAAGGATCCCCTTCTCAGCTGCGTAATCGGAGACCGCTTGGAACCCGGAGATCATCGTCGACCACACCGCCTCGCGGTTCTCTGTTTCTTCAGGCACCCCTCCACCGAACAGACGAATCAGCGGGGCACCCATAAACACGGCAACATCCACCGCTCTCTTGACCTCATCAATCCGCTGCTGTAACTCGTCCGGCGATAACCCTACACCAACCACACCCCCATTCGGCAGTTGAGCAGCGCTGACAAACCCACTGCCCGCGCCTATGAAACCGATCGGTAAGCCGTATTTATGGCACAAAATCTTGACCTTACGAAGATACGCCGATTCAAGAGAACGAAACCCCCTATCGAGTTGAAAATCAATCATATCGAGCCGCAACGTATGGATTAAATCAATCATCGTCTCGATATCGATCCACCCGCCGGGATTGTCTCTGTCCTTCACCAAGCTATTACAACCGAGTTTAATCATCAGCCCTCCCTCACCACACCAATTTGATAGCCCAATCATACATGAACCACTGACAGGAAGTCAACGAAATAAAGGATAGAACAGCACACGTTACTGCCTGTTCTCCAGCACCTGTCTGAATCGTAAAATGTCATGCGTAAAGGATCAGAGTCATGATTCTGAGGCTACGCCCCCTACCGCATGTTCTTTGTAAACACCCAATGCATTCAAGGCATGTGCATAGGCATAGTACCTTAGCTAGGGCGTGTTGACATTTTGCTTTTGCTACCGCGAGAAATGCTAAATCAATGGAAAAGCTGCCAGAAACCGAGTTTTTTCGGCAAAACTCGGTTTCTTCTCTTGACCTTCCCGGTCAGTGAACCGATTTATGCCTTTCTATTGTCTGGCTAGGATGAAATGTCAACAGAGTCTAGAAATAAAAAAGGCACCAGCATATTTAAGAATTTCTTACGCTAGTGCCTTTCAATATGATTTGATATTAATGTTGGTATACGATACCTCCTGATCAATTCGGCGAAGGAATACCCAAATCCTTACAGATTTTCTTAGCAAGAGTATTCGCTATCTCGGTGTGTCTTGGCACAGATGACCGCTGACCGGTATTATCGTTCTTCCAGATGGAATGATTACTTCCTTCTCTGTGAAAATAACAACCATTCTTTTTGAGATGCTGCTCCAAGGCACGGCGAGTCATAACCGAATAGGAACTTGCTCAAAGCCACTTAGGGAAGAACTATAAGCAAGATCTTCACTCATGTATTCTTTTAATACAGCTTTAAGCGAATCCACTAGCTCCTCACGGGTACGTTCTTGACAATTTACCCCCGGAACTTCCTGAATCCAACCTATCCACCAATCTCCCTCTTTTCCAATTAGAGCAGTATAAGTAGAGTTCATTAGAAAATCTCCTTCATTGGTTAAGGGACAAAAACCGCCCCCTCAAAAGCGCGCTAAGTATAGCAAAAACGGGAAATTTTGTCAAGTGTAATTGACGCAAGCATAGGGTCATTTATGGTGAATTATAGAAATAAGTAAACATTCCCCATAACTCCGAGCTTCGAGAGGTTTCCAAAGTCCCCCTGACAAAGGGGATTGGGGGGGCTGTGCAGTGGGAATGTCTAAGTAATTGTAAAATCTACCATAGTTTTACTGTAGGAGGGATCTCCGAATCCCGACATCTCACTGTAGGCGTGATCTCCCGGTTACGCCTTTTCAAACAAAATAGGTAATAAGCCTAAAACTGAATAGCCCTAGATAGAACAGCACGACCTGCTACCTGTTGTCCCAGCACCCCTCCTTCTCGACAACGCCCTGCACCCAATCGAACCAAGAAATCAATACAACCAAAAACCATCGCTGTCGTCTACAGAGATAGGAATGTTGCATGCAAGCATCTCTATCTCTACGATCACATCACGGCACTCGTCTCCGCCAACTCAAATTACGCTCCCATCATGATCACAGAGGAGATGATAATCATCGGACGAGTAATAAAAATCGAGCGGAACTTGGTAAATACCTGGCAGCCGTAGAGGGAGGGTGATGGTGATGAATACCACAGTGAAACGGATTGTGGATGCGTGCTGTTTGATTGGCATCTTCTTGATGGCGGTGAACTATTCTCTTTTCGATGCACTCGCACTTTCCCCGTGTGCCGGTGGACTGGTCTGGGTTCTCTTTGATCGGCACATTGAAAATCTCAAAACTCGGGCAGCCATTCTGGAGAACGGGGAGACTGTCCTACAGGAATCGATCTAGAGGCGAGACGACCTTTCACGAATCAGCAGACGCACTCAGCTAAAGAATAGACGTCCCGCACGAATCGGTCGATGCTCTGTATGAAACGGTGGACAAGCTGCAGCGGAGGGTGGAGTATCACAGTGAGTGGTGCCAGAACCTACAGGACATGATAGATATCCAGCGTAGCACTACGCGTCAACCATAATTACAAAAAGGAATAAAATAGTATGCCAGTTATTGATATTTTTTCAAAGCGCCAAAAGCGTCTCCGAGGCGAAGTGCCTGATGTCTACCAGTACGAAACTATTCCCAATGAATTACGAGTTCAGGTTATTCATATCTGGTATGACGCTTTTGGGGAAGTTACCCGTGATAATTTTGGAGCACTCCAATATTCCTCCTATAGTGCCGAAGACGCATACAAGCACATCCACGCAACTCTGTGCCGCGAATATGGGCTCTTTAGGCTTGGCGGAGAGGAGGATGTTGATTTCGAAGCTGTTTATAACTTCTTTCTATACACACAAGAGGCTGAAAAAGTAATTGATGTCATTGAAGTTTCATTCCAATATATAACCCAATATGCCACCGATATTCCGCCTGAAGATGCAATTGATGAACTGAATCATCGGTTCCAAGAACATGGTGTAGGATACCAATTTGAATCCGGTCAAATAATCCGAATTGATTCTCAGTGGATTCATTCCGAAGTGGTCAAGCCAGCACTGAGTATGCTTTCAGATACGATGTACGAGGGCGCAAATGACGAATTTCTGAAGGCGCATGAGCACTACCGAACAGGAGATTACAAGGAATGCCTAAACGAGTGTCTCAAAGCGTTTGAGAGTTGCATCAAATCGATTTGCAGAACGACAGGATGGGCCTACAATGATGGAGATACTATCAACCGTTTGATTGGGATTATATTTGATAAAGAACTAATTCCACCTTTCATGCAATCACACTTTTCGGGTCTCAGGAGCACCTTGGAAGCTGGGGTTCCTACCATTCGCAATCGCTTGTCGGGCCACGGCCAAGGTCCTGAGGAAGTACCTGTTCCGGAGTATATAGCCGCATACACCCTTCACTTGACTGCATCAAATATTCTCTTGTTAGCACGGGCTGATGAGGAAATAACAAACACTATTCCATTCTGAAAGGGGGTTTACAGATGTACGAGGAACATCCGGCTTTCAGTCCTCCACCCGATGACGCAGTGTTGTGGCGATACATGGATTTCACCAAATTTATATCTCTATTGGATAGGAGTGCCCTTTTTTTCGCAAGAGCAGATAAATTAGGAGACCCTTTTGAGGGGGCGTTATCAGTGAAGAACAAGGAGCTGCGTCTTACATCGTACGTTGATAGGCTTTCTGATGTTGAAAAGATTGTCCTAGAAGTGCAGAACCCTGAGAAGAATATACACGAGATTTCAGAAGAGCACGTCCAGGATTCGATAAACATGTCCAAGAATCTCCGTCAATTTATACTGATAAATTGCTGGCATGAAAGTACGCACGAATCAGCCGCCATGTGGAGATTATATGCTGGAGAAACTGATGGCGTTACTATCACAACAGATTTCAGTTCTCTTAAACAAAGTTTGAGAAGTAGCGAGCACATCTATATCGGGAAAGTTAATTATGTTGACTATGAACATCACCAGATTCCTGAACGCAATTTATTTGATTCGTATCTGTACAAGCGACACGATTTTAAGCACGAAGAAGAAGTAAGAGCAATTACTACTACGTTTCCTAAAAGTGCGGAAGAAGTACATCAACCTCCGGATATCTGCGATGTTGGCAGATACTTTGAAGTTGATCTGTCTCTCCTAATTAAAGCGATCGTTGTTGCACCTTATGCTGATGACTGGTTCTTAGAACTTGTTCAGTCAATGGTTACCAATCTCTCCGAACTGGATGTGCCCGTTGAAAGATCTAATTTGGCGCAAAAGCCTATTTGGGATTAGGTTGGGGCAATATGTAGTGGTAGGCTATCATCTAATTCGCACTTGGAGTCTATCAGACATGCAAAAACAAGCAGGCATCTACGCACACTATAGCCCCGGCAGGGACCGTGACCAGACCTCAACGATCGAAGCTCAGGTGGCAATATGCAGTGAAAAAACAAGAGGCTGCACCCCAAATCCGCTTCCCTCCCCAACCCTTCCTAAAACTCCCCGACATTAACACCTTCCGAGATTAGCCTATCAAAGTGCTCGATACCCCTGAAACATAAAAAAACATCGTAAGCGGACAGATTGACGAAATCGTAGTCCATCCGACAGCGGCTTTGGAGGTTCATTGCAGCTTTTGAAACTTGTAATAGTGCTACGGCGAATCGAACCCCGGTTTGATAAATTGTAACGACACCCACTAATTCCCAACCCCTTGCCAATTTCTATTCTTGACTTTGTTCTTCTTGTTCGACTACAATAATCAAGTCTTTGACCCGACGAGGCGCAGCTCGATCGTCCACTCGATCCGGATAACACGTTCATTACTTTGGCATCGTTAGACCGATTGGTACGTGCAATGGGAAAACAACTCAGAATTGAATTCGTCTAGCGAGCCGTTAGATCGACCAGCAGCGTCCGATGTTAAACCGCGATAGAGGTACAGATTATGACAGCCGAAAACGCCAAGGTCGAAGAACCTCTGAAAATAGGTAAGCGGAAACAGCTTTTCGTAGATGATTACATCGTTGCCGAGAGGTCAAACGTCACCCGTCGGCTGGGAACAGTTACGAAGGAAGCCCAACCGCTCATGGTGCCCAATGAGCGGGAATATCCCCTCTACTTTGGCGTCTATTCGACCGTGCTGCGCGACGATGGCAAATTCAAGATGTGGTATCTGGCGACAAATAGGCCCAACTACGACATCGGATATGCTGAATCCGAAGATGGCATCCAGTGGAAACGGCTGAACGTGGGGAAGGACGGTAGGAATAACTTCGTCTTTCGAGGACACGGTTTCAGTTGTTTTATCGACCCGAATGAGAAAGACCCGAATCACAGGTACAAGGGGGCATACGGTCCCACCGGTCGCTGGGAAAAAAGTGAGAAGGCGGTTCATCTCGCTCATTCTCCAGACGGCATCCATTGGACTGCCTATAACAACGGAAAAGCTGTATTATCCCGCACCTCGATCCCTCACCCCCAAATCGAAGGGCGAAGTTACGTCACCGCATCGGATACGCATAATCAGATCAACTGGGATAGCGATGCGAAAGTGTACCGGATCTTCACCCGCGATATTTACGCCGGGCCCGTTGAGGAGAGTGACCGAAAGATAAGTCGCGGCAGCCGCACCATGACCAATCCTGACGTGAAAGCGGATCCAACAGGGTGGACACCGGTTCAAAGCTGGGAGTTCGACCGCGAGGGAGATTCAGAATACAAACGGCGACAAATTTATGCACTGACAGACTGGATGTACCAAGGCGTTCACTTCGCCCTGATGAGCGTGCTACGGACCGGAGGCTTAATCGATTGTTATATCGGTACGAGCCGTGATGCGTCTCATTGGGACTTTAGTTGGGTCTACGCGGGCGAACCGTTCATTCCCCCTGGCTCCAAAGGCAGCTTCGATGCGGCGGGAGCGTTTCCCTTCTCGCAGATTGTGACGTGGAAAAACCGCCATTGGCTGTACTACGGAGCGATGGATAAAGGCCATAAAGACTTAGACAATCGGATGTCGATTGGGCTAGCGACCTTGCGGCTGGATAGATTCATCTCTTTGGAAGCTGGTCCAGTTCCGGGTATGGTCATGACCAAACCATTCAAACTGGAAGGCAGTCAACTTGAACTCAACACCGATACTTCTCAAGGACAGATTTCCGTAGAGATTCTGGACGCAGCGGGCAGACAGATTCCCGGTTTCACCAAAGCGGTGTGCCAAGATATCAAAGGCATGGACGAGCTGCGACTACAGCCCAGATGGGCAAATCATGCCGATCTGGCACCTTTAATTGGGAACACAGTACGTCTGAAGTTCGATCTACAAAACGCTCACCTATACGCCTTTAAGGTCAATTCTTGACATTGGTCGCGGGCGTTTTCAAATCCGCAATTTGAGGAGGAGCATGTCGAAAGAGAAATACAATCAACTCGTCAATGAAGGATACTGTATCTTTGAGAATATCCTGAGCGATGCGCTACTCGACCAACTTAGGAGTGTGACAGACCAACTCTGCGAAAACATGACAGAGGAGCATAAAAGCTACTTTCGCTCCCAAGGAAGTGCCTTCAGAACCTACGAGGATCCGGTTTTCGCGGAACTGATTTCGTGGCAGCTATCGCTTGACGCGTTGAAATCAATGGGATTCAAAGATTCAACCTTTACCAGCGGATATATCCTCAGCAAGCCGCCGCACAGTCCACCCCTGTTTTGGCACTACGACTGGTTCGGCTGGGAAGATCCGAGTACCTACGACCCGCGACCCCAGCAGGTCTTCTTTATGTACTACCTGACCGATACCACGCCGCATAACGGTTGTCTCCGTGTGATTCCGGGGTCGCATTACAAACATAACCCACTCCACGATCTAATCATGGAACCACACGCCGGCGAAATTTCAGCGGCAAAGGACCTAAACCGCCCCGAGTTTTCAACGCGCCCCGACGAAATCGATGTCCCGGTCAAAGCGAGCGATCTACTGATCGGCGATTCACGCCTCCTGCACGCCTCCTACGCCAACAACTCCGACGAACGCCGCACAGTCATCACACTCTGGTTCCAGCCCGACTTTTGCGATCTGCCGGAGCGTATCAAGGCACAGCTGGCAAGCAAGACACATCCCATCCCCGAAGATTGGTCCCCAGAAGTCCAAGAAATGGTTCGCCGCCTCAACCCAAAATACGATGGCAACGCTGAACCGTACGGGCGGGTTTTGTATCAGCGAAAGTCGGGTTAGAGGAAAAGGTAGACCGTATTGTTGATCTCGCATAGAAGGAGGTTCTCCGATGACACCTGAAAAGATACTGTCCCACAAACCAGAGGTGCTCACCCAAGAGCAACGTCAATTTTATTTCGATAACGGATACCTGCTCGTTGAACGCATCGTACCGCACGATTGGGTCGAACGACTGATCAATGTTACAGACGAAATGGTGCAGCGCAGCCGGTCCTTGGACAAGTCCGACATGATATTTGATCTGGAGCCGGGCCACACAGCGGACAATCCGCGTCTGCGCCGACTGACCAGTCCAGTCGAACATCACCCCACCTATTGGGAGTTTGCGGCGCAGTCGATTATTGTTGACGTAGCGGCAGATCTGGTGGGGCCAGACGTAAAATTCCATCATTCAAAACTGAACTTCAAATGGGCAGAAGGCGGCGAAGAGGTCAAGTGGCATCAAGACATCACCTATTGGCCCCACACCAACTATAGTCCGCTCACAATTGGCGTTTATCTGCACGATGTAGGCGATGATCAAGGTCCGCTCGGTGCTATCTCCGGAAGTCATAAGGGCGAACTTTTCAATCAATACAATGAGGGCAATCAATGGGTCGGCTGCCTCAGCGACGAAGACGCCAAAACCGTTGATACGGCAAAAGTTGAATATCTGAAGGGACCCGCCGGATCTATCACGATTCATAACTGCCGCGTGATCCACGGTTCCAAACCGAACTTTTCCGACCAAGGACGACCTCTGTTGCTGAATATCTACTCGTCAGCCGACGCCTTCACCTACACCGCCAATCCGCTACCCAGCCGATACGAAGGCACCATTGTGAAGGGCAAACCGGCTCGCTGGGCGCACCACGACGAGCGTCCATGCCTTGTGCCGCCAGACTGGTCAGGGGGTTATACATCGCTGTACGCATTGCAGCAGCAGGAGCAGTGGGATGAAGACCAACTGGAAACGGTTGCCGAGCAAACAGCAAAAATTCAAAAAAAGCGATAAAAGCCATTTATAGCGAATTCTAAAAATAAACAGACACCTGCGCTCCCCGGTAGGTGCGGTTTCCAACCGCACCGGTTTGGCGTGCCTCATTAACTTTAAGGCCCACTATAGACAATCTCAAGATCAAGATCGACACCATGGCAATGCCCGTAGACACAAAAGAACTTCAAGATAAAGGTTACATCATCGTGCGCGACTGTGTACCACCGGGACAACTTGAGTCGCTCCGAGGGCATTGTGAGCAGATGCTCGAACGGCATAAGCGGTGGTGGGCGGACAATCGCAAGCCGGATGAACCGCCGGGCGGAGAGTGGGAGTCAGGTCCACAGCCGCGGGTCCTGTTTGATAGGGTGGTCGATCCAGAAGCCGCAGAGTCAGTGGAGTTCGTGTTCCATGAGAACACCCACGGAATCAGTAAGCAGCTCATGGGTGCCGAGGAGGTAGCACCACTACAATTCGGCATGTTCTGCAACCCACGGACAGACCACGGTCCTTGGGATTGGCATCGCGATATCCGGTCGTGGCGCGAGGGACCGTTGGAGGGGTTGTTCACAGATTCCTTGGCAAACCCTCCGGCATACACGCAATGGAATATCCCACTGTATGACGATGACGTACTGTGGGCAGTGCCCGGTAGCCATAGACGTTTTAATACCGAGGCGGAAAATCGCCAACTGTCCAAAAGCGAACATGAGCCGTTGGATAGCGGTATCCCAATCGAGTTGAAGGCAGGTGACGGTGTCGTATACCTGAATACAATCCTTCACTGGGGCAGCAACTACAGCACGAAACACCGCCGGACGTTGCAGTACACCTATCGCGCCTTTGGAGGCGACATATATCCACACGCGCACTCCTTTGTCTGGCAGCCGGAGTTGATCGACAAGTTACCAGCGCATCTGGCGGTCAAGTTTAAACACTTTCTCGATCTAGAACGGAGCGAACTCGCACTGATCGAACATATTTTTAGTGCGATTATAGGGTTGGATGAAAGGAAATTCCGTCGGGGATTGGCTGAACTACACCCGGGGCGGGAAGGTCGAATGACCTGTCTCGTGCTACTGTCTAAACGGGCGAAGAATATACGCCACCATCCGCGCGAGCCAATGTCCAATCGTTTCACAGATCGGGAGCGCGAATTGCTTTGGCAGCGGTTCCTTCCACTGGACAGCGCACTCCAGGCCGATTCGCCCCAGCTCGTGCCCGGTTTTCAGAACAAGGAGCCAACCCCCTACATCTTCAACGAGATGCCTGCCTTCGACATTGACGATTTCGTAGCAAGTTGGACGAACCCACCCTAATCGTGAGGATTATCAGAAGAAATAGCCATCATTAAGATTAAAAAGGAGTCATAAACACTATGCCAGCGACAGAAGAAGTTCAAGCAATAGAAAAATTGATGGATGCCAGAGACCTCATCTTGGAGCAACTCAAAAAAGTAATCGTCGGTCAAGAGGAAGTCATTGATCAGATGCTGATGGCATTCTTCGCGGGAGGTCACTGTCTGCTTGAAGGTGTGCCCGGACTCGCCAAAACGTTGACCATTAAGACGCTCGCCCAAATCCTCAATCTTCAGTTTAAGCGAATCCAGTTCACGCCGGACCTGATGCCCGCTGACATTACCGGCACAGATGTCTTGGAAGAGGAACGCTCTACCGGTCATCGGGAGATCCGTTTTATCCAAGGTCCCATATTTGCCAACATCCTGCTCGCCGATGAAATCAACCGAACCCCGCCCAAGACCCAAGCTGCACTGCTCGAAGCGATGCAGGAGTACCATGTCACAGCGGGCGGCACCATGTATCATCTGGAACAACCCTTCTTCGTCCTTGCCACACAGAATCCGATTGAGCAGGAAGGAACATATCCACTCCCAGAAGCACAGCTAGACCGTTTCATGTTCAAGATTGTGATCGACTATCCGAGCGAGGAGGAAGAGGTCGCAATTGTTTCCTCAACCACCAGCGTTGATGAACCCGAACTTACAACCGTGCTTTCCGGGGAAGATATCATAACACTGAATCAGATTGTTCGCCGGGTTTCAGCCGCTGATAACGTTGTGCAGTATGCAGTCAAGTTAGCGCGGGCAACCCGCCCCAAAAGCAAAGATGCCCCAGATTTCATCCAACAGTGGGTAAGATGGGGTGCGGGTCCAAGAGCGGGGCAGTACCTTATCCTTGGTGCGAAGGCACGCGGCATCCTACGGGGACGTGTAAATGCATCCATAGATGACGTTAAATCGGTGGCACACGCCGTTCTCCGGCATCGTGTACTCACCAATTTTCACGCAGAAGCCGAGGGTGTTGATTCCGACACTGTAATCACCCAACTGTTAGACGCAGTGCAAGAACCCGCAATACGGATGTAACTGACTTATAGGAACCGAAATCTCTAATATTTCGTTAATTTGAGGGTGGCATAAAAAAACTTAATAAAAAATGCAGAAAAGGGCTTGACATTCAACGATGTGTTTGGTATAATTCGCCCTTTGACGCTAACTTTGGATTTCTGCCCTGAATTAGGCGGAAAAGGGGAGGACTTTATAGTTCTAAAACACTTTGGTGTGTTTTTCACAGTTACTTCGTCATAGCGGACAACTTTGTGAGCCCCCATAGCGGGGCTTTATTTATGCCTGCACATCATTAACCAGTCGAGGTCGATATGCCAACAATAAATCAGTTAGTCAGAAAATCTCGTAAAAGATCGAGCAAAAAAAGTAAATCTCCAGTCTTGGAAAGTTGTCCCCAACGACGAGGCATCTGCCTACAAGTCAGGACAATAACACCTAAGAAACCGAATTCGGCGCTTCGTAAGGTCGCTCGTGTCCGTTTTACGAATGGTCAGGAAGCTACCTGCTATATCCCCGGCATAGATCATAATCTTCAAGAACACTCGGTTGTACTGGTGCGAGGCGGAAGAGTCAAGGATTTACCCAACGTCAGATACCATATCGTCCGAGGCACACTGGATACCGCCGGTGTTGAAAATCGACGGCAAGCCAGATCAAAGTATGGTGCAAAGAGTGCCGGCTAGAGGAGGAATCAATGCCACGTCGTGCAGAGGTTGTTAAACGGGACGTAATCCCAGATCCAAAATATAATAGTAAGCTGGTTGCCAAATTTATAAACTTCTTAATGGCTCGCGGAAAAAAGAGTGTTGCTCGAGCAATCCTATACAACAGTATAGACATCGTTGAGAAGCGCGCCAACCAAGATGGCCTCACAGTTTTCCAAGAAGCAATTAACAACGTTAAACCGGTTCTTGAAATCCGGTCTCGGCGCGTTGGAGGAGCAACCTACCAAGTCCCAGTTGACGTCAAAGCGGAACGTCGCACGACATTAGCACTCCGCTGGATCATTCAATCTGCAAGAGAACGCAACGAGAAGACGATGGCAGAGCGGTTGGCGGGAGAACTATTAGATGCCGCCAGAAATGATGGGGCTTCAATTCGCAGAAAACTCGATCAACACCGCATGGCGGAAGCGAACCGGGCGTTCGCACATTACCGTTGGTAACCTGAACGCAGCGACGCCAATTCTTTATCCTTATTGGTGTATCACGGAAAGTTTTAGGGAAATGAGATCTACAAAACGAAATCAAATGACCTCTGAAAGTCGGCGCGCTATGGAGCAACGCCGGTTTCCATTGACCCATACACGCAACATCGGCGTCATGGCACATATCGACGCAGGCAAGACAACTGTGACCGAACGGATGCTCTACTACACAGGCAAAGTACATCGTATGGGAGAGGTCGACGACGGCACCACGACAATGGACTGGATGGCACAGGAACAGGAACGAGGTATTACCATCACCGCTGCTGCAACAACGTGCCAATGGGACGGATACGGTATCAACATTATTGATACCCCCGGACACATCGACTTTACAGTTGAAGTCGAAAGATCGCTGCGAATCCTCGATGGAGCAGTCGCTGTTTTCTGCGCAGTAGGCGGCGTAGAACCCCAGTCAGAAACAGTCTGGAGACAAGCAGATAAATATCAGGTACCACGTATTGCACTCGTCAACAAGATGGATCGAACCGGCGCTGACTTTTTCCGAACAGTCGAAATGATGGTCGACCGACTCGGTGCCAAAGCAGTACCCATTCAACTACCGATCGGATCCGCCGAAAGCTTCAGCGGGATTGTTGATTTGGTTTCACTGAAGGGCTTAGCATGGGACGAAGCCAGTTTCGGATCCATAATGTATGACACAGAAATTCCAGATGAAATGATGGGAAGCGCCCTAGAATATAGGGAACAGATGTTGGAAGCAATTGCTGAATGTGATGATGAACTCCTGGCAAAATATATTGATGGGATTGAGTTGTCCGAAGAAGAGATTAAAGCAGGCTTGAGAAATGCGACGTTGAGTGGACAAATCGTTCCCGTCCTGTGCGGCACTGCCCTTAAGAATAAAGGCGTTCAACCACTATTAGATGCAGTAGTCGATTACCTACCCTCTCCAATAGATGTGCCACCTGTAACCGGCTTGGATCCGGAAACCGAAGAGGAAGGGACGCGCGTAGCAGACGATGATGCGCCTTTTTCTGCACTGGCATTCAAAATTACGACCGACCCCCATGTCGGTAAATTGACATTCGTCCGCGTCTACTCCGGCGTTTTGGCTAAAGGAATGGCTGTATACAACAGCACGCATAGCAAATCTGAAAGGATCGGTCGGCTGATGCAGCTGCACGCCAACAAGCGTGAAGAACGTCAAGCCATCTATGCAGGCGATATCGCTGCCGTCATTGGCTTCAAATCCGTTATGACCGGTGACACCATTTGCGAGCCGAGTGACCCAGTCGTCTTGGAATCAATGGCGTTTCCATCCCCGGTAATGTCCATCGCTATCGAGCCTCAAACAAAGTCGGACATCGAAAAGATGAACATAGCCCTATCGAAGTTGGCGGAAGAAGACCCAACCTTTAAGATCCATCAGGACTCAGAAACAGGGCAAACACTCCTGTCCGGCATGGGCGAATTGCATCTGGAGATTATCGTTGATCGTCTGGTTCGAGAATTTAAGGTTTCAGCAGAGATTGGCCAACCTCAAGTTTCGTATCGCGAAACTATTCAGCGTCCCGCAGAATCCAACGAACGTTATGTCCGGCAATCCGGTGGACGCGGTCAATACGGACATGTAGCTATCGAAATTTACCCGGTAGAGCAAGGGACTGGCTTTGAATTCGTCAACGACATAAAGGGAGGTGTCATTCCTCAAGAGTATATACCCGCTGTCCGTAAGGGACTTGAGGAGGGAATAACCGCCGGAATTTTAGCAGGTTACCCTCTCGTTGATATCGGTGTGCGATTGTATGACGGCTCTTACCATGCCGTTGATTCTTCAGAGATCGCATTCTCAAACGCTGCTCGAATTGCCCTCAAAGACGCAGTGAAACGGGCAGATCCGATACTGCTTGAACCAATCATGGAGATTGAAGTGACTGCTCCGGACGACTATCTGGGAAAGGTAATGGGGGACTTAAATGCGCGTCGCGCACAAATTCTCCATACAGATATGCACGCTAAATCCGGAACACAAGTTATCAAAGCCAATGTGCCGCTTGCTGAAATGTTCGGCTATGTTAAAACGCTTCGTTCACTGACGCAAGGACGGGCAACGTATTCGATGGAGTTTGCACATTATAGTGGCGTTCCCCAGAGCATTGCTGAGGAAATTATCTCGTCGCAAGGATTTTCTGTTTAACCGTTACCACCGGTGACATGGCGCACAGCCATAGGTTAACGGTGAGTGATGAGTGTTATATTTAAGCTTAAGTAGAATTGAGGAGATTTACACATGGCAAAAGAAAAATTTGAGAGGACTAAACCACACGTCAATGTTGGTACAATTGGACACGTCGATCATGGTAAAACCACACTAACGGCTGCAATTACCATGGTGCTGTCCAATCTTTCTGGGAGCGAGTACGTAAAAACCTACGAAGAAATTGATGCAGCTCCCGAGGAAAAGGAACGTGGGATTACCATTAACACCGCGCACGTTGAGTATGAGACCGAAAATCGGCACTACGCTCACGTAGACTGTCCTGGACACGCTGACTATATCAAAAACATGATCACCGGTGCTGCACAGATGGACGGCGCAATTCTTGTCGTCTCTGCGGCTGATGGTCCTATGCCCCAAACTCGCGAGCACGTCCTTCTCGCACGACAGGTGAACGTGCCGAGTCTTGTTGTCTTCCTGAATAAAGCAGACATGGTCGACGATGAAGAACTCTTAGAGTTGGTAGAACTGGAAGTTCGGGAACTACTCAGCGAATATGAGTTCCCGGGCGACGACATTCCAATTATTAGCGGATCCGCCCTCCAAGCTATGGAAAGTGGCGGAGATCCGAATTCCGATGACTGCAAGCCAATTTTAGATCTTATGGAGGCATGCGACAGCTGGATTCCGGAGCCGGTTCGAGATGTGGATCGACCCTTCCTGATGCCCGTGGAAGATATTTTCTCAATCACGGGACGAGGAACGGTTGTAACAGGTCGTGTCGAACGCGGTATTGTTAATGTTGGAGAAACAATTGAGATTGTTGGGCTGGCACCAACCACCGAGACAGTTGCCACCGGTGTGGAGATGTTCCGTAAGCTGCTCGACGAAGGTCGCGCAGGCGATAACGTCGGTGTCCTGCTTCGAGGTATTGAACGTGAAGACGTTGAGCGCGGGCAAGTTCTCGCTGCTCCGGGGAGTATCACCCCACACACACAATTTGCAGCTGAAATCTATATTCTGAACAAAGATGAAGGTGGGCGCTGGACACCATTCTTCAGCGGCTATCGTCCGCAGTTCTACTTCCGTACAACGGATGTCACGGGTGTAATGAATCTACCCGACGGTGTTGAGATGGTAATGCCCGGAGATAATATCCAAATTACCGTTGAACTTACCAAGCCTATCGCGTTGGAAGAGGAACTGAGATTTGCAATCCGTGAAGGTGGACACACCGTCGGAGCCGGCGTTGTTTCACAGGTTATTGAGTAATAGCTTATGACCAAGTGTGAAAGTCGCCCCGTCGGCTTTCACACCCCTTGGTTCCCTCTCACGACTCGTCTCATGAAACCATAGAGTCAATTTTTTAAGCGCAAGAAGTTGCATAGTTGGAGTATTGATGGACAACCAGAAAATAAGGATTCGGCTGAAATCATTTGATTATCGTTTGTTAGATCATTCCGCAGGCCAGATCGCAGAAACGGCTAAGCGGACAGGCGCAGTAGTTTCCGGTCCGATCCCACTGCCGATCAAGCAGCATACATATACTGTACAGCGATCGACCTTCAAAGACAAAAAGTCCCGTGAACAGTTTGCAATGCGAACTCACAAGCGATTATTGGATATTTTACAGACGACCCCCAAGACAGTCAATGCGCTGATGCGCTTAGATCTACCAGCTGGTGTTGATGTCAAAATTACGCTTCTATAAGGTACGCGTCGTTGAACCTGAACACCCTCGTTGTGGAGATGTAACATGAGTAATGGAATATTAGGAAAAAAGGTTGGCATGACACAAATCTTTGACGAATCCGGGACTGCGATCCCAGTCACGGTGGTCGAAGCAGGACCCTGCCCAATAGTGCAGATCAAAACTCAAGACCATGAGGGTTATGATGCCGTCCAATTAGGTTTCGGTCATCGACGGGAAAACAAAGTCAATCGCCCCGAGAGTGGACATTACCAAAAAGCAAATGTCGCACCTCACCGGTTTTTGCGGGAAATGCGTGTTGATAGCACAGAGGGTCTGGAGGTTGGTTCAAACGTTGACGTGAGTATCTTCTCCCCCGGAGACCTCATCGATGTAACGGGCACGTCGAAAGGACGCGGCTTCACTGGTGTGATTAAACGATGGGGTTTTTCTGGCATGAGACAAACCCACGGTAGTGAGAAAAACCATCGGCGACCGGGCTCCATTGGCCATAGCGCATGGCCCTCACGCGTTTTCAAAGGCAAAAAGATGCCCGGACGATACGGCGGGAAGCGGGTAACAACTCAGAATCTGCAGGTTGTCCAAGCAGATGCCGACAGGAACCTCCTCCTTGTGAAAGGGGCCGTTCCCGGTCCGACCAATGGATTACTTATTATCAAAAAAGCAACGAAGGGCGAACAGTAAATATACCCCTATGAGGACTACTGTGTATGGCAGCTTTAGATGTATATAATCGTTCTGGAGATACCCAAAGACAAAGAGAGCTATCGGACGCACTTGTAAATGCAACTGTTAATGAAGCAGTTATACATCAATGCGTCGTTGCACACCTCGCCAATCAACGTCGAGGAACGGCTTCTACTAAAACACGGTCGGAAGTCCAAGGAAGCGGTAAAAAGCTATATCGCCAGAAAGGGACGGGCAGAGCCCGTGTCGGGGATGCCAAATCTCCCATACGCGTACACGGCGGCGTTGCATTTGGTCCCAAGCCTCGCAGCTATCGTCAGTACACGCCGAAGAAAGTGCGTCAACTCGGGTTACACTCAGCTTTAGCAGGCAAATTCCAAAGTGATGATTGTGTTCTGATCGAAGATTTTACATTAGACGCTCCCAGAACGAAGGATATGCTCCAAGTTCTGGGGAATTTGGGACTTTCCGATAAAGTCCTCTTTGTCCTCGGTCAACCTGAATCAAACATCTATCTATCCGTGCGGAATATCCCGAATGTAAACAGCTGTGTTTGGGATACCCTTAATGTTTACGACATTCTCTGGCATGATAAAATTGTCTTCACCGAAAGCGCAGCAGAAAAGTTAGAAGAAAAGTTTGGCCAGCCAGTATCCCGATGAATCGGGAAGTTGAGGAAGCATAGATGAAAGACCCATATCGGATTATCAAGCAACCGCTAATAACAGAGAAGACCACGATCCTCAGAGAATCGAACAAATACGCCTTTGTTGTCGATATCAAAGCCAATAAAGCGGACATCCGTAAAGCAGCTGAAGAACTGTTCGATCTCAAGGATAAGATTGTGAAGATTAATACCATGCAGGTCCGAGGAAAAACCAAAGGACAATTCTGGCGGTATCGACAGGGGCGGCGCCCTAACTGGAAAAAGGTAGTCATCACTGTTACTGAAGGAACAATTATTGAGGCTTTTGAAGCTATCTAATGGCGCGCCTTTGAAGGCTTATTAGGAGGGATTTAGCGTGGCAGTTAAAACATATTCACCCGTCACACCCAGTCGCCGATTTATAACAGGGGATGCCTTTGAAGAGGTAACCCGGCGACAATCCGAAAAATCATTAACAAAAGGGTTAAAGAAAAAGGGAGGACGTAACTCGCTGGGCCGTATGACTGTCCGCAGACGCGGCGGCGGCCATAAACGGCGGTATCGAGCCATCGAATTTAAGCGCAATAAATTTGGAGTCCCCGCCAAAGTCGCCACAATCGAGTATGACCCCAGTAGATCTGCCCGTATTGCCCTGCTCCATTACGCCGATGGAGAGAAACGCTATATCATCGCACCTCTCGGACTACAAGTCGATGATGTATTAAATTCTGGCCCAGATGCGCCCATCAAAGTTGGCAATGCCATGCCACTCGAAAGAATCCCACTCGGCACATCGATACATAATATAGAGATGCAGCCCGGAAAAGGGGGCCAACTGGTACGAAGCGCGGGTGCCGTGGCGCAACTGGTAGATCGCGAAGGAAAGTACGCACGGATTCAAATGCCCTCTGGCGAAGTCCGTTTACTTCCAGTGCAATGTATGGCAACGATTGGGCAGGTAGGTAATGTTGACCATGCAAACCTATCCATCGGTAAAGCAGGACGGAATCGATGGAAGGGACATCGTCCGAAAGTGCGCGGTGTGGCGATGAATCCACATGATCACCCGCACGGCGGCGGTGAAGGAAAAAGTGCTGGCGGAAGACACCCCGTAACACCGTGGGGAGTTCCAACTAAAGGATATAAGACAAGAGATCCTAAAAAACGATCAGGGCGATATATTGTCAGTCGTCGGAAGTAATTGGCCTCGATTGACATAACGTTTCCGTAGTTTTTTCCGATCTTCAGGAGGTATATCATGCCCCGTTCAGTAAAAAAAGGACCTTACATAGATTCTAAACTTCTGAAAAAAGTTGAAGATATGAATCGGTCTGGGACAAAACGTGTGATTCGCACATGGTCACGCAGATCTATGGTGACTCCGGACCTGATTGGTCATACGCTCGCCATTCATAACGGCAAGAAATTTTTTCCTGTCTATATTACAGAAAACATGGTGGGACACAAATTAGGTGAATTTTCTCCCACTCGAACATTTAGGTCGCATGCGAGTGGTGGGAGATAAAATATACTCGACTGCTAAAATAAACTCGATTCTTGCACTCCCCCTTTGAGAAATCGAGATGATGAGCGGAAGTTAATACAAATGCTCAAGCTAATTTAGGAGATTTTTGACATGGAGGCTCGAGCAAGCATCCGAAACGTGCCGATCGCGCCGCGCAAAGCGCGGCTGGTCGCTGATTTAGTTAAAGATCAATATGTTGACGAGGCAATAAGCCAATTAACATTTACACATAAAGCCGCCTCTCCCGTAATTCGCAAACTAATTCAATCAGCTACCGCGAACGCACGACATAACGCACAACAACAGGGTGCCACAATCGATGAAACCAATCTGGTTGTCAAACAGATTGTCGTCAACGATGGCATTACCCGAAGATGGTTTCGCCCACGGGCACGAGGTATGGCAAACAGAATCTTACATCGTAGATGCCATATTACGGTCGTACTGGACGAGGAGGAAGGCGACGACGATGAATAGACTGACCGATATTCCTTTACCTCCGCCGCTTCGTAACCTTTGCCCAACTGAATTTTGATGAGGAGGTTTTAGTGGGACAGAAAACGCACCCGCGTGGATTACGCCTAGGAATCATTGAACATTGGGACTCGAGATGGTATAACGAAAAAGAGTATGCCCAGTGGCTGCATGAGGATTTGAAAATCCAGTCCTTTATTAAGGAAAGATTGTCGCGTGCCGGTATTTCTCGTATCGAAATCGAACGAGTTGGTGACAGATGTAACGTTCATATACACACAGCACGGCCTGGTATTGTCATTGGACGCCGTGGTGTTGAAGCGGAAAAGTTACAGGCGGATTTAGAGCAGATCCTACAGGCAGATTCAGGTGCAAACGGTGAAAAGACTGTCCGGATTAATGTCACTGAAATCAAGCGACCTGAATTAGATGCTCAACTTGTGGCAGAAGCGGTGGCACTGCAAATCGTACGTCGATCCAACTTTAGGCAGGCGATGAAGAAAAGTATTATCGCTTCAATGAAAGCTGGTGCCCAAGGGGTTAAAATCAGTATCGGTGGTCGGCTCGGCGGCGCAGAAATGGCACGCTCAGAAGCAAATATTGAAGGCAGAGTGCCGCTGCATACGCTCAGAGCGAATATCGATTACGGATTCGCTGAAGCCGATACAACCTACGGTAAGATTGGTATCAAAACGTGGATCTTTAAAGGGGAAATTATCGGTCGACCGGAAATCCCCGGAACCGGTTCCTCTTCCAGTCGCGCGACAGAGCTGCCCACCGACGCCTCTGAAAGACGTCCAGGACGTTTTCCAGCTGATGGTCAGGATGCAGACCGTCCAGCGAGGCGGTCCGACGGCAGACCCAGACGCAGAAACCAAGATAGGCGACGGGGATCACGTAGAACCAATCGGGAGAACAGAGAATAGCAAACGCTTGTTCACGCGTATGAATCAGAAGGAGTACATAAAATGTTGATGCCCAAACGGGCTCTACACCGTAAAGTGCAACGGGGTAAGCGCCGTGGCAAACCTCACCGAGGTTCACGAATAGATTTTGGCGAGTACGGTTTGAAAGCAATGGAACCGGGTTGGATCACGAGCCGCCAAATTGAATCTGCGCGACAGGCAATCACACGTCATGTGCGCCGTGGTGGCAAGGTTTGGATCAAAATCTTTCCGCATAAACCCGTAACAAAGAAACCCGCTGAAACCAGAATGGGAAGCGGAAAAGGGGCTCCGGAGTTTTGGGTGGCTGTCGTCAAGCCGGGACGTATCCTGTATGAATTGAGTGGGGTCCCAGAAGAAGCAGCAAAGGAAGCTATGACGAGAGCAGCCCACAAACTGCCGATTGAGACAAAGTTTGTCAGTCGAACGGGAGAATAATCAAACTAATGACCGCTAATGAGCTGCGCAGCAAATCATCTGAGGAATTAGAAAACGACCTCCAAGATTTTCGGGACACTGCGTTCAACGTCAACTTCCGAAGAATACTAGGGCAACTGGAAGATACATCCCAATTGACAAAAGTCAAGAAGGATATCGCGCGGATTCGTACAATCCTTCGTCTACGGGAACTTGGGATCGAAGATTCACCATAACTAAAGTTACGAGAGGAAAAGCGTGGATAAGCATCAACGAGGTAATCGTAAGCTCAGAACAGGTACTGTCACAAGTGATCGGATGGATAAAACCGTTGCTGTCGAAATTGTTCGGGCTTATCAGCATCCCCTTTATAAGAAAATTGTGAGACGCTCCACCAAGGTTCTGGCTCACGACGAGCAGAATATGTGCAGTGTCGGCGATCTCGTCCAAGTTGTCGAAGTTCGTCCGATCAGCCGTCGGAAACGTTGGAAAGTTCGTCAGATTGTCTCCAAAACAGAATCTGTTAATGCGTGAAGCGGAAGACACGGTTAAACTCAGGAAGGTAATAACCAATGGTTCAAGCATACACCCTGTTGAATTGTGCGGATAATACAGGAGCAAAGCAGCTTATGTGCATCCGCGTGCTTGGCGGTAGTAGAAGACGTTACGCACGAGTTGGCGATGTCATCGTGGCAAGCGTGAAAGAAGCAAACCCAAATAGCCAAGTTCAAAAGGGAGAGGTTGTGCGAGCTGTAGTCGTGCGTGCAACTAAGGAACATCGCAGACTTGACGGTTCTTATATCAAATTCGATAAGAATGCTGCCGTCTTAATTGATGCCCAAGACCAGCCTCGTGGAACACGTATTTTCGGTCCCGTTGCTCGTGAACTCAGAGAAAAGGCATTTGCACGAATTGTCTCTTTAGCACCAGAGGTCATTTAAATTCGCCAAGGAGGTAGCGCCGTTGCACACCAGATTTCACATAAGGAAAAACGACCACGTGTTGGTATTGACCGGGAAGGATAAGGGTAAAACAGGCGTCGTGCTTGAAATGCTGCCACATAAACGCCGCGCCACTGTTGAAGGGATCCACATGATCAAAAGGCATACCCGTCCGAGCCCTCAAGCCCCACAAGGTGGCGTTGTCGAAAGAGAAGGGACAATTGATATTGCTAACTTAAAGTTGGTTTGTCCAAAATGTAATGCCCCCACTCGAACAAAGCGTCGTACCGTTGAGAAAGAAATCGGAGGGCGAACCAAAAACTACCGTGCACGCGTATGCAGAAAATGTGGTGAGGATGCTGAACGCGAATAAAGGTAAGAATGAATGAGCGAATTTAAATCTTTCTATCAAGAAGAAGTCTTCCCCGCGTTGCAACAACGCTTCAACTACCCAAACGTTATGCAGGTGCCAAAACTTAACAAGATAACCCTAAATATGGGGGTTGGTGCCGCTATTGACGATTCGAAACTGCTGGATAATGCCGCCGAAGAACTGACACAAATCAGTGGTCAGCGGGCAATGATCACCCGCGCAAAGAAATCGGTGTCAGCCTTCAAGATCCGTGAAGGTATGGCGATCGGTTGTAAGGCAACCTTGCGACAGGATAGGATGTATGAATTTTTTAATAAACTCGTCAACGTCGTCCTTCCGCAGATTCGCGACTTTCGGGGCCTCTCCCCCGATTCCTTTGACGGACGCGGCAACTATTCCTTGGGTCTGCAAGAACAGGTGATTTTCCCAGAAATCGAATACGACACGATAAGCGAAGTTCGTGGATTAAATATCACTGTTGGAACAACCGCTCCAACCGATGAAGAGGGACGCGAGTTACTGCACCTGATGGGAATGCCGTTTAGAGAATCTTAACGCGTGCATACCACCCCTTGATAGCAGTGAAGGAAAGGAGCCTTCATTTGGCAACAAAAGCTCTCATTGCCAAGCAAAAAAGAACCCCGAAGTTTCAGGTTCGAAAATATAATCGCTGTCGTAACTGTGGCAGGGCCCGCGGCTACCTGCGAAAGTTTGATCTTTGCCGAATCTGTTTTCGCCTCTTCGCAAGATCGGGTAAAATTCCGGGAGTTACAAAGGCAAGTTGGTAGTGCCCTATTTGGCGGCACGAGTAAAGGAGAAAACTTATGTCAATGACAGATCCGGTTGCGGATATGCTGACCCGTATTCGCAATGCGAATATCGTTGCGCATGAGCGCGTCGAAATACCCGCATCAAAACTAAAAATGGAAATTACCCGTACCCTACACGAAGAAGGGTATATCCGCAACTATCGTTGGATTGATGATGGCAAACAAGGTATTTTGCGCATCTATTTGAAGTATGGCGAAGGCAAAGAAAGGGTTATCACCGGACTCAAGAGAATTAGCAAACCAGGACGGCGCGTATACTCGAAAGCAGATCGCCTTCCCAGTGTGTATGGAAATTTAGGGATTGCTATACTATCGACCTCGCAAGGTATTAAGACCGCTTCTGAATGTAGAAAATCTGGTATTGGTGGCGAGGTACTCTGTTATATCTGGTAATTTTTCAGTTTGAATTCGGAGACGAATATAATGTCACGAATAGGACAAATGCCGATTCAGTTAGATCCAAAGGTTAAGATTGCTTTGGACCAAGATGACATCACCGTTGAAGGTCCAAAAGGCACTCTGAACTGGACGCTTCCCGCAGGCATAGTGGCCAATTTAGGCGACGAACTCATCACGATTGAGCGATTGACAAATCAGAAAACACACCGATCGTTACACGGCTTGGCTCGCAGTATCATCGCCAACATGGTAGCAGGTGTAACCGAGGGTTTTGAGAAAAAACTTATTCTCGTCGGCGTTGGATATCGTGCACAAGTAGATCGCCAGAATCGTTTGGTCTTAAATGTTGGGTATTCCCACCCAGTAACCTATGAGCCTCCCGAAGGTGTAACCCTGAGCGTCGGCGATTCCGAAAATGTGGGAGGACAACCTCACACGCCAATAACGGTGAGCGGTATTGACAAGGCAGTCGTTGGTCAGGTTGCCGCCTCAATTCGTCAAATCAAGAAACCCGAAGTCTACGAACCTTCCAAAGGACTCCGTTACGAAGGTGAACGTGTCCGTATGAAGGAAGGTAAAACTGGAGTGTAAGGTAGCAGCTTAATTGCTATATTCTTGTAGACTAAAGGATTTACAAGTCGGCACGCCAAAACTATCGTCGCCGGATTTGTCAATCCTTTTTTATTACTGTTGGAGGGATAAGCGTTGGATCCATCTAAAGCAAAATACCTCGCAAGGCACAAACGGCAAAAGCGAGTACGAAAAAAAATAGTGGGGACAAAGGAAAGACCGAGGCTTTCGGTTTTTAAAAGCTTGAAACACATTTACGCCCAAGTTATCGATGATGAAGCCGGTAACACGCTCATTGCAGCCTCAACCCAATCACCAGAACTGAAAGATAACCTGTCAATACGAGGCAACATCGGTGCAGCAGAACAGGTAGGCACATTAATCGCTCGCCGGGCAAAAGAAAATCAAATTGAATCAGTGGTCTTCGATCGCGGTGGAAACCTCTATCACGGGAGGGTTAAAGCACTCGCAGACGCCGCCAGAGAAGAGGGGCTCCGATTCTGAAATTCGTAAGATGAACTGGCACTTGATCATGAAGGAGAATTGCTTTTGAGGGACAGAATAAATTCCAATGAATTTGAATTTGAGGAACGCCCAATAGATATCAACCGCGTGATGCGTGTTCGCAAAGGTGGACGGACACCCAGTTTCAACGCACTTTCCGTCGTCGGAGACCAGTCAGGAGTGGTCGGTCTCGGTTTCGGAAGCGCAAATGAAATTCCATCAGCCATAGGCAAAAGTATTGCGGATGCGAAAAAAAATCTAATCCGCGTGCCTTTATCAGGAACCACCATCCCTCATGAAATCATCGGGAAATATGGTGGCGCGAAGGTTCTGCTCAAGCCAGCCAGCCCCGGTACTGGGATTATCGCCGGACCCGGAACGAGAGCCATCCTAGAGTTTGCCGGTGTGCAAGATGTATTGACAAAACGACTCGGTTCCCGAAACGTCAAAAACACAGCAGAAGCCACTATGGAAGCCCTAAAAGGTCTGAAGGATGCCAACGACGTGGCCCGCCTTCGTGGGAAAACAGTTGAGGAACTGCTCGACTAACCTGTTGTTCCCAGCGCCTCGATTGCGTGTGCCCCTAATTCGTTCGCAACATCCATCCCTGACACAAGACAGAGGTTTCTAACCGTAACCACCAATCCATAAAATGGAGTAAATATCAATGAAACTGAACGAACTCAAACCCTCAAAAAACTCGACGCGTGGCCGAAAGCGCGTTGGACGTGGCGAAAGTTCAGGTTGGGGCAAAACCTGCGGCCGTGGCCACAAAGGGCAGAAATCCCGCGCTGGTGTCTCTATTCCCGCTTGGTTTGAAGGGGGACAGATGCCATTAGTGAGACGCTTGCCTAAGCGTGGACCCAGAAGAATTGCACATAAACGGATTGAGTATGAGATTGTAAATATCCAGACACTAAATCATTTTGACAATGGGACGACGATTACCCCCGAAGTTTTGCAGGCAGCCGGCATTACAAAGAAGAGAGATGGAAAGATCAAGATTCTCGGAGAAGGTAATCTAGAAAAGCAATTAACGGTACAGGGACACCGATTCTCAAAGTCTGCTGTTGAAAAGATAGAATCAACCGGCGGTAGTATTGAGGTGATTTAATTGATTAAGGCATTCCAAAACGCTTTCAAAATTCCAGAACTGCGACAGCGGATTATCTTTACAGCACTAATGCTCATCGTTTATCGATTGGGTGCCCATATCACACTCCCTGGCATTGATGATATTGAATTAGAGAAGTTTTTTGATAGCTTCAGAGGTCGAACCGGCGGAAGCGTCCTTGACTTCGTGGATCTCTTTTCTGGCGGCGCATTTAAGCAGATGACAATCTTCGCACTCGGTATTCAACCGTATATCAGTGCGTCAATCGTTATGCAGCTCCTGACCGTCGTTATCCCCTTCCTCGAGAAGCTTTCTAAAGAACCGGACGGACGAAAAAAAATTACCCAATATACGCGCTACGCTACCGTTATTCTTAGCGCCATCCAAGGCATCATGATTAGCCTGCTCCTGCAAAGACCCGGCGCCATTATCAGCAGTGAGAACATTCAAATTGTAACAAATCCAGGCATCTGGTGGACCTTACTAACTATGATTACCTTGATGGCTGGTACATCTTTCGTCATGTGGCTCGGCGAACAGATTACGGAACGCGGTATCGGTCAAGGTATCTCCCTAATTATTACAATTGGTATCCTATCGGGTATGCCGGGTGGAATCCAAACAATATTCAACCAACTCCTTAATCGTCAAATTGACCTTCCGAAACTGGTCATCTTCCTTGCCTTGGGAGTTGTAGCGATTATGGGGACCGTGTTCATCACCTTCTGTGTCCGCAAAATTCCCGTCCAATATGCACGGCGAGTTGTTGGACGTAAAGTGATGGGAGGACAAGCAACGCATATTCCGCTCCGTGTCAATGCAGCCGGCATGATTCCCATTATCTTCGCCGTCACCCTGATGCAATTCCCTTCAACGGTTCTCGGATTGTTGCAAAGT
The DNA here is from genome assembly GCA_022826645.1 of Candidatus Poribacteria bacterium. Taxonomy (GTDB): domain Bacteria; phylum Poribacteria; class WGA-4E; order WGA-4E; family PCPOR2b; genus PCPOR2b. The sequence goes on from JAJDUM010000028.1 coordinate 43,171, forward strand.
CAATTTCCCACATGGGCATGGATTGGGGGACTTATCGCCGTTTTCAGTGCTACCAGCCCCCTATATTGGACGGTCTACGCCCTTCTAATTATCGGTTTCACATATTTCTACACAGCCGTTCAAATTAATCCCGTGCAAATGGCGGATGACTTGAGGAAGTATGGTGGATTTATTCCGGGCATTCGGCCAGGAAAGAAGACCGCAGACTATATTAACGATACCTTAACCAGAATTACTTTACCCGGTGCGGTATTCCTCGCCGCAATTGCGGTTTTCCCTTTACTTCTACAGGGCTGGCTCGGCACTGGCGCATTAATCAGTGGTGCTTCAATCCTAATCGTTGTCGGCGTCGTGTTAGATACAGTGTCACAAATTGAATCCTATTTGACAATGAGACATTACGACGGGTTCCTCAAGGACAGACGTGTGAGAGGACGCCGCACAAGATAGGGTTCATTTTCCAGTAAAGGAGAGATGATGAAAGTCCGTGCTTCAGTAAGGAAAATGTGTATTCAGTGCAAGATTATTAAGAGAAAAGGTGTTATCCGCGTTATCTGCTCCGCGGATCCAAAGCATAAGCAAAGACAAGGTTAAGCACTTTACCTAACACGTAAGGAGGAAAAAGACATGGCAAGAATTGCTGGTGTTGATCTACCCCGAACGAAGAGAATCGATATCGCCCTGACCTACATTTATGGGATTGGCCGTCATAGCGCCTCAAAAATGGTCGACGATCTCAATATTGACCCCGCCAAAAAATCCCAAGATCTTGATGAATCTGAAATCAGCCGCTTAAGAGAAACCATTAACCAAGATTACAAGGTTGAAGGGGATCTCCGACGTGAAGTCGAGTTGAATGTCAAACGGTTGATGGATATCAATAGCTATCGTGGGTTGCGTCATCGTCGACAGTTGCCAGCACGAGGACAGCGGACGAGCACTAATGCACGGACGCGCAAAGGAAAAGCAAAGACCATTTCGGTCGGAAGAAAAGCAAAAGAAGCAGCGCGTAAGGGCGGTTAATACCACTTGTGCATTGAGCTTCAGAAAGGAGACTAATTTTGCGAGATCCAGGTTCCTCTAATCGTCCAAGGAGGAGAGAAAGAAAGAATATTTCTGAAGGAATCGCTCACATCCAAGCAACCTTTAATAACACGATCATAACGATCACCGACCTCAACGGAAATGCCATCGCTTGGGCAAGTGCAGGTAGTAGCTTTCGAGGTTCTCGGAAATCTACCCCATTCGCTGCCCAACAAACAGCGGAAACGTGCGCCAGGAAAGCGATGGAGCACGGTCTGAAACGGGTTGAGGTAAGGGTCAAAGGACCAGGATCCGGCAGAGAGTCCGCAATTCGATCCCTCTCAGCAGCTGGATTAGAAATTACTGCAATGAAAGACGTAACCCCAATTCCTCATAACGGCTGTCGACCGCCCAAACGGCGGCGCGTCTAATGTTTGAAAATTGGGATTTTAAGAAAGGGGGAACTGGTCCTAGTTTAACCAGAAAAGAATGAGCAAATATCTAGGTTCTGTATGTAAATTGTGTCGAAGAGAAGGTGAAAAACTTTTTTTGAAGGGACAACGCTGCGATTCCCCGAAGTGCTCATTTGAGCGTCGTAGTTATCCGCCCGGTCAACACGGTCAGAAACTGCCTAAAATCAAAGATTACGGACGCCAATTACGCACCAAGCAGAAATCGAAGCGTATCTATAGCATTTTAGAAAAACCGTTTAAAAACTACTATACAAAAGCTGCACAACAGAAGGGCGTTGTAAGAGAGAATTTGCTAACACTGTTGGAACGTCGGTTGGACAACGTCATTTACCGGCTCGGTTTTGCCAATTCACGCTTGCAGGCTCGACAACTCGTTACACATAACCATTTCCTTGTGAACGGAAAAAGAGTTAATATTCCCTCTTACCTGATACAACTTGGCGATGTTATTCAAACACGAGAGAAAAGTCGCAACGTAGCGGTTATTCAAGAAGCGTTAGAACGTTCTGAACACCGGGGTACACCAGATTGGCTTGAGTTGGATAAAGAGAAACAAGAGGGAGTTGTTAGGACGTTCCCCAACGTCGAGCAACTCGCCATCGACCTCCAAACACAGTTAATCGTTGAACTTTACTCCAAATAACACAGCCACTTGTAGGAGGATAAGATAGATGACAGGGAGGGAAATCACCAAGCCAAAGCACCTCGTTACCGATCTTGATACATTGCAACCGGATTACGGGAAATTTGTTGCTGAACCACTTGAACGAGGATTTGGAACGACTATTGGTAACTCGCTGCGACGCGTCTTGCTTTCTTCAATCCAAGGTGCCGCCGTGATTGCCGTTGCTATTGATGGGGTAAAGCATGAGTTCTCGACGCTGGACGGGATGAAAGAAGATGTCACTCAAGTTCTCCTTAACCTTAAAGAGATTCGACTTCGAGTTCATAGCGACGAGATTATCACCCTAGTTTTATCCGCAGAAGGCTCCGGTAACATCACAGCAGCAGATATCCAGCCCAACGGACAGGTTGACATCATCAACCCGGACCAACATATTGCAACGCTCGACAAATGCGATGGTTTGAATATGGAAATCCAAGTCTGTGGAGGCAGGGGATACGAGTTCGGGGAAGAACATCTAGACCACAGTCAACAGATCGGAGTTATCCCGGTCGATTCTAAGTTTTCACCAGTCAGAAAAGTTAATTTCTTGGTTGAAGAAACACGGGTCGGACACATGACAAACTATGACCGGCTTATCTTAGAAGTGTGGACAGATGCGAGTATCACCCCAAAAGAAGCAGTCACACAAGCCTCGGACATCCTGCTAGATCAATTTAGGCTCTTTAGCGATTTCGATGAAACCTACGTGGAACCGGTCGAGGAAATTGACGAAGAAGAACTTCAGCGTGAGAAATGGCTATCGAAGCCTGTCGCGGAACTTGAACTTTCAGTGCGATCCGCTAACTGTCTGGAAGCTGCAGAGATCACAACTATCCGAGACCTCGTGGTCAAGACTGAACAAGAAATGTTGAAATTTCGGAATTTCGGTAGAAAATCCCTGAACGAGATTAAGGACATCCTTTCGGAGATGGGCCTCTCTTTAGGAATGACCCTTGGCAATGATGAGTGAATTGCCCAAAAATAGAATATTGAAAATCCCGATCGATCGGGGAGGATGAATAGTCATGCGTCACCGGAAAATGGGAAGGAAACTTGGAAGAACAAGCGGGCATCGCAAGGCATTGTTCAGCAACCAAGCCACCGCACTATTTGAACACGAACAGATTCGAACGACCTTGCCAAAGTGCAAAGAACTAAGGCGGGTCGCTGAAAAACTGATCAGCCTCGCTAAACGAGGCGATCTACATGCACGCCGTCAGGCCGCTAAGGTTATCCACGACCACGACATTTTGCAAAAATTATTCGACGATCTTGGTCCCCGTTATCAAGATCGTAATGGTGGATATACCCGTATCATCAGAGGCGAACTGAGACGTAGCGACGCCGCTCAGATGGCGTATATTCAGTTGGTAGAATAGTGCAAATATCGATAAAAGCATAAAAAAAAGGCGCTGACTTTCAGTCAGCGCCTTTTTTGTTTCTCGACTCCAGGTATACCACAACCTGACAGAGCAGCTCTAATTGTCACCCATCACAGCAACCCTCAATATCGATATCCCGCAGACACAAACACCCGGTTGGAGGTTTGACTTTCTGTGAGTAAGTTGCTTGATTGCTCCCATGAACCTCGCATGTAGGCAACATCAATTTTGACAATCTGGTCGAAGACCTTGCCTATCCCAATCGTCAGAAAGTCTCGGTCACTGTCTATCTCTCTATCTTGGAACGGGATTGGATCGCGGAAGTAACCGATGCGCACACTGGTTTCGATAACCGGTATACGATACTCCGCACCGACACGAATCTGTATAGTGCTGTCATAATACCGATTGAAGTTGTTCTGTGCATCCTCTGCTGGCAGCGGATCATATCCGGTCTGTGTCCAGTCCGTAAACTGGGCGTCGCCAGCTAATGTCACGCGTTTCTCTAAGAGTTTGATAGCAACACCGCCGCCAAACTGAAATGGACGTTCGATATCAAATAAGATTGATCCGTCATCGGCTTCCACACTCTCGTCACCATCGTCGAATTCCACGATCGTCTGTTGTTCCCACAACTCGCTGACTTCAAGGTCCACCGGCAGTGTAACAGTCCCACCGAGTGTTACATTTTCTCCAGCGAAAGCAAGCACGCCTATCCTACCGCCAAGACCTGAATACACTCTGTCTATGGTATCGTGATAAGCGAAACTCTTTACCTCTGGGTCAATGCTATTAATGTCTCCCGCTTCACTGTCCAACTCATAGAGACTTGATCCGTGCCAAAAGTCTATTGAGCCGCCAAGTAAGATATTTTCTGAGATAAAGACACCCGTCCCCAAACTCCAGATACCCATGCCACCGCTGTTAGCGGTCATCTCATTCACATTAAATCCGCTAAACACCGAATCGTCCGACGGATCCACCCCTCGAATGGCAATCTCGGAATCAAAATTTTGAGGACGATTATATCCGAGCGCGAGCGCAATGCCACCGCGAGTTGCGTATAGAGGATAGACCAACCCAATCGAATTCGGTCGAGTCTGTGATCCTTCAGCGTCTGCCGTACGACCACGGTTGAACTTCGTTTCTGTATCCCGTTCGCTATGTGCCAGACCGCCATACAACTCAAACTTTCTGATCTGAGCAAGCCCCGCCGGGTTCCAATACAGCGCCGTAAAATCATCCGCAACACCGAGAAATGCGCCGCCCATCCCCATCGTCCTTGCACCAAGACCGAAGGTATTACCGATGGCAATCTCCTCTACCTGTGCAACTCCAATTCTGCTCCCAAACACAAAGTAAGTGAGCATCAACGCCAAAACAGTGGCGGTTTTCACTAATCTTCTCATTGGACTGTTATCTCCTTCTGGACCTTCGGGACCTGTCGCGCCGTGACTCAGACGAACCACGAGCGGGCGTCTTATTCTCCTCATCCTTCCTCAACGACCTATCCGGACGCCCTGAAGACGGGTGGCGAGATCTGACTCCTCGATAGCTTTGCGAGCGTCGCTTACCAAAATTCAAATCGCCAATTCTGGAAGTCCGCTGCGGGTAGCGATAGCGATAGGGACGATACCCATGATAGCGATATGATCCATAGTATGAATAATATGGATAGTAGGAGTATCCGTAATAGGGATAAAGGGGATGATAGCCACCATAGTAGTATGGATAAGCGGGATAGTAGTCGTAGTAATCGTGGCGGTAAGACCGATAATAACGGCTAGAATAACCGTAGCTCGGTTTGCGACGTCCGTAGTACCCTTCATCGTCCACTTCGGAGGGCTCCCCTTCCACTTCAACCTCTCCTTGCTGCTCCTGTCCAGGTGTCACCTTTTCGTCCCCGTCTTCGCGTTCGTGCGCGTCTTGATGACGATAGGAGGTTTCTCGGGTTGAAGGGGGCGTCTCGTAGTAACCAATCTGTGTGTAACACCCTGCGAAAGCAATCACCGCCAGCACGAGTGCAATCGAGAGAACGAATCTGTTCATGGTCATCCTTCCTTTCCATAAATTGTTCATAGGTTGACCTAACGGTATGTGTTGAGTATATCATATAGCACATACCCACTGCCAACCGAAAAGTTATAACCCCTTAAGCCGGTGATCTGACCGCTATAGATTGTGATTGACAGATGCGTGAAGCTATCATAAAATCTTGCTTGGCAAAGATTTGTCTAAATATATGCAATTAAGATGCCACAATTCATCTGTACTGAAACCAGACAGAACTCCCACAAACTGTCCAACTTAACTGTAGTAAACATAAGTTGAATTATAGTGAATTATAGAAATAAGTAGACATTAATGGTAGTAGGCACACTCCGTGTGCCGTAACTCGGCGAGCAAGGTCCGTGACTTGGTTCGCTCATCATGTCTAAGTAATTCTAAAGTCTACCATAAAAAAATTGTGGCAACAATGATACAACTTTATATCGTAAGTGCTACATGAAACTGTATTCACATCAGCACACAACATAAAAGGATATTACGATGAAAAGAGAAGTGCGCTGGGAGCGGATGTTCCCCGACGAACTGGAAGCCGCGTTTGAGGAATGTCCCATCGTCTATTTCTGCTACGGCTTGTGCGAACCCCACGGTCCCCAGAATGCGGTCGGACTCGACGCTTTGAAAGCACATGCGATTGCGTGTCGAACAGCCCATGAGCACGGCGGTATTGTTGCTCCGCCCGATTATTGGCATATCCACGAACACGGCGGCTATGCACTCTGGGCAAATCGGACTGTTGGAGAGGTCCGTCCATGGCTGACCGCAATGCCTGCGTGGATGCATTTCAAGAATATCTGCTATCATGTTCGGGCAGCGGATGCCATGGGATTTCATGCCGCCCTCCTTTTGACAGGACACTACGGTCCCAACTGGAAAGACCTCAAGACCCTGCTTGAAATCCTGCAACCGCATTTTGATATGCAGCTATACGGTCTGCCCGATTTCGAGGCGAATCAACCCGGCTTCGATCGCGATGGCAACAGCGGCGGAGATCACGCCGGCAAAGTTGAAACCTCGTTCCTCTGGGCACTGGAACCTGATTGCGTCGATGTCTCGCGTCTACCAGCATCGGACGCACCGGGACCCCATTTTGCTATGGGACCAACCGCCCACGAATCGGACCGCCAAGTGGGTGAACGAATGGTTGCCGATGAAGTCCGGTGGCTTGGTGCGAAAGCAAAGGAACTGCTCGATACCTATACCGAACCATCGTCAGGACGTCAACCCCTCACCTTCGATCAGATTGAAGAGATCTGGGAACGCGATGTTCGCCCACAACTAAGGGAATTCGAAAGTATGCAGAGCAGCTGGAGCGATGATGATGGACCGTCTCAAGATTCCCGCTGGTACGCCCAATGGCGTGTACCGGATCGTGGATAGGTACGCGAAAGGAGCGGAAAAATGTCCCTCACCGAAGGACAGATCAAGGCTTATGAGGCAGAAGGCTTCGTTCCAAAAGTTCAAATTTCAGACGAAACCGAAGCCACCCGACATCGGAAACTATTTGACGAATTAGAAGCCAAACTAGGGCGCGAGGAATGTCATCTCGGGTTAGTCGACCGACATTTTGAGGAAGAATTCATCTGGGAGATTGCAACCCATCCAAAGATTCTCGACTGTATCGAAGCCTTGATAGGACCCGATGTTATGATGATATCCAGCCACTTCTTCTGCAAATATGGACCAGATCAAAAAAAGTTTGTGGCATGGCACCAGGATGTAACCTATTGGGGACTTGAGCCGCCCGAAGCGATTACTGCGTGGTATGCAATCGACGATAGCGATTGCGAAAACGGTTGCATGCGTGTGATTCCCGGCACCCACCGTCCCGGCATTCGGGACCATGGGAAATCCGGACAGGAAGGAAACCTGTTAAGTATCGATCAGGAAGTGCCAGTCAGTAAGGCTGAGGAGCAAAATGCTGTAGACCTCGTTCTGAAGGCAGGCGAAATCTCAATCCATCACGGCACATTGATTCACGGCAGCCTGCCCAATCAATCTACACGGCGACGCTGCGGCTTGACAGTCCGCTACGTTCCTACTTGGGTCAAGCAGGTTGAGAGGAACTCGCTGGGACGTAACTGGTCGGCAATTCTGTTGCGCGGCGAAAACAGAGAGAAGAATTTTGATGAACTCCCCAAACCATTCCCAATCAAATAACTGATTGGAATTTCCCAATTCCTACTTCACGTATCGCCGTATCAGGAGACCAAAAGAAATGTATGATGCCATTGTTATCGGAGCAGGAGTAATGGGCAGCGCAACAGCCTATTACCTCGCCAAGGCAGGGGCACGCACACTGGTATTAGAACAGTTCTCCCGCGGACATACCTTCGGCAGTTCCCATGGAGACAATCGCATTATCCGCCTGATCTACGAGAAGCAGTTCTATACAGAATTGATGAAGCATGCCTATGCAGAATGGCGTGAAGCGGAGAAGGAATCGGGGAAGGATCTGCTGTTCACCACCGGCAGTGTGGTAATCGGACAGGAAGGACACGAATATCTCCACGATATGGGTGTGAGCCTCGATGCCGCTGGGGTCGAATCCGAATGGTGGGACCAACGACAACTAGCAGACCGGTTCCCACAGTTCAGGATTGAAGACGGAGTGGATGCCCTGTGGCAGAAGGATACCGGTTTCCTGTACGCTTCAGCGTGTGTTTTGACCTACCTCCAACTCGCCGAAACGCATGGAGCGGAGGTGCGGGAGAATACGCCGATAACAGAAATTAACTGGCAGGGCACCCACCCCCAAGTGATTGCAAAAGGGGAACGCTTTCAAGGAAAAAAAGTGATTGTAACCGCGGGGGCGTGGACCGGACAGATCCTCAGTGAACTGAATCTCCCGTTAACCGTCACCCGGCAACAGGTGGTGTATTATCGACCAACCGATGCGAGTCTGTTTCAGCGGGGCAAATTCCCGATTTTCCTCGATGTAACGTGGGATGAGGTTTTGTACGGATTTCCCGTGTTCGGACGTGAAGGCGTAAAGATTGCGCGGCACGGGATGGGGCAGCCGGTGTCTCCCGATACATGTGACCGCACGCCCGATCCTGACTATATCGAGCACCTCCGCTCTTTCCTGCGTGAGCGTATCCCCGATGCTGCCGGCGAAGCACTTTTCGCGCAGGTCTGTCTCTACACAGAAACGCCCGACGAAGATTTTATCATCGACACACACCCGGATTGTGCGAACCTTGTCTTAGCAACCGGATTCTCCGGGCACGGTTTCAAGTTCGCCAGCCTTGTTGGACGTATGCTTTCGGAAATGGCGCTTGAGGGAACAACAGGTTTCGACATCAGTCCATTCCAGCTGGCGCGTTTTGAGCAATAGACAACCAAGCCGTCTACCCATCAAGCCTCTCCCCCGAATCAGTTCGCACTCCAGTTGGGTGTCTGAATCGTATCAGCGATGGCAAACGCCTTCTGAAGCTCAGATTCAGTAAGCGATGGCACATCGATAGCAGCCACATTTTGTTCAATCTGCTGCATCGTCTTCGCGCCTGCGATGACGCAAGAGGTGCCGGGATGGTCAAGCGTAAAACGGAGCGCTGCTTGAACCATTGTGCGTCCACTGTTTTCTGCGAGGAAACCGAGCGCTGGCAGCTTTTTGAAGGCATCAATAGACCCCGGCCGATTGAAACGCTCGTGACGTATATCCTCCTTCGGAATCTCGCTGCTCTGGAAATATTTGCCCGTTAGCATCCCCTTCGCCAGCGGAACACGGATGAGCGTACCAATATTCTCCTGCTTCGCGAAATGAAGCAGCGCATCCGCATCGCGTTCAAGCAGATTGTAGCCGATTTGCAGCAGGTGAATCTCGCCCAACCCGCGAAGCTTATCAATCGCCTCCCGATCGTTCGTCGAAACACCGTACCAACGGATCTTGCCCTCATCCCGCAACCTTGCCAGCGCCTCCATGACAGCCGGCATCGCCCCTTCCAACGGAATGGCATGAAGTTGATAGATGTCGATATAATCTGTATCCAACCGCTTCAGACTCCCTTCTACCGCTTCAACGATCCGCTTCTCCGCCTGCGTCGGCAGATCTGGATCGTTCGCATCCAACCCGCTGTTTGGGCTAACCTTGGTGGCGATAACCCATTTATCCCGCCTCCCCCGCAATGCCTGTCCGACGATCTCCTCACTGTGACCTGTACCGTAACTCTCTGCGGAATCAATCAGGTTCATACCAAGTTCCTCTGCACGATGGATGAGCGCGATCGATTGCTGCTCGTCGGTTCCTGTCCAACCCGTCCGTGTACCATCTGCCTGTTGTCTTACCCCAGAGATCGGAAACGCCCCTATCCCAATCTCTGAAACTTTGAGTCCTGTTTGTCCGAATGTTCGATATTTCATTGGAGTCCCTCCGCTTAGCCAAGATTTAATCAATTGACATAAATCATTTTACTTGAAAACCCGGTTGGAGTCAAATCGTCTACGGGCTATTGATAGAAGTGTCGGAGAGCTAAACTGCGGGGCTATTTAACGGCGCACTTTGCCAAAGTCCTCTGACAAGGGGGATTTAGGGAGTTAGCTGTCTGATAAGAGGGATTTTACCAAGTCCCCCTGATAAGAAGGATTTAGGGAGTTAGCCGTGCATTGGGAGTGTCTAACCAATTCTAAAATCTACCGTAGATGTCCTTAGCTACATTGCGTTTATCCTTGACAGATTAGCACACCATTTGTAAAAATAGTGTTTATAGTCTTTGTCAAAAGTGGCGTGACGATTGAATTTTGATCGGACAGCAAGGAGCAAGGGCAATCGAGGATGCAAAAGGGCAATCAGCGTACTTATCCCATCAAAATCACCATCGTTTGCGGGATAACCATCCTCCTGATTTTGGGGATTGGTGCCTTACGAGCGACCGCTCCGAACTTCAATACCAATTCCACGTCTTCCTCCATTATCTCTAAGCTCATCAGGGAGTCGGTCCCCGACCGTCCAAATCCTGCGTCCAAAAAGCGGGACTACCTTAAAAAATCGGATTGGCCCCAAGGCTTGCGAATCTACCGTGATTGGTGGAAAGAACGGGATGCAGCGGTTTATGTCGCTGAAATGAGACGCGAATCTGAAAATCTGCGCTTCGGGGTTGAACTCGCTAACACCCGGCTCCTTGGCAGAGAGACAATCAGTAGCATGGCGATACGGCTCGCACAACAAGATATTCCACTATTAGCCGGCATCAATGGGAGCTTTGGTCTCCGTGGGGATCGGATTGGGCGTGGAGGGGTTATCTTTAACCTCCATATCCAAGATTGGGAATTGGTCAGCATCGCACCCCGGCGCGATTGGTGGGGCTTCCCGCCGCCATCACCCTGGGGTGAAACCAGTTTTGGCGTAACAACGGACGGCGAATTTTTACTTGATGCCGTTGAATTAAACGGGGTCATCCGCATCAATGGAGCATCGCTCAAAGTCGATTGTATCAACCAAATTCGTGAAACCGGATGCACCGCCGTTCTCTATACCCCCCGATTTGGGGAGCAGACCCTTGCACGCAGAAGCTACGAGGTTGTCCTCAAAGAGCTCGAACTGCCACTGACAGGCAAGTATCGGAGCCGTTTTAAGATTGATACGGTCAATCGGCGGGGCAATAGCACGATCCCTCCCGACAGAGTAGTATTGGCACTCGACTATCAATTAGCGGTAGAATGGGACACCACATTCAGCGCGGGTGGGATGGGAACACTCGAAATAGCACTTTCGCCCACCAAATGGCAGCAAGTGCCTGATGGCATTGGAGGGAATATCCGCCTCTTACGGAATGGAAAAATCGAACCGGAACTTGTGGATTTTCACGAGTCAGGCGGTAGATCCAATTATCGTCATCGCAATGCGGCACGACTGAATCCGCGGAGTGCCCTGGGATTTAACGACGATAAACTATTCCTGATTGCGGTAGATGGCCGCCAATACGGATATAGCATCGGGATGACGCTTTATGAGATGGCTGATTTTTTGCGGGCACTCGGCGCAAAACACGCAATAAACTTTGATGGCGGAAGTTCATCAGCGCTATGGGGGCTTGACAGCATTGTAAATCGTCCATCGCGTGGCTACGAGCGGTCAGTTTTCAATATAGCGATGATCACGACCCAGAGGAAGGTGAAAAAATGATTAAACAGGAAGCACCGCGTGCGTTTCATGTAATGACAAAACCGATTGGGGCAATCTGTAATTTGGACTGTGAATACTGCTTCTATCTGGACAAAGAGAATCTTTATCCCGATACGCGGTCATTTCGGATGACCGATGAGGTATTGGAAAATTATGTGCGCCAATATATCGAATCGCAGCAGGTCAATGAGATAACCTTCGCTTGGCAGGGAGGCGAACCCACGCTGATGGGGGTCGATTTTTTCCGACGGGCTGTCGAATATCAGGAGAAATATCGACGGGTCGGTACACGCATCCAAAATACATTTCAGACCAATGCGACGCTCCTGAACGACGAGTGGTGCACCTTTTTCAAGCAGAACAGATTCCTAATCGGTATCAGCATTGACGGTCCCCCCGAATTGCACGATAAATACCGCTACGACAAACGGGGCAGACCCTCCTCCGATGATGTCATTCGGGGACTGCAATTCCTACAGAAGCATCAGGTGGATTACAATATACTCTGTGTCGTGAACAGCCACAACGCCGATTATCCGCTCGACGTGTACCGCTATTTCAAAGAACTTGGCGCTCAATTTATGCAGTTTATCCCCGCTGTCGAGCGCGTGGATGAGAAAGGTGTGACCGACCGCACGGTCCGTGCATCGCAGTACGGTAAATTCCTCTGCGCCATTTTTGACGAGTGGGTTGTCAACGATATTGGGAAGATCTTTGTTCAGATCTTCGATGTCGCGTTAGAGGCTTGGTTGGGGTACAACCCAAGTCTGTGCATCTTCAACGAGACCTGCGGGAAAGCGATGGCTATCGAGCATAACGGCGACCTCTATTCCTGTGATCACTATGTTGACCCAGAATACTTCCTTGGCAACGTTATGGACTCGCCGATGGAAGCGTTGGTCGAATCGACGTTCCAGCGGAAGTTCGGAACCGACAAGCGGGATACCCTGCCCCAGTATTGCCTCGATTGCGAAGTCCGTTTCGTCTGTAACGGCGGCTGCCCAAAGAACCGCTTTATCAAAACACCGAGCGGCGAAGACGGCCTGAACTATCTCTGTGCTGGCTATAAACAGTTCTTTAACCACATCGACCGACCGATGAAGATGATGGCTGAAGCCTTACAGGCTGGACGCCCCGCCGACAGCATTATGCCATTGCTGCGTCCTAAACCAGTAGCAAGCACACCAAGCACACGGAAAGTCGGTCGCAATTCTCCCTGCCCCTGCGGTAGTGGAAAGAAGTATAAGCAGTGCTGTTTAGCTTAAGTTAAACCAAGTCGCTAGGTTCTGTTGACATTTATGTGAAATTGTCTGTAAGCGTAGGGGTGAGGTTTCCTCGCCCGTTGTCCAACGCGGATTGAGCGTCTCAAACCAGACAGGTTGAGTCAATTGTAGGTCGAGATTCATATCTCGACACCCAAACGTCGATTTTAGCAACTTGATACAGAGGTGTGCACAAAGGGTTGGGAGACCCAACCCCTACGGCGGATTGTGGACCCCTCAATTATTTGGTTGCGGTGAAATGTCAACACGCCCTAGTTATGAATCCCCTATACCCGTCGTAGGGCGGGCATCTTGCCCGAACTAAAAGCCCCAGCGGGGCGACATGTTTATAGCATACCGATAGCCCCATACCCCAAAGCCCCAGCGGGGCGACATGTGTATCAGAATACATCAAACTTATCTGTAAACAGTTAGAGCGTAGCGATTTGAAGATATGTCTCCTATCGTGCATCTAATGTAGGAGGAAATTCCGATTCCCGATTATTGCGACGGTTGCTGACGCTTGGTTTATCAACTAGCAACTTACGTCAGGTTAATGTAGGGGCGGCATCCTATCGGCATGATGGGAAGGTACTGATATGGAAAGGAAACTTTTAGCTTTTTCGTGTATTGCGCTTCTGATTTCAATTGACATATCTGTGCAGGCGAGGAAGTTGGAAGATAAAATCGTTTTCGTTTCCGAACGCGGAGGTACTCCCGAAGTCTTCCTAGTTGAAGGCTTGGATGGACGCCCCGTTCAACTCACCCGGAATCTGTTTGCCAGTTCGCCCTCAATCTCCCCCGATGGTACTGAGGTTGTATTCGTTTCTACGCCCCCCGCACAAACAGCAAACATCCTTAAACTGAACATCGCAACACGCCGAATCGAGCAGTTGACCCACAATGCCGAAGAGGATATTCGATACGAACATCTGGATTGGTCGCCTGATGGACGGGAAATCCTGTTTATCATGATTACATCTACACCAGAGGGTTCAAGAACGGATCTTTGTGTGATGGACACTGAAGGACACCAGATTCGACATATCCTTCAACCAGATCCCACAACAAGGATTTTGAATCCTAGTTGGGCCCCCGATAGTAACCATATTATATATCGTCAGGATATCAGAATATTTATCATTGACGATAATGGAAATAACGTTGTTGAGGTCCCGCAAGACCGATTCAAACACGGATTCCTCCCTGCCTGGTCACCGAAACGCACTCAAATCGGATATATTGAGATCATCACAACTAGCCAGCCACCGCCGAATCCACTGCAAATCTATATGATGAATCTAGCTGAAGTGAGTGTAACCCCTTTAACAGCTGGAGGTAATGAGGAGAGAATTCCATTAGCTTGGCACCCAGATGGTCAGAGAATCCTATTTGTCATGCTAACCCCTGTCACTCAAGGAACTCAATGGAGTGATATCTTCGTCATGGATAACAACGGTGAAAATATAATAAATTTAACACAAACACCAGAGATGGAAATGTCTGCCGGTTGGTCGCCCGACGGAGAACAAATTGTGTTTGACCGATTAGGGGAAGACGAGAGTGCAATCTTTATCATGGAGGCGAACGGTCAAAATCCGCAGCGACTCACGTTTGAACCCGTCTTAAACTACGCACCCTCTTGGTCTCCAGACGGAAACAAAATTGCCTTCCTCTCAAATCGAAATGGTACAGACAGAATCTACACGATGGATACAAATGGACAAAATGTCCAACAACTCGCGCCTAATCAGCGTGAGTTTGATGGACCGCCAGTTTGGTCCCCTGACGGTAGATGGCTTGCTTTTGTATCTAGAGACGATCAAGGTCTGGGATTTTATGTCACGGATCCACAAGGTAACAACGAAAATCTAATTGTCCGCTCGATCCCAATCCATCTATCTATGACAGCCTGGAACCGTCCGACTTGGTCGCCCGATAGTCAACATCTCATCTGCGTTGTCGAAGAGCAAAATTCGGAGGGTTTAATGAAAATTGGGATTGATGGGGATATGCCAACCCAGTTAAAGACCGGCGAACTTGTAAATTGGTTAAGTCCTGTATGGTCGCCGGGAGGAAACCACCTTCTTTTTAGTGCGAGAGAAGCAGGAGAACCAATGTTTCTCGTAGAATATAGAATGCTACTGATGAATCTTGATACCTCACAAAAACAGGCATTCGTATTACCGGTATCGGCCCAAAAACCTTTGGGTTTTCTTCGATTGGTTTGGGGGCCAGACGGGTCGCAACTCATCTTATCAGTAATGGAGAAGGATCACCAGAATTCGCTCTATCTGATTGATATCCTCAACGAAACCATGACGCTATGGATGGAAGATGCGAAAGAGGCGGATTGGGTCAGGCCCGGTTTCGTGTATGCTGTAGAGGCTGTTGGAAAACGAATCACAACGTGGGGCGAATTGAAAAAACCAGAAAAACCCTGACGCACAGCTAACCTGCCCGATTCACGGAAATGATAGCTGAAGTCTTACAGGCTGAACGCCCCGCTGATAGCATTATACCTTTGCTACGTCCCAAGCCGGTAGCAGCCACACGGAAAGTCGGTCACAATTCCCCCTGTCCCTGCGGTAGTGGCAAGAAATATAAGCAATGTTGTTTGAAATAGATTAATCCAAGGAGGCAGCCCATCAGTATGATGGACAGGAAAACTACCGGGGAACCGACTTGGCGCAACGGAAACCGAAATTAGTTTGTACGCCTTCGCTAGAGAAACGGCGTGATGCACAACTAAACCACTCGGCTCCGAGTCCATAATGCCCTCCCCTCGCGACACGAAACTCACCGGGCCCTCCCGAAGCAGCACCGGTTGGGTTCCGTTTCGGTGAGTTTTGATAGTAATCGGGACTATACCAATCCGCACACCATTCGCTGACGTTTCCCATCATATCGTGGAGTCCGTAGTTATTCTCAGGCGGATAACTACCAACCGGAGTTGCCTTGCCAATGTTATGACCGTAATTCGCCCGTTCTGGATTAATTGAACCTCCCCATGGGTATCTTTTCCCTTCTAAATCACCCCGCGCCGCCTTTTCCCACTCCGCTTCGGTGGGAAGTCGTTTTCCTACCCACTTACAGTAGTCCCTCGCCGATTTCCAAGCAAGCCCCACAACCGGCTGATTGGGTTGGTTGTATTCGGACTTATCAAAAAACTCAGCCGGTTTGTGAACCTCATACGGTTTATCATACCTAGACAGTTCCCAATTATGATCCCAATCCTTAGCTGCCTCAAGGAATTTTTGATACTGTGCGTTGGTCACTTCATAGATATCCATGTAAAACGCATTCACATAGAGGGTATGAACCGGTTGTTGGTCTTTAAAATACCCCTTCCCCCGATTTGGATTTTCTGCTGCATCTTCCCAACGATTACCCATTTGAAATTCGCCCGCTGGAATCAGCACCATCGGTGTGCCATCTTTACCTATAATGCGTTTCGGAATTCCCTCCTTGGATGATTCGTCCTGAGACTCCGTTCCTTCATCGGCACTGCGTGCAGTCATCAAGAAAATTGAGAAAAACAGAAAAATCGATAAACACAAGGAAATGGTTAAGATATTTTTGCACTTCATGGTCATACCTTTCCTTGCCAGTTGGATAATCTTTGCACCTCCGGAGGCCTATGCCCAACCACGAGTCCATCCGGCAACTCCATATGTAGCGATACTGAGAAACAAAATGTTCAGAAATTGCTTCCGCTTCATTTCTTTTTTCCTCCACACCACTCGCTTGGAATCATAAGCCTAACCTGATCTGTCCCCAAGTTACATGCAATTTCCTCACGGGATCCACCGCCGCTGGACCATCAGGCCGCCAAGATGGCAGCGCGCCATCAAACAGTATGCGCCGATCCTTCCCATTGGCTTTCATCACACCGACTTTACTCCCACCAATCAACGAAACCGAAAAAGCAATATGCGTTCCCGTTGGTGACCATGATGGGTAAATTTCACGGTTATCTGAGATGCGTTTGAAATTTGCCCCATCTGCCACATCCATGAGGCAGATGCCCGGTTTAAGATTTCGATCTGAGTAAAAGGCAATTTGACGCCCATCGGGAGACCAAGCGGGCGCGGCATCATTGGACGCATTATCGGTCAACCGACGTAATTTGCCTCCATCGACGTCGATGATGTAGATGTCGTGTTGCCGGTCATGCTGGATTATGAATGCAATCTGTTTTCCATCCGGCGACCAAGCGGCATCCCGGAAACCGTTATCCCACCCATGGAATAACACTCGGGTTTCTACTTTCGTTTCAAGATCAAGAACTGTAATTTCGTCGAATTTTGTAAATACAATTTTCTGACCGTCAGGGTGCCAAGCTGGACGTGCCCTTAATGGAAAATGCCATCTTAAGCGTTCCAGATCACGGCCATCTGCATCCATCAGGAAAAGTTGGCTAGGAACCTCGGCGATAAATGCAATTTTTTTCCCGTCAGGTGACCAAGCTGGCCAATTTGGAACGGGCTTACTTTTTAAGGGTTGGGGAGCGGTTCCATCCGCATTGATGATAATAATTTCCCCATCAGGGTTAAATGCCTTTGATACAAAGGCAATTTTGGACCCCCAAGCAAGATTCGCTTTAGAACCGAATCCCCCAATGCACCCAAACCCTACTGCAATGAATGTAACAAACAGGACTTTTTTCATTCTGATTTCTCCTTCAGCAGCAATTACCCCCCTCATTGCTTTTCTGATTTCAACCGCCCCCAAAATGTGACATGGTTGCCTCGTGTGTCAACAGGGAGCGACCGGTCGGGAATTACCCAAGTCGGATACAGATCATGATCCGGATGAGTGGTTACCTGCCTCGCTTCACCCCCATTGGCGTTAACGATGTAAATATCCCAGCCCGTTCGCCCTCGAGGCGACATGAAGGCAATCCACCTCCCATCGGGGGACCATGCAGGAAAACGGTCTGATTTGGGGTGATTGGTCACTCTGACGATGTTGGCACCATCGGCATCCATCACGTAGATATCCTCTTGACCGAGGTTGTGTAGATTGGAATAGAAAGCAATCTTTGTCCCATCGGGGGACCAGGCAGGCCCTTGACCGCTTGGACTCAACCGAACGCGATTTCTTCCATTTCGGTCCATCACGAAGATGCCATGGTCCTTCTCATCCACACCTATCCCTCCACCTCCCGCGTCAAATACGATTTTTTCTTCATTGGGAGACCAAGAGGGATGTACATTCTGGTGGTTTTCATGGGGTGCTTTTGTTAGCTGCTTCCAACCATCCCCGTCTGCCTTTATAATACAAATATTTGAACGGATCTCGTCCCGTAGCCGACATGCCAATGCCAACCACTTGCCATCCCCAGACCAGTCAGGAGAAAAAAAATCCATCCCCAATCCTCGCAACTGAGCAGTGATGTTCTTCTGTTTTCCGGTGCGAAGTTCTAACACAAAAAGGTTATCTTCTTGTTTAGCGTTGCGCTGACTAAAGGCAACCCATTTGCCATCAGGAGACCATGTCATGCCAAAGGCATGAGGGTTTTGAAGCCATTTCCGCTCGTTCGTGCCATTGGCGTTAATTAAGTAAACCTCTCTCTTTCGCCCCTCTCGCTCCGAGATAAACGCGATGGTCCCGGTCGGCTCGGCGGAAGCATAACCATAGATCAGTAGAAGAGATAAGGTTATCAAGTGTACCATTAAAAGGAAGTTGATGTCGGATTTGAGTTTCATCTGTTTTCTCATCGCTTTCGCAGAAATTTAGAATTGCTGAAGATGGTGAACCTACCCATCGGTTTCAAAGCAGTGGCTTGGCTGCCATTTTTTAGTCGTCCTGATTGTCATATTCATCTACCGTCCAAGTCGTTTGAGCCAGCCCCATGTGACGACACGCTTACCAACGGTGGAAACTGCATAGGGTGGCACTTCTGGGTCAAACCAATCTGGCAACTGATCACTTGTAGGGTGATGGGTGAGTTGTCTCTGATTTTTGCCATCAATGTCCATGACATAGATTTCATCATTGCCGTCTCCACTCGTGTAAAAGACAATTTGTCTCCCATCAGGTGACCACGCAGGGCCTGCCTGATTTTTATCAGATTTAGTAAGTTGAACAACGTTGCTACTGGCGGCATGCATAACATAGATGTTAGCGGGGCCCGTCCCTCTGGCGTAGCTAAAGGCAATGTGTCTCCCATCAGGAGACCATGCAGGGCAGCGACCAAAACTCAGCCGATGTGGATTCCCACCATCAGCGTCCATGACATAGACCCCAGGGTGCCTACGTCCCGAATCGAAGGCAATTTTGCTCCCATCAGGCGACCAAGCAGGGCGGACATCTGGTGCTGGCTGGTTTGTAAGATTTTCAAGATTATGTCCATCTATATCTATCACATAGATATCCTGTTGTCCCCTTCGTACGGAAACAAAGACAATCCGTCTTCCATCAGGTGCCCATGCGGGGTCTATATCAACATCTGGATGGTTTGTGAGCCGATGGATATTCTTCCCATCAGCGTCCATGATATGGAGGTCCGTATTGCCAGTTCGAAAAGAAACAAAGGCAATCTTGCTTCCATCAGGCGACCACGACGGACTTGAATCAGGGGAAAGATGGAGTGTTAGATTTTGTGGGTTCTTCCCATTGGTATCCATCACATAGATTTCAGCGTTTCCATCGCGCTCTGATACGAAGGCAATTTGTGCTTTACGGGGGGCTTGTGCCCAAACATTGGACAATGAAAACAAATAACTGAACATGCCAACCCCAATAAAAGTAAGCCATAGCAATCCGTTTCGAGCCATCTTTCATATCCTTTTTGGATTGATCTGCGAAGTAAGTTTCAGCTCATACAATCTGCCCAACAGCGATTCCCCGCTCATTGCTTTTCTGATTTCAACCGCCCCCACAATGTGACATGGTTGCCTCGCGTCCCCACAGGAAGAGACCGATCGGGAATTACCCAAACCGGAGACCCATCTGTATCTGGATGATTGGTAACTCGTGTCTGATTGTTACCATCGGCATCCATGACATAAATCTCCCAGTTCCCATCACGAGTAGACTGAAAGGCAATCCACTGTCCATTGGGGGACCATGCAGGAACACGGTCCTCCGCGGGGTGATCTGTTAGGTTGACGAGGTTGGCACCGTCGGCATCCATCACGTAGATATCAGATTGTCCTCCTCGATGAGAAAAAAACACAATCTTTTTTCCATCCGGTGACCAATCTGCTGAGGAATCCCAACTGGGATGATTGGTCAAATTGACCGGGTTTCTGCCATCGGCATCCATGACATAAATCTCGTCATTGCCATCTCGGCTTGACTCAAACGCAATTTTAGAGGAATCCGGAGACCAACTTGGACCACTATCCTCAACTCCGGCAAGCCATGTCAGATTTTTTAATCGCCTGCCCTCAACATCAATAATGCAGATATCTGAAGCCTCAAGCGGAGGAAGTTCCCAGCACGAAAGGGCTAACGATTTGCCATCCCTAGACCAAGAATAGACCACGTATCCTAGATGGTCTCCTTCCCATTTATCGGTCACCTTTTTTTGTATGCCGTTACGGAGATTCTTAATAAAAACATGCAAGCCATCATTGGCTTTAGATGTAGAAAAGGCAATTTTCCGACCATCAGGCGACCAAGTTGGAGGAGTGGGGAAGCCAAAACGTTTGTTTTCGAGCCATTTCCGTTCGTTAGTGCCATCTGCATTTATCAGATAAATTGTCGTGGAGATACCTCGATTCGGTGGTTTACTATTCCGCGATGATACGAATGCAATGACCCCCTCCGCAGCAGCCGCCGCGTCAATGTTTGCCAATAGGAATAAGGTATTCAGCAGCCCAAGCAGGAAGAGTATTGCGCTGGAAATGTTTTTGGGATTCATTGGGGGTTCCTCCTTGAATTTGTAGATTGAATTAACAAAGCGCAACTTTTGTGCCAAACAGGTGCACATTTCAAGGAGGAACGTTGTCGGAGGGGATTGTTGTGGATTGACACTCTACCCGGCTCATTGACGAGTCTTGAACAACTTAGCTGTAACACCGGGCTGAAATGAGGTGCATTTCGCTTCTGTATGGGTTAGAGATTGCCCAACACCGTACAAATCGAAGGTCAATTTAACCCCAAATGTGCGAGTACCCAACATGGTATTGGTCCCTCGGCAAAAAATCTGCTAAATCTATAAATCCGTGCCAATCCCGATTGGATCGGGGCGATTTTTCAATCATCTCTAAGCATCTACAACACAATCTCAATTGCTTCAAACAACCTCAGTTCAGGGATCTGAATCGTCAGCAGGTCATCTGACCAGTCATGCGAACACGTTTCTCCTGAGACAAGGCTTCGCACGGACTCCGGCTGCTTCTCTGACGGCAACTCGATCTCCAAGTCCACCATCTTGACCGGCTGGTAGAAACTCACCCCGAAATGTCCCGAACCGTTCACCAGATGCACTAGTTGTGAACTGCCATCCACCTTCTCAAACCACGTCACCTCAACCATCGGCGACAGATTTCTCCCGATCGGCGTCAGCCCAGCAACCCCCTCCAGCAGGTCAGCGACAAAATCGGAGGTATTGGGATAGCCTTGTCGGTGAAACAGCTGCCCCGGCTCCCACGGGATATAGATCGCCTGCCCGCTTCCAAAGGGACGAACCGTGAACGCGGGGTGCGCCGTAACCTGCGTATAGTAGCACCGTTCCGGAGGGCCAAAGTGGTGTGGCGGAATCAACTGGAATCGTGGCTGGACATCCGAAGTATACTCAGCATAGACGTACGTCCCGTCCATATAGATAAGCTCAGTGTCCGCGAATCGTTCAAACCCATGCTTATCGTCCAACTTGAAATACGAACCACGCATATCTGTCCGTATTCGTCTGACCTGTGTAATCCCAAGGCTTTTTAGCGCCGGTATCGATCTGGGCTCATCGTCCGCATCCCGGAATCCACTCTGAGCGGTGGCAATCACCGTTCCACCCTCCTCTACAAACCGGTCAATCCGCGCTACCAGTTCATCGCTCATCGGTCGAACGTCGGGCAACACAATCGCCTCATACCTGTCCCATGCCAAATCTAATGCTGCATCCGCTGTCAAGGTGTCAAAAAGGAAGTGGTTTTCTACCAAGAAACGGAACCACCCCTTGAACGCATCCGCGCTGACTCGGTCAGACTTCAGCAGCGCAATATTCGCTTTCGATCGGTTGTTGGTGTATGCCGCTTCATTGGCTGCGTGATAGTGATAGATCTCCTTGATAGGCTCAAACCCGGATCTGTCCTCGTGGTTGTCCAACCGTCCGATAAGGTAATAATCCAATGCCCCACCGTTGGCTAGGTTCTGCGCCAGACGTAACGCCTGCTGATGGGGCGACACCGCGACGTGCCGGTAGGGAAAGTCAATAAAGTCAACAGTCGTACCGCTGGACACCATTTCTGGATAACTGCTTACCGCCCATTTCGTATTGTCGGACGCGCTATACTGCCAGTGTGGCAGCGGTCGATCTATTGCAGTGTTCGCCTCCATCCGGTTGAACCCTCGATGCGTTTCCCGGTGGTTGGCGATACAAATATCGGGACGCAGCCTGTGGATAAAATCGTAGACCTTCTCGTGGTGTGCCTGCAATGTTCGTCCCTTGAAGAGGTTGTATTTCCGAAACGTCGGGTCGTTGCGATCTTCTTCGGTCGGCAGAGACAGCCCGAACATCTCTGAAAAAAGCAGTTCGCAGTTCGCACAGTGGCAGAGACCGTGATAATTACCGCTATAGTCCCGAGTCTGATACCCACCCATGTTAAAGAAAATCCCGTCAAAATCGTGCGTCGTGAGCAGCTCCTCAATAATCCGCAAGGCGTACTCCTGCTGATAGCCTCCATTCAAGCAGACCTGCACATCGCCATTGTATTCGATAATCTTGCCTGCAGCGGTAAGGGACGCCCATTCGGGATGGGCTTCATAAATCGGGTAACGCACCTTAGAAAAATCGGTACGTGCCATCACACGGATATCGGCACGATGACACGCAGCAATGATCGTTTGTAGGCTATCTCCCTTCAGAAACGGACTCTGAAAATGGTACGGCAGCTTCGTGGGATAGCTAGCGATAATCCCCGCCGCATTAATCATCAGCACATTTGCTTTGAACGCCTGCATATCAGCGACCACACGCTCAGCATCAATATCGAGCATGTCAACCTCTCGCAGGTTCGTTTGAATAAACCGCCATGTTTTGCTACGCCACCAATCTGCCATCGGATAGCCTCCCAATCAATACGTGATGCGTGAAACGTGAAAATTATTGGTGCATCGGTATATTAACACCCTTCACTTGTCTTTTCCCTCAGAATGCCACTGAATCTGCGGCATATTCGTGCGTGGAGGTTGGGGCCAATGCGAACCACGTTGACTGGAGAGTCCTCTGTTCGGACCGGGGATAAAGTCTCGGTCGGGCAGTCCGACAAGTTCTCCGTTTTTAACCCAAGCTTCATCACCACTATAGAGTTGGCTAATCAACCGGTCAGTTAGACTGTTGAGGATATCGGCATGGTCAGCGGAACCGGAGAGATCGGTCAACTCATCCGGATCGTTCTGTAAATCGAAAAGCTGTCGACAATTGCCAACCGGATAGTAGACCAGTTTGTAGCGTCCCTCGTGAATCATGCGTGTGGCATGGTTATCCTCGCCCACCTCGCCGTAGAACCAATCCCGCTTCTGATCGCCGACCATCGACAGCCCTTCAACCGTATCAGGGATATCAACTCCCGCCAAGTCGAGCAACGTTGGCATCACATCCGCCCAGCCGACCAATCGATCATCAACGCGGTTGTAACCTACCCGTTCATCCCCAGCAACGCCGAGCAGAATCATCGGGATATTAGCGGAATATTCGTAGAACAGCCGCTTCGCCCACATACCATGGTTGCCAAGCATATCACCGTGATCGGACGTAAAGCAGATAATCGTATTGTCAAGCTCACCCTCTTCGCGCAATGTCCCAAGAATAACACGCAACTGATGATCAATATGAGTGCAAAGCGCATAGAACGCGCGGCGGGCAGCAGTGATCTGATGCGATGTGAGTTTAGCCCCTCGCGCAACATTAGCTTGCAGGCTTAGGGACAAATCTTCTGAGGAAGCTGCCCAGCTTCCACAATACGGTTCATCAATCGGAATATCCCGGTAAAGATCCAGATATGTTTGCAGAGGAACGATTGGTGGGTGTGGGTGACGGTAGGAGATGAACCAGAAAGCGGGGCGATTCGGATCCCGGCGTTTGACGATCCGCGCCATCTGACTCGTCGCCCAGTTCGTCGCATGGGTCTCCTCTGGAAGGTGCCATGGGCGGTTGACATATTCGTTGTTCCCCATCCCGTGGTCAAAATGTCGCCCCGCATACCCCTGATCGCCGAGGAAAAGCTCGTAATCATCTAAAACCCCGTACTGGACCCGACCCTCCTCGTCCAAAATCACATCGTCGAAGCCGATACGGTCACGTTGCGGGTAGACGTGCAGTTTCCCAACCGCATAAGCCTGATACCCCACGTTCCGAAAAGTTTGCGCCATCGTCGGAATATCGGGCATGGTCAGCTTATCTTTGAAAACCCGATCCCCGTGCGTGCGGGGTGGAGTCCCCGTCATTAGGGTGCGACGGGCAGGAATGCAGACAGGACATTCCGCATAGGCGTTACTGAAACGGACCCCGCTGCGGCAGAGTTCGTCGAGGGTCGGGGTTTGGATGGCTGGATGTCCCGCAGCACCCAACAGGGCAGCGGGCCAATGATCGGTGCTTATCAAAAGTACATTCGGTTTGGTAGGCATAGACTATTCCTTTTTTTGCGTTCCGCAAAGACGATTCACCAGAAAAGGTTTAACAATCATAATCAAATAGACATCGCGCTGCTTCACTGAGACGGGAAAAGGTTTTCGTATTGAGAACACCCCAATCCGACGCGGATCTGTCCACATGCGGGTCGTGGCGGCGACACCAAAAACTGGTAACGTTTGGGCGATCGCTTTGGCTACGATTCAACGTTGCGCCGTGCCACAGATGGCTATTGAAAACCACAACCGTGCCAGCAGTACCAATCAATTTTATCTCATCGGGATGCGCTTCCTCCGGTGCTTCCATCACATCCTGTGGGTGTTTGCCACTACGATGGGACCCGGGAACGGCACGAGTGGGACCATTCTCTTTGGTGAAATCGGTCAGCATCCACATTGAGTTGCAGACATAATACGCCCCCGGTTTGGCTGGCGGTCCACCGTAGTCAACATGAAGCGGTTGATGACCGCCACCCGGTCGATTCGGACGCGAATGGATGCCAAGGGATCTAAAATCTTCCCTTAGCACATGAGCAACCGCCGCAAGTAAACGTGGATGCGTAAAGCAGGTATCAAAGACAGAAGACCTGTTTTGCATGTTCGTGCACTCCTTCGGCATTTCCGGTTCACCGGTATTTTCGAGGGCGAACAACGCCTCCATTTCCGATCGCATCCGAGCGACCAACCCAGCAGAGATGAGGTTCGGAAAGGGGAGAAAGCCGTCTTGATCTAACCTGAACTTTTCCTCGTCGGAAAGGGTGTTTTCCCGGACCCCGAGAGCATAAAGCGCCTCTTGAAATGTCATAGTGTTGCTTTCTGTCCGTTTACATGAGCCGACAATAGTATATCCTATCCGATTGGACTTGCCAAATATCCGAAACAGGTAGGTTTAGCTAGGTTATGTTGACATTTAACAATAGCGTAGGTTGGAGTGTTCTTTTGGCAGATTGTCCGGTGATTAAGCATTTACCGAATTAGCAACATCAAAATGTCAACACGCCTTAAATTGGATCTGGCAATGCAGACGCACTTCTAAACGTCAAAATCGATGCAACCACCCATCTATTGGTTCAATTCCCTTTTTTAATCGCACCCCAAGTGGTTCCTAGTTTTTCTCGTGGGTCAACGGCAAAGCGCAACGGTCCCCGCCCCCACGTGGGAGGGCTACTTGTACCTGTGGGGACACGCAAAGTTGGTTCGCCACCCTCGGCGTCAACAACATAAATCCCAATAGATTTTAGATCGTCTTCTTTCTGTCCGCCAAAGGCAATTTGGTTTCCCTCCGAGGACCAAGCGGGACCTTTGCCTGAAAAAGGTAAATCCGTTAATTGCCGAATCTTTTTACGTCCTATCAAATTCATGACGTAAATTTGCGACTGTCCACTCCGATCTGAACTAAATGCTATTTCGCTTCCATCGGGGGACCAATCGGGGTAGTGGTCCTCCTGCCGATTAGTCGTGAGTCGCTTCAGATTTTGTCCATCTATATCAATGAGGTAGATATCCCAGTTTCCTACATGAAGGATGTCAGAGCGGAAGGCGATCTGAAGACCATCCGGCGACCAAGTAGGTAACATCCCGACCCGTGTTTTCGGGATTTCTCTTCCCTCATGCGTCTCTACATCAAAAATCCAGATAGATCGATCCTTCATTACAGCAAGCTGATGTCCATCTGGAGACCAAGCCGGCCTCCAGTCTACACCGGCAGTAATATGTCTTCGGTTTGTCCCATCAGCCTCCATTACAGCGAGTCTTTCCTGCGATATAAAGGCAAGATGCTTTGAATCTGGGGACCAAGCGGGCCATCGATCCCATACCCAAGCATCTGTCAACTGTATCGGTTTGCCCCCCTCTCCATCAACGGCATAAATGTTCCAATTGCCATTCGGAGGCCAAAAGTCATATGCAAACTTATCTTCAGCCTGTACCTTCATCAATTCAACGCTCGATGTGGTAAAAATCAGTGTCCAGAACAGCAAAGTCAACCCTCTCATTTGAAATCTCCTTTGATAAGAAATCATGCAACTAGGGTTGCATGAACGTAGAAGCATGAGAACGTTGGTCCCCCCGACGGAATCGGCTGCGTCGTGTCAATCTTGTAAACTATCCCACATATGTTTCAGGAATCAATATCATCAGTTTCCAGATTCAACCGGCGCATCTCATTGGGGGACAGTTGAATCGCCAGCGCCGCAAGACATGAGGCCAACTCCTCGTGAGTCAGCGGACCGACTAGCGGAAAAGTTGGAAACGGTTGGTGCAAAACAAACGCCAACGAAACCTGTATCGCCGTATACCCCTTCTTCTCTCCAAGCGTCTGTGCTCGTCTGAGTCGCTCAAAATTGGCATCGTTATAATAGACCCGCACCATGTCCCGGTTTTCCCGCTTTTCAGGGGCAAAACGCCCGCTAAAGAACCCTCGTGCCTGTGAGGACCACGGCAGCAGCGGAAATTGCGTTTCATTATGCCATTCCCATGCCGTTTCCGATACGGACACAACCCCCTTCCACATCGGTTCCATCGGGACAGCCAAACTGATATTGTTGCTGCTGACCACAAATCCGTGCAGCCCATGTTCCGCAGCGTAGTTATTCGCTTCTTGAAGGCGTTCAAGCTCCCAATTCGACGCGCCAATTGCCCGAAGGTTACCCGCACGAATTTCCTGATTCAGGTGCTCGATGATTGTACCCGCTGGAATCTCCGGATCATCTCGATGTAGCAGAAATAGGTCAATATAATCGGTCTGTAGACGGAGCAGGCTTTCGTGGATGTCATGCGCAAGCTCCTCTGGGCTCAAGCGTGGACGTGGTACTGCGGAATGCGGATGCCCGCCTTTGTCAACTAAAAACACTTCAGATCGATTTTTCCGGTTTTTCATCCACATGCCGAGCAGCCGCTCGCTATCGCCTCCACCATAACTATGCGCACTGTCAAGCGCATTGCCACCAGCTGCAAAAAACTCATCTAACATCGAATAACTGTGTTCCATCGTGTCGGGCGTAAATAGCATACACCCAAGCACAAGCTGTGAAATCTCTCTATCTATTCCTTGGACTGTTCCGTAATTCATTGAATCTCCTCTCAATAGCCTTTGGTGCTAGCTGGTGGGCATATCGCTTCCACATCATTCAAGTCGAGCCTAGCGAAATCCCGCCTGTCCCGATTCATCGGGGATTTATTGAGGAGTTCATGGGTTCAGAAGTTCATTCATGAACCAATAAAACAATGATCTTGTGACCAAGCTGTTTTCACGTTTCACGCTTCACGTTTTACGCTCGACATTTGACTAAAGAACGTCTCAACAATTGCAAACCAGCACCATTGCTTTAATAAGTATGTTGAATACATGATACCAAAAAAAGAGGAAAAGGTCTATGCCACCCACAATTTTCCCTTCGCAATCAAAAACTGTGCTACAATAACACGCTGGACTTTTAACCTTTTGGAGGATTCCGCTATGAAAATTAAAACCCTTGAAATGCTTACGCTGCACATCCCTTTTTACGCCGATCATGTCACCCGACACATGCAACGCGCCTTGACACACTCGGAGCAGGTAGAAGTATACCGAGTCGAACTGGATAATGGTGTCATCGGTTATGGAGAAAATCTGGGGGACGAGTCCGGCAACTTCGATCGGGTCATCGGACAAAACCCGTTTGCAATCATGCAGGATGACAGTATCGGTTTCGGCATTCAGATGTCCCTGTTTGATGCCGTCGGCAAATCGGTCGGTGTCCCCGCCTACCAATTGCTGGGTACAAAGGTCCGGGATCGCTGCCCGATTTCATGGTGGGATATTGACATGCCGCCGGAGGATTGGGTGAAAGAAGCAGAGGAGTCGCTTAGACGGGGCTACACATCAATCAAGCTGAAAGCCCGTCCGTGGCGGGACATTTTCAAACAGGTGGAAGCTGTTGGCAAGGTTGTCCCAGAAGGTTACAAATTGGACATCGACTTCAACGGTTTTCTCTTAACAGCGGAGGGCGCACAACCCGTTTTGCAGGAGTTAGATAAGCACCCCAACGTCGCATATTATGAAAGTCCATACTACCTCGGCACAGATATCGACGGCGCCGGACGTCTACAGGAAGCGGTAGAAAAACGGATTGTTGAACACTTCAATGAATCGTGTTTGCACGCTCGATGCTGCGGCGGATTTGTGGTCGGGGGCGGGGCAGCGGGGACGCGGAGAATCAACGCGTTGTGCGCTTCGTTCGATAAACCGTTCTGGCTGCAGATGGTAGGAACGGGTATCACGACCGCATATGCCATGCACATCGGCGCAGTGCTGTCACACGCCCAGCTGCCGGCAATTACCTGCTTTGAGTTATGGGAACACAATCTCTTAACGCAACCGTTGGAAGTAGTGGACGGAACAATTGCTCCACCGGAAGCACCGGGACTGGGGGTCGAAGTTGATGAATATGCACTGGAACGCTACCGTGTTGAGCAGGGAACACCTTCGCCCACAGCACTTTATAAGCAGAGAGATCGAACCTGCCGTGTGCATATTCCTGACAGTAAAGGTGGCGAGGTTGTTCACGATTTCACAGGTGAGGACATCTACTATCCTGCTTTTAGCGACGGGGAGTATCCGGGGTTTGTTCGTGGTGTCTGGATGGAAGTGATCGAAGGGACAGGGTAAATCTGAACGTTCAGGCGGAAGGTATTAGGGGGCAACAATTCCTGTTGCCCCTTGTATTCATCACTACAAAATTGATAGCGTGTTGGTAGTGCAAATCTAAAGCATGTCGAGTTGAGCAGCGATCTCGGTCAACTTGCTTTCCATCTGACTCGCAGCCACTTCAAGTTTTTGCCGATCAACTTTCAGTCGTCGAACCCTGTCATCTTGGTGTGACAGGATGCAAAACTGATAGTTTTTCCGTATATCAAAGCCCGCTTGTTTAATGTTCTCTTTCACAGGACCTTCCGGGTAATACCACCGCTGCCCTCGGGTCTGGCTCAGATTCATGTGACAATGCCCCTGATCCCCGCCGAAGCAGTCGAAGCGTAAAACCTCATCATCATAGAAATATAAAGAAGCCGCGGGTCCCCGACCCCCTGGGTCCTCTCTCCAATACACTTCCAATCTAACGTCATCCTGCACAGGGTATTCAACCCAATCAAACCTTTCTTGGTTATTTACTACCTTAGTCGCCATCTGTTCCTCCAGCTATAATGGATGTAGGCTTAACGCCCAGCCCAGACCTATTAAGAAAATCCTCAACCCCTCAACCCTCAATCGGATTTTCCCAAGACTCTGTTTCACAGTCTATCATTAACAAGAAATAATGTCAATATTAAGATCTTGTTAATCCCTCTCAAAGAATATCTGGAACCTTTTTCCCGCTCTCCACAGATCCCTTAAGGTAGCTCAACCTCGACCCGGCGACCCGTCTGACTCGATTCCAAAGCTGCATCAATTATGCGAGCAACCTGGAGTGCGTCACGACCGGATGCAGGCGGAGTTCCTTCACCTTGTCCCGCACGAATAAAATCACGGATGAACTCCTCCCCAGCAATGCCGCCATACGCAGGGGATTGCGCTAAGGTATAATCAAATTCACGCTGAGGCGCAGACGCCCAAGAACCCTGAGTTGATTCAACACTCATATGTTCTGCAACACCCGGAGAACCCCAGTGAATTCGACCGTTCTGACCGTTGACGCCAACATAGGTGTCGTAACTCGGCTGGTTGGGGTATTTGGATCCACTCAGCGCAAGCGTATATCCCGCATGGAGCGAACCAACCGCTCCCGAACGCAAACGGAAAGAGAGTGTGGCGATATCTTCAACATCAATATCCTCACCGCTGCGCGTTGCAACCTCGGCAGACACCGACACAATCTCGTCGTGAGAGATGTAGCGCAGCATGTCGATATAATGGCAACCCAACCACGCCAAGATTCCACTTCCCGCGTATTCGTGACTAAATAACCAACCGTCAGGGTTGCGGTATTGTACCTGCGTCGTCAGCATACGCATCTCAATCGACATCAGCGGTCCCAACAGACCTTGCCCCACAAAATCTCTCGCTTCGCGAATCATTGGATTGTACCGGTTCTGATAGCAGACACCCAACTGCATACCTGCACGCTCTGCTGCCTCAACAACGCGCTGCACATCTGGGGCGGTTCTGCCGACCGGCTTTTCTGCCATCAGGTGTTTGCCGGACTCCAATATCCGCACAAAAGTATCGGGCTTCAAGTCCGTTCTCATGGTAGCGATAGCAAAGAAGACATCGTCCCGTACCAGGATTTCATCTAAATCGCCGGTGACGCCTTCCACCTTACGCTCATCCGATTTTTGCAGGTCTTCTAGGGCAGATTGATCTTCACCCCAAATAAAAATGCCTTCAACTTCCGGCAATTCCTGAAGTGTGCCTAAGTGTCCTTCAAAATGAGCGTTTCCCGGGCTTAACAGCAACGCTTTCATCTGCTTATTTCCTTTCATTTATAGGACTTACGCAGCCAATTGTAGGCGGGGCATCTTGCCCCGCGCCACCTATGCTGAAATGTGTAAGTCTGTAGACGGGGTATATTGTCCTATTCTGAAATGCGTAAGTCCTGATTTAGCAAAATTGTTCAGAAAAATAGTATTCCATAGAAACGGACAAAGCGATCAGTATAAAATCTGGTGGTTTATCTTTGGCACGATATTGTAAATGAAGCTACAACATAATAACATCTTTTTACAAAAACGGATAGGTGTATTATTGATAAATCCTCAAGAGGCAGCATCGCATCTCTAGCCGAGTCGAAAATACAAAGAGCTGAAAGGGCTATTTATGGTAGTTTATAGAATTAATGAGACACTCCAAACCGGTGCGGTTACAAACCGCACCTACCGGGCGGGTGAAACTGTTTATTTATTTTTAAAATTCACCATAGTTTTTCGTTTTTTGACCGATTTCGGAATGACCCGAATCCGTAGGCAGGGCATCTTGCCCCGCAGTTTGTAGTAGCGCAATTCATGGCGCGTTCTTATGCTAGTTGAGTGTCAGCGAAATCCCGATTTATCGGGGTTGTCGTGGAAATCTTTTATCCGTGTAATCCGTTAATCCGTGTTTATCCGTGACTCAGATTGCTTTGAATCCCGCCTGTCCCGATTCATCGGGGATTTATCGGGGCGGGGCATCTTGCCCCGCCGTGGCCTCGACCGGGAGATTGAGGCTACGGGTGAATTATGGTGAACAATATAAATATGTAGACGTTCACCAATAGTGCCCCTTATCGAAGCCTCATGAAGTCCCCCTGATAAGGGGGATTTAGGGGGTTAGTTGTACATCGAAGGTGTATAAGTAATTGTAGAATTCACCATAAATGACTCAAACGACGGGTATCCATCGTTTGACAGCCTAACGGCAGTATGGTATTCTTTTGCAGCATCAAAGATGATTAGTTACAATTCGTCAGAACGTTGAATTTAAAAGAGGTGAAACATGTTCAAATTTTATATAAGCTTTCTACTTACCCTGTTGATATTCGCAGTATTTTTCGGGCTTGTGACATGGGCACAGAAGACGGAGGATGGAACTAAGAAGGAAGGGGTGACGCTAGAAGCACTCGGGGTTACAGCGGAACAAAAGGAACGGATCAAAGCCCTATGGGAATTCAAACGTCAAACCCACCTCCAAGGAATTGAAAATTTGCGCCCCTTGAATCGGCTTGCTAAAGATAAGATGGCATCAGATGACCAGGTTCGAGAGGTGTTGAAAAAATTTCATCAGGAGCGCATAGCGCGAGAACGGAAGGTTGAAACGGCTGAAGAGAGTCTCATCAAGTCCCTGCCACCACGTGCACAGCTGCACTTAACCGTCTTAGGTGTGTTAGACAACGGTTTAACCCCCCGACACTTCAGTGCTGCTCCGAAGAGAGAAGGCAGCACACAGAAACCGAGTGACAGGTAGGAAATAGAGATCTGTGGGCACAAAAAAGGTGGAGCATATCGGACTTGAACCGATGGCCTCTTGCATGCCATGCAAGCGCTCTCCCAGCTGAGCTAATGCCCCACTTGAACACCCTTATTTTAACATACCGGCCAACGAAGCGCAAGGAAAAATCAGTTTTGTCCGGAGATCTTCATGAACCTGTACTGTGATAGCGTCGTAGCCCACTGCACCAGAATAGGTAGCTAATACAGAGCATCACCAGTGCGACGACCGGTGCTCCGAATTGAAAGGACTCAGGCATACCGAGAAATTCGCTCTTCTGAAGCAGCTGCTGTGCGGGATAATAGGTCACAAAAGCGACGGGGAGAATAAACGTCAAAAGTACCCGTACGGCGAGCGGATAGATCGATATCGGAAAAGCCGTCGCCTCTTTGGTCGCGCTAATAAGCAGATCCGTCAATTTACCCGATTTCGTCGTCCAGAGTGCGACGGTCGCACTGACCAGCATCAGCGTAAACATGATTAGTGTACCACTCAGAATCGTTGTGAGGGTGAACAACGCAACGTCCAGCGTCCAGCGAATCTCGCTCAAGTGGAACGCAATAACAAAGATAACAACACTTGTTAACGCCCGCGAGACGTGGACTAACTCGACGCGGCTTGCAAGGAGGTAGAATAGCGGCGGGACAGGTTTAATCAACACACCATCCAACTCACCGCGAACGATGTACCGGTCAAAGTCGTCCAACTGACTCCCTAATATCCGCATGAGTGAGTAAGACAAGTTACCTAAGCCGTACAGGAATACTACCTCTGCCCACGTCCAACCGTTAACGGTGCGAAATTTGGCGAGCAGCGCACCCAACAAGCCGAGCAAACAGGCTTCGCTGATAATAATTCCGAAGCACATGAAACCGAATGAGAGCCGGTATTGAAGCCGAGAACGTACATACGCTCCGGCGAGAAGAAAGTAGAGTTTAAAGTAGCGTCGCACAATCACCTCCTCCATACCCCCTTAAAATGTAGGGAACGTAGATCTGCGATGCCAGATGTGCCCGTTCTATCCGCCCTGAATCACCAATTTGCGGAATGCCGCCCGGTATCCAAGCCGTCCTAATCCCACCAATACCACTACCCAAGCCAATTGTATCAACATTGCCGTAATGAGGCTCCGCCCCATCAATTGGCCAGTATAAATGGCAGTAGGAAAATAGATAATCGCACGAAACGGCAAGACCGCTGCAACCTTGGCTAAGAAGGTAGGATAAAACTCTAAAGGCAAAAAGTAGCCGGAAAACAGCATAGACAGTCCCCATATAACCAAGGCATAAATGCCGCGAATTTCAACGAGCCAAAAAGCGAAAATACCGATTATGAATTCCAAGCTGAACAAAATGACATACCCTAAGACCACACTTATCACAAAAATAAGAAGGGTCAAAAGCGACGGTGGCAGTGACAGCCCAAACGTACCGTAAAACAGCAAGAATTTTGGGAGCATGTTGAATAGTGCCGTATGGCTTGAAGTTCCCGCAGCGGTTGAGAGTGTCATCAACTGAAAATCGATCGGTTTCATTAAATCAGTCACCACTTCCCCAGTACGCACCTTCTCTTCGATAATACGCGCTACCCGCAATGTAAACGTGAAGGTCAATAGGGTTTGCGAAACGACGATGTACGTTAGAATCCCCTTCAGATCGTACCCTTCTACCGATGTTTGCCCTGTGTATAACGCCTTCCATAGATAAACATAAACCAGCATGAACAGCACATTGATAAACAGTTCCATCCATAATTCAAACCGATATGTCAGCGTCCGCTGGAAGGCTTTCACCGTAAAAGTGAGATATTTTTTTATCATGATATGATCGACGGCTATTAGCCCACTCCCATCTCATAGATCCGTCGAACAATCTCCTCAATCTCCGGCTCCGATATTGTTAGATCCTGAATCTCATAAAGCGCTGTCAACTGGGCGATGACTTCGGAGGCTGAAATAGTATCGCGCTCAAATGCGAGCCAGATACGATTACCTTCGCGCCG
This sequence comes from Candidatus Poribacteria bacterium, assembly GCA_022826645.1. Taxonomy (GTDB): domain Bacteria; phylum Poribacteria; class WGA-4E; order WGA-4E; family PCPOR2b; genus PCPOR2b. The sequence continues at coordinate 77,905 of JAJDUM010000028.1, forward strand.
CGTCAGATCCACCCCCTCAAGTTGAATATCGGAATACGCTTGTGCAAGGTCAACGATGAGCATCCGTGTTTTGCCGTAGCGTTCTTTCAAAGCGTCAATCCCACCGTCATAGATGATTTTACCACTGTCAATGATAATCAACCGCTGACAAACCTGTTCGACATCGTTGAGGTCATGTGTTGTCAGAATAACCGTGACTTGGCGTTCTGCGTTGATCTGCCTCAGAAACTGACGAACCTGTTCTTTGGCAACCACATCTAAGCCTATGGTCGGCTCATCCAGGTACAGGATCTCCGGGTTATGTAGCAGTGCCGCGGTCAGATCACACCGCATCCGCTGTCCAAGACTCAATCTTCGTACCGGCGTGGACAGAAATGGCTGCAACTGTAACATTTCACTGAAAAATTTAAGATTCTGTTTGTATAGGTTCTGTGGGATTTCGTAGATGTGCTTGAGCAATTCAAAAGAATCAATAACGGGCAGATCCCACCAGAGTTGCGTTCGTTGCCCGAACACCACGCCGATCCGGCGTGTATTTTCCTTCCGGTGCCGATACGGTGTCAACCCCATCACGTCAATATGCCCCGAAGTCGGCACAAGGATCCCCGTCAGCATCTTGATGGTCGTCGATTTCCCTGCCCCATTGGCACCGATGTACCCCACCAATTCCCCACGCTCAAGGGAGAAATTCACATCATCGACCGCTCTGATAATATCATGCTGGCGCGAAACCGTGCTGCTGAGACTTCCCCAAAACCCAGTGCGGCGCTTATAGACCTTGAAATGTTTGCTCAGATGTTCGACTGTAATAATTGGCATTTTTGTTAGCGTCAGGTTAGTAGATCGAAACCTCTCGGAGCGGAGAGGTTGATCTGCAGAAAAACAGAATTATTTGCACCAAGACGGGATTACAGTATAACATAATACCATCAACAGAGTTATTCTTTCATTGTTCGCAGCACTCCTATTCTCTGGAGCGGCAGGTTTATAGCACTTGGGATGATAAATTATAGATTGCTCTCCCGCTAAATCAGGTGGTCCAACAGTCGCAGAGCACATGACATGATGCAATTCACTGAGGCACTCATTGAGTCTTATGAAAAACACGCTTATCAAAGGGAGTCTAGCACTATCGACGAATTTAAGGAACGAGAGCGGGCAGAGTTTCTAAAATTCTTGAAGGCTGAACGACGAAAGAGTCTCCTTGAAATTGGCTGCGGCCCCGGTCGAGATGCTCAGTTCTTTCAAAGTCAAGGGTTCCAAGTCCTTGCCGTGGACAATGCACCAACAATGGTGAAACTCACCGCAGAAAAGGGTGTTACCGCTCAAGTGTTGGATTGCTACGAGCTCGATCAAATTGGCGAGACCTTTGACGCGGTGTATACGCTGAACTGCCTGCTACACATACCGAAGAAGGATATCGGTCACATTTTCAATCTAATCGCAACTCGACTCAACGGAAACGGCTTAATGTATCTTGGACTTTGGGGCGGAGAAAATTTTGAAGGCATCCTAGAACAAGACACATACGAACCGAAGCGATTTTTCTCTTTTTGGGAACCCGAGACACTTCTTGAAGTTGTGCAACAATCGTTCAGATTGGAATATTATCGTAGGTTAAACCCTCGTGAAGGCATAACCTTCAATTCTATTATCGCCCGAAAACGATAACCTGTAGGACACAAAATGGTCGAAATACAATCCCACAACGACGCAAACGAGCTCATTTCACTTTCAGGTGCTTACTTGGAATTGAACGAGAGTGAAAACAATTTACCGATTGGAGTGGCTCACACACTTTGCCAAGAACCACCCTGTGACGGAGCCGAATCGCCGCTGCTGTTGAGTATCCTGGATCAAGGTAGAGCCGTGGGCGTGGCAATCGTGACACCACCCAGGAGACTCATCCTGAGCAGAATTGACACAAGCATCAAGGTAGCTATCGTTCATCTTACACGCTACCTACGTGGAATTGATATGCCAATACCGGGGGTTACCGGACCGTCAACCGAAGCCCAAGCCTTTTCTGAGTGCTGGACTGAGGGGAGGGCTGGTGTCTCATCCAAAGTAACTGTGCGGATGCGTGTGTTTGAAGCCAGAACGGTGACTGATGTACCGTTGTCTCCGGGGAAGTTACGCTTGGCAGGTATGAACGACCATCCACTTATGAAGCAATGGATTTTCGCTTTTTTGGAGGCAATAGGCGAGCCTGTGGATGTTGACTCGGCCAAAAGCACCGCCCAGCAGTACATTGAGGACGGGCAACTATATATTTGGGATGACAGCGGTCCGGTCTCGATCGCTACAGAAACTCGTCCGATTAGAAATGGGATAACAATCAGCACGGTCTACACGCCGCCGGAGCATCGCAGTAAGGGATATGCGACTTCATGCGTTTGGTCATTGACAAAGAAACTGCTCTCAGAACGTTACTCATTTTGTAGTCTGTATACCGATTTATCAAATCCAACTTCCAACAGTATCTACACCAAAATTGGATATGTGCCTTTGGGGGATGCCTTATCATTTGATTTTGTGCCTTAAGCAAATTAGAACTGAATTGCACAGCGTGCCCCCGTTGTGCATTTAGGTATCCGTTCAGGAGACGACCGATGCAAGATTTCGACTATACGCTGACATGGTATCACGGCTCTCAGCAAAAGCTGACCACACTTAGCGTTGGAAGTTCGATCACACAGGACAAAACTGTCGCGAAAGCTTTTTCTCACAGACCGTCGATGCTCACTCAGTCTGGAGGCGGTACGGTTAAGCATGACGGTGCGACACCCGGTTACCTCTACACCGTTGTCGATGAAATTGGTCCCAATGACGTGTACCCACATACCCACCCCGTAAATGCTACCCGCTGGGAGTGGTTGACCAATCGAGAACTGAAGCTGGAATTAATCGAACAGACTATCGTAGCGGACAAAGAGCGTCTGACAGATCAGGAAATTGCAGACCTAAAGCGGAAACAGGAGGAAAGGGGCGAGAAGACTTTCGTAGAAGAAGATGTTTGATGAAAACACAGATGGAAGAACCATGCACACTTGGAAAGAACATACCTTGCAGGTGAACGAGCACGAAATGGCTTGGTTTGAGATCGGCACAGGACCGACCTTAGTTTGTCTTCACGGCAGCTGGGACCACCTACTTTACCGTCCAATGGGAGAACTATTCGCCCAAAAATATAGATGTGTCCTCTACGACCAACGCGGGTCCGGCCAATCGAAACTGCTTGAGAGTGGGGTGGACGCAATGGATATCAAGAAATTCACCCAAGACCTCGACGCGCTTCGTGACCATTTGGGTTTGGATCAGATGGCACTGCTTGGGCATTCGTGGGGCAGCGGGTTGGGATTGCTCTACGCCCAAGCGTATCCTGATCGCCTATCACATCTCATCTTGGTAGGTCCGGGACCACTCAATTCAGAAATGAGGGCTTGCTACCGCGCGAACAGAGATCGGATGGCATATCCAACCTCACCTGAAGAGTTTGCAGCTATCCGGCGGTCATACGACGAAGCGCGGTCTGAGAAGGGCGTGGTTCCACGCGAGATTGACGAAGCTCTAATTCAGGTATGGGCTCGTGTCGTGTTCTACTCACGTGAGACTGCGGAACCGTTTATCAACTTCTATCTAAAAAATGGAGGCTATCTTAGACATGCTGAGTCACCCACGAACTTCAAGCATGAAATGCAACTCGCAAACGCCGATAGGATTACCGCACCAACTTTAGTTGTGTACGGCTATCAGGACTACGAACCGATTACACAGGCATACTTAATCAAGGAGAAAATTCCCCAAACAGAAATTGCTTTTCTGAACGAGTGTGGACACGCCACTTGGGTCGATCAACCGGAGGAGTACTTCAAGGTCGTTGATACATTTCTATCAAAAGAAAGCGTGAAACGTGACGCGTGAAATGCGAAAACAGTTTGTTTATTGGTTCATTAATGAACTATGGTGAATTAGAGAAATAAGCAGACATTGGGCAATAACTCCGACCATTACGAAGGTTCCAAAGTCCGCTCTTAGTCTCGACTGTCCCGATTCATCGGGGATTTATCGGGGGAACTGACTGATAAGGATGCAGGGGTTACGTACCAAGTCCCCCTGACAAGGGGGATTTAGGGGGTTGGCTATGCATTGGGAGTATCTAAGTAATTCTAAAATCTACCATAAATCAGTTGCTGCTGCACGATTACTTAACATGTGCCAATATCAATAAGGATCAGAGATGGAAATCGTTCAATATACACCCAAGCTGCAAAGTGCTTTGACAGAATTCTATAATCGCTTGACCGCCAATGTTCCGCACTGCTATCCGGTCACGGCAGAGGAATTCGCTCTTGGGATATGCGGACTTATAGGTGAAGCCGACAAAAATGAAGGGGGACTCGATGCGGAAACAGCCTTCATTGCAATAACAAACGGCACTGTACAAGCGTTCATCCACGTCGGTATTGATCGGACGAGTCCCGTAGGCGTTATTCGGTTTTTGGGATACGAGCGCGGTGCGCGGCGTGCCGGGCAAGCCGCGCTTGAAACAGCGGAAGCCCATCTAGACGCGTGTAACGTCGCTCAAATTGATGCCTTTTCAGCAGATCACCGGTACCGCTTCTATCATTTTCAAAACGCCGGATTATCGGACGGACTTGACCACGTTCAAGCACTTCTTGGGTTCAACGGTTACCAATATTCGTCTGGAGAAGTCTTTTTGGATTGGGAAAACTATTCTGTCACGCCGACACCCACAAGCGTGCCAGTAACGTTTTCTGTCGATTGGGAACAGGGGCGCGGGCAATTGCCGAATTGTACTGTAACTGCTTACTGCAATGATGAGGAAGTTGGCGTCTGCGAATCGGTCTCCGGTGGAGAGTTTTCAAGCCATCCCGATGCACAAGACTGGCTTCATACCACCGGGCTTGATATCGAAGACCCGCATCAAGGACAAGGTATTGGGCGTTATCTACTCCAATACTCGCTTCAAGAGATGCGCAAAGTCGGATATCGCCACGCAACCATTAGCACTGACTGGGAGAATTATCGTGCCTTCCTCTTTTACAGTAACTGTGGCTATCGCGTCGTGGATTGGACTTACGAGTTGGAGAAACATTTTGATTAAAGGTTCAGAACACAAAGATATTGTCATGGCTGAAACCACTGAAATTGGAACAGAGAACGTCCACGATTTTCTTAAAAAGTTCGCCACGGACATATCCCTAGCGGACCTAAAACCTGTATCCAATCGTCACCGGGGCGGTGATAGCCTAACCTTCTACTATCGTAATGACAGTATCCTCAAGGTTCCTCGTCGCAACGACTACCGCACAGGACTTCTAAAAGAGGTCAAACTCACAGGATACCTGTGTACACAGCCGCTGCCTTTCATTGTAGCGAAACCAATCCTCGCGCATGAAAAGGGGTTCTATGCGATGTTTTCAAGGATTGACGGTGCCTCGCTTCCGGTAGAAGCATTTGAGGAATTTACCCCCGGAGCGTTGGAATCCTTCGGCAAATCTATCGGCACCTTCCTCTCTTTTTTACACAATCACAAATTTCCAACCGAGGTCTTGGATGCCATTCCACGTGCAGATGATCCCTTTGAGGTCGCACTTCGTGAGGCAAGGCGACAACTCACTTTTATTCGGGAACACACTGTGGATGTAGATATTAATCAATGGGCAGAAAAGTTAGAAAGCCTGCACGAATCTTTAGACCAGCGGTGGGCTGTGGTTCACTGCGATCTCCAAATAAACCACCTACTTTTTGTCCAAGGAAATCTTGAACAACTCGCCATTATCGATTTTGCAGATACGCTGATGCATGATCCCGCCGTAGACCTATCCGAGTTCGCTATAGAGATGTATTCAGATCTATCCCCCGACGGTGTTGCAGCCAAAAAGATTATCAATGCGGTTCTGAAATATTATCAAACAGACGATCCTGCGATTGAAGCCAAAATCGAGTTTGGACTTCTCCTTTTTGCAATTGGGCGTACCTACAAACAAGCAGTGAAGCGTATCCGCCCATGAACTTCTCCAAAGATGGTATAATTAGATGTGAATGTTTTCACGGTTATCCCTCCCTTGAGGTCGTCAATCTGTTAGGTGATTGTGGATAACCGTGGCGATCGTGACTAATACCATATACATGTCGTTCCACTGAAACAACCATCTCTATGCAGGAGCAGCCCTTGTGGTTACCCTTCGTCAGGAACTTATAATTTTCTCCGATGCAGAAAGGAAATTCTATGAAAATTAAAGAAATTCGCGTTGTAGAAATTGAGTTAAATCCGAAACCGACAACAACGCCACGGACACCGAGCCGAGCCGGAACATATAAACTGAATCGCCCCACTTCCCGCTACCCAGAATTCAACAAAAGAGAGGCCGATGTCTCCGTAGAATGGAAAAGACCCGCATGTATCGTGACAGCGGAAGACGGCACTTGGGGGTTCGGTATCTCGCTCTTTGGTGGTCCAGTGAATCGAATCATCACGGATTACTTTGCCCCGCGCCTCGTTGGCGAAAATTGTATGGCAACTGAGAAGTTGTGGGATATGATGGTGCGGTCATCAGCTGCCTTTGGCGCGACCGGCTTGACCAGCTACGCGATCAGCGCAGTCGACTGTGCCCTGTGGGATCTCAAAGGCAAAATTCTGAAGAGGCCTGTTTACGAACTGTTGGGCGGACCACAGAAGGATAAGATTTTCTGCTACGCCTCCGGCTTTGATCAGGAATGGTATATGGAACTCGGATTCAAAGCGACAAAACTATTCACACCTTACGGTCCAGAGCAGGGGAAAGAAGGATTAATCAAGCTCGAAGAATTGGTGGCGAGCACGCGAGAAGTGATTGGCAATAAAATTGAATTGATGTTGGATGCTTGGACCGGCTTTGACGTTGAACATACCGTGCGTGTCTGCGAGATTATGAAGCCCTACGACTTAAAGTGGATGGAGGACTACATTCCTGCCGATGACTTTATGGGGTACGAAACAGTGCGCCAACGCATTCCTTGGCAAACGCTCGCTACGGGAGAACACTGGTATCTGCCAACTGTTTTTGCCGCCGCCGCGGGTCGGCGGTTAGTCGATATCTTCCAGCCAGACGTTCTGTGGTGCGGCGGTATCACCGCTGCCTCCAAAATCTGTCACATCGCTGAAGCAAACGGGATCTCTGTGATTGCGCACGGCGGAATGAATTATCCCTACGGGCAACACCTATCATTTGCTATGCCTGCTATCACGTGGGGCGAGCGGTCAGAGGGGATTTCTCCTCCCGGTGTGCCACTTGAAGAGATGGTCAAGCTGCCCGGCACTTCAGTCATCAAGGATGGCTACCTCGTACCATCGGATGCCCCCGGCTTCGGTCTGGAAATTGACGAGGCTTGGATAGAGAGTGTAAGTGCATAGGATATACAAGGAGGGTAGACTTTACCGCCGCTCGTATTCAAATGGGAACGTCACCGGTTCACTATCGTTCGTCCACGATGTCGCCATCGCTACGTCAATCTCCCGGTCCTTACGACCGTTGTAAGCCCCATACTCGGGCTCGGTGTCGTTGCGAACAGCATTTGCGATACTCATCAGTTCAGACGCAACGGGAATTTCGCCATCACTGAGCGGGTAATTCTGCAACGGATTTTCCCACACCACCTCCGGCGTTGTATCCGCCACGAGTGCGGCAACGGTCTCAAACCCATTAACATCGTTGGTTTGGCGGGTAACGGTGATTTTGCGTTGCGCATCGGCAGTGTCGCTCAGAATGACCGCTTCATCGCGGAAGCACATCCCGCGTTCGGCGTAGAACTTCGTGCCGTTGAAACCGCGAAGCGGCGACCCGTAAGATAAGCTGCTGAAATTGAATACCCCGACCGCGCCATCAGCAAATTCGATGATGCCCTGCTGCCACTCTTCTGAGTCGCGTGGCGGCTGACCTTGCCGCCAGATGTGATCCTGTACTGTGAAGCTCTTTCGGAAACCGAACACGCGAACGGGTTCGTTATCAAATCCGACGTAACTGCGAATCAAGCCGATCCCGTGATACCCGTGCCCACGAAATTCGTTGTAGGCAACGTTGACTTTGCCGAATACACCCGCGAGAATCATCTCGCGTTTAATCCGTTCCGATGGCACACGATAATAGTTTTCGTTGACCTCAATCTTCGTTCCGTGCTGCTTTGCGGATTCGATCATCTTGTCTGACCAGCCGAGGTCTGTGTCGAGCGGTGTCTCGGTACAATAGCTCACCCCATGCTCAGAGCACAGCAGCCCCGGGAGGTGATTGTTGCTCGGCGTAATTACGATGGAGCAGATATCTGGCGTCTCCTTTTCCAGCATCTCAGCAGTGTCTGTGTATGCGGCAACGTTATACTGTTCGCCCTGCTTTATGACGGAATCTTCGTGTAGATCGCAAACGGCGACCAGTTCAAGATCGTCCTTCAACTTCGCGATGAGCGGAAGGTACGTGCCCGTTCCACGATTCCCTGTGCCGATATGTGCAATTTTGAGCTTGTCCATTGATTCGCCTCCTCTGGAAATTGAAGATCGAAGGTTGTTTCCACACTGAAACAGAGTAGACTATGGATGCGGTTTCTGTTCAACCTAAAAGTACCGCGGATCAAAGACAACGGTAACCTGAAATGAGACGGTACATTTTGATTTCATCGGTTTTTCTCCGCTGCGAAAGGAGACTCAACGCTGTAATCTAACCTCAAATGCATTATAGCAAAAGGCTTTGCAGAAGTCAATTTCTGTTGATTTTTGATTCACAGGAGCGCGTAAAGAAATTGTGCTTTACGGAAAGCATCGCCGGTAAGGCGGTATGTTGAAACTTGGAAGGTCAAATCATCTATGAGCAAAATTCATGAAGCCAATCGGCAGCACTGGAATAGTCAGGCACCAACATGGGAGGAACGTCTGAACCGTGATGGACGTTGGCGCAGGTGCCATAACGAACCTGAATTGGCATTTGAAGACGAAACACTTGCCACAATCCGAGAGATGGTAGGCGATCTTCGGGACAAGCAGGTGTGTATCATTGGTAGCGGCGATAACATGGCAGCTTATGCACTTTTAGGATTAGGAGCAGTCGTGACCTCCACAGATATTTCAGAGGAACGATTGAAACTGGCAGCAGATCGTGCAGAAATCCTTGGTGTGTCGATTGATTTTGTTCGTTCCGATGCCGCCGATCTCGGCTTTGCAGCCGATTCGACTTTCGATCTGGTCTGTTCCACAAATGGGTTCTTCGTGTGGATTGCAGATCTCGGTGCGGTTTTTCGTGAGGTTTCGAGAATCCTGAAGCCGGGAGGCGCGTACGTTTTCTACGATATTCACCCATTCATGCGCCCCTGGAAAGAGCAGGTGATGCCTATTGAAATGGGGAAATCTTATTGGGACACCGGACCGTTTCAAGAGTCAGTGGATGGATCATACGAGTTTAACTGGACCTTAGCGGATTTGCTTAATCCGTTGACACAAGCTGGATTGACCTTGAAAAAAGTTGTCGAAAGCCCAGCGCAAGATCCCGGATTTTGGCGGGGCAGCAGTGATGCGTCTGATACTGATGAATCACTACTTGATTGGAGGCGGAATCCCCGTGCTGGATTGCCCGTTTGGTTAACAGTCGCTGCATCCAGAATTGACTAAGGTGCCATTAGAACACAACAGCAAGTTACCCGGGTTATTTTGCGAAAGGAAAACCTACACAATGATAGAGATACGGGACGAACAGGAAGGGGAGCATCAGGAGATCCGTCAGGTTATTGTCGCTGCATTCGGTGGCGACATCGAAGCCAACCTCGTTGAATTGCTTCGAGACAGAAACAAAGCACCGATTGCGCTTGTGGCAGTCAGCGACAACACGATTGTGGGTCATATCATGTTTTCACCGGTGACGATAACGCTCGCGCCCAAAGCGTACCGTGCTGTCGGACTGGCACCCCTATCCGTCCTACCAGAGCTCCAAAGGCAGAGTATTGGCTCTATGTTAGCACGCGAAGGATTGAAAAAATGTGCGGAGGCAGGATTTAAGATAGTAGTCGTGTTGGGAAGCCATCACTACTACCCACGGTTCGGTTTCTCCCGTGCCAGCCTTTACGGCTTGGACAATGAATATGACGCCGATGAGCATTTCATGGCAATAGAACTGAAACATGGCGCCCTTGATAAAGTCAGCGGCACCGTGCGGTATTCGCCAGAATTCAAGGAGTGTGGTTGCTGAGAAATTCATCTACAGGATAATCGGTTAATGAAACAGACAAACTGATTTGAGGATTTCATAAACAAAGTTGGCTCTCTCATCAAATGGATTAAACAACATGCGAAGCAAACCGACATCGACACAAATCCAGTCCCTTGAGGAGGAACATTATTCTGGAATTCTCACTATTACAGAGGGACTCCCTGAATGGTTTGACGAAACTGCTCGAAGTAAATCAATTCCTATTGACATACGACATCAGGAAGGATTTGTGGCAGTTTCTGGACAAAGGGTAGTTGGGTTTGTGACACTCTACGTGGCAGAAGGACAACTTCACATCGGTTGGCTTGGGGTGGATAAGGCATTTCAGAGACGGGGAATTGGCAGCCGGCTTATAGCAGCTGCAGAAATGAAAGCACGTGATCTGGGAATAGATGAACTCGCCACTTATACGCTTGGAGATAGTGTAGAGTACCAACCCTATGAGGAGACGAGGCACTTCTATTGGAAGTGTGGATTCAGCGTATACAAGTGAGCACAGACCGATAATCCTGGGTGTCCAGAAGAGATCTGGATCTCAAAGCAAATTAAATAATCGCTCATGTTAAGAATTAGTGCAACAGCACCGACTTGCCTCAACAACCGTAGGCGGGGCATCTTGCCCCGCTCTTAACGCTTTCACCGTAACTGCACTCTGTTTTTACATGAGCCTAAATAATAATACTAGATAGTCATCTGTAACATCTTGGAGTGATATAATGATAGATCACGACAACCTTGAAGAGTTCTCCGATCCAGCCAACTATGACATGGAGGATGCTAGCGATACAGGTGTTGCCTTTTATACCGCCCTAGTGCGACAAACTGGCAGTCCCGTGCTCGATATTGCCTGTGGCACGGGTCGTGTCAGTATCCCGATTGCGCGATTGGGTTTTTCTGTAACCGGTTTAGATATCATACCGGGCATGATAGAACGAGCACGTAGCAAATCTGTCGGCTTGCCTACACGTTGGATTGTGGGTGATGCCCGCACATTTGACCTAGGCGAACAGTTTCGGCTCATCTTCTTGACAGGTAACGCCTTTCAAGCTTTTCTGACAAACGCGGATCAGGAAGCGTTGTTGCAACGTGTGTATACACATTTACACAATGAGGGATTGTTTGCTTTTGAGACGCGCAATCCCATTTTCCCGCACTCCCAATCCCCAGTGGGATTATTCGTGCCGCTCGAAACAAACGCGGAGGAACAAGATTGGTCCTCTTTTACGGATGTAAATGGGTGTGAAGTACGTGTGTCGAGAACCTACGTATATGACCATACGGCTCAGATCCATCACTGGACGACCTACAAACGCTGGCACGAAGATGGGGAGGCACACACCAAGATCACGCGCACTGCGTTACGCTACACCTTTCCGCAGGAACTTGCAGCACTATTACGCTACAACGACCTCAGTATCGAACGGCAGTATGGCGATTGGAATCTAGAGCCGCTGGCCGCTGATAGCCCTAGCATTATCTCAGTCTGCCGCAAGCGAGGCTGAATTGGAGGATTAACATGGATAAATACCTGCGCCCCACGGACGTGATGGACTATAACCACCCCGAAGTCCAAGATCTAGCGCGTACCTTGGGAGACGGAATATCAGAGCAAACGACAATCGCAAAACGCTGCTTTGAGTGGGTCCGAGATGAAATCAAGCACAGCGGTGACTTCGAGATGAATCCGACGACCTGTGCTGCATCCGAAGTATTGCGTCATAAGACAGGATGGTGTTTTGCCAAGAGCCATCTATTGGCTGCGCTCTTAAGGGCTAACCGTATACCCGCTGCCCTGTGCTACCAACGACTTACACGAAATGGGAAGACCGCTCCCTTCACACTACACGGTTTGAATGCAGTTCTGCTGCCTGAATTTGGATGGTACAGAATCGATCCAAGAGGCAACAGAAGTGGAGTGGACGCTCAATTCGATCCGCCCAATGAGAGGCTAGCCTGGCACATAGCCGTTGAGGGAGAAAGAGATCTCAGAGGCGTGTGGGCAGATCCGCTGCCGTCAGTCATTACTGTCTTGAGGAACCACAATACTTGGGAAGGGGTTCGCGATCATCTGCCAGATCTGCCCTTTCAAGGGCGAGATATTCGATATCAGGCAGTCCTCCTCAAGGATCACCACGTCCTCTTACTGAAAATCGAAGAGGAAGACCAAGCTTTCTGGGTAATTCCCGGAGGCGGGCGGGAAGGTTCGGAATCCGAAGAAGAATGCGTGATACGAGAGGTGTGGGAAGAGACACATCTCCAAGTAGAAGTAGAGCGACTCGTTCTGGACGAGAAGGTCCCGCAAGACCCCATCTACGAGCGACACAAGACGTATCTATGCCAGATTATTGGAGGCGTGACCCAGCCCGGGATTGAACCCGAGGTAGGCGACGCAGAATCCCCAATAAAGGATATTGGCTGGTTTGATCTCCGAGCGGTGGATTCTTGGGATGCCCTTGGTGCGAGTCCGCCCTTTGCCTTCTCGCTCCTAAAACGGATTAGGGAAAAGCTGGGTTATGCAAGAGAAACATTAAACAACTGAAGAAGCCTTGCAATCGATATTGCCTTTGACTGAGTTTATTCTTTCCGTAACAAAGTAAGCTCCCCTGCACACCATTCGGCGTTTGCAAACCGGGGGGACATCACGGGAAAAGAGCAAGTCCTTTATCAGTTGTCATCGTGGCTTATATAAACGGAGCGATCAAAGATGGAGGTCCCGTTATCATTCATAGAGAAAAGCCTTTCAAATGCTCTCAAATACGAGATTCGGCTCGCAAAGTGTACGAAATTCAAGAAGAATCGTATCTTTCGTTGTGAGGCGCTGCTTGTCAAGATGGCAAGACAGACCAAGCGCGAACCGTATGATCGTGGACGGGATTGCATCGGAAGTTCGGCTTGGAAACTCTTCAATGAATGGGCTGCGCTTCAATTCTTGGGTAAAATCAGCGGTGAGAAAATGATAACCCCCAAGTTTATTGCTGGCGATGCTACACAAGGGTTAATCTCATTTGAGTATGTGTCGAAAGCACGTTCGTTCAGGGATATATTGCGTAAATCCAATGCAGCCGAGCGAACGCATGCTCTACTTGCCCATGCTCAAGCAATGGGACGTATGCACGGAAACACCTATGGAAGGAGGAACGAATGGCTCAACATACGGACGAATCTGGGAACCCACTACCAAGCGGAAACAGATTCATACAATGGAATCCTCCGCACTTTTCGTAGATTCGCAACATTAGTCGGGCAACCAGGATCTATCGCTGTTGAGAGCGAACTGTCTGAATTACAGGAGATTCTTTCAAACGCTGAACTATTTTCCGCTTTCAGGCATGTGGATATTGCTCCCCAGAACTATCTGTTGGTAGACGACGGTGTGAAACTTGTCGATTTCGAGTACAGTAGTTACGGGTACTTCCCCCTTGATGCGCCTTTAGGTCCATTTCCTTTTCCGGTGCGCTGGGAATGCGATGAAGCTTTGACGCAAGAGATCGAAAGCGTTTATCCGACGGAATTGTCCTCTGGTTTTGGTGGAGCACTAGACGATGCTATCTACTACAGAGGACTATTGATAGCTTGGATATATTGGCTACTACGTCTTGGACCTATTCCCCGAACGCATGAAGATATGATCGCAGTATCCGATGAGTTAGCCTGTCGGTGCAACGCAGTAGCACGTTTGAGCCGCGAAATTGAGTATTTACCACAGATCGGGCGTATATTTGGGCAAGTGGCAACAATCCACGAAAGTCATTGATGAAGTCCGGCAATCAATATTTACACGCTATTCCGCGTTCGCAAACCGTGAAAATTTAGACGAAACAGCAAGAGAAGAAATGACCTCTACTAAAACCAACGATACCTCCAACGATGGCACCGACTTCGTAAGCGGGGTTGATTTAGCTCGGATGTTCTATATTGAGGTCGTTCGCCCACTCATAGAAGGGCGATCCCACAGTGCAGCGAGGTTAGGTTCGGGGTCGGATGTCCTCGGTTTTGACACCCCTCGATCAACTGACCATGGTTGGGGTCCACAGCTACACCTTTTCGTAGCAGCCTCTGAGGTAGACACTATCCGCACAATTATCGATTCCGATTTGCCAGAGGAGTTTCACGGTTGGTCCGTGCGCTTCGGTTGGGATGAGGTCGTCGTTCAGCATCACGTGCACGTTGGTCCCCTTGGGGAATGGCTTGAATCGCATCTGGGATTTGATCCGCAGGTGGATATCACGGCCCAAGACTGGTTTACGACACCGCAACAACTCCTCCTTGAGGTGACAGCAGGTGCGGTCTTTCATGATCCCGATGGAGATTTGAAGCGCGTTCGCAGTAAACTGGAGTGGTATCCAAACGATATTTGGCTATGGCTCTTGGCGTGTCAGTGGCGTCGAATCGCTCAAGAAGAGGCGTTTGTTGGTCGCACAGCTGAAGTCGGCGATGAACTCGGTTCACGAATCGTGGCAGCCCGAATTGTACGCGACCTCATGAGGCTCTGCTTCCTTATAGAACGGCAATATGCACCGTACAGCAAGTGGTTGGGCAGCGCATTCTGCAACCTCCCCATTGCCCCCGGAATTGCCCCACACCTTGATGCAGCACTCAAGGCGACGGACTACCCCGCCAGAGAAGCTGCACTCTGTTCCGCCTACGAATATGTCGGGCGTTGCCATAATCAACTTAATCTCACCCCTCCCGTCGATCCTGAAACCCGCCTGTTCTACAAACGTCCCTTTCGAGTGCTCGGAGGAGATCGATTCGCTGAAGCATGTTTGTCCGCGATCCAAGACAAATGGTTGAAAGGACAACCGCTTGTAGGCAGCATCGATCAGTTTGTGGATAGTACGGATATCTTGAGCAGTGCACATCGGTCCCAGTGCCTTGCCAATATCTATGACAACTGATTCCTATACACCCGAATATATAAGGAGGAAAGATGCGGATACAGATCACTGATGCAGAACAGGCGAACGGAAGAATGAGTGAGGCTAATTTGGATTTGGCTGTTCGGCTACTGCGAGAAATTGGAGCGGTAATCCTTGAGAATGCTGTGCCGCTCGATATTGTCAAAGAAGCACAAACCGCCTATTTCGATGCCCTCCAACGCGGCAGGAGGCGTAAGGTTCGTCATGCAAACGAAATGCCGTACCTGCATCACCAGTTTATCGCCAATCCCTTCGCCCTCCAAGTTATTGAAGCCGCCATGGGCAAGAAGGTAGCCCTGTTCCTTTCTTGGATCCATGACAGCCCCCCAAACGCAGACGAAAACGAGGTAGACAGCATCCCCCATCGTGATGGTAACCACCTATTTCCTGAACTGCCCTGCGTGCTTCCTGTCTCAGGTATTTACGTGGACATTCCGCTAGTCGATTTTTTAGAGGAAAATGGAGCCACAAAGATCTGGCCCAACTCGCACCTAATCATGGACTGTCCACCATCAGATGTTCAAAATTTAGGAGAACGAGGGAAGCACCTACCTGCCCTCCCTACAGGCGACAATGCCCATGGGCTCTCTGATTCTTCGTGATATGCGGTTGTGGCATGCAGGAATGCCGAATAGAACCGACACGAACCGTCCAATGCTTGATCTCGGTTATATGCGTGTATTCCCTCATGCGAGTGAACGCCTTCGAATACCTCAAGAACTCAAGAAAGATTGGTCTAAATCAGCTAAGAAGCTTCTTCGGACAGGTTAGGGACAGATTGCTAGATAGTCCGTAGGTCGAGTTTCCATACTCGACACGTAATCTGAATTTTTCCCCTTGCTACTTAACACATGTTATGCTACAATTGCATCCACTATCTCACTTTCTGCAACAACTGGTGTATATAGTAGATTCTACAATTATAGTCTAGGACGAGGGAAAAATGAAAAGACTGACGCAAGAAGCATTTCAAAGCGCGAAGAATTTCATAATGGATCAGGGGAGGGAGTTGGACCAAAGACGTTTTGAATTTCACTTTGAAGCCGGATCTGACGATGATGTCCTTACTGCACTGAGATCTTATCAAAACGACGACGGGGGTTTTGGAAACAGTCTGGAACCTGATATCAGGACATCGGCATCGTCTGCGATTGCGACCACGGTAGGTTTTCAAGTTCTCAGGGAAATTCGTGCACCTGCGGAGCACACACTGGTGCGAAAAGGAATCGAGTATTTTCTCGCAACCTACAACAAGTCCCGGAGGGTATGGCAAATCATTCCACCTGAAGTGGAGGAGGCACCTCACGCCCCTTGGTGGAATTATGAAGACAGTGCTGAAAATTTCGGTCAGTTTCTAGTCAACCCGCGTGCTGAGATTGTCGGATATTTGCACGAATTCAGCGACAGAGTCCCAACGCAACTGTTGAAGCAATTAATCACAGCCGTTCTGGAACATCTGGAATCCCGGCCCGACAAAATGGAGATGCACGATATCCTCTGTTTCGCTAAACTAGCAGAGACGGAAACCCTACCAAATAGGAAGGAGGTGTGGGAAAAGCTCGCCCGGGCAGCGGCACCTCGTATCGCCCGAAATGCAGACCAACTAACCGGTTATGTTCTCAAACCCCTGTGGTTGGTGTCCTCTCCAGAATCACCCCTCGCCACTGAATTCAAGGAGGAGGTGGAGATGAACTTGGACTTTGAGATCGAGCAGCAGGGCGGGGACGGCTCTTGGTCCCCGAATTTTTCTTGGGGAGATCAACATCCGGAAACGTGGCAAATAGCCAAGAAGGAATGGCAATCTCGATTCACAGTCGATACCTTGAAAACATTGAGAGATTTCGGGCGGATTGAATAAGTAGATACATAGAATGCAGATACAGGTACAATAATCTTATGGACACCAGTCGCGAACAAGGAAAAATCATCCTCATCAACGGTGCTTCGAGTTCCGGCAAGTCAACGCTCGCACGCGAATTACAGCAAACGCTGCCACTGCCATTCTGGCACTTTTCGTTTGACCACCTCCGCGACTCCAACGCCCTGCCGATGGCACGTATTCGCAGCGGTGAAATTGATTGGTCAACGATGAGACCTGCTGTCTTCGATGGGTTTCATCGGTGTTTGCCAGCTTTGGCAAAAGCAGGCAATAATCTCATCGTCGAACACATCATTGAAAATGAAATTTGGCTGTCGGATCTGGTGGAATTACTCACCGGTTTGGACGTATTCTTTGTCGGTGTACACTGTCCGCTTCCTGAACTTGAGCGCAGAGAACGCGAGAGAGGAAACCGGCGAGCGGGGGAGGCTCGGCGGGACTATCAAGTAATACACAGTTTCACTGAATACGATCTGGAAGTCAACTCAATGCAGCCGAACCAGACCAATGTGGACACATTAGTTGATGCCTGGAAATCTCGCCAACCCCCCAGCGCATTTGAGCGGATGAGTGCGCGAAAGTGAACACTCTCATCCGCCATCTCAACTAGACTTTTGAGGTAACACCGCAATGGGGAAGGTATAGCAGGTTTCTAACCATCATCGCCATACATCTGGTCAATCGCTGCTTTATGCTTCTCCATAATGACCTGTCGCTTGAGTTTGAGCGTCGGCGTTATATCCCCAGATTCTTGCGAAAATTCCTCCTCCATTAAGGTGAATCTCCGAACCCGCTCAAAGTCAGCAAAATCGCCCGAGTATTGGTTGATTTCACCTCGAATCAGCTGCTGAATCTCTTGCGTCTGGAGGAGTGCAGGGAGATCTCCGGCATCAAGCCCCTGTTCTGTCGCATACTCCTTAATCTCATCATAATTTGGCACAATAAGCGCAGTAACAGTGCTACGCTGATCACCGAGAAGCATAATTTCGCTGATATAGGGGCTCTGCTTGAGCTGATTCTCAATGGGCTGCGGCGCGACATTTTTGCCATTGGAGAGAACAAGGATGTTCTTCTTCCGATCTGTTATTCTTACAAATCCTTCCGCGTCAATCTCCCCAATATCACCCGTGTGAAACCACCCATCTGAATCGATTGCTTCCGCCGTATCTGACGGTTTGTTGAAATAGCCCTGCATAATGTGGGGACCACGCGACAGAATCTCACCATCTTCAGCGATCTTCACCTCTATGCCCGGAATAACGGGACCCACAGTGCCAAACTTCCACTGATCTGGACGGTTCACACTAATAACAGGTGAGGTTTCAGTCAGACCGTATCCTTCAAGGATAAGGATACCCGCCGCATGGAAAAACTCCGCAATCGCCTGCGACAAGGGCGCACCACCGGATACGAAAAATCGCAAGCGTCCACCGGTCGCCGCCTTAAGTTTTTGGAAAACCAGTTTGTCGGCAATACTCGCCTTCAGCGATAACACGGAGGATGGCTCTCTTTTCTCTTGGATGGCTTGACTTACCTTCGAGCCAACACCGACGCTCCAGTGGAAAATCTTCTGTTTGAGACCAGAACCTTCCTTGACAGAACGGAGTATTCTTTCATGCATCCCTTCATAGAGGCGGGGTACACTCATCATAATTGTCGGGCGAACGTCCTGCATATCTTGGCGAATCGTAAACAGGCTTTCAGCATACGATATATTCGCGCCACCGCTAAGTGGCAGATAGTGCCCGCCCATCCGTTCAAACACGTGCGATAACGGAAGGAAGGAAAGGAAAATATCATCAGGGGTGATTGACACAATCCCCGTTGCCGCTTGCACATTCGACACAAAGTTGCCGTGGGTCAACATTGCGCCCTTCGGATCACCTGTCGTTCCGGAGGTATAAATAATCGAGGCGAGATCATCGGGTTCAACAGCCTCACTCGCTTGCTGGTACTTCTCATCACCGTTTTCAACCTGCTGCCCAAGCTCACACACCTGATCAAATGTGCGCACCGAATCGTCCGGTAAATCATCAAAAACAATAATGTGCTGCAGATTCGTTGTGGCATTTGTGTCAAAGGCTTTGATCTTCTCCAACTGTTGTTCGCTGGATACACAGATGACCTTTGCCCCCGAATCCCTGACGATGTACTCCACCTGTGCGGCAGTCAACGTTGAAAACATCGGCACAGTAACGCCACCACCGGCAAGCGTTGCCAAGTCCGTTTTTGCCCATTCCGGTCGGTTTTCCGATAACAGGGCGACCCGATCTCCTTTCTGCAAGCCGAGTTCAGCCAACCCCAAGCAAAAGTGCTTTATCCGTTCTCCAAGCGTCGCATAAGAGATGTCCTGAAACTCCTTGTTGACTTTGTAAGATAACGCAGGCTTCGATCCGTGTTGCTGGATGGTATTTTGTACCATCTGGTTGATTGTTGCTTTGTCCATGACCAACCTCCTTGTATTAGGATTATGGGTAATCTGGAAAACGTTGACGTGACCCGTCCTAAATAAGCTTTACATGAATAGCTCTTGATTACTACACTATTATAGATGTAGAAAGGAGCATTCAGATGTCTGATCCATTGGCAAATCGTATCTTCAAGAGATATAGTCAATCGTTCAAGCAGAAAGTCG
>JAJDUM010000002.1 GCA_022826645.1 Candidatus Poribacteria bacterium
CTGTTTGAAAAGTAGGTAGCAAAGCCATTTTTGGTCATTTGAGGGTCAAAATCATCGGATTTTCAAGACTTTTACCCCAAAATAGCCTTTCTCTAAGGCAACTTCGGACTTTTCAAACAGGTTCTAAGGAATCCCTATCGCCTTCGCCATCAGGATCTCTATGGGATCTCTATCGCCCTCACTATCCGTTCGTTTGATCACTCGTTGTTCACTCGCTTGATCTCAGTTGACCGGTCGTTTGATTCCAGTTGATTGTCCGAAAATGTGAACAAAATGTTGATCCGTCGCCCTTTTTGGGGAGTTCGGATGAACTTGTACCTATGTTTTTTGTAAAAATAGCCCCAAAAAACAGCTACAAAAATGTGAACGGAGGCTTGATTTCAAGAGGGTGTTCACATGATCTGATTCAATACTTTCCTTTGATAGTGCGGGTTTATCCTCGGGCAAATGTGAACAAGATTTTAACAGAAAAAAAATTCGTCGTCACAAAGGTCAATTCTATGCACGTGAAGAGCGAAAGCGCCGACCTGTTGAAGCGCGGAAAATCGGCGATTTGGGGAGTTGTGCACCCACTTCGCCGGTTATCTGTACCCTCCATATCATACTATACATGTGTAAAGTTGTCAATGGAAAATCATAGCTGTCGGGGAACAGGCGGCTAAGGCGGTGGTGGAAAGCGAAGAACGGCACAGCGTGACGCCAAAAGAGGGTGGGATATCGAAGGTGTATCGTCTGAAATGGTAATGATTGAGAAGAACCCCCAAGATTGTCCCCAGGGCGTTCAAGGGCTATAACAAATTGATAGGTAGGCAAAAAGAATTTTTAGCATGATTTCCGTGCCGTGACTCTGGACATGTTGTCAATCTTGCACAAGAGCGTCCTGTTTCACGCGCCCCCACGTCGTGACCGCCTTCGCATGTGGGTGCACCCGCTGCGGAGTGGAAGCGTAAATGCCATTCCACGTGCCTGCGTACAGTATGGAGTCGTGTGATAGGAGATCTGTAATCCAAACTCCTGCTAAGCCGGCAGATGACCACGTTTCTGTATTGGGATCAAAGACGTAAACACCACTTTGTTCGCCAGCGTTAGAGTTAAATTCAGACACGCCGACATATAGACGGTCATCATGAACCACACTGCTGGTTATCGTCGTCCTATTAAAAGCCCATGAAAGCATCGGAAGCCCTTCCACCGGGAGGTACTCCCAATCTCGTGTTTGCTCGTTCCATCGCCCAACCCCTATTTCCTCGACGGCGTACAGTCGATGATGAAGCACTACCCAGTCAGGATCCAACCCATACTTTAACCTAGGAGCCCATTCCCACGTTCTTCCATTATCCGATGAACGTGCCATACCCGAAGAGAAATCCGAAACTGAGCACCACAGATAACCGTCAAACTGTACCACTGACTGGATACTCTGCGCCCACCAAGCCCAGATGCCGGTCACGTTGTGCCACGTGTCGCCGCGATTGGTCGATACGTAGGTGTTGTTCACGTGCCCGTGGCGCGTTACAGCGATAACCTCGTCAAAAGTCACAAGGATTTGCGAAATGTTTGGCAAAAAAACTTTCTTAATATGTGTCAAGTGGTGTTTAAAAGTACGCAATCCGTCCGATGTTGGCGTCCAAGTCTCACCGGCGTCATCAGACCGAAATATGCCATCTGAAGATGTTCCGACATATACCGTATTTCCATCAACCGCCATACTGAGCGGGGAATGTTTTAACCCTAGTACATACCTCCAGGTGAGACCCTGGTCATCGGAAACCAAGATTCCGTATACCGTCCCCGCGTAGAGTCGATTCTCTCCCGCTTCGAGCACGCTTATCCATTCTTTGTTTACCCTGTCATGAAGTTTGACCCATGTTTGGGCATTCCCCGCAGGTTGATGCGCGAGCCCCGCCATCGCTACCAGGAATACGATAGCGGTTCGCATGAAGCCCCGAATCCACATCGTTGGGCCTCCTCCCTTGAAAAGAAACATTGTGCTCAACTTTGTTTTTCAGCCGCCGCTCCTCTATGACGCGCCTCTCAATATCGAATCCTTCCTTTCGGATACGTCGGTGGTTTCCCATAATCCTATAACGATCCCGAAACCGAGTTTTAGCGCGAGGTCGACGGCAATAATTAGCAGGTGAAGCGCAAGTAACATGCCAACACACACCACCACCCATCATTAACTAACACCTCAAGCGGAACCGCGGTCAAGGTATCGCTGCCACTGCACATCGGCTATTGGGCTGAATTGTTGGGGTGGGTAATTAATGTACTCAATGCCCAATATTTGGTCACCAATTGTTGGCCCAGATGGGTTTATCGACGCTTACGGCGTGCCCACAGTTGTGCAGCGTGTACTCATAAGCAGTAGTTGGGGATATGCCTGTCATCGTGGCTAGGGACTACAGTTAGCCGGAGCGCCCCTTTTTCTGTTTTCCGTTCATGGCTGATTCCTCCCTCGTTGACTTTATCGAAACACCTTTTTTATCATGTATCCTGACCAGACTTTGAAGCCTTTCGTCAGCAACGCGGGAATGTGGTGCGCGTATGTCTCATCGGATAACGGGTTGTTGGTGGCATGACCTCTTTGAGCTTCTTTAATTGCAATAAGGGCCAGAGATCCGAAACGTGATTTAAGGCAAGATAAACGTGTGTCAAGTTTCTCGCCCCGGCAAGCGCCGACAAATCTCTGACAAAGTTTGTTTGCAGCCATAAACTTTCCAACGTCGCAATGTTCCCCAGTGGAGATATGTTCTCGATATGATTCTTCATGAGATACAGATCGCAAAGTTGCGGCAGTCCCTCCAATGGGGTGAGGTTAGCCACTTTGTTATCATCTAGCCTTAGCGTTTCAAGGTCGAACAACTCGGCGAGTGGCCCCAGGTAGGAGATGTAGTTGTGCGACAAATTAAGCGTTTCGAGGTTCTCCAAGTCTGCAAGTGGTGCGAGATTCCAAATGCGGTTGCTTTCCAGGTTCAGCTCCTCTAGTTGTGTTAAACCGGCTAGAGGCGTAAGGTCTGATATTTCGTTCCCCAACAGCCCAAGCTTGGTCAGATTGACTAACCCGCTGAGAGCGGACACATCTGTGATTCCCATTAAGCTGATGCCGAGGGACCTGAGATGCTTCAGTCCGGCGAGAGGCGTTAGGTCCACCACCCCGACCATAAGTCTGCGGTGCGTCGTGCGTTACCGGAAATAACCAGGTGTGTAAGATAGGGCAAACCGGCCAAAGGAGTGAGGTCGGTAATTCTATTACCCGCAAGGTTTAGGTCATAGAGGTTCGTTGCGAACTCCAGCCCCGTTATATCCTTATTACCTTCGTGCGGGGCATAGAATCTAGACAACGTTTCCATATCACCGACGGTGATGGTGGCGTCCCGAGTCTTCTTGAGGTGTGCCGTTATCATGATGTGCAGCCTCCAGTCCGGAATGTCCACCGGCGTGTCTCCGTCCGTGGCATAAACAAGCGATACGGGCATCAGAAGTGAAACGACTAAGGCGATAAATCTAGCTTTCATGGGGAATCTCCTTGAGGGTAGTCAACCTATCCATTTATCTACACAATTTGTGTAGATACTTGTCCATTTTGAGTAGCCACGCACTCAGTCCAGCTTCTGTAGTATATATCGAAGAAGTGCTTGACCCAAGTTGTGCTCGATGCGAGCGCGAGTTTGAGTAACGAGGTATTCAAGAATCTCCTTCACTTTTAAAAGGAGCACAAAATCGTCTGGAACGACAATGAACCATCGAATGGGAATGCGGTATTCATTGATGACGGATGATGGGCATGGGATTATCTGTTCGTGGTACTCGATGCCGTCCCATTCTTTGATGACCATCCCCACAGCCTTGATTCCTTTGCCTGAGACATACATGAATACCAAGTCGCCGGGGTTGAGACTACGGAGCGTTTCACCATAGCGTTACTTGGGACCGTTCGTGAAAGCATAGTCGTGACTCAACCACGTCTTGTAACCGTTCTCTGTCAGCGTGTCGTTCGTATTGATGATGTGGAAGTCCATGTGTTCGTTCTTTAGAATTAGAATAATTGTTTAATCCATCGGTCTGGATTTGCCAATCCAGACAGAGCAGGGGCCAGGGATTGCGCCAAGTCG
>JAJDUM010000005.1 GCA_022826645.1 Candidatus Poribacteria bacterium
TAAGTGCCTCAATTACAACTTCTGCCTTAAATTGGGGGGTGAATCTTCTCCGTTTTGCCATCGGATAGCTCCTTTCAAGTAGATTGGCATTGTAACACAATCTTGGGTTAGAGGGTGGCCCAAATTTCCGATGGCAGTACACATTACTGGCTTTTCGGGATATATGCGTAAATTGATTCGTTGCATATACCCGTTATGCCTTATTCCTGAGAAATTCCACATCTACCTATCGAAAAAAGAACAGAAGAAAAACTAAATGTAAATTGTAGGTCTTATTCATGTTTGGACTCCAATTCCTAACCCCTCTATTCCTCGCCGTGGGTGCGGCGGCAGCATCGCTGCCCCTGATTATCCACCTCCTTAACCGGGAGCGGGCAAGACGGCTTGTGTTCAGTACCATCCGATTCATCAAGATGTCCCACCAAGCCAACGTGCAGCGACACCGGTTGAAACAACTGCTCCTGTTATTGATGCGCATCCTGATCTTGGCGTTGCTTGGACTCGCATTCGCACGCCCATTTTTCGCAAATACCCCCGCCACCACAGGTGTAACAGGTGGGTTGCGAAATATCGTCATCATCTTGGACACCTCATACAGCATGGGTTACCTTGACACCTTCAATCGGGCGAAAAAGGCGGTGATAGAGCTTGCAGACGACCTTCAACCGAGTGACACCTCCGCTCTTATCTTTACCAACAACAGAGCAAAGATAGTCAAACCACTTGATGCAGAACATCGGCAGATCCAAACTGCGGCGACAGGGGCGCAGTTGACCAATCACACGACCGATTACCTCGATGCAATTCAATCGGCAGATGAGATACTTGGAGAGGCGGAAATTGGAAGAAAACAGATCTACTTCGTCAGTGATCTGCAGCGAGTCGGATGGGAGAGTTTCGTTGATACCGATAAACTCAGTCCCGACATTGAGATCGCTTTTGTCGATGTGAGCGCGAAAGAATTGAGCAACCTCGCGATCACCAGCGTGAGTGTGCCACAAGTGGTGTTGGATGAGCAGAAACCGGTACAGGTAGTTGTCCGCGTTCAGAACTTCGGAGAGCAAGTTGTCGAAGGGTTACCAGTCCAACTGTTTATCGATGATAACAACGTCGGCACCACCACGCTCGACATCGAACCCAATGACGTAATGGACGCCCTGTTTCCAGTCCGTTTTAGAACAGAGAAGATTTACACCGGCTACGCCGCCTTACCGAGCGATCACTTGGAGATTGACAATAAGCGGTATTTTCGCCTGCAAAGCCTGAAGTCCATCAAGGTGCACTGCGTCAATGGTGAGCCGGGACGGCGCGATTATGAGAGTGAGATATTCTTCTTGGAGGCAGCGCTTCAGCCGGAAAATCAGATTGTGCCGATCGACTTAACACAATCCCGTCAACTGCCAAGCACTTCAGAGATCTCAGGATATGACGTGATTATCTTAGCAAATGTGGAAAAACTGACAGGTGCAGAGGCGCGATCCCTGAAGACATTTGTTGGAGCCGGCGGTGGTCTAATTATCACCGCGGGGGATCGAATGGACCTGGAGGCATATCGGAGTGCCCTCGGCGCGGGCGAAGAGCCGTTGATGCCGTGTAACTTCGTGCAGCCGGTTGGCGACGCACTTGATCGCGATCAGTTCAGCGTCCTCGCGACCCTCGACTACGACCATCCCATCTTCCATCCGTTCAAAGACCCGAATCACGGTGATTTTGGAAGGGGACGATTCTATCGGTACATCCAAGCGGTGCCATTAAAGGATTCAACGGTGTTGGCAAGTTTTGACGATGGAAGTCCGGCACTCTTCGAGAAGGTCTATGGAAGCGGACGTGTGCTCTGCTTTACCTCGACGATCGATCGGGAGTGGACAGATCTACCGATTCACGGTGTTTATCTCCCGTTTCTGTACGAAACGATCAAATACCTTGCACTCAGGCGAACGGAGGAAAGCCCTGACTATCGCATCGGCGATTTGGTAGAACTGGGCGGCTATCAACTCCCGCAGGGAACAGAAATCGCTATTTTTAACCCGGCAGGTGAGGAGACCCGGACAGAACTCAACGAGAACGGTGGGGGTATCTACGATACCACCGGGCAGCCGGGGATCTATTCCGCCCATATCTCCGGCGAACAACCGCATTACTTTGTCGTCAATCCGGACACGGTTGAATCCGATCTCACAACTCGTGACCCAGAGGAACTGACCAGCATGTTAGCCAGCGGTGAGGCAGCCGCCTCCACAGAGGTGGTCACAGCGGAAACAATCACAAGGTATCACGGCGAGGTTGAAAAAAATCAGGGGGGGTGGTGGTATCTGATACTTGGGGTGTTCCTGTTAGCGGTCGGAGAGATGTTCATCGCAAATCGGATATGACGCAGCCCGCCCGCCCATGAACAGGAACACTAAAATCAATCGCTCATGTTAAGAAATGGTGCAACAGAAACCGAGTTTTTTCTTCAAAACTCGGTTTCTTCCTGTGTTCCGCTGTATCGGGACGAGAATCCCTGATAAGTCGGGACTTGCACTTTCTTTTTAAATGAACCAAATTAATGAGAAACACTACGCCGGGAGTTGTGCCCAACCCGTGACATGTGGAGGCAGCACGAGTGGGCGTTTGGACGCAACAACTTCCGCCCGAAGTCGTGCGGCAAGCGTGTCCAAATCAACCTCTTCAGCGGTTGCAATCTCGAATCTTTCCAAGAGCGGGAGCATGCTGCGAAAGGCGGCAGCTATGAATTGGTAACCTATCCACGCTTCTGGACCGCCCACCGGTGCTGAATACTGTAGACTCGGTTCGGGCAAACCTGCATCAACAAAAGTGCTGTATAGGTCAAGCCCCATTCCAACATTCGCTCCTGAACGCCGAAAGACCTCGAGTCCCCATTCGGCTAACTGGTTCAGCATCGGGGTATCTGGACGAGCAATTGATGGGTAGATCGAGAACTCAGCCTCCTGAAAAGCGATGATTCCACCCGGTCGCAGACGCGTTGCAAGCTGTTTCAAGGTAGCCACAGGATCAGGCAGATACATCAAGACCAGACGCCCAATAAGGGCATCAAAGTCGTTCGGCAGGTCCAAAGTTTGGGCGTCCCCCGCCAGAAATTGGACGTTCGACAGACTCGCTGCTTGTGCACGTGCTCGGGCAGTTTCGAGAATTTCTGGGTTCATATCCACCCCAACGACCTCTCCCTCACTACCGACCAATTCTGCAGCAGCCATTGCCACATCCCCGGCACCGCTACCAATATCAAGTACCTTCATCCCGGTAAAAAGACCCGCATCCCTGAGAAGTCGTCCCGTTATGCCTTCATACAGTCCTGACTGCTGAATCAAACGCTCCGTCTCCTCTTTGCTGCGCCCCATCGTATATGTCCGCTGATTATCGGCCATGTCGATTTATCCTCCTACTTATATAATAAAAATATACAGAATGGTTTGCACACTCTGTTGTTAAGGTTCAATTAATTTATGGAACTGTACTTCGCCATTGACAATCCGTTTAATAACCACGCTTTTAGACGTGTGTCGGTTTTCATCGTAGCCAGATATAAACGTTGCACCACTATAATTCATGGTTGCGGCAAGTTGATCGCGAATGGCTGCTGCTGTCAAATTATCCGCACGCCGCATCGCCTGAACCACGAGTCGGAGCGCATCATATCCCAATGCAGCTCCTCCATCGGGCAGCATACCAAACATTGCGGTGTAAGCAGTTACAAATTGATAGGCATCCTCACCCAAATCGCTCGGTTCCGCTTCCGCTGAAAAGCCGCTACTGAAGAAACTTCCGTCAATAACCGTCCCAGCTGCCTCAACCAATGCCACGTTGTCCCAAGCATCACCACCGATGAAGGTCGCTGTTATCCCAATCTCCTCCCTTGCTTGTCGGACCAGTAGAGGGACTTCAGGGAGGAAACCGGTGCTAAAAATTACGCCCGGCATTGCTTCGGCGATTACCGTTAGTTGTGCGGTGAAATCGGTATCCCCTGCCGCGTAAAACTCATCAGCCACCACCTGACCTCCATGAGCAATAAAGCTATCAATGAAGGTTTGCGATAACCCCTCCGAATAGACATCCTCCTTGTGTGTAAGGACTGCGGCAGTCTTTGCCTCCAAATCTTGCAACGCAAATGCTGCCATCGCCACACCCTGAAAGTCGTCGGTGAACGCCGCCATAAACACAAAGTCACCCGCAGCGGTAACGGCCGGATTGGTGGCGGAGGTTGCCATCATCGGTATGCCGTGGCGTTGGGCAATCTCCCCGACAACCACGGCATAGGTTGAACGGTTGGGACCAACGATTGCGGATACCTTCTCTTCAACAATCAGCTCCAGCGCTAGTCCCGCGACATACTCTGTATCGTTTATATCCTCGTTTACGAAACGTTGCGTCGGTATACCGCGAGCGATCAGTTGTATCGGTATGCCCCGCACCCCTCCCACTTCGTTCAGTTGCAGCGTCGCTAATTCTGCACCATACCGGCTATTGTTTCGGTTCGGTGTGGTATAGAGAAAGCCGATCTTAACGGTATCTTCATCACCCGCATCCGGTGCTGGGGCGAGCAATTCCTGGAACTGATTACATCCCCAAAACAAAGTAACCAGCAAAAACAGAAATAGTAAGACCTGCAGCCGAATGCGTTTCACTATCACTAAAATTCTCCTTAAAGGTACTGGATAAGATTTAATGGGTTACCCCACCACAAATCACGGCTCGATCAATTTGTAGAACCGTGCTTCGCCATCAATGATCTTATTGACAACCGCGCTCTTATTCGGGTGTCGATTTTCATTGTAGCCGGAAATAAACGTCGCCCCGCTGTAATCCATAGTCGCCGTAAGCTGATCGCGAATCGTCGCTGACGTTATGTCGTCTGCACGACGCATCGCCTGAACCACAAGTCGCACCCCATCGTAGCCCAGCGCAGCGCCCCCGGCGGGTGCGACCTCGAAAATTGAGGTGTAGGCTGTGATAAAGCGATCGACATCTGCGCCCAAATCACCCGGCGCAATATCGGCTGAGAAGAGGCTGCTAAAAAAACTTCCCTCAAGAATCTCACTATTATCCGCAATTAACGGAGCGTTGTCCCAACTGTCACCGCCGAGGAGGATACCCGTTATGCCGAGTGCCTTCGCCTGTTCAACCACCAACGGAATTTCAGCTGCAAAACCGGGTAGGAAGAAGACATCTGGTGCAGCTTCGGCGATCGCAGTCAGTTGCGCAGTGAAATCGGTATCGCCCCTTATATAAAATTGAGCATGTATAACCTCACCTCCTAAAGCAGTAAAGTTATCAATAAAGGTTTGCGATAGCCCCTCCGAATAAATTGATTCCCTGCGCGTGAGGACTGCGGCGGTCTTTGCCCCCAAATCCTGCGTGGCAAACGTAGCCATCACCTTCCCCTGAAAATCGTCGGTGAACGCCGCCATAAATACAAAGTCACCTGCAGCAGTAACGTACGGATTGGTAGCAGTAGTGGTCACCATTGGAATCCCGTGGCGTTGGGCGACCGGTCCGATAGCTATCGCATAATTCGATCTGTTGGGACCAACGATTGCTGATACTCCTTCCCGGATAATCAGTTCCTCTGCTACTGCCGCGGCTTGGTCAATGTCGCTCAGATTGCCACGAGCGATAATTTCGATCTCCCGACCGCGCACGCCGCCCTCTCCGTTCAGTTGCAGCGCCGCCAACTCTGCACCGTTTAGACTATTACTTCGGATTTCGCTCGTATACATGAATCCAACTTTGATAGGACCATCATCATCTGCATCTGGTCCCGGTGCAAGCAGTTGTTGAACATCCTGGCACCCCGCAAATAGGAGCAGGATTCCGAGAATCAGGACTAAATAATTAACAGTATAAAGAAAATTCCCGTTCCAATTCCCAAAAATCCTGCGTACACCTTGGTGTGTCATTGCATCTCTCCCTATTATCTTCATGAGACATTATGTTCAGTATCATTAGAAACGCCAGCGTTCCCACACGTTAATCGCTCTTTTAATAATATCACCACTGATCCCGCATCGTACTGGTCGCTTTTCCCGTTCAGTATTGCGGTTGGTCGATATTATATCCACATCGCCTAAGTAGATGCAAGGAAATCAAAGGCTTTGCAATGAATATGAACCTGACAAAACCTAATATCAGACGATCATCTGATTTTCGACCTTGAGGGTTTAATGATTCTTGACAATGTTTCTTTTTTTTGTTACAATAAGAACGCTTTTTCGGTGGGATGGCTGAGAGGTCGAAAGCGGCGGTCTTGAAAACCGTTGTGGCGCAAGTCACCGTGGGTTCGAATCCTACTCCCACCGCCATTATCCGAAAATGTGGAGGGGTGCAGGAGTGGTTGAACTGGACTGCCTGCTAAGCAGTTATGGCTTAACAGCCATCGTGGGTTCGAATCCCACTCCCTCCGCCAGCTTATTACGCGCCTGTAGCTCAGTGGATCAGAGCATCTGACTACGGATCAGAAGGTCGGGGGTTCGAATCCTCTCGGGCGCTTATATGCGTTTTTGGTCCCGCGGCTCCGGCTGCGGGGCTGAAAGTGCAAATTGGGGCAATCGCCCCGTTTCGATCTTTTGAAATGTCGGATCAGTTCTGGATGCGTGAAGCCCTTGAAGTCGCACGTCAGGGTGCTGCACTCGGTGAAGTTCCCGTCGGCGCAATTATCATCAAGGACGGAATCCCCCTCGCCCGCGCCCACAACGGACGGGAGGGGACAAAGGATCCAACCGCTCACGCAGAACTGATTGCGATTCGATTGGCTGCCTTATCTGTTGGTGATTGGCGTTTAACGGATACGACCCTTTATGTGACCTTGGAACCGTGTCCGATGTGTTGTGGCGCTATCGTCTTGGCTCGTATCCCGCGGGTCATTTATGCCGCATCAGATCCAAAGGCTGGCGCTGCGGGGACGCTGTTCAACCTATTACAAGACGAGCGGCTCAATCACCAAGTGGACGTCACGCAGGGAGTTCTGGCAGAGGAGAGCAGTCATCTGCTCAAATCTTTTTTTCGAGATCGGCGAACCTAAATTTTTGGAGAGATGCTGGAGCCCGGTTGAACAGGACAGTCTCGAAAACTGTTGTGGCGTTATCGTCACCGTGGGTTCGAATCCCACTCTCTCCGCCTTTTGGGGCAGTGGCTCAGTTGGGAGAGCGCATCCCTCGCACGGATGAGGCCACGGGTTCAAATCCCGTCTGCTCCATCGATTTTTCCGATCGTCAATGATTGGAGCAAACTCTGGGACAGCGCAAGACAGGTTTTTCGCTATATGATGACAGCGAGAACCCCTGTGCTGCTCAAGATTTTTGGAGAGATGCAGGAGTTGGTTGAACTGGCATGACTGGAAATCATGTGTGCAGGCAACTGTACCGTGGGTTCGAATCCCACTCTCTCCGCCATTATCACTTCCGTCGAGACTTGGCTATGCTAAGCGGGGAGGTAGCGGTGCCCTGAACCTGCAATCCGCTATAGCAGGGCTGAATCCCTATTGTGCGGCGGACTTCTTTTGAGGACTGGCCCATGTAAGTGGTGATGAAGATTGGGTCCTGAGCAACTCACAATTATCAAACCCCGTCAGGTCCGGAAGGAAGCAGCGGTAGCTAATCTGTGGGTGTGACGCAGGGAAGCCTGGTCGGAGCTAACTGCTTGGGTAACGCTTGGGGGAACTCGTCAAACTCTAGGTGCATGGCCAGGATTTTTTCATTCCCTTCCCCTCTCTCTTTGATTAGATAAAATGTCCTGGGTTAATCCCACTTCACACGATGGGGAAAATTATGTCGTACGAGGTTTTAGCTCAGAAATGGCGTCCCCAATCATTTGGAGATGTAGTTGGGCAAACGCATGTAATAACAACCCTCAGAAATCAGATCCTATCTGATCGGATTGGACACGCTTATCTGTTCTGGGGACCGAGGGGAACCGGGAAAACAACGGTTGCCCGCATCCTCGCGAAAGCGGTGAATTGTCCCAACCGTGAGCAGGAAACCGAGTTTAGCCAAGCAGCCATAGCTGAACCTTGCAATAATTGTCAGTTCTGCTCGGACATCTCTCAGGGACGTTCATTCGATGTCGTTGAGATGGACGCTGCCTCTAATCGGGGGATTGACCCAATCCGTGAGCTGCGCGAGAATACCAAGCTGGCTCCTGCTGCCTGCCGCTACAAAATCTATATCATCGACGAAGCACACATGCTCACGCAAGAAGCGTTTAATGCCCTCTTGAAAACGCTTGAAGAACCCCCACCGCATGTCATCTTTATCCTTGCAACAACCGAACACCACAGGATCCCAAAGACAATTGTATCTCGATGCCAGGATTTTGATTTCCGCTACATGGAACAAGATCAGATCATCGGACGGTTGCAAACCATCTGTGAAGCTGAAGATGTCCAGATTGATAACCAAGGGCTATCGCTGATTTCTCTGCAATCGGAGGGCTGCCTGCGGGATGCCGAGAATTTGCTGGAAAGACTGACCGCATCGATCGGGAAAGAACTCAATGTGGATCAGATTAACCAGATATTGGGGTTCGGTTCAAATCATCTAATAAATGAATTGATTGATGCGGTCCTGCGAACTGACCTGCCAGCAGCACTCGAATCCCTTGATAAACTGGTAAAAAATGGAACAGATCTGACCCAATGCCTCCATCAACAGATCAACTGCTTCAGAAATTTAAGGCTCTTAGCAATCGGATCGAATTTAGAAAGTATAATCCAAACATCCAAATCCGAAGTGGACCTAATGAAGGAGAAAGCGCACTTAGCCTCTCCAGAACGCCTCTCGCGAATCATCAAAATCCTGATGCGCACGAGTAGTGAAATCAAGCAGCACGGATATGCACAAATCCATCTGGAATCCGCACTGATTGATGCCTGCTCAATCCAAGAAGGCATCCAACTGACCAAGATTTTGAAACGGTTATCAGAAATAGAGGACAAAATTGATCGGGGAGAGGCTCCGAGTAGAACCTATGCGCCACCAACATCCCCCGAATCAGCTGGAAGTACTCCGCCAAGGAGATCCACCGCGCCAGTTTTAGAGCCCAGCGCAGATCCCCAAATAGCCAAACCTCAAATCTCAAAATACGAAATACAGCCATCTTCAGACCCCCGTATTGAATCGAAGCCAGTTTCCACTGATATTCGTGGGGATAAAGTGGGAGCAAACCAACCCAACATTAAATCCGTTCCTGCGGATGTGCAGCACGTGATATCTGACTCAAACGCACTGGCAAAAATTTGGGAAAAACTGCTGGTAGGGCTTCAAGAAAGAGGCAAAATGCCGTTATACGGATATCTGAAAGGCGCAACACCCCAGCCGAGCAACGGCGCGGAAGCGGCTCTATCAGGTAACGGATTAGAGTTGAAAGTCGCCTGCCCGCCAGCTTATACAGACCTAATTGATGATAACGAAAAGGCGCTACTCAAGGAAATACTCGCCGATCTGATCGGAACACCCGTTCAAATTAGCTTCGTTGCTTCAAGCGCAAATCCTCATACCAACGCGACACTGCCACCATCTCGACGGTCTCAAGAAATAACACCAATGATGCTCCAGCATCAAGCCGAACGGGATCCGGAGGTCGAGCCAGCACTTAAGTTATTTGGGGCAAAAATTCTTAAAATCGAGCCCAAATAGCTCTTGTTGAACATGGCGCACGATCACGCCGCACACAAACCCCTAAACGGGTAGAACGTACTTTATACTTAACGATAGAATTTCAATTTAATAAACCTTACAAGAGGTCATTCCAATGAATATGAATAATCTGATGAAGCAAGCACAACAGATGCAAAAGCGCATGCTCGATATTCAAGAAGAGCTCGCAACTCGCACTGTTGAAGCAACCGTTGGCGGTGGCATGGTAACAGCAGTTGCCAACGGTCAACAAGAACTCGTGTCGCTCTCAATCTCACCAGAGGTTGTTGATCCAGATGACATTGAAATGCTCGAAGATCTTATTGTTGCTGCGGTCAATGAAGCGCGCCATCAAGCGCAAGAACTGATGAACCAAGAAATGAGCAAATTGACTGGAGGCGTTAAAATTCCGGGACTGATGTAAAAACTTCGGGCGATAGGGTTTGCCTTTTGGATTGAAAAGTATCCGAGGAATAGACTGGAAACTCAGTCCCGATCCATCGCAGCGTGCCGGAACCAAAATTCAATATGCTCCATTATCCTGAACCATTAGCGCGTCTTATCAACGAATTGCAAAAGCTGCCCACAATCGGTGCCAAAACGGCGCAACGTTTGGCATTCTTTATGTTAAAGATGCCCGAATCCGATACGACTAAACTGGCGCAGGCGCTCTCGGAGGTAAAGACGCATCTGGATTACTGCTCTGTCTGTGGAAATATCACAGATCAGCAGCCATGCTATATCTGCACGGATACGAGGCGTGACCGTCAAACAATTTGCGTCATTGAAGAGCCAGACGATCTCTTGGCAATTGAGCGCACACAGGAGTATAAGGGGTTGTACCACGCGCTCATGGGGGTACTATCACCGTTGGACGGTGTGGGACCGAAAGATCTCAGGATTGATCAGCTTTTTCAGCGGATCCACAGCGAAGACACCAAAGAGGTCATCCTCGCAACAAATTACACCACCGAAGGGCAGGCAACCGCGCTCTATTTGACGAAACAACTCGAAAGCCTTGAGATTACCACTACCCGAATCGCTTACGGTATTCCGGTCGGCGGCGATCTTGAGTACATAGACGCAGTGACGCTCGCTAAAGCCTTGGAAGGGCGTCGGCGTATTTAAGCATGAAACAGACGATGAACCGATTGCCCTATAAACTGAAGTTTGGGTTCTTCCTGTGGAGTGTGCTGGGTGTAATACGTTTCGGTTTGGATGGGTCGTCGGTTTATACATATGCGGAATCCGACCCTAACTCGTCTTCGTCAACGTTAGCAGAAAAAGCCCTTGATGACGGCACCTTCAACGCGAAACATGCTTTTGCCTATTTAGAAAAACAGTGTGAATTTGGTCCGCGTGTGCCGGGTACAACAGCACACCAAGAAGCGCAAGCATATCTATTCACAGAACTCGAAAAATATGCCGACGAAGTTGCGCTTCAACCCTTTGAATTTCGGCATCAAGGCAGAACAGTTCGGATGAATAATATCCTAGCGCGTTTCGGGGAGGATTTGGGTGAAACGATACTCCTCGCAGCACATTGGGACACGCGCCCATTCGCGGATCAGGATCCGGATCCAGCAAATCGAAACACACCAATCTTGGGCGCAAACGACGCCGCGTCGGGTGTAGCAATTCTATTGGAGATCGCACGGGTTTTGAAATCCAAGCCGCCTCCAATCGAAATAATCATTGTCCTGTTTGATGGCGAAGATTACGGCAGGACGGTTTCTACCATGTTCCTCGGTTCGACACACTTCGCTCAAAATATGGGCAGATGGAAGGCAGATTTTGGTATCTTACTGGATATGGTTGGTGACCAGACCTTAGAGTTACCAATGGAACGGTATTCATGGAACGCCGCCCGGGACTTGACCGAGGCAATCTGGCAACGGGCTGAAGAGTTGGGTTTACCAGCATTTCAACGTCGATTGGGACCGGCGATTATGGATGACCACTTGCCCCTCATCCAATCAGGCGTCCCGACAATTGATATCATTGATTTCAACTATCCGTACTGGCATACAGTGGAGGATACCCCCGACAAATGTAGCGCGGAAAGCCTAGATATTGTCGGGCAATTGGTGGTAGATATCATCTATTCCGGTCTGTGATGCAATCCGCATTATCTTCCGCATGTCAGGGTGTAATAGTTCATGTGACAGCAAAAAAACTTCGCTCATGTTAAGAATTAGTGCAACAGCACCGACTTGCCTCAAAAACCGTAGGCGGGGCATCTTGCCCCGCCCTTAACGCTTTCACCGTAACTGCACTCTGTTTTTACATGAGCCAAAAACTTTATCATCTTAAGTATTAGAATCAGCGAAATAGAGCGACTCAACCGTGAATACCTATCATAAACAATACGATGTCTTGGTTGTTGGCGCAGGCCATGCCGGTTGCGAAGCCGCACTTGCCGCGGCGCGGATGGGATGCGAAACGTTGATTGTCACAATCAACCTCGACACCATCGCTAAGATGTCCTGCAACCCGGCAATCGGTGGGCTTGCAAAAGGACATCTCGTCAAGGAGATCGACGCACTCGGCGGTGAGATGGCGAAGAACATAGACAAGACGGGCATCCAATTTCGCCAACTGAACACGAAAAAAGGACCGGCTGTCCGTTCAAGCCGCGCACAGGCGGACAAATATGCGTATCAGTCCGAGATGAAACGTGTCCTCGAGCGGCAACCACATCTCGATATTAAGCAGTTATTGGTTGATGAACTATTGACCGAAAACGGTAAATGTATCGGCATATTGGGTCACACCCAAACCGCCTACCTCGCCAAGACAGTTATCTTGACAACAGGTACATTCCTCAAGGGCTTAGTGCATCTCGGCGATGTCTCCTACAGCGCTGGGCGGGCGGGTGAATCATCAGCTGAAAAACTATCGGACAGTTTTCTGAACCTCGGATTTGAAATCGGCCGTCTGAAAACTGGCACGCCGCCGCGCGTCAATGCACACACCGTAAATTTTGATGTGATGGAGATTCAGCCCGGGGATCAGCAGCCACGACCATTTTCGTTCTCAACAGAACAGATCACGCAGCCGCAGATGCCGTGCCACCTGACGTATACGAACGAAAAAACGCATCAGATTATTCGCGATAACCTCCATCGGTCTGCCATGTATAGCGGCAGAATTACCGGTATTGGTCCCCGATACTGTCCCTCGATTGAGGACAAAGTTGTCCGCTTTGCTGACAAGGATCGGCATCAGGTCTTCGTCGAACCAGAGGGCAGAGATACCGACGAAATCTATCTCAACGGAATCTCTGCAAGTCTGCCGGAGGATGTTCAGGTGGATATGGTGCATAGCATCAAAGGTTTGGAAAATGCCGAGATTATGCGCTTCGCCTACGCTGTGGAGTACGATTTCGCCCCAGCGACACAGCTCTATCCAACCCTCGAAACCAAGCGAGTAGAGAACCTTTATTTCGCGGGCCAACTCAACGGCACCACCGGTTACGAGGAAGCTGGGGCACAAGGATTGATGGCAGGGATCAACGCCGCTTTGAAAGTGCACGCCGAGGAGCCGCTCATTCTTGATCGCTCCCAAGCGTATATCGGTGTCCTCATTGACGATCTCGTTACCAAGGATATCCGTGAACCGTATCGGATGTTTACCTCGCGAGCAGAATATCGGTTAGAGCTGCGTGAGGATAACGCAGACCTGCGATTGACAGAGATGGGACGTCAAATCAATCTGATTGAGGCTGATACCTACGAACGTTTCCAAATAAAGCGAAAATTGGTAGAAGAAGAAGTAAATCGCTTAGAACAGACACGACTGAAACCATCGCTCGACACGCAAACCCTCTTGAAATCGGCTGGGATCAGTGAAATTGGTCAACCAACTTCATTGGCCGAATTGCTCAAACGACCAGAAATCCGTTATGAGCAAATCAAGCAGCTTGCACCAAACTCCCAACCGTTGCCCGATGCTGTGGAGGAACAGGTCGAAACTCAGATCAAATATAAGGGATACATTGATCGCCAAACCACACAAATTCAACAGTTCAAAAAGATGGAGCATTTCCGTATCCCGGCTGATTTTGATTACGTTTCCGTGCGTAGCCTAAAAACAGAAGCATCTGAACAACTCGCAAAGATTCGTCCAATCTCTGTTGGACAGGCATCGCGCATCCCCGGCGTTTCGCCTGCGGACATTTCGATACTTATGGTCTGGGTCGAGCAATACAAACGACAGATGCAGCCACAAGCCTGATTCGTAAGATATTTGTTCGATCATATCTCTATTGACCTTACTCCCCATAAATCGCCAGGAGTGCTTGATGACCCGCCAATTAACAGCAATCATTGAACGTGAAGGACATGGATATGTGTCATTATGCCCAGAACTGGATATCGCAAGCTAAGGCAAGACTATCGAACAGGCACGAGAAAATCTACGCGAAGCATTGGAGCTATTTTTTGAATGTGCTTCCCCGGAAGAGGTGAAGGCGCGACTTCATGCAGAGTTACACATAACTCAACTTGAGGTAGCAGTTGGCTAGACTACGCGTTCTCCCCGATAAATCCGTTTGTGAAATCCTTACTAGTACATTGTCAGAAAAATGTAGCACAAACTGTATAAGGTTTCAGAACATAAATCGGTAATTCTCTATGTTCCCCAGGCCCCGTAGGTGCGGTTTGTAACCGCACCGGCCATCGCAATGAAGGTGCTTATCATAATTTATTTGACAGAGCACTAGGCATGGTTTTGTGGGAGTGCGAAGACGCGATAGTTATATCGTCATGTAGCGCAAGGTCGCCGGTAGTACGCTCACTGCTCCTGTGCCGAATCACAAGGAACTGCACATTGGTACGCTACGATCCATTATTCGGCAATCTGGTATACCGCGCAATGAGTTTGAGGTGTGATGTCGAACCAATTCCGACAAGATCTGCAGCAGACACTGCTTCAGCACGGCTTTTCCCTAGATCCGGTACAGCTTGATCAGTTTGTTATTTACTGGAGTGAACTCAAACGCTGGAATTCACGGATGAACTTGACTTCCATCCGGGCGGATCAAGAAATTATTGTAAAGCATTTCCTTGATTCGCTAAGTGTGCTACAATATTTTGACATCAAACCCGGAGATTCAGTCATCGATATCGGGACGGGTGCAGGTTTTCCGGGGCTGCCGATTAAAATCTATATCCCTGATATTAAGTTAGTCCTAGTTGAGCCTTCATCAAAGAAGGTAAGTTTCCTGCGGTTCCTTATTTCCCAATTGAACCGGAACCGCCAATCAGATACCACCAACGTGTGGGAGCCGCCCCGTATCGTCTCCCAACGGGCGGAAGAATGCGCTACTGACGATCAGCACATAACCGCTTACGATTGGGTCTTGACCCGTTATGTCGCTTCTATAGAGGATTCGGCGGTCTACTGTCTGCCGCTATTGAAGCCAAATGGAATATGGGTTGCTTACAAGTCACCTGATGTGCAACACGAAATTCAGCAAGCAACCCCTAAATTACAATCACTGGAGGCTAGGGATGACATTATTATCAATAGCCACATCCCTAAGCTAAATCGGGCTTACGTTGTCATACAACAAGGAGTTTGTTAGATGTTTGAAACATCAATCAGCCATAATGATGTACCAATTCTCCGAATTGATGGGAAGATCATAGGGGGCGCAGCCAATGCGCTCAAACGTGAGATGGATAAACAGATTGAGCAGGGCAGAGGCGGTCTGGTCTTAGATATGGCGAGGGTCCCCCTGTTAGACAGCTCTGCACTGGGGATAATTATCGCGACCCTGCAATTCCTCAAGAAGATGAATGCGAAATTGGTCTTGCTCAATCCTCAACACACGGTCCTTGATGTCTTACAGGTCACACGACTCAACACGATTCTTGAGGTCTATTCGGACGAAGAATCGGCAACGAGCGCATTTGGCTCATAG
This sequence comes from Candidatus Poribacteria bacterium, assembly GCA_022826645.1. Taxonomy (GTDB): domain Bacteria; phylum Poribacteria; class WGA-4E; order WGA-4E; family PCPOR2b; genus PCPOR2b. Next base: position 15,577 of record JAJDUM010000005.1, read on the forward strand.
CAGAGACCTATCATGAAACGTCTGCGTCTTGGAATGGGATTGCGCTGGCAACTCGTTCTGCTCTTCCTACTGGTATCGCTTATCCCCTTGCTTATCGTTGCCCTTTTTGCGCATTGGGCTGGGAAGCGTGCACTGAAAGATGAAGTCAGAAGAAACCTCGTCTCAGAGGCTGCAGAAAGAGTAGATTATGCGAACTATATGATTCGCGATGTGATTGATGATCGGCTTCCTCCGACTCGACTACGAAGTATAAGCAGAAGAATTGCATCCACCAACGATGATAACCGACTATCAACCCTCAAGAGTGCAAACGAAACCTTGCTGAACAGCAATGGCATTGCTCAGCTTGTCAGACGCGTCGGTGAACATCGCGAAATTATAATTACCAACAAACATCAGCAAGTCATCTATGCGACCGATGAAAAGCTACTCTTCGAGAAGATAGATGAACCGTGGTGGCGTGCGGCTTATGATAACGGTCTTGGTTATAGATGGATCGGAGATGTCGAATATGACACTGAAACGCAGCAATATTCTTTGCCCGTAGTCACACCGATTCTGGGACCTCCGCCCGAATCGAAAGTAATTGGTGTATTAAGATTTGTCGCTCTACTCCCAAAATTCTCAGATGTCGTCAGTTCGAAAAGAGAGGGGCAAGAAGTCTGTCTCTTTAATCAGTACGGACGGATTATCTGCGCCTCTCCGGATAGCGGACACCAGTTCTCAGAGCGTATTGAAATGACCGAGGCTGCAGGGAACGCAATTAATGCGCGGGGTGAGAAATATTACGGAGCCGACATGAACGGGGAAACCGATGCACGAGGCGTAGAAAGGATTTATGGATGGGCACGCACGACAGAGTGGTACAATCAAGAAGAGCTTGATCAGCAGAACCCGACCGATCAAAGAAGATTGAACTTCCAATTTAAGGACCAGAATTTCGCCAATTGGAGGATCTTGGTCTCCGTACCTACCTCGCTGGCATTCCGCGAAGTGACAAAATCCACAAAAATTATCTTGTGGTTCACGTTGATCTCCTGTTTGGTCGTTGTCGCGATTACTCTCGTTGTTTCCCAACGTATTGTAACGCCGATTCGGCAGGTCACCGGAGCAGCGCGCGCGATCGGCCGTGGAGAGTTTGATCAGGAAATTCCTGTCACCAGCAGTGATGAAGTCGGCATATTAGCAGAAGAATTTAATTCCATGCGGTGGAATCTCAAAAGTGCGGTCGGAAAGCTGACTGAAGAAGAAAAGAAGATGACCGCTATTGTCAATAGTATTGCTGAAGGCTTAATTCTTGTAGATCCAAATAACCGGATACTCCACATCAATCCCGCTGCCGAACGCCTGCTCGATCTCAGTCAAGATAGCATTGATAAGGATATTACCGAACTGATTCATAACGATGAATTGATTCAAATAGAGCAAACTCCTTCAAAGAACGAGGACGCGAATTTTGTCTCCGAAATTACTTTAATTCACCACGACGAGAAGCTGGTCCTCCGTACCATCGCCAGCCCGTTCCTTGACGAGAATGGGCAAACCCTTGGAACGGTCTACCTCTTTGAAGATGTTACCCGCGAAAAAGAAATTGATCAGATGAAATCCGATTTCATCTCGCTTGTCTCTCACGAGTTGCGTACACCACTAACCTCAATCATCGGCTTCGTCTCCTTCATTCTTGATGGCAAAGCAGGGGCAATTAACGACAGACAACGAAATAGCCTCGCTCGTGTCCAACGGCAATCGAAACGACTCGCTGCGCTCATCAACGATCTGCTCGATATCTCTCGAATTGAGTCCGGTCGGATACAGATGGAACAGGCACCAATTTCGATTTTAGACATTGTAACGCAACGGATTGAAGAGATTCGTCCCCAAGCCGATGAGAAATCGATTCAGTTGAACCTGACCGCCCCTGAATCGGTGCCACAGATTTTCGGAGATGAGGCGCGCATGGGACAAGTGTTTACAAACCTGATCGGCAACGCTATCAAGTTTACACCGAATAACGGCGAAATCAGCGTCAAAGTTGAAGCCGATGGAAACCTTTTGCACGTTGAAGTTATTGATACGGGACCCGGTATTCCCCCAGAAGAACGCCAAAAAATATTCGACAAGTTTTACCAACTCAGCGACATTAGTACACGCCAGCAAGGCGGATCCGGTTTGGGGTTATCAATTAGCAAGAGTATCGTTGAAGCGCACGGCGGGAAATTGTGGATCGACGATGGAAACCAAGGTAAAGGGAGCAATTTTCAGTTTGTGTTACCACTCGTTAGAGAAGATGATAATACAAAACGAGAAACATAAGGGAGTACTCAATAATGTCTGAGACAATCCTCGCCGTGGACGATGATATTGATATTCTTGAATTAATTCAGATGAGTCTCGAGGCTGAAGGATTCGATGTTATCACAGCAAACGATGGAATGAGCGGATTAGAAAAAGCCAGAACACATTCACCGGATCTCATCCTCCTCGATCTGATGATGCCGGTGATGGATGGGTTTGAAGTAATAGGTAAATTGAAAGCGGACGAGCAAACCCGCGCGATCCCTGTCATCATGCTCACAGCGCGAGCGCAGACGCACGAGAGAGTTCAGGGATTGCACGCGGGGGCAGATGACTACGTCACAAAACCCTTCGATCTCGATGAACTGACAGCACGGATTGAGGCCGTACTCGGACGGACCCTCCCAACCAAATATATCAACCCACTTATTAGTACAATGGGAGATTGGTTCACTGAGGAAGGTGTCGAACAACTCGCTTCGCACCTCGAAGCTGCGGCGATGATACAACAGAACTTGATACCCAAACAAGCTCCCAACGTACCCGGATTTGATATCGCTGGCTTTCTACGAAGCTCAATGACAGTATCGGGTGATTTCTACGACTTCATTCCGTTAGACAATAATCGTTTAGGCATAGCGATCGCCGATGTTCGCGGAAAAGGAATCCCGGCCGCCCTACTGATGGTAATGATTCGGACAATCCTCCGGCTCATCTGTCGTGAAGAAACTTCGCCCGCCGCTGCGCTTAAGCGGATCAATGACCTCCTAGCAATCGACACTGATCCGGATCTGTTCGCAACAATGGTCTACGGAATCTTGGATTCCGCAGCGAAGACCTTTACCTATTCAAGCGCAGGGCACTGCTACCCGCTGCATCTGAAAAATGGAGGGACAGAGGTAGACGAGCTAAAGGAAGGAGGCATGCTGCTAGGAACCTTCGGACACGCCGTATTTGAATCAGAAACGATTCCTCTTGCCCCGGGTGATGAACTCCTCCTCTATACGGACGGGGTCACCGAAGCCGAGCGGAAGTCGGATGAAACCTTCTACGGTGAAGAGCGGCTCGCCGCGATCCTTGAATCAAATAGCCACCAACCCGCTGAAACGTTTTGCCAAACCATTGAAACAGCGCTCTTTGACTTTAGCGGAACCGATCATCGGGACGACGATGTCACCATTGTCGTTATAAAAGCGACAGACGGAAAGGAATAACGGCGTGGGACCGGCAACCGAGCAAGTCATTTATCTTGAACTTCCAAGCGCAATACAGCACGTTTACCTGTTAGATACACTCATCGTCGATATCCTCAACGAAATGGATTTCGATGAAGAAACGACTGAACAGGTTATCTTAGCAGTTATCGAAGCCGGTACAAATGCAATCAAGCATGGAAACCAAGAAGATTTGAACAAAAGTGCTCACTTTAAGTTCATCATCCACCCTGATAAACTCACGATCATTGTCCAAGATGAAGGGAACGGTTTCAAGCGGGAGGAGGTTCCGGATCCGTTGAACCCAGAAAATCTCTTAAAAAGTAGCGGCAGAGGCATTTTTCTGATGGAGTCATGCATGGACTCTGTCACTTTCGAACAATCAGGGACAATTGTTAAAATGGTTAAGCATAAATCATTAACTGAACAGAAATGCGAATCGGTGTAATTTGGGTTAGTATTAGAAAAACAGAGCAGCCCCATGGGTTGACTTCACCTTAAAATTCAAGGAGACCGTCAAATGACTGTAGATATTCGCAAAAAAGAAGGTGTTACAATTCTGGATATTGAGGGAAGAATTATAGGGTCCGATAGTTTAGCCCTCAAGAATATCATTGATGAGCAAGTTGCTGAGGCTGAAGAAGGGGAAGCTAAAATTTTGCTGAACCTCGCAGATGTACGTATGGTAGATAGTTCTGGTCTTGGTATCATTGTTGCCACCTATACAGCTGTTCAAAAGAAGGGCGGACGGATTGCCTTACTGCATCCCGGCGGAAACATCAGAAGCTTAATTGTCATGGCAAAGCTAGTCACCATCTTTGACCGATATGAGGACGAAGACGAAGCGATCGCCAGTTTCCACAAATCCAATAACTAACATCCTTTACGGGATAATACTGTTCGCCGCGGATTGATAAAATCGCAGCATATCTTTAATGTCGTGGATCGGTGAATTACCCAGCGAACTGATAGCTGGGGGTTCACCGCCTATCCCGACTAGCCCTGAGGGAATGTAAGCACTGTGGCACTGCACAAAGATAGGAATAGGGAGCTGTGGAATAAGTGTACAAACTGTGGAGAACTTGTATTCAAGCAGGCACTCGAACGCAACATCCATACCTGTCCAAATTGCGATTACTATTCTCCGATGCCTGCCGATAGTCGGCTTCGCCATTTATTCGATTCGGAGGCAATATCGAATCTCCACCCGGCTTCGATCGACAAGCAATCATTAGATACTATTGGCATGACGGATCTCGTCAATCAAAACAGACCCCCAGATGAATCCCAATGGCTAATTGCCGCAGGCGAAGGCGTCATCTCAAATCACCCAGCCGTTCTTGCTGTTGTTGCCCCCTACGCTGTGCCACAACACGTCCATTTCATAACATTGCTGGTTACAATTCGCACTGCACTACAGAAAAAACTACCACTTATCACGGTCTATCCAAGTGATGCACTTGCCAAGCAGGGATCCAATCCGCCGGAGCAGCCTGAACTGTTGACTGCTGAAATGACATACCTGACTATTGAAATGGATAAGTTGTCTCAAGCCCGGCTGCCTCAGATAACGATTCTCACTGATCAAGATCGACGGACGGGATTTTTAACGCAGTTTCCATTGGGAGATCTCGTACTTGCAGAACTGAACCGACCTTCCGGCACGGCATCTGATAAACAGACTCGCTCGCCAAGTCGAGAAACCTCCCAAACCGAGTCTTCATCATCTGGTCATGCACAGTCCGACGTAAGCATAGATTCCTATGTTCAGCGTCAAGACCTCCCAACGAGACTTGGCAAATTACTTACTTTCTTCGCTGAATGAACCTCTTATATTTGACGAATCACATTGTGCGTCTCACGTTTCAGACAGGAAAAATGAAAAAAAATATACTATTGAATCTACAATTACTCGTTATAATATCCCTCGCAAATCTGGGGTGTGCAACGCTTCAGACTGCGTTTCAAACTGAACGTATCGTGCCCATCTTTGATCCGGAAGCGACCATCCTTCCGAGGTCAGGAACGGTCGCGTATGTCAAAAACGGTATCACGGCAATGGCAATTCCTCTGAACGATGTCAAAGCGGTGGATGCCTTTGGAATTATCGTTTTCAACAGCACAGACCATTGGATCTCTTTACGACAAGAGGACTGCTCGCTACTTGATCAATCAGGCAAAGTTTCCAAACCTATCCATAGATCGCAGCATACATTTTATCTTGGGAAGAATTTCACACCGAAGATGCCACCTGAATTCCGAGAAGATTTTCGGGAGAACCGCGTACTCCGCTCCATGGGCGACCTTGTGGCACTGCCGAGTGAGGACGTACAAAAAACTACCATTATGCCGAGACGGCGGGTGCGATTCTTCCTGTATTTTCACAAGCGCAGTGTTGAATCATCAAATTTACGGATCATTGTTCCCAAAGTCCATAGCGAATTTACCGACACAGAAACGACATTCGTATTTAAGTTTGAGGTCCAAAAAGGCTAAGCGGGTGTGCAAAAAACGGCAGAAAAGAAGGATGGAAGGAAAGATCGGAAGAACGGCAGGTGAGTTTCCCCCTTTCGTCTTTCTCCCACCCCTCCAACCTTCCAATCTTCCGATGTTCAATCGCAGTTTTAGTTTCCTACCTTTACTACTGATTCTTTCTCTCTGTTTCAGTTGCGCTGCCCCCAATCCACCGGCCGCTGGGTTAACCGAAACTGGTCTGAAATCCTCCCTCGCGAAGACAGTAACCCCGCCCCAAATTGTCTCCTCTATCCAAGATCGACCTGCACCACCCATACTTAGCGTGAATTACATCAATACACTGGGAGGCTCCGGTCAGGGAGCAGCGCTATTCTTGAGACCCGCGGGACTCGACCTTGACCATCGAGGAATGCTCTACGTAGCCGATTCGGGAAACAACCGCGTCCAAGTTGTCGATAGCGACGGAAACTTTATATCAGAATATGGCGTGCGCGGCTGGCGGACAGGAGAATTTGACAATCCGACCGATGTGGCTATCAATTTTCAGCGTACCGAGCTCCTTTACGTCGCTGATACAGATAACCACCGAATCCAATACTGTAACTTGGTAGACAGAATCTTCTATGTCATGGCGGGCGGCAGATTGGGAGACAGCATTGAAGACGAGGACACTGAAATTGAGTTCGAGCTGCCCGGAGGCGTTAGCGTCGGACGAAATGGGGAAGTTTGTGTCGTCGATACGGGCAACCACCGATTTATACTGTTCGATACGAACGGCACTCGTGTGTTGATGCGTGGGACCTTTGGCGAGGCAAGGCAACAGTTTCGTGACCCAACAGACCTCGTCACAGACCCACACGGGAATATCTACATCGTCGATTCCGGCAACCATCGGATCAAGAAATACGACTTCAGCGGTAATCTAATCCAGATGTGGGGAACTGAGGGGGCGGGTCCAGGGCAATTCGCAGAACCGCGTCACATCGACATCGACCGTTGGGGGTATCTCTATGTAACGGATCGAAGAAATCAGCGGGTTCAAATCTTCACAAAGGACGGAGAGACTGTAATGACCTTCGGAAACGAAACACTTGTTGAACCGGTCGGTATCGCAATCTCGAAAAACGATCTCGTCTTCGTGAGCGATGTTGCCGCGAATGATATTAAGGTTTTTCAGATTGCCTATCGCCCCTGACATAGACCACAGGATAGGGCTGACATGTTAATTCGCGAGCAGAGTATTTTATACGAGGAGGATACAATGCAATTAACCGATGAGCAACTGGCAACTTGGAAGCGCGATGGCAGTATAGTTGTGCCTAACGTCTTTCCCCCGGAGAGTTTGGCTCCAGCGTTAGAAGCAGTCGAGCGTAATGCCTATGGGGGGCTAACCCACACTGAATACCGTGCGCAATGGAAGGAAAACCCAACAGAGATTCAACAACTCTACGAAAAAACACCACCCATGCAACGATTGGCGGGTCCAATGGGGGGCGCTGTTCATTTTCCCACCGGTTTGCCAGCGGTCGATAAGCTGCTGGAAAATGACGATTACATCGACTGTGCTTGTCAGCTGTTGGGCGCCGACGAGATACGACTCGGCTATGGGCAAATTTTCTTCCGAGAGGGGTTGACCGATACCCGGTACAGCGAGAACCCCTGGGAAGGCTACCATATAGACAACGGCACCAATTCGCAGCTTCCACCACATCCCGATTGGGAGCGGTATCATTACCTACTATCCGGGATCATCCTGCACGATATTGATGAGGATGGCGCACCCATGCTGGTCTGTCGTGGCTCACACAAACAGCTGGCATCGCTATACGATCGTCACGGAGGAAGCGCAGGGGGAATGGGATTGTCAGATCTCCGGGAGTGTGAGGAATTGGCGGAACCAACACCGGTCACAGCCAAAGCGGGCAGCGTTGCTTTTCGTTCCAGTTATCTAATTCATGCCGCCCAACCCTTCGCCAACAAACATCGGCAACGTGGATGGATGGGATTTCACTTCCACCGCGCGGATAATGCCGATTGGTGCCACACCACACGACCCGTTCCCGGCTGGACAACACCTGAATTTGTGAGTTTCGTAGCCGATAGCACACCACGCGCCCGGCACCTACTCGGTTGGCCCAATCCGGGCGATACCTATTACACCGAAGAATCGCTTCAACGCCTCGCTAACGCCTATCCCGGCATCGATCTGACACCATATCAAAACGCCATGGGAATGTGACAAGATAGCGGACAGATAATCTACAAAAATGCGCTATTCTGCGCTGCTTCCATGAATTTGCGGGAACTATTCGTTGACAGTGGATCTGGAAATAAAGAGCGATTCCAGTACTTGACCGGAGTGCCCTGATTTTATTTTTTTCCAAAGGACATTTACGTATGAAACGCATATTCATATCAATTCTAACACTCGCTTTAGTTGCAGCACTGATCTCGCCCCATCCGACTTACGCGCAAGACAAAACCACAGAGGTCGACCTCGAAGCATTGGGCACCAAGTTGAAGGCGGCTATCGCCAGTGGCGAGATGACCGAAGCAGATGCGGCTGCCGGGTACGAAAAAGCGGTTGGCAAGATGAAGGGTGCAAAAGTCGGGAAGGGCAAAGACGACACAGACTGGGAAGCGCCAATAATAAACGGTCTACCCTGTTCGCCAAACGTATCAGATGGCGTAGATCCAACCGATGGTGCCTCGTTTGATGCCAACCATATGTTGTGCATCAAAGTAACAATGGATCCACACGATTTCGAGTCGTTGAGCAAGGAAACTCGCTTTGATGGTGCCGGAAATAGCTTCCAGCAAATATGGCACGATTGTTCGCAACCCTGGCCCTCAGGGTATAACTGGTATCGGGCAGATATCGAGATCGACGGCGTAAGCCTATCAGAGGTAGGGATCCGTAAGAAGGGCTTTGTTGGCTCCCAGTACTCGCCGGTGCCAGCTTTGAAAATCAAGACTGACAAATATGTAAAAAATCAACTCCTTGGCGACACCGAGCGAATTACGCTCAATAACAATGGTGGAGTCATACCCCGGATGGTAGCCTGTCTGGCCTACGAAGTTTTCGCGGCGGCTGGCTACCCTGCGCCCCGGTGCAACATGGCAAGTGTGATGGTCAACGGTCAGCCAAAAGGGCCTTACGTGCATATCGAAGCCATCAAGAAGCGCTTCCTTCGTCGCACTTTTGGCGACAACACCGGCTCCCTCTATGAGGGCACGCACACCGACTTTGTCGAAGGATGGTTGCCGCGCTGGGAATACAAGACGAGCGATACCGACACCAGTTATGCACCGCTGTTAGGTGTTGCCCAAGCCCTACAGAAGCCCGACGATGAACTTGTCGATGCGCTGTCTCCCGTGCTGAATATCGATCGTTACATCACCTTCTGGGCACTTGAGGTACTTGTGAACCACCTCGATGGCTATAGTTCGGACCGCAATAATTTCTACGTCTATTTTGATCCGACCGATGCTGACCGCGCCGTCTTCATACCCTGGGGGGCAGACAAGACGTTTATTGCTGATACCAATTTTGATGGGTATTTGACCGCCGATCTGCCACGGCACCTCTCCCGCATACCAGCCATGGCTACTCGTATGGAAAATGAACTTGAAAGATTGCTCGACACGGTGTGGGACGAAACCGCCCTCCTAAGGAGTATTGACCGCTACAGCGCACAAGTAAAAAGTGCAGAGCAGGACGACGGCTACGATACCAAGGTCGAAGTCCTACGTGCCTGGGTGAGAAATCGCCCCGATCAGATCCGTGAGATGCTTCGTGTCGGACTCCCTGCGGGCGGGGAAAAATCGCTCCCTTGCACAAACGAACGTGCGAAATGAAAAGTGGTCTCGCATATCACAATAGCAAAAGAGAGATGCCTAAATTAATGAGACACATATCATTGAGAATCCTAGCACTCGCTTTCGTCGCAGCGCTGATTCCAGCTTGTACAACACTCGCTGAAAGCGAGGTAGAAGAACTGTATTGGAATCAGTTTCGCGGTCCAAACGGAGACGGGAAAAGTGTTGCAACAGATCTCCCGCTTGAGTTTAGCGAAACACAGAATATACGTTGGAGGATCCCAATCCACGACAAGGGATGGTCGTCACCAGTCGTTTGGGGTAATCAGATTTGGTTGACGACAGGACGTGAAGACGGAACAGAGCTGTTTGCTATTTGTGTGGAGAAAAATAGTGGCAAGATCATACACGACATCAAGGTTTTCGATGTAGCGCACCCACAATTAGAATATAACGACCTGAACAGCCACGCTACACCCACCCCTATTGTAGAAAAAGATCGAGCCTATGTCCACTTTGGAACCTACGGCACTGCTTGTCTAAATACGAACAGTGGAGAGAAACTCTGGGAGCGTCGAGACCTGAATACTGATCACCGAGTACGTCCCGCATCTTCACCCATTATCGCAGGCGATTCACTCTTTCTCACTTTTGATGGGGTTGATACTCAATTTGTTGCAGCACTCAACAAGCACACCGGCGATACCCTGTGGATGCGGAATCGTGACGTAGATTTAGATATGGCTACCATGCTCAAGGCGGAGGGTTTTTCCGATGCCGATATTGAGGAAACCCAAAAGGAAAAACCGAACGATAACAAAAAATCTTACGCAACGCCAACAATCATCGAGTACCAAGGGAAACGACAGCTCATTAGCCCAGCCGCGAGCGCTACAATTTCCTATGACCCGATGACCGGCGATGAACTTTGGCGTGTTCGCCATCGTGGTATGGGCTTTAATGTAGCGTGCCGCCCAATCTTTGAAAATAACCTTGTTTATTTTACAACCGGCGCAGCAAGGCAATTGCTAGCAATCCGCCCCTCAGGAACAGGTGATGTAACGGATACACACGTCGCTTGGAGTGTTCGCAGAAGGACACCTGAAATACCGTCGCCATTGATTGTGGAGGATCTGATGTTCATGATTACTGAAGGGGGTGTCGTATCTTGTCTGGAGGCAAAAAGCGGACGTGAAATATGGAAGGGACGGCTTGACGGTGACTACTGGGCTTCGCCTCTCTACGCCGGCGGAAAGATTTACTTCTTTAGCCGAGAAGGAAACGTATCAGTGATTTCAGTGGAACGAGATTTTGAGATACTTTCCGAAAACAAGTTGGACGAGGGCTTCATCGCATCTCCAGCAGTCGCCGGCAATACTATAATCGTCCGTTCCCTGACACATCTCTACTGCTTTGCTCAAGGTTACGAAATGGATCCACAACCGCAGGCCGCAAACAAACCACAGGTATCAAAACAAAAGAAAAGTGAGTCCAAACAGGTATCGGAACTTCCGCTCAATATTACAGGATACTATATGGGTGCGACTAACGACAACGGTGAGTTTGAGGCAGTATTCCTCATTGAATTCCCAGGCATTGACAAAGACGATTGGCCCACAGTCATCTTTACCGGCGAGCAATTCCGCGCTACTTTTGCCAATCTGACGCGGTACCAACGTGTCACACTCAATCTGGCAGAAGGCGTGAAGGTAGCGAAAGATCGTGGTAAATAAGGCTGGCTATATCAGTGGATATCAATCCCGTTTTCCGCGGCAATGCGGCGAACATTTGTGTTGGCAGCGGGAATCTTTTCCATCGGTAGGTGCTCAATTAATCCGTATCCATCGGGATAAAATCCATCAAACCTTCTGAGCGCATGTGCAAGATCTAACTCGCCTTCACCGGGCATCTCCTCGTTAATATGGAGAACCAAACCATTCTCCACCTTGATGTCCTTGACGTGCGCCACGGGGGCGATCGGTCCCATTATATCAAAGATATGATTCAACCGATCGGTGCTGTTATAAACCTGCCGAAGCGTCTGGAAATGGTTGACAAAGTCCATAACGATCCGCAGGCTATCTAAGCCAACAGCATCAACAACCGCCTTGCACGTTTCGGGCGAATCCATTATCGAAACGGCATGGGTCTCGACAATGATGGTCACACCTTCCGCATCCGCTTTCTGAGCAATTGGCTTTAGTGTGTCGATCAGACGCTCCATACTTTCTGATAGGTGATTATCCCGGTGCGATGTCCATGCCCCGTCGGGATTGAGGCTTCCGGGCCGGATGAGGCAGCTGTGTGCGTTGACCTGTCGCGCAATCTCTAAACCCCGATTAATCCGTCTGATGACCGATTCTGTGACAGCAGGATCAGGATCAAAGAGGCACTCGCCGTAGGTGAGGGCAAATTGAACTAAATCCAATCCTTCTCCCGCCATAAATTGATTGTACTTTTCACAATCCTCCGTTGTAATATCGAAGACATCATCGCAGCTGAAATGGAATCCGAATCCTGTAAACTCCAGCCCCCGAATCGCTTCCATCTGTTCCTTGGTAAATGTGCGAAAATCCCCCGGCAACATGCCGACAATTCCGAGTCTCATCTAAACCTCCATGTCGTTGATCGTTGAATATCTAAGCGCCGATGACGCAGGGTCTTAAACCCGTTAGTTCACGATTGATTAGGGCTTTTTTAGAGTGGGGTAGCAAGTTCCTGCGTCAATACTTGGAGGTCATAACCCTCCTTGCGGATGCGCAGATCGTAGTAAAGCATTGTCGTTGATATAACCCTTAATGCGTTGATGGGCAGTGAAACACAAATCGAAAGGAAAGAGAGGAGAGAGGGAAAACCGGGGAAGCTGCCAACAAGAAACGGGAGAGAAAGCACAAGGATAACTACAAACGCCTCCGCAAGCGTCAACCACACAACAAGGAGGAATGCTTTGTCAAAAAAACCCTTGATCAGTACCCGACTTCGCTTGAGTGCCCCAAATCCACCTTCTCTCTCAATTATGACGACAGGCGCAGCCAAGCAGAACCAGACGTAAACGACGATCCCCGGTATAAAAACCATCAGGCCGATGCCAGCGGCAATTGTGGAGAAAACGAGCGATCCAAGCATGAAAATGATGAGTACGCCAAGTAGCGGAAAAAGCGAGCCTAAAACTCGCCTGTACGCTTCCCCAATGCCTATCGACCTTCCCAGTAAATGCTGCGACATCACGAATGCTCCAGCCGCCGTCACAATCAGAGATTGGAAGGCAGTAAGCGCGGTATATGGCAGCGCTGCCGCCAGCACTTGCGGTCCCACAATCTGTGCATACCCGTAAATCCAAATGGCTTGAAAAGTCAACCCCCCAATCAGAGTGCCCGGAGCAGCAATCCCAACCAACTTCAGATAGTTCGCGCGACAGTGGTTCAGTGCGGTGAAAAAAATCTGTCTAACGCCCATCGGCTGGAACTGATATGTATCCACGGTTATCTGACCTCAATTCATTGAGATATGCTTCAAGCTCTTTATCTCGCGGATCCAATTGGTACGACTTTTCCAGATAATCGACCGCGGTATCATGTTGACCAATTTTCATGTACAGCGCTCCGAGGTTAAAGTAGGGACGGGGATAGGTCGGTTTGATGTCAACCGCTCGAAGGTAGTGGTCCCGCGCTTTCATGAATAATTCCTTGGTCTTGCCGATGACGATGTTCATCGTTACATCCTCGCCGAATTGCTGGAGGTAAATATATGCACCAATCTCCTCTGCCTTTCTGTTGATAGCTTCAGTAACGTCAGGTTTGTCCGATTTCATCACGATGTAACCAGAGTTGACCTCTGCTACCGCCAGCTCCAATTCTTGGACAGCTTCAGCCGGTGTTAGACTTGTGACGTCAGTTTCCCAAGAGGGCCAGTTTGGACCCGCATATTCCAGTCCATATTTGTAGGAGGTCGCCCCAAGATCATTATGGACTTCCGCATTGTCTGGACGCATTTTTAAGGCTTCTTCGTACATCTGGATAGCCGCGGTATGTTTTTTTGCGTTGTGAGCAACTGCAGCTTGCTCGCGTAGACTCTTAAATTCCTGCCCCTCCAAATTAATCGCTTCACGAGACGCCATCGGATCACCGGTCTTCATATAGAAGATGAGCGGCACAACTACAATAAGAGATAAACACAGGAATATGATTGTTGGCAATTGTAAACGCATTTTTCCTCACCTCTTGTCTTGAAAAATTATGGCAACGATACATTCAAATCAGTTCTGCTTAATATAATCACAATTATAAACACCTTGAAACAGCTGAAGTTGCGATTCATCCATTTTCAGCGAATCAGTAAATCGGATAACTCCCATTGCTTACCGTCCCGCTCAAAGTAAAGACTAAGCCGTTGAGGGGACTGTAACTGGTTTATGATACGTTTGAAATCCTCGAGCGAATTAACCTTGAGGCTGTTAATACGGTAAATGAGATCCCCTCGTTTCAACCCGCGTTGCGCTAATATACCTCTCGACTGGACCTTCGTAACAAGGGCACCGCGCCGAATGTATTCCCCTGTCTGCTGTCGATTCAACTGCTCAATTGTGATACCCCACCCGGGTACAGTATAACTCCATTGGAGTTCTTGAATTGTTAGGCGCAGGTTTCTGCGTTTCCCATCGCGGAGCACTCGAAAGGTTGCTGATTGACCTTCACGGAGGAGACGGGTAATCGCCCAAAAAGCCTCTGAATCGGATATCGGTTTCTGGTCTATCGTCTCAATGACATCGCGACGCTGAAAGCCCGCTGCTTCCGCAGGACTTCCCGTCTTTATCCCCGCAACCAACACACCGATGCCCTCCTCCAAATCGAATGCTTCCGCCAACTTCTGTGTCAAATCTTGAGGTTGAACCCCAATGTCCGGTGGGATCACAGCCCCATACCTAACCAACTGAGCAACAACTTTTTGGACCACATTAACCGGGACTGCAAAGCCGATACCCTGCGAGCCACCGCTCGTCGAATAGATCGCCGTGTTAATGCCAATCAGCTGCCCATAGAGGTTGACAAGTCCCCCACCACTGTTGCCCGGATTAATGGACGCATCTGTTTGGATGAGGTCACGATATAGCCGGTCCCCCGTCTTCAGGGAGCGCCCCGTTGCGCTTACTACACCGACAGTGACAGTAGGACTTGCATCCTCGACCATAGTCGCAAAAGGATGTCCGATAGCAATCGCCCACTCCCCGATCATCAGATCGTCACCGCTGCCTAACTCAATCGCTTTCAGTTCCGGCATATCAATCTTT
The DNA here is from genome assembly GCA_022826645.1 of Candidatus Poribacteria bacterium. Lineage (GTDB taxonomy): Bacteria > Poribacteria > WGA-4E > WGA-4E > PCPOR2b > PCPOR2b. The sequence goes on from JAJDUM010000005.1 coordinate 30,667, forward strand.
AAGACAGCGAGATCTGTGAGGAAATCCTCTCCAGCAATTTCGGCGCTCGCTTCACGTCCATCTGAAAGGAGAACCGTTGTAGAGTCTGCCCCCTCGATAACGTGCTGATTGGTAATCACATAGCCTTCCCGGTCAAAAATCACGCCAGATCCAAGCCCATGTAGCGTACGCCGTTGTGGAACTTGGAAGGGAAAGTCGAAAAACGGTGCCCACGGATCGTCAAAAAATGGGGACATATTTACCATCTGCGTTGTCGTTCGCGTTGTGCTGATATTTACGACCGCAGGACTCGCATATTCAATGGCGCTGACGATGGCGTTCCGCCGCGAAATCAAGACATCCGCTTGGCGCTCTGATCTCGATTGTGCACTCCCCATTTGAGGAGCCACGATCAATAGGCAACAGAGGAGTAAAATGCGGAACATAAAACCTCGATGAATAATGAACTCAATCTTGAGATTTCGGTGAATACACAACTTCAAATATATTATCTCCGCTTAAACCATCTAATAAAATAAACCGCTCTTGGCTCGTCACTACAGGACAGTTATCAGGTTTGTTTGTCTGTTTCGGCGGTCGCAAGTTTTGGCTGCTGAAGCGACAGGACACCCTCCTAAAGAGCGCTCAATCTCTTCTCATGTGTCCGTTTAATCGACGGCAAAATTCGGTTCCGGGTTTATTATATGCTTCTTAATCAGTCGCTGTCAATGGCAGAAATTCGTAAAGTGTGCAGCACAATATCTAACCGAAAAGATTTCTTACCTGCAACCTTCTACCTCCCAGATATTCGTCGAATTTTTTTGTCGTTGATGGTATAATAATTTCTATGAAAACAATCAACGTAACGGTCTATTCTGACTATGTTTGTCCATACTGCTACATCGGTGCAGCGCGAGTGCAGCAACTGCAACAGGAGTACGATCCGCCGATTGTCTGGAAAAGCTTTGAACTTCACCCGGACGCACCGGCGGGTGGCATCCCACCATCAATGTTCTATCAGGACAATCCGAAACTTAAACGGATTTCCGAAAACGCTCAACAACTGGCGGCAGCGGCAGATCTGCAACTCGGCAACCACGTTATCTATTCTAATTCGCGACTTGCACTGGAGTTAGGCGAATTCGCCGAGCAATCTGGAAAGGGCGAAGCATTCCGAGTCGCACTCTTTGATTCCTACTTCCAGCGCATACAGGACATGGGGGATGAAACTGTGCTTTTAGATGTTGCGGAAAAAACCGGGCTCACCAGAGAAGCAGCGGCTAAATGTCTTTCCGAGCGCACGATGAAAACCCACGTCGATTCGCAGATACAAGAAGCAAAAGGATACGGTATAACCGGTGTCCCAACATTTATAATCGGGAAATATATGGTTGTTGGTGCACAACCTTATTCGGTGCTCAAACAAGCATTTGAGCTGGGGTTGGAAGAGGACGAAGCAAGCTAAATACATCCGAATGCCTTGAGAGGTGTGAAAATGAACTTGGATACGAAATATGACATCGATCAGATGATGGAGGAGTGGCGGATTAACGGTTTCGTTGTGTTCGAGGACCTGATACCGGCAGAAAGAATCGACCGCATCCTTGAGGCGTGGATACCGATTCGAGACCGTGACATCGAGCGACAGGGAAAGTATCCACCACGCGGCTACCATCGTTATAACGTGCGTGTGCCATTCGAGCGCCCCTTCGTAGATGCGGAGATCTTCGACCATCCCGCCCTCGTTGCGTTTCTTGAGCGTGTGTTAGGATCCGATTATGTATGGACGCATTTCGATTCCAACATACCACTACCGGGAACAGATTATCAGAGATGGCACCGGGACGGCAAAGCCTCTCTATTCCCGGGAATCAAGACACCGGCATTCTCCGTCGGCGTTAAGTTCCCACTTGTCGACACAAACGAGGAAAATGGGAGTTTTGAAGTAATTCCGGGGACGCAGTACGTAGGCGAGGAAGGTTTACCTGCCAACTTGAACGACGTTTTTGGTGAAGGGCTCAATCGCCGTGGCAACTACCACCCAGTCCGCCTCAATCTGAAGAAGGGGTCCCTCTGGGTGCAAGATCCACGCAATTTCCATCGCGGTACACCAAATAGATCAGACCACCCACGCGATGAACTGTGTATGGCATTTAGCGTCCCGTGGTTGTTCAGTGGTTGGCTGCATGAGTACACCGACAAACATTTCCCAAGAGACCTCTGGGAAAGCCTACCCCCTCATGCCCAAAAAGTGTTGAAATGGCAGCGGGTAAAAGATGCGTGAAGCGTGAGGAAAGACACAACCTAACACTACAAAAGGAGATTTCTATGCGTTTGAAAGATCGAGTTGCTATTGTCACCGGTGGCGGTGGCGGGATGGGAACCGGTATTAGCCTATGCCTTGCAAGGGAAGGTGCAAATATCGTCGTATCGGACGTGAATGTTGAAGCTGCACAGAGTTGCGTCGAAAAGATTGAAGCAACCGGTCAACGTGGGCTGGCAATCGAATCAGATGTGACGAAGGAAGCGGAGTGTATCGCCTTAGTGGAGGAAACACTCAAGACGTTCGGGCAGGTGGACATTCTGGTCAACAACGCCGGGCATTTCGGCGAGAATCTTGGATTGCCGTTCACCAACCAGACCGAGGCGGATTGGGACGACAACTTAGCTATCCACGTCAAAGGTCCCTTCTTCCTCTGCAAAGCCGTCGCTCCGCACATGATTGAGCGAAAATTTGGGAAGATTCTCAATATCTCATCAATTGCAGCGAAGCGAGATCCGCAGATTGCACCGGCTTACGCTGCCGCCAAAAACGCCCTGCTGAATCTAACGCGGCTGGTAGCAAAAGATCTTGGACCCCATAATGTCAATGTCAATGGAATCTGTCCGGGGATGCTCTGGACCGGATTCTGGCACAGGCTTGCGCCGTTAATAGCCGAGAACGACCCAACCTACGCAGACCTTGAACCGCGCGCCTTGTTTGAGCATTGGGTCAAACAGAACACACCCCTTCAACGGGAGCAGACACCGGAGGATATTGGCAACCTCGTCGTCTTCCTGTCGTCGGAAGAGGCTCGAAACATCACCGGACAGACCATCAATGTAGACGGCGGCGTGGCAATGGGATAGCAAATCCCGCTCCCTAACCGATCTGGACAACCTGTCCGAGCCGTGCAGATTTACTTAACGCATCGCAGACACGCATCGTATTGATCGCCTCAGTGGACCAGCGCGGCTCAAGCTGCCCAGTCCGAACAATCTCTGAGAACCGTTCAACCATCCGTACCTCTTGGATACAACCTCCACCTTTATGTTCTTCGTTCCGTCCATACGCACCGTGTATCCAGAAACGGCTTGAGTCCTCCTGCCGTGGTATTACAAAATCATCGCACACGATAGAGGCTTGGGTGCCTGCAACCTCAAACCACCTTCGGCTCGCGGTATCGTAAGCGCAATCGAATGAGGCTATCCGCTCATCTTCAAACCAGAGTGTACCCGATAGGTTGAGTTCTACGTCACGATAATAGCGTGCGGTAGCAAAGACCTGCGTCGGCAAATCGTCGAATGCCCAGAGAATACAACGGACACAATAGTAGCCGAGATCTCCGAGGCAGCCGCCAGCGAGTTCGCTTTTTACTCGGATATTATCCTCTGGAATGGTGTCCCAGCCGATGGTGAATGCCGCCGTCACGCGACGCAACCGTCCTAAAGCCCCACCATCAATGACCTCCTTCATCCGAGCGGTACGCTCGTGATGCACCCACATAACGCCATCCATCAGTTGCACATTGTGCTGCCCACAGGCATCTGCCATTGCTACCGATTTCTCTGTGTCTGCTTCCAACGGTTTTTCGCACAGCACATGCTTTCCCTGTTCCGCCGCTTTGATGGTCCATTCCGCATGCATTGAGGGCGGCAACGGGTTGTAGATAGCATCTATTTCCGGATCTTCGAGGAGTGCCTCGTAGGTTCCGTAGGCTGTCCCGACGTTGTGCTCAGACGCCCAATCTCTGGCACGCTCTTCTGTTCGACTGGCGATTGCTGTCAACTCAGCGCCGTCCGCCAAGCTGATTGCCCGCGCAACCTTCGTTGCAATCCTCGCTGTGCTCAAAATTCCCCAACGTATACTCTGCTTTCCTTCGCCTGCCATAATTCCCTCATTCAAAATCGAGTCTCAGTAGAATTGTTATTGTCCAAATTGCCAATCAGTGCTATAATGCCGCTTAAATTTTGTAGAGGTGTTTAACATCTGCAATGTCAAATTTTATGTAGCATATTCCATATCTAATAAGGAGTCAAGCCCTAAAATGAAACGTTTTTTGCTTATTGTATGTGTGATTTTATCTATCGTCGGAGGCACGGCGTGGGGGTGGTGGTCAGGCGGACACAGCATTATGACGAAAGCAGCGGCGAGAGCATTGCCCGATGAGGTCCCAGCGTTTTTCCGTGATGGGGAACGAATGATTGCCCACTGTTCTTACGACCCAGACATATCAAAGAACCGTGGTGCTCCCCACGTTAGCGGAACAGAGCATTCAGAACACTATCTCGATCTGGAACTTTTGGAGGGCAAACCGCTTCCGAAAAGCCGGTATGAGCTTATTCAGTTGTGCGCCGAGTTAGGGATTAAACCGGAGAAGGTAGGGTTAGTGCCTTATGCCGTAGCTGAGTGGACAGAGCGCCTCGCTGTGGCATTCGCCGAACACCGAAAATGGCCCGACAATTCCTTTATTCAAAGTAAATGCCTCGTCTATGCCGGATTCATTGCCCATTATGCACAAGATATGTGTCAACCGCTGCACCTGACAATTCATTTCGACGGATGGAAACAAGCGGATGGCTCGGTTCTACATAAAGGGATTCATGAGAAGACAGATGCGCTCATCGAGTATCTGGAACTCGATCCATCGGCTCTGGCAAAAGATCAGGAGATCCAACCGCTCGACGATCTGATGGCTGGTATTGTGGAGGAGTTCCACGCGGGATATTCCCTGCTCAAACGGGTCTATGAACTGGGAGATAGCCTGCCATCATATCGAGACAAAGAGTGGGAACGGGTGCCTGAAGTGGTCGATTTCGCAACCGAGCGCGCGCGTGCAGCCACCCGGTTCACGGCCGCACTCTACCTAACGGCTTGGGAATTGTCCGGTAAGATTAAACTGGAGGGGTGGTTGGACCGCGCAAAAGACGATGAAGAAACAACCCAATAATTCCATAGACACATTGGTTCAGATTCACAGACATTTTTGAATCAGTTTGAGGAAAATCGGCTTATACTTTACAAAAGGAATATCTGAATGGCTGCGAATAAGATAGTTGATACACAGGTGTGCGAGTTGGAGCCGCCACCGCCGAGCGAAGAAGGAACGCCAGCCCGTCGCCCGCCATGGGGAGCCACATTTGTAGAGGCAAACCCCTTGGACAGGTTTGACCAACCCGTTCATCGGCGGTCTCCGGGTGGATTGGTGTGGGTTAAGATTATCGCTGACGATGGCACTTGGGGGTTGGGTCTTACGGATACAGGTCACGTAGCCACCATACTCATTAAGGAATGTCTTGCACCCCTGGTTATTGGGCAGGAAGTAGGCGCAATCGATCTTTGCAACGATCTCATGTGGCGAGGGACGCTCGCTTTTGGAAATGAAGGCTTGACAGCGCGTGCTGTAGCTGGCGTGGATCTAGCGTTGTGGGATTTGTGGGGCAAGACCCTAAATCAACCCGTCTATCGACTCGCTGGGGGACCTGCACGCCGCTCAATGGATGTGTATGTGACCGGCAACGATGTGGATTGGAGCCTAGAACTCGGGTTCAGAAAGTTTAAGCTGGCGCGACCCTATGGAGTCTACGACGGTCAGGCTGGAATTGACGGCACAGTGGAACTGATCGCTAAAACCCGCGAACTGATCGGTCCCGAAGCCGATCTTATGCTCGATTGCTGGATGGCTTATGACGCCGATTATGCTGTGCAGATGTGTGAAGCCTTGCGCCCCTACCGGATGCGGTGGATGGAGGAGATGTTAGCCCCACACGATTGGAAAGGGCTAAAAGCTATCCGTCAGCGCGTCCCATGGCAGACCCTTGCCACCGGAGAGCATTGGGCAACACGTTGGCCCGGGATGCGGGCACTAGAGGAGAGCCTAATAGATCTTGTCCAAGCAGACCTCCACTGGATCGGTGGTTTTACAGAAGCAATGAAACTGGCTCACTTTGCAGATGCAGCTGGCATCCCAATGTGTCTGCACACCGGTGCCAATAATCCCTATGGACAACACTGGACCGCCGCTATGCCCAACACGCCGTTGATTGAACTCTTCCAAGCTTCAGCGCCGGGTATTCCGTTGGATGAGTGTTATTTGGGGTCTCCCTCGGAGTCAGGACGCCGCTGTTATCGAACCCCGCCGGGAACACTGATGCCGGTTGATGGTAAGTTGGACCTGCCATCGGGACCAGGATTTGGACTTCAAGTGCCGGAAGAGTGGCTGATACCGATTTGAGATGCCCCGACGCGCCTCCAAGGATTGACAGGACAACCGTAAATTATCTCCCCAAACGTTCAAATTCGGTCGAGAGCCAATCCCAATAGGGACGCGGCATCTCAGAGGGTGGCTTTAACGCGGCTTCCTTGCGCCAAGAGTGCAACGGGTGCTCACGGTTCTCTTGCGGGAGATCTACGCGCGTACCGTAAGCTGCGGACTCAAACACACCCATCAAGACCTCCAGCACACGCCGCCCCTCCAATCCGCTACATTCATGCTCCCGCCCTTCGTCCAAGGCGCGGACATACTCCTCGACAAACCAGTAGTCCGCCTCTGCTGCACTACTATCCGGCTGGTAACTATCGGGATAAATCGCCTCAATAGGTTCCCATCGATCATGCTCTCCGTCAGGGATAAAGTGGGGCTGGGGCAACCACCACGCTTGGTCGCCTCTCCACATCAGGCGTCCCTCACTGCCATACAGCTCCATCGCATAAGCCGAAGAATCCATCTGATCAAACCGATGCTGGAGGAGCGTCCCGGTGACGTTGTTGTCAAACTGCAACGACGCTGTGATATGCTCACAGGCGATGGTGCCCATCCCACTCGGTGACGGCACAATATCGTCCGGGGTGATCGGATGCCCATCCGTTGTCGCTTGCGTGACCACGCTACGGGGAGGACCGCCGAACCTAAGCATGTTGTTAATCATGTGCGTCCCGATGTTCATCAAGCCGTAACCACCGTAGTACCCCTTGCCGCTGCCGTAAATATATCGGAGTTCACCGATTTTCCCTTCCTTGTACGCACGTGCAATCGCTTGCATCGATGCGCCGACCCGTCCCTGATGATGCACAGCGGTCCGCACACCCTTCTCCTGTGCCCGTGCAATAACGGCATCAGCTTGGATTAAATCAACGCACATCGGCTTTTCGACCTCGATATTGACACCGTGTTCCAACACGCGCATACACAGGTCATAGTGAAATTCTGTTCCGGTTGGGATTGCGACGATGTCCGGCTCCGTTTGACGGATCATCTCATCCAAGTCGGTGAAACGCGCAGACACATCAACTTCATCTCCGAGCGTGTTCAACAGTTCCTCTACGAGATCGCAAAGCGCGACAATCTCTGTCCGTGGATGTGCATGATACGCTCTGGCCGCTGCCGTTCCACGTCCTCGACAGCCTAAAATATTCACACGGTATGTTTTCATCTCTGCCTCCTTGTTAAACCAAACAGACCCTACGCACTTGAGTTTATTGCGCGTCGAAGGGCGTGGTCAGGCACCAGCCCATCGTAGGCGGGGCAAGATGCCCCGCATTGGCAATGAAACATCTGATTACAACACCTCATCGTTCAGCTGCGTAAATCCTAGCTAAATAGTTTCAACCCCCCGTTATCTTATAACTCAGAATCGTCACAAATAGGTATGCTGCAATAAGTATAACACCAAATGGACGCTTCAACCTGTCGCCCGAAACAAATATGCCGACACGAAAAACGATTAAGATAAACAACATAAGTGGGAAAAGCAGTCGGAAAAAATGTGTTGGTGCTTCCAACCCACCACCCGTCACGGCAGCAGCTGCACCGGCGACAAACAGTACGTTAAGAATATCAGCACCGATTACGTTTCCTACTGCAAGCGCACCGTGCCCCCTTCTCGCAGCCGTCACCGCTGTCACAAATTCGGGCAAAGACGTTCCGAACGCCACCAATGTCGCAGCAATGATACTTTCAGGCACTTTCACCCTTTCAGCAACAATCTTAACCGTTGGAATCAGTATCGATGAGGAAGCGACCACCAATAAAATCCCAAACAGCAACTTGACGACGGTAAGCACAGTATTCGCAGATTCGCCGTGGTGCTGCTCTGCTTCCACCGTGCTGTCGCTGTCGGCATCGCGTGACCAGCGAATCGATTGCCACATATACGCAGCAAGTAGAATGAGAAACACAAACCCCATTACCTGCGGGAGACGTCCACCTTCCGAAAGGGTTGTTCCCAACGAACCGAAAGGTAGGCAAGCAATCACCAGTAGAAAACCCGCTCCCAGTTGCAGCCAACCTTGGCGGTTGACAATTTTGCGATTGAGCGGCAACGGTGCAATCAGTGCAGCAGTACCGAGGATGAGTCCGGTGTCACAGATGATTGACCCAACCGCATTTCCGAGTGCAATATCCGGATCCCCCTGAATAGCAGCAAAAACGGAAACAGCGGCTTCAGGCGTCGTTGTCCCAAGGCTTACAATCGTCGCCCCGATAAGCGTCTGCGGGATGCCCCATCGGGTCGAAAGGGTAACTGCCTCATCAACCAATATATCAGCACCCTTGCCAAGGAGATAAAGGGTGACTGCAATGATGGCAAAGAGCCAAATTGTATGTAGATTTCCAAGCTTGGATTCGAGCCAGCCTTCTAAGCCGTGGGGTGTATCTGTCTCACCGGAGTCGCCAAAAGCGGTAAAACTGAAAGTAATAACTATAAAAATTAGACAAAAGAGTAATTTACGGTTCATCATCTCCTCGTTAAAAATCACTGTTTATCTCATCAATCCTCTGAATCTCCGTTCGGGCTCAGAAAATATTAAGTTGGAAATTAGGAGGTCAAAAACAGAACCATCAGCTCGCTGTAGTAGCACAATCAATCTGTTGTCGATCTTATCACAAAATCAGGTTAAAAGTCAATTTTTTTGACCAAAGGTATATCGTGCTCTTACTCCATGTTTAGGAGGTGCGATCCCAATGCACAGAAGGCTGCTGATAATGCCTCCCTGTTGACATCAAACAGGTAGCGGCTATACAAATCAGGTTGACAATCCCGTAAATCTTTCCTATAATTTCTGAATATCTTGCTAACATTTAAGAGGAACTAAAGTTTGGACAATTTGTTTTGGTATCAAGCAGCCTCGTCAAGGCTGTGTTGAATATTGTGCGAGTATGCGTCTTGATAGCTTGTCTGCGAAAAAACAGGTCTCTCAATTAAGACCGCGATATATTGGCTCATCAACC
>JAJDUM010000041.1 GCA_022826645.1 Candidatus Poribacteria bacterium
TCTTCTCCGTTTTGCCATCGGATAGCTCCTTTCAAGTAGATTGGCATTGTAACACAATCTTGGGTTAGAGGGTGGCCCAAATTTCCGATGGCAGTACAGAAGTATCTGCTTGATACACATACGTTGCTTTGGTTTCTCGCCGGCGACAAAAAACTGAGCCACAGAGCACGACAAGTAATTGATGATCCAAACAATGAGAAGTTCGTCAGCATTGCTAGCCTATGGGAGATAGCAATTAAGGTAGGATTAGGAAAACTCCATTTAGCCAAACCGTTTGATCAGATGTTTCCAGAAAGATTAGATTTCAATCGCATTCAGATATTGGATATCACAGTTGATAGCCTCATAAAATTGACCACGTTGCCTTCTCACCGCGAGCATCGGGATCCATTTGACCGTTTGATCATTGCTCAAGGGTTAGCTGAAGGACTTCCAATAATTACTGTTGATACAGTCTTTGATGCTTACAGCATAGATAGAATCTGGTAACAACATAGCAAATGCGGAACCAGTATTACAGTTACAGTTGACAGCAGAGAACTGTGGTTTTATAATACCAACAAGCAGGAGGAAGGATATATGTTTTTTGCCTTACTGTTGGTTACATTCGTCTTAGCAGTTGTTGTCTCATTTTGCGTTGTAAAGATCTTTGATAAGCCAATATCCGCCATCTTTAAGCGCATTATTCAGGACGAGATCAGCAGTGCGTGGCATAAGTATGTGAAATTTGCTGCGTATGTGGTTGGTATTTCCGGAGGCGTGAGAGTACATCAGCTAGAAAGATATATAAGTGCACCCGCCAAAGATTCCCGTATTTTGGAACTGAATGATAAACGATGGATACTAGAAGTATATCGAACAATCATCGAAACCCTTCAAGCGATCGCTTGGATGTACTTAGTGGTATTTATATTTGCCTTAATTGCATACGTTATCGTTAGGGCGTTTGAATTAAGGAGCTCTAAATAAAAGTAAATGCCCCCTAACAAATGTGGTAGGCAGGGCTAATCTCCTGTAGAAAGGAATTTGCGGTTATAATTACCTATGGATTTACAACAGATTAACATCAAGGTCTTCACCACAGAAGACAGTAGCATCAACTACGAGAATTTCATCAGGGTTTTCAACAGGTGGATGGCGGAAGGTGAGCCGGATGAATACCTAAACTACGCAGATTACTCGTTTACCCATGCGGGTCCGGGTGTGTTGCTAATTTCCGCAAGCACTAATTACAGCATAGATGCAGCCAGAAGTCGTCACGGTTTTCTCTATAACCGGAAGCATAAGGTAGAAGGGGATAATCGCGAGAAAATCCGTCAGGCGTTGACTGAAACACTGCAAGGATGCGCCCGCTTAGAAGAAGCTGACGAATTGGAGAACGAAGTGCGCCTAAATGGGGATGAGATTCTGTTTATGATCAACAACCGCCATATCGCACCAAACACGCAAGAGATGTTTGAATCCGTTCTGCCGGACTTGACCGCTATCCTTGAGCAGATGTATGGAGGCAACGACTTTACAGTTGAGCGTGCGTCCGAAGATGCTCGAGAACGATTTGCAGTTCAGATCTCTGCACATTCGGACAAGGGAATTTCGGATCTGCTGGCGAACTTGGAGAATAACTAGGATCCATTTTGCCTTTCACATCAAAGGAACTTATAGATGCGTAACTTTAGTAATGAACAGATCGAGCGATACAGCCGACACATTATCCTCAAGGAAGTCGGGGGATTAGGTCAAACCAAACTGCTCGAATCTAAGGTACTTCTCATCGGTGCCGGTGGGCTTGGATCCCCTGCGGGGCTATATCTGGCTGCAGCTGGCATTGGAACAATCGGGATTGTCGATGATGATGTTGTAGATGTGAGCAACCTGCAGCGGCAAGTGCTCCATGCGACAAGTGATGTAGGAAAACTGAAGACCGAGTCTGCGAAGGAGACGATTAACGATATCAACCCTGACGTCAAGGTCATAACACATTCCGAAAAGATTACATCGGCAAACGCTCTCGATATGCTTGAAGGCTACGACCTTATTGTTGATGGGTGTGACAATTTACCTACCCGCTATCTGTTGAATGACGCCACTGTAATGCTTGGCAAACCGATAGTACATGGTAGCATCTTCCAGTTTGAAGGGCAGGTAACCGTCTTCCATCCCGGTAGGGGCCCGTGTTATCGCTGTCTTTACCCAACCCCTCCACCTCCTGATATGGTGCCAAGTTGTCAAGAAGCGGGAGTAATCGGTGTGCTACCGGGCATTGTCGGAAATGTACAGGCCGTTGAAGCAATCAAGGTTCTATTGGACATTGGAAAGCCGCTAATCGGTCAGCTACTTCTGTTCAACGCCTTATCAATGGAGTTTAAGAAACTCACGCTTAGGCAGGATCCTGCTTGTCCCGCATGTGGTAAGAACCCAACGATCCACGAACTGATTGATTACGAGGAATTTTGTCAAGTGCGTTGGTAATCCCATTAACCCCGTGTAATATCGCCCCAAGATCCAGAACTATTGTGTCTTGGGGCTTTTTTTGCGCACCCAACGGTATGCCTCGGAGCAACATGTTTGTGCTTGACAGCATCTGTGATGGGTGCTATACTAAAACCCATTCTAAAATAATAGGTCGCATCCACAACAAGCCTATCGAATCTTGAGGTTACGAAGGTCTGAGTGTTGAGGATAGGTAAATATAAAAACTGTGAAAGGAGTTATTGAGGCATGTTGAAAAAAAGAGTCGCTTTATTCGGAATGATTTTGGGGGTTGTCTTCGCAACAACTGTACCCCATGCTGGTGGACAATGGGACATTTTGCAACAGATGGACCAAGAGGATGTTCGGGATTATAATGGAATCGCTTTTATTAGCTCAAGGGAAGGCTGGGTCGCAGGTGTATCGGCTTTAGATATGGAGAGCCCGGGATATATTGGACACACCAGAGACGGTGGTAGAACGTGGGAAAAAGCGGAAGTGCCTATCGAGCAGATGCTTACAGATATCTACTTTTTTGACAAGAAAAATGGATGGGCAGTCGGGCAGCAGGGGATGATCGTTGGAACATCAAATGGTGGCAAACGCTGGGACCTCCAAACGAGTAAGGTAGGAAACTGGCTTAAAGGCGTAAACTTCGTCAGCCCCAAGGTAGGCTACGCGGTTGGAATGAACGAAACGATTGTAAAAACTACTAACGGAGGCAAACAGTGGAGTGTTTTACGTGGTGGTGAGGTAGCCGCTGCTGTGGGAGATGAGGAAACTGTTGTGCTTAACGCGGTCCAGTTTATTGATGAATCGACAGGTTGGGTAACAGGGGTTCGGATTAGTCCGGAAACTGGAGGGCAAGACGGCTTAGTCCAGAAGACGACTGATGCCGGACAAACGTGGACGGATCAACCTACAAATATTCCCGATATACTCGAAGATATCTTCTTTGTGGATGCCAATAACGGCTGGGCGGTAGGCGAAAACGGCATCGTCCTACACACTACCAATGGCGGCGACAGTTGGGATATCCAACCGAGCGGGACGGAAGAAAAACTGTTAAGCGTCAGCTTCGCCGATAGTGCAGTAGGCTGGGCCGTCGGCGGTGGACTAGGTGTCAGCATTATCCTTCATACAACCGACGGCGGAACTACATGGACAACACAGACCATTGATGACCCCATCATCAGTAAGGTACCCGCAAACGGTATTTTTGTGTTAGATGCAAACAACGTTTGGGTTGCTGGCAATAACGGTTTCGTTGTGTCATCATCAAAGTAGAACTTATCAGCTTAAGAACAATCCTAAGTTAGGAGAATCTATTTTCAATAATTGAGGTGATAGATGGAATTTGCAGATCGAATGGACCGTTTGGGAACTGAATCTGCCTTCGAAGTACTTGCCAAAGCCAAGGGACTGGAAGCGCAGGGGAGAGACATTGTTCATCTTGAAATCGGTCAGCCCGATTTCATAACCCCTACAAATATTTGCGAAGCAGCCTTCAAGGCGATGAAGGACGGTCACACCGGATATGGTCCCTCTGCGGGTCTACTAGAGTTTCGTGAAGTTATCGCTGAACATATTTCGGAAACGCGTGGCATAGCAATTCATCCGGATGAAGTGACTGTTACACCTGGTGCCAAACCTATCATTTTCTTTACCATCTTGGCACTTGTCGATGAGGGAGATGAAGTTATTTATCCTAACCCCGGATTTCCAATTTATGAATCTGTCATTGACTTCATTGACGCCAAAGCTGTCCCGCTTCCACTACGTGAGGAGGTTGGCTTCCGCTTCCGTATTGAAGATCTTGAGGATGCTGTATCAGACCGAACAAAACTCTTGATTATCAACTCACCGCAAAACCCGACAGGTGGCACGCTGGAAAAGAGTGACTTGGAAGCAATCGCTGAGTTAGCCACGAAGCATAATTTCTATGTGCTGACAGACGAGGTATACTCGCGAATCCTTTATGAAGGTGTCCACGATAGCCTTATCAGTCTGCCGGGTATGAAGGAGAGAACGATTCTGCTTGAAGGACACTCCAAAACCTATGCTATGACCGGCTGGCGGTTGGGCTACGGAATCGCTCCTACGGAACTTGCGGATAAGATCACACAGTTGACTATAAACTCCAACTCTTGTACCGCAACTTTTACACAATTTGCAGGGATGGAGGCGCTGACGGGTCCACAAGATTTTGTCCGCGATATGGTCACGGAGTTTAGACTGCGACGTGATGCCATCGTTGACGGTTTAAATGCAATTGAAGGTGTAAGCTGTATCAAGCCCCTTGGCGCATTCTACGTATTTCCAAATGTTTCACAACTGCCGCTCTCCTGTCAAGACCTATCCGACTACCTACTTGAAGACGCAGGCGTTGCGGTCCTGCCCGGCACTGCTTTCGGTAAATATGGCGATGGCTACTTGCGGCTGTCGTATGCAAACTCGTTGGAGAATATCCAAGAGGCCTTAGCGCGGATGGACTCGGCGATCTCAAGAATTCGATAGCTGCTTTTATCTTTGGATAGGTAAGATTAATGCCCAGCAAAGCAACAGCTCACGTTCCAGCAAGCACAACAAACCTAGGTCCGGGTTTTGATGTCCTTGGACTTGCTCTGCAACTCTATAGCACAATTTCGCTTGAAGAGATTGATGCGGGGACGGAGATTCAGGTCGCGGGCGTTGATGCAGATAAGCTCAATAACAACGCAAACAATATTGCGTACCGCGCTGCAAATGTGGTTTTCGACAAGGCGGGCTATAAGCCGAGCGGCCTGCGGTTGGTTCTAACAAATGGAATCCCCGCGATTCGGGGGCTGGGCGGCAGCGGCACAGCGATACTCGGAGGCTTGTTGACCGCGAACGCCTTATGCAACGAACCTTTTTCCCGCTCGGAATTGCTCGACTTCGCCACGGAGTTCGAGGGGCATCCGGATAATGTCGCTGCGTCGCTATTAGGTGGCTTAGTCATCTCTATGATGGAGGATAATCACGTACACTGGGTTCAATTAGATTGCGATTCAGCTTTGCAGGTTGTCGTGGCAATTCCAAACTTCTCGTTGTCAACTAAAGCAGCGCGGAGTGTTCTACCTAAAACTGTTGATTTCGCCGATGCCATCCACAACGTGAGTCGTTCTTCCATGTTGGTAGCAGCCATTGCAACGGGAAAACTGGAGATGTTATCACTTGCAATGGCGGATCGGCTCCACCAACCGTATCGAACTTCTCTAATCCCTGGATTTGATGATGTAGCTGAATCTGCGATGCATGCAGGTGCGCTAAGCGTGGCTCTGAGTGGAGCAGGTCCAAGCGTTGCAGCCTACTGTGCAACATCAACCGATGAAGTCGCGACTCAAATGGTCAGAGCATTTGAGCGGAATCAGATTTCATGCGACGTCAAGGTGCTGTCCATCGATTCTACCGGTGCAACCGTGCAAACGACTGACACCTAAGCGCTCAAGTCTTATCTTTCATATCCCTAATGCAGCCTCCGACTCACCCTTTCCACCCTACCTTTTTCTTGTTTCGTCAGCTAGTAATCAGGCGTTGTAGAATAATGGAGCGAGCAAATGCTAAACACAGATACCGCAAAAATCTACGCAAAGGGCGGCATGGGTGGAAATGGCTGCATCAGTTTTCGCCGAGAGAAATTTGTCCCGCGAGGTGGTCCCAATGGGGGTGATGGGGGACATGGTGGAAGTGTTATCTTAGAAGTAGCCGAAGGGATAAGTACACTCATTGATTGCCGATATAACCCCCACCAGGTGGCGGACAACGGTCAACATGGCATGGGAAAACTGATGCACGGAGCGGATGCCGATGATCGAATCGTCAAAGTGCCAGCAGGCACGATTGTGCGGATTCCAGATACAGAGGAACCCATCATCGACCTGCAAAAAGTGGGACAACGTGCGGTGATCGCACGCGGTGGAATTGGCGGCAAAGGAAATGCACGCTTTAAGAGCAGTACGTTTCAAAGCCCGCGCGTCGCCGAGAAGGGAGAGCCGGGGGAGGAACGCCATATCGCGCTAGAGGTCAAATTGATTGCTGACGTTGGGTTGGTAGGCTACCCGAACGGAGGCAAATCGACACTTCTTGGACGGACCTCCGCCGCAAAACCGAAGATCGCGGATTATCCTTTTACGACACTGACTCCCAACTTAGGTGTTGTCAGGGTGGATTCCGAACGCAATTTCGTGCTGGCGGATATCCCGGGCATCATTGAGGGGGCACACGAAGGCGCAGGACTGGGACACGATTTTCTGCGGCATATCGAGCGCACCAAGATGCTCCTCCACGTAATAGACGCCGCTGCGGTTGACGGCCGAGATCCCATCACCGACTACGAACAGATCAATACAGAACTTGAACGATACAATCCCCGCTTAACCCGCCTACCACAGTTGGTTGTTCTCAATAAACTTGACCTTCCTAACGCGAAAGCAAATTTACAGTCAGTTAAAAAATACTTTGGGAAACGGCGTGTCTTTCCGATCTCCGCGGTCACCGGCAAAGGGGTAGATAACCTGATAAGAGCGACCTATTCACTCCTGCAGCGGATTAATGCACGAATTCGCGAAAGACAAGGAGCCGTGGAACCCCATCCAACCCTCCACATCCCCAAACCTGATGAACGATTTCAACTTATCACGGAGAAAAATCGTTTTATTGTGCGTGGCGAAGAACCGCGCCGCGCCGTCCTCATGACCGACATGGAAGATGATCAGGCACTGGTACTTCTCCACCGCAAGCTTAAGAAAATGGGCGTCCTGAATGCGCTCGTCAAAGCTGGTATCACAGAAGGCGACACTGTCCAGGTTGATGCTTTCGAGTTTACATACACTCCCGATGAAATCAACACAGATTGAACCTCGCCAACTGTTAGCGCGTGCTCGCCGAGTCGTTGTAAAAGTTGGTAGCACAACTGTTTCCAGAAACTTCGATCTGGATTCTCAGCGGATAGATGCACTGGTACAAGATCTCGCATCCTTGAAACAGAAAGGCAAAGAGATTATACTTGTGACTTCTGGGGCGATCGCTGCGGGAACAGGAAGGTTGGGACTCACACAACGACCTCAAACGCTTCCCGGCTTGCAGGCGGCAGCATCGGTTGGACAAACCCGTTTGATGCACGCGTACGAACATCGTTTTTCGCGCTATAATCACATTACAGGTACAATGCTGTTGACACAGGATGACTTTAATGTCCGCGAGCGCTATACGCACATGAGTAATACGTTACGCGCCCTCCTACGGCTCGGCGCGCTGCCAATTATCAACGAAAATGATACTGTCGCGGTAGAGGAAATAAAAGTCGGCGACAATGACACATTGGCAGCATACGTAACCAATCTCGCAGAGGCAGATCTGTTGATTATCCTATCGGATCAAGACGGATTCTATACCGCTGATCCGCGCAAAGATCCTGAGGCGAAACTGATTAGCCTCGTCTATGACGTTACTGATGAACTCAAACGGGCAGCGGGAAATGCGGGAAGCACAAGCGGTACCGGTGGCATGGCTACGAAGTTGCATGCTGCCGAAATTGTGACCGGCTCAGGTGAGATGATGGTGCTTGCGAACGGTAGTGAGGCCCAAGTTGTCGGTCGCATACTAGCGGGTGAAAAGATTGGGACGTTATTCCTCCCACAGGAGCGGATGTCAGGGCGGAAACGGTGGATTGCTTATTCACGTCCACCGAAAGGTCATCTGGTTGTAGACAGTGGAGCGCGTCGTGCGTTGGTGCATCAAGGTCGGAGTCTCCTACCGTCCGGCATTCAACGAGTCGAAGGCAACTTTAATCACGGGGATACCGTCTCTTGTCAAGACGAAGAGGGGGCTGAACTCGCTAGAGGCCTTGTGAATTATAATACCCACGACTTGAAACAGATTATGGGCAAACAGACCAGCGAAATTGAAAAGCTACTCGGTTATTACTCCTATAACGAAGTAATTCATCGGGATAATCTGGTTGTGATGCACAGGACAGAAACGTGAGAAGCGTGTGGTGTTAAATCCAAAGTATCCGACGATTGAACATGAATAGGCTGCCGAAACCATCGTGCATTTTTTCGCTGCGTTCCCAGTGGTTGAGGCCGTAATCCTTACCTGCTCCTGCGCACGAGGCAAAGCCAGCAGGGACAGTTGTTTGGATATGGCGGTTCTTGTTCGACCAGAAATTTTTGCGACGAAACAAGAGAAACTTGCAGAACAGTGGCGTGAATTCTACGAGCAGGCAGATGTCTTCAAAAAACTTCAACAGGTCGGGAAATACTCACACGTTGACTTGGAGTTTTTTGATGGAGATTTTGTTCCTGAACCACACGGTTGGACCTCTGGAGCCGACGGGTTTGAGCTAGAAATCGGAAACTATTTGGTGTACAGTGTTCCGCTCTGGAAAAGTAGCGATTACCTCGATAGTCTCAAAGCCCAATGGTTCCCCTACTATGATGAAACTTCTCGACGAGAAAGATTAGCGATGGTGCGCCGTTACTGTCTCAATAATCTTGATCACATCCCACTATATGTGAATCGAGGCTTATACTTTCAAGCCTTTGATCGACTGTACAATACCATCGGGGAATTTCTTCAAGCACTGTTCATCGCCCATCGAACCTATCCTATCGCCTACGATAAATGGATCCGTGAACAGGTGGAAGACATTCTGGGACTACTACATTGTCAGATAAATGTAGCACAGAGTGTATAAGGTTTCAGAACATAAATTGGTAATTCTATGTTCCCCAGGCCCGGTAGGTGCGGTTTGTAACCGCACCGGACATCGCAATGAAGGTGATTATCATAATTTATTTGACAGAGCACTACCCAAACTTTATCAAAAATTGGTAAAGTTCTTTGAGATTGCATCCTTCGAGAGCCAAGAGATCGCTGCTAACGCGAAAGCTTTGGCATATCTGTTAGACAAATATGCGTCAGAGTGATTAATTTGCTGAGACGTTTTGAGTAGGAAAGCGAACAGCACATAATAAAAAACGGGCTTCACAGATTAAATCTCTGAAGCCCGTCAATCATTTTAATATCTCAACTTGAATTTGGAATATCAATCTAATTCAATTTATCCAGCTCACTCAACACCTGATTTACCGCAAGGGTGTTGTCCGGTGGTGCATCTTCGACATGCTTGAAAGCGATATTGCCTGCCGTATCAATGATGATAACACCGCGATTCGTGATGCCGACCTCTTCAAGAGCCATCCCAAACTGTTTTGATACTTCAAGATTCATGTCGGCAAGGAGCGGGAATTTAACGCCACCAAGATCCTCGCTCCACGCTTTATGTGCAAATGCTGAATCACGGTTTATTGCGATAATCTCAGCATTTTTCGCGCGAATCTCATCAACCTTTTCATTAAAATCGGGAATTTGTTCGGAGCAAACCGGGGAGAAATCGAGCGGGTAAAAGATTACCACCAAGTTCTTACCCTTGAAGTTGTCCAGAGAAACCTCTGTATCCTCAGAACCAAGAGTACCAGCGAGTGTAAAATCAGGTGCGGCACTTCCTACATCTGCCATATGAGTGTACCTCCTCATAAAAAAATTTGTTGTGATTCGATAGTCGAAACAGCTATTTTTGCGCCGCAAAGTCTATCACAAATTTATAGGTGTGTCAAGTAGAGAGTTAGGGGCATTTAATTCTTCTGGCTGCGCAAGTTGTTCTGAATCCCGCCTTAGATGTATCCGGAATGCCCCGCTTACGCTGTAGGAGGCAATCCTCCGTCTATCAGCCAAAATTAGCCAAAAAACGGAAAACTCACTCGTCCTAGTGGAGAGCAGCCGGATCCACTTACGCCCCTGCTGCGATACATAAGACCGAGACATTCTGTGTGAACTATTTTCGCCCCTCACACGCTTTGTTGATGAACCACCGTCGCCATCGCTGCCAGATCAATTTTCGCTTAAGGGCTTTTGCATGGATTCGATGCACAAACAACCGCTCCCCTTCCAACTCAAGCACAGGGATCAGTTCTTTATATCTTGTGAATAGCCCCAAATTCGATGTGATGTCAATTTCTTGAATTTCGATTGGAAACTGCGCTGCGAGTGGTTCAAGGGATTCCTTCGCTTCATCACAAAGAGGACAATCCGCTTTCGTGTAGAGTTGGAGTTTGATTTTACCCATTGATTGGATCTCTCAGGTTTTATGGCCGTGTATCAGGCTTATAGAGCGATGGGGGAATAGACAGCAATCAGAGACATCTCTATTTTGGCAGAAGTATGTATCAGCGTCAAATCTTTTTAGGTTCATTCTGGCTTGACATGGGGGCTACCATGCAGTATAATCATGGCTTTCAAACTTTTTGGGAGACCTATCATGGATCTTGTTACGCTAAAAAATTGGTCGACGGAAGATGTGATTGAGGTTGTTGAGCGCAGCATCGCAATCAAAAACAGTCCAGAACAATATGCGAATGCGGTGAGCCAGCGCAGCCTTGCTATGCTGTTCCAGAAAACTTCGACCCGAACCCGCTGTGCCGGGGAAGTCGGCATGACTCAACTGGGTGGACATGCAGTTTTTTTGGATTGGCGCGCTACCAACTTCGCACTCGCGGATTTACGGGATGAAATTCGTGTGCTATCAGCGTACTCGGACGCAATCCTTGCGCGTTTCCTCAAGCATACTGATGTCGTAAAAGCAGCCGAGAGCGCGACGGTTCCTCTCATCAATGGGTGCTGTGACCGTTACCATCCGACGCAAGCAATCGGTGACTTGATGACCATACAGGAAAAATTGGGGCGTATCGAAGGCGTAAAACTTACTTACGTCGGAGTACACAATAACGTGTGCAATTCGTTGATTACCGCCGGGCTAAAGACAGGTATGGAAGTAACTGTCGTTGCACCAGAGATGAATCCTGCGGCTGTCGATGAGGAACTCTATGAAGCAGCGCGGAAAGCAGGCACTTATAAGACATCAGACCAACTTCACCGAGTGGTTGCAAACAGCGATGTTGTTTACACGGACACCTGGGTTGATATGGAGTTTTTCACCGATCCAGCGTTTGAGGAGGAGAAGGAACGCCGCATTGAGACACTTTCTCCCTATCAGTTAAACGCAGAGTTACTCGCAGGGCAGGATGTTCTAGTTATGCACTGTCTGCCCGCCCATCGTGGTTACGAGATTTCCGGTGAAATCGTCGAAGATCCGCGATCCATCATGTTTGATCAGTCGGAGAACCGACTTCACAGTATGAAAGGATTGATTCTAACATTATTGGGAGCACTATGAGTTATTTCACTCACCTCGAATGCAGCCGTTGCGCCCAAACCTACGATTCCAACCTTCCACAGAACTTGTGCAAGGAGTGTGGGAAGCCGCTATTCCCACGTTATGCGTTGGATGAGATAGCTCAAACTTGGGACAAATCGTCTCTTGCCCAACGTGAGCTATCAATGTGGCGATATGCTGAACTTCTGCCCGTGATTCACCCCGACAACATTGTCTCCCTCAGCGAAGCGATGACGCCGCTGCTCCCAACACAGCGACTCGCTGCTTCTTTAGGTCTCCAAGCATTGTGGGTGAAAGATGAATCTCGCCTACCAACTGGCAGCTTTAAGGCACGCGGGTTGGCAATGGCGGTATCTAAAGCCAAAGAGTTGGGATTGACCAAACTCGCAATCCCGTCCGCTGGTAACGCCGCGACTGCGCTATCGAGCTATGCAGCGCAAGCGGGGATGGAGGCGCATATCTTTATGCCCAAAGATGTTCCTCCGTTTAACCGTAACACGTGTAAACTCGCGGGTTCAAACGTTACCCTCATCGATGGGTTGATTACTGATGCGGGAAAAATCGTTGCCGAGCGCAAGGAAGATGAAGGTTGGTTTGACGTTTCAACGCTCAAGGAACCGTATCGCGTTGAAGGAAAAAAGACCATGGGGCTTGAGATTGCGGAACAGTTCAATTGGCAACTGCCCGATGTCATTATCTATCCTACGGGTGGAGGCACAGGGATTGTCGGAATGTGGAAGGTGTTTCAAGAGTTGGAAGCGATCGGATGGATTGACGGGAAACGCCCGCGCATGATCTGCGTACAATCAACTGGATGTGCCCCAATCGTCAAAGCGTGGCAGGACGGGGCACCTGAAGCTGAACCGTGGATAAACGCGCAGACAAGCGCAGCGGGGTTGCGGGTGCCGCAGGCTGTCGGTGATTTCTTGATTCTTGACGCCATCTACCAGAGCGGTGGGGCTGCAATAGCTGTCACCGATGACGAAATACAAGCGGCAATGGCGACTCTAGCGACATGCGAAGGCATTTTGGCATGTCCTGAAGGTGCAGCAACTGTTGCGGGACTCCCTAAATTAGTGGCATCTGGGGAAATCCAGCCCGAAAACAGAGTGGTACTGTTCAATACAGGTGGATATCAGGCCTGAATCCTCCTGTCAATTTTTCATTCCAAACGTAGACAAAAACTATGAACGAGACAACATCAATTCTTGAAACGACCAAACTGACCAAGCATTTTGGTGGCGTGACCGCGGTATCAAATATTGATATATCTGTGCAAGAAGGGCAGATTGCCAGCCTCATTGGTCCCAACGGCGCAGGCAAAACGACACTTTTTAACTGTGTCACGGGCTTGGAACGTCCATCCGAAGGTAGCGTCAAGTTTCAAGATCGCGACATTGTTGCCCTGCGACCGGATCAGATCGCAGAAATTGGAATGGCACGAACATTTCAAAACATCCGTTTGTTTTCTCAACTGACGGTCTTGGATAATGTAAAAATCGGTAGGCACTGCCGGTCAAAAAGCCGCCTCTGGAACTCCGTCAGCCGCAACCAAAAACAGCGTCAAGAAGAATCACAAATCACGTCGCATGCGTTTCAGCAACTCAGCTTCGTTGGACTGGAAGGATTTCGTGACCAACTCGCCGGTAATCTTTCCTATGGAGATCAGCGGCGGGTTGAAATTGCACGGGCGTTAGCAATGGGCCCAAAATTGCTTCTTTTGGACGAACCCGCGGCGGGCATGAACCCGCAGGAAACACAACAGTTGATAGAACTCATCCATGCGATCCGTGAACAAGGAATCACGATCTTGTTGATCGAACACGACATGAAAATGGTTATGCAGATTTCGGACTGGGTTACTGTAATCGCTCAGGGAGAAAAGATTAGTGCCGGTGAACCTGAAGCCGTTCAAAACGATGAGCGTGTCATCAAAGCTTACCTCGGGGAATCCTACGATGCTCAGACTTAACGAGATTCACACCTACTATGGCAATATCCGCGCTATCAGAGGAGTCTCACTTTACGTTGAAGACGGGGAAATGGTCTGTCTGATTGGAGCAAACGGCGCGGGTAAATCAACGACGCTGATGACGATATCTGGCCTGCATCGCCCTGTGCAAGGCACAATTACATTCGAGGGGGAAGATTTAGCCGAAGTCTCAGCGGAAAAACGCGTTGAATTGGGAATTTCGCAAGTCCCCGAGGGCCGGCTCATCTTTGCTGACATGACGGTGTTAGAAAATCTCGAACTTGGCGCATTCTTGCGTAAGGATACACCCATCATCAAAGAAGATCTTGACCGAGTTTTCGATCTTTTTCCAGTTTTACGCGAACGAAGAACGCAGCAGGGCGGCACATTGAGTGGTGGCGAACAGCAAATGCTGGCTATTGGTCGTGCGCTTATGTCACATCCCCGTCTCTTGCTGCTCGATGAACCTTCGCTTGGACTTGCACCGCTTCTGGTTGAGCAGATTTTTGAGATAATCCAAGAAATCAATAACCAAGGCACCACTATTCTTCTGGTTGAGCAGAACGCGTATCTCGCCTTGCAGACTACCC
Source organism: Candidatus Poribacteria bacterium (assembly GCA_022826645.1). Classification (GTDB taxonomy): domain Bacteria; phylum Poribacteria; class WGA-4E; order WGA-4E; family PCPOR2b; genus PCPOR2b. The sequence continues at coordinate 14,288 of JAJDUM010000041.1, forward strand.
ACCGTGGCTACGTTATGGAGACAGGGGAGATTGCTATTGAAGGCACATCAGCGGAACTTCTGAACGATGCACGAGTACGGGAGGCGTATCTGGGGGAATAGCGGTGAACCGCTTTCAACCGTATGAAGATAGGATGGTGTCATTCGATGCCTGTGGGTCTCCGGCGTAAAGGTGCCGTTTACTTTTAGTGCCTTGCTGGACGCCTACCTCTCTCTCAATAGCATATGGTCTGTTGTCGCTGATTTGTTCCCAAATGAGAATGCCCACAGCAAGTACAAGAACAACAGCACAGCAGATAATCCCCCACTTTCCCTTCAAGATCTCCATAGATAGGAATAGCATACCGATTAACACACCAAATATTCCACTCGAGATACTTCCCATTACCAAAGAATACAGCCCAAGAGAAATAAGGACCACTGAAACTACAAGCCCGATGGGTTTTCTGATTGCCATCACTTTGTCTCTGATGGAACGGATATGTAGCAAGAGGTTTAACAGCATCAAACCAATGCATGCGGCCCCCATGTGTAGAGCACCTTCAGTGTCTCCTTCTTGCCAGAAAGATAGTGTAAAGAAAAAAGTTATCGCCACCGGTGTATACTGTAGGATGCGTAGGACAGAACGAATTTTATCTTTGCCTAGGCTTAGCATGACACTTCTCCTTTGATTTTGTCTACTTTGGTGGAAGGACCGAGTTGCTCTATCGCCTCACAAACATTCCAATCTATTGTACTAGCGCGACAAAGGTCACAAACACAGAACCGTTCCCGTCTCTTTTCGGCTATAACACATTCCGCCCCGCTGGGGCTTTGATGGTTTCAAACCTCTTTATCTTCAAGCCGTGTCCACCCCCGTCCGGGATGGTATGCTCCCGCTCCCTGATAACGCTCTCGGATTTTACGGAATTCTTCGGGGCTGCGAACTTCCTGCTCCGGGTGGTCGGGATTACGCAGGACAAAGTCGGCTTCTGGTGGGTAGCACGCCATAGTAACGGTTTCCCGTTCCGGCGTATAGGATTCTGGACCTTCGTCCGCGTTATTTGGGGCTTCGGCACTTTGGTAGCGCAGATCTACACTCCAGCGCACCTGTTCACTATGATTTTCAAACGAGGCGTGTGGTGTTAGATTGGTCATGAATAGTACATCCCCTGCCCTCATCTCCATCGGAATGGGGCCCGTGTCTGGAAATTCGTCAGTGGGTATTTCCAAGTATCCACCATGCCCCCCGGTATAATGCCGATAAACGCCCCGCCGATGCACCTTGGGCATCACGTAGAGACAACCGTTATTCCGGGTCGAATCAACTAGAGGAATCCAGCAGGTAACGAGCAGGTGTTTATCACAGTGGGGGAGGAAATAGCCGGAATCTTGATGCCACGGGACCTCACCGCGTTCCCATTCCGGCAGTTTCGGGCGAATACGATACGCCGAGGCACCGATAATGGTGGGACCGATAAGGCTTTCGACACAAGACAGCAAGGGTGGATGGGTGAGCATACCGAACATTGATGCGCCGCTAAACCCTCCACCGCCCGAGCCCATGACACCTTTGGTAATCTCTACTGCAGCGTCGAGGTTGGATTTGCTGATACGCCCCAGACGGTTGCCGAAAGGTTCATTGGCAAAAAGATCTTCTAGCGCACCCTCAGATTGCAAGCGTTTCGCCTCCGCATCGACAATTTCGCTAAGCGCATTTTGGATCGGTTGTAGGCCTTTTCTCGAAAAGACAGCGGGCTTGACTACATACCCTTCCTCATTAAACTGTTGTAGTTCCGTGCTGGTAAGGCTCATCAGTATCCCCTCCAAAAGTGATTGAATCTGTTATAGCGATCATCTATAATTGTTAAAAAATAGCGACAGATGATTATGAATATGTCCAGTGTACCAAAATCAAAGTAGAAAAAGCAAGTAGGAAAAATATGAGCAGAAAAAAGACGTGGGATGTCATTGTTGTGCGAGATGTTATGGTGCCCATGCGGGACGGTGTGAATCTGGTAGCGGATCTTTACTTTCCCGCGGCGGACGGTCGTCCACTGGGGGGCGAACTCCCCGCTGTGTTACAGCGAACCCCTTACAAGAAGGAAAGTTATGAGAACATGGGGAGTTTCTTCGCCAAGCACGGTTACCTATCGGTGGTACAGGACTGCCGTGGTCGCTTCAAGTCTGGTGGCGATTTCTTCCCGTTTCGAGATGAGCCGCAAGATGGCTATGATACGGTGGTATGGCTCGCGGATCACCCTTCTTGTAACGGGAAGGTGGGTATGTATGGCTGTTCTCACATGGCGTGGGTGCAGTTCCACACAGCGACACAGAATCCGCCGGGGTTAGCCACAATAATCCCGTATGAGGGTCCCATCAATGCGTATCATTATAGCATGCGCGTAGGTGGTGCGCTGCACTTAGGGCTTTTGAAGTGGATTCTTGAAACAGCAATAACTAGCCAAGAGGCACAAGAAAACCCCGCTATCGCCGAAGCGGTTCGGACGATGAGTTCGGGTCAGAACTTTCTGGATTGGGCTTCTCGAATCCCGTGGAAACGTGGACAGACATCGCTCAGTATTGTGCCCAGATATGAAGACGCTGCCTTTCAATTGTACTTTGAAAATTATGACTATACGGACTTTTGGCGTCAACCCGGCTTTGCGATGGACGAGTATTTTGAGTGTTTTCCGGAGATTCCCATCCTGTGGGTCGTCGGTTGGTATGATTGGTATCCACGCACCATCATCGACGGTTACCAGAAGATGGTAAAGATGCAGCGAGAAAACCAGTATCTCCTTGTTGGTCCTTGGACGCATAATAACTTCAGTTCACTGTGTGGAGATGTGAATTTTGGCACCGCGGGGACGATTCACAGCTACGACGATTTTTTGAACTTAGAGTTGGCGTGGTTTGATCGTTGGCTCAAGGACGATCAGAACGCTGAGATTGGAACGCCGGTCAAGGTGTTTACGATGGGAGATGGGGACGGGAGACGCGACAGTAGCGGGAGACTGAAACACGGTGGAGAATGGCACAACGGTGACATTTGGCCCCCCGTAGGTGTTCAGCCGACATCATTCTACCTACACCCAGATGGTGTGTTATCACAAGACAAACCGAGTCAGGAGAACGCACGGACGAGCTACACCTATGATCCACGGAACACGGTTTCGAGCAATGGCCGTTGTATAATTCCCTACGGCCCAGCCGCCGAGGGAGGGTTCTCTGGGATGGGACCGCGCGATCAGATTGAATTGGAAACTTTGCCGGGGCATGGGATTCCGGGAATGCCCATTGCCTCCCGCCCAGATGTGTTGGTCTTCCAAACTCCACCACTATCTGAGAAGGTGAGGATTGCTGGAAACATAAAGACAACTCTGTGGGTATCGTCAGATTCGCCCGATACTGATTTTTTCGTAAAACTGATTGATCTTTATCCCCCAAGTCCCGATTACCCAACAGGTTACGCCTTCCCGGTATCTGAGGGTATCCTTCGTGCCCGTTACCGGGAGGCGTGGGAGGCATCGAAGCCGATGGAGCTGGGGAAGATATATCAGATTGAAATTCTACTTGAGCCCTCCGCCAACCTATTTTCGGTGAACCATCGGATCCGTGTCGACGTTTGTAGCAGCAATTTTCCAAACTTTGATATCAATCGCAACACCGGCGATCCTAATGATAGGCGGTGGCGTATCGCCGAAAACACCATCTATCATGAGATGAATCACGCTTCCTGCATTGTGCTGCCTATATACCCGCTTGGTTCTTAGGTCTCCGAACAGAGGACCAGTGCACCCGTGTAGGCATGTGCGAAGTTTCGATTACCGATGGGAGCAAATTCGGCATTCCCGAAGAAACCGATAATTGGCAGATCTGGAAATTTTTCCTTGATAATCTGAATATCGTGATTTGGCTCACCGTATAACCCTGTACCCCTGCCCAAGCAGTTGAAGTAAAGCCCAAAAGCGGGTGGATGTGCCTGCGCTCTTTCATGCAGCCGATTCACGATGGCATAAATATCTTCTGAGGCGGCAAAAGGATTTCTCAGATGGAACTGTACGATCTGTCCCGTTTCGATTCTTTCCGCGACTCCGATTGCGGAGTTTTGCGGATCAATGCCCGTGATGTTACGAATCAGGTAGTCACCCGGCTTCGGAGATCGATTTGACTTGTCCATTGCGATACCTATGAAAATCATCCTGCCCGAGCGCTGTATATCTTCTTCGGTTAGCAGTGCAAGTGATTCTTGTAACACCTCTACCGCTTGTTCACCATCCAACTCAAGAATCAGGTTGTCTTCTGCACGAGTAATTTCGACAGGACTTCCAATGGGTTGACACCCTTGTGCAACCCCGATCTCGGTGTGGAAATCCCCTGTCAGCAAGACACCTGCAACACTCGACTCCGTAATTTCCGTCCCGCACCATTGGTGCATTTGACCGCTCATCGGATCTCCGGATGCAGCCCCTCCAACGATGGGGAGTGCGTCTCCATTCCCGCCGATTTGTTGGACGAGTTCGGCAGGTTGGACACATCGCACATCGGGCAGGACAACCAGGAGTGAATTCTCGCGTAGTTCTGACCGTATGTGGTTGCGTATGGTTGTGCCAACAGGCGACACACCATCTTCAGCGACACAGAAAGAAAGAGCGGATAACTGATCTGAACGCAGCACAAGGACAGCAACAACAGACTGCCCTTCAAACTCGCCGTCCGAAGTGAGGATACTCATACCGCTACAACCGATCAGGTGTTCACACCCTGATATTCTCTGTACCGCCTCACATAGCTGCGTGTATTCACTCTGATAGTCTCCCGTTGCGAAGACAAATACAAGGTCTGCTTTCGCCAATTTTGCCTTGCCCATCGCCACTGTGGTTGCTTGTTCAGCGGCTTCAGCCCCCGAAGCATTAAGGCTATGCCCAACACCAGCACGTATCATCGACCTCACCTCGCCTTTCTGTAACTCAGAACGTTAGCGCCTCTCTTGCTATGATTATTCTCTATTATCACGCTGTATAACGTTGCAATTGCGGAGTAGATCACAGTTTCCTTCCTGTGATGACAAATTCCAATCGGCGGTGTGCCTCGCGTAAGGAGGCTTCCACACCTTCCGACGTACTGCCTCGCGCAAAGATGAAACCCAGATAGCTCGCACCCTCCGGCAGCGGAAGGACTTCCTGCCCAAGTGGTATACTGATGGTAATTTCCTCAATACCTGCGACCTGTTCCGCCTCTGTTTTGCCTCGCACCTCTCGCAAAATTCCCGCATGAGGAATGGGAATCATCATCACACCAGCCGGCTGCCGTTCACGCTGCAGTGATTCAACCTCCATCCCGATAGCGTGCCGAATAATGAGTTCTTCCAGCGAAACCCCCGTACCAAAGCGCAGCGTTCGCGCACAAAGTCCACCAATCGACCGAGCCGCAATTTCGATTATCCATGCACCATCGTCATTCACCCGCAGTTCTGCGTGGACGGGTCCCTCCCGTAAGCCGAGGACGTCTGCCGTCTGTGCCGTGCACGATATAATATCGTTTTGCACATCAACAGGCAAGCGGGATGGGGTAACGTAGAGCGTCTCCTCAAAGAACGGGCCATCTAAGGGATCAGGCTTATCAAAAATAGCGAGTACCTTGAGTCGCCCTCGAATCAGGATACCTTCAAGAGCAACTTCTGTCCCCGGTATGAAATCTTCAACAAGAATTTGTTCTGCCCTAGCATCTTTGCGTGATTTAACGTCAGACGAACCGAGGATGCTCACAATTCTGTGAAATGCCTTCACAAACTCTTTTGGATTGTTCGCACGGATGACACCCCGACTTGCCGAGAGAGAGAGCGGCTTGAGGACACACGGAAAGTTTATACCACTCGCAATGTTTGCTGGATCCACGCTGATTGAAACAAGTTCGAAGCGCGGTGAAGGGATACCACTCGCTGCAAGCACTTTGCGCATCTGATATTTGCTGCGGGTAATGCGAGCGGATTCCGCAGAATTATGCGGTAGGGACAACACCTCCGACACCATTGACGACAAAATTGTTGTGTCGTCATCAACGCCCACAACTGCGTCAATGGGATGGGTTTGGGCAAACGCAACAATCTCGTTTGTTGCCTTCTCAGGCTCGCTGAAGTTAATAACCAAAGACTTGCGAGGCGATAACTCAGACAACGTCTGTGGCTGGTCTGATCCAATTGCGACAGCTACACCTAACTGCGATGCGGCAGAAAGAAATGCTTTCGCACGATATGTCTTGGTGGGCAAGAGTAGAAGAATACGTTTTTTGCTTGGGTTCATAACAGATTTTCCAGTTGGGAACTCACTTGGCAAATTATACCGGACGTTTGAATCCAAAGCAATTAGAAAAAACAGATAGAATGCAATTGCAATTACCTACATTCTATGTTAAACTATGAAAGTTTTGAGAGCAACCTGTAGAGCTCTTGAGAAACAATCGTTACGGCGTTATCCACCAATGCTGATTAGTTGATAGTGGTTTAGGTATCGATAAACACCTAGTAACCCACATATCTAATTTTAAGGAGTGAATAAAATGACGCGCCGAAAGTTAGTGGGCATCTTTGCCCTTATCACGATCATCAGCATTTTGGCAGGGTGTGCACCAAAGCCGCAGGTTGAAATCTATATGGAACCTGTAACTGGCAGAAAAGGATCTCAAATCAATGCACAAGCCGGCTCGATCTCCGTGGATCAGTACGGCGTTCAGATTACGCTTGAACCGCTTGATGAAGTGGAATTGTTTGAGCTAACAGAAGACCCACGGATTAATCCGTATCTCGGAATTGACCGGTGGGGTAATGTCGAACCGCTGTATACTGTTTTTGGTATCCACATTGAGAACAAATCCGAGGCGCGAGTCATCGTTGAGCCGACAGCGATTTTAATCGATCTAAACGGCGAACAGTATGCCTCGCTCCCCTACGATTACTTCAAAGAACTTTATGACAACCTAAGTCCACGAACAGTGGCATTCTATGACCCTGGATATCGATACCGTTATCCTTACCCGCGTTCTTACTATCGTAGCCCCTACCGTCCTTACCCCTACCATGCCTATAACTATCGCTTAAGCTACCGGTATCATCACCGCAACCCTTATACACCATATAGGGTGTACGATTACTATCCGGATCCGGAGGCTGCGAATCACGAACGGATGGTTGCGCGTGAGACGGTGTTCGATGGCGGGAAGCTTTTTTCAGGCGCACAACGTGACGGACTTTTGGTGTTTGATAGACTCGACATTGGTGCGACAGATGTAAAGGTTATCTTGCCGGAAGTGCAGATTATCAAAAAAAAGAAAAATCTGTCGAAATCTGATTTCGTGTTTGATTTTCGACAAGTTGTCAATGTAAAAGAATGAAACCTTTGATAAAGTTAGACAAAATCACCTAAATTGTCAGCAATGAAAAGTTGAGCGTGATTTCGTTGCTGGCAATTTTCTGTCTGAAGATGAATCCATCAAGGAGGTATATATGAAGAAAAACAGACTGTGTTCAACCGCTTTAGTTGTTATTTTTGTCATGACATTTGTTATGATTTTGGGTTTTGCGCTTACCGGATGTGAAGCTAAGAATGAGATTAAAGTCGCTGTTGCGGGTCCCTTTACCGGTTCTATTGCCGCTTTCGGGGAGATGATTAAGCGGGGTGCGGAACTCAAGGCGAAAGAGATTAATGCGGCAGGCGGCGTGAACGGCAAGACGCTAACGCTTGTCTTTGAAGACGACACCGGCAAAGATAAAGAAGCGAGTTTAGTTGCAGAGCGAATCGCCAGCAATCGTCAGATTCTGGCAGTCGTTGGACACTTTAATAGTAATTGCTCGTTAGCTGGTAAACCCATCTATCAACGGGCCGGTATTGTTGAACTCTCGCCTGGCTCTACCAATGTCAATGTTGCTGCGGGAAGCGAGTGGACATTTAGAAATATCTACCGGGATGATTTTCAAGCTGCATTTGCAGCGAAGTATATCAAAAACGTATTAGGGGACATCCAAAAAGTTGCCATCTTCTTTGATAACGATGACTATGGGCGCGGTCTTAAAGACAGCTTCGCTGCTGAGGCCAAAGAACTTGGACTGGAAATCGTTGGGATGGAAGCGTATGATCGGGATAACACCGACTTTAAGGCACAATTGACAAGCATTAAAGCGAAGCAACCGGATCTGATTTTTCTCTCAGGATTGTATAGTCAGGCGGGTTTAATCGTATCACAAGCCCGTGAGGCAGGCATCCCCGCACAACTCTTTGGTGCGGACGGTGTTGACTCCCCTGATTTCCTTACAATCGCAGGTGATGCGGCCGAAGGTACGTACGTCACAACACCATTTGTCTTTAGACTCGATGACCCCAAAGCTCAAAAGATGGCGATAGCATTTGAGGAAATGCATGGGGTTGCTCCCGACACTTGGGCGGCACTAACCTATGATGCGGTCGACATGATTGTCGAAGCAATCGAAAAAGGCGGTGAAAACCGCAAAGCTATTCGCGATCATTTAGCGTCAATTAACAGTCCTGAAAAAGGATATGACGGTATCACAGGTTTGACCTATTTTGATGAGAATGGGGATTGCACCAAGCCAGCTTACGTGAAAATCGTCAAAGATGGTCAGTTCGTTCCTGCTGCGGAGCAGATGCTTGGTATGGAGTAACGTGCAAGGCGATGTCTCACGTAGCTGCTGTGAAAACTGTTGCTGTTTTTCGCTGGCTTGCCCGTTGGCATTTTAAATTTTACACATAACGTCGCAGGAGCTTTTAATTCCTTTATGGCCCAATTTCTGGAACAAATTATTAACGGACTTGTGCTCGGCGGCATCTACGCCCTAATTGCCGTGGGCTATACCATGGTCTACGGCATTATCCAACTCATTAACTTTGCGCACGGCGAGATTTTTATGTTCGGCGCGTATTTTGCGTTCGTATGTGTCACAACGTTTGGAATGTCGTTTTGGGTTGCCTTACCGGTTAGCATGGGCATGTGTGCTTTGATGGGTATGTTGATCGACTTCGTCGCGTACCGACCGCTCCGTAATGCGCCGCGTCTCTCCGCCCTAATTACCGCCATTGGCATGTCTCTGATGCTACAGAATCTTGCTCGATTGATTTGGGGGGCAAGATGGCGGAAATTTCCCGCCGAAGCAACACCCACCGTCTTGACGGGAAATACCATCCCCTTACCCGGCGGAGCGCAAGTTTCATTCCTTGATGTCTTTATTATTTTGCTCGCCGTGAGTCTGATGATTGGCTTGAATCGGTTAATCCATCTAACAAAAATTGGAAAGGCGATGCGGGCTTGCGCCCAAAATAGAGCCGCAGCCAGCTTGATGGGCATTGATACCAATCGCGTAATCACTGTAACGTTTGCAATTGGATCCGCGCTGGGAGCCGTTGCTGGCGTCATGGTTGGGCTGCGTGAGGTCACAGAGCCGGCGATGGGGTACTACAAAGGGGTCGCAGCATTTGCCGCCGCTGTGCTTGGAGGAATTGGTAATATTACCGGCGCAATGCTTGGCGGCGTGGTCCTCGGTGTTGCTGAAGCGCTCGGTGCTGGCTACATCTCCTCTGAGTACCGCCTAGCGATTGCCTATATCATTATGATTCTCGTTATTATCTTTCGGCCATCGGGGCTTCTGGGGAAATCAACAGCAACACGCGCTTAATCCAATAAACCAACATGCTAAAAAAACTATTCACACCCAAAACCATTATCTTCCTTGCGGCGGTGTGTCTATTTCCGCTGGTAACCTACGGCTCCGACCGTATTGTCGATCTGTTATATGCACGCAACCTCGTCTTACCGATACCAAGCGGAGATTACATCCTCCGAGTCGTTGTTCAGGCTTGCCTTTATATGCTGCTGGCTTTAGGCCTGAACATCGTGCCGGGATTCACAGGATTGCTTGATTTAGGATATGTCGGATTTTACCTCGTCGGTGGGTATACGGCGGGGCTGTTGATGGCAAGGCTCGGTTGGAGTTACTGGATTGCGCTGCCACTTGCTGCGATTCATGGCGCCCTCTGGGGTCTATTACGCGGTGCCCCTACCTTGCGTCTGACGGGAGATTATTTTGCCATCGTGACGTTTGGTTTTTCGGAACTACTTTTCAGAATCGTGAAAAATGAGGAGTGGCTGATAGGTGGTCCCAACGGATTTGTAAACGATATCCCGCCTCCTAACCTTTTTGGTTATGAACTCTACGCATACTGGCAACAGTATTACCATATCCTGATCTTGTTGGCTCTTACAGTTATCGTTGTGCATCGTTTGCAGAACTCGCGTGTTGGGCGAGCGTGGGCAGCAATCCGAGAGGACGAACGAGCAGCAGAGAGCATGGGGATTAACCTTCGCGAGTACAAATCCCTTGCCTTTGCTGTCAGCGCAGCAATCGGAGCGGTCGGTGGAGCATTCTTCGCACAATTTCAGGTTAATATCAGCGCAGGCGCGTTTGAGTTCTGGGAATCTATCTTCATCCTCTGTATGGTGGTGCTCGGTGGCATGGGAACCATCAAGGGATCAGTTGTCGGGGCTGGCATCTTAGGGATTTTAGGAGAACTCCTACGGGAATTCGGTGGATGGCGTTATCTGATCTTCGGGCTCATTCTAATCCTCTTGATGCGGTTTCGTCCAGCAGGATTACTATCAGCAAGAGCGCGAGACTAACTCCAGAATTATCAATAACGTAAGAGAATGAAACCTTTGACAAGGTTAGATGAAATTACTTAAATTGCCAGCAATGAAATTTCGTTGCTGGCATTTTTCTATTTTGTGGCAGGGCGTACATCTGAGATGAAGAAGGGAACATACATGCAGAAAAAAGTATCGTGGTCATATGGTAAGGCGGGGGTGGCTATCTTGCTCCTAGCGCTGCTGACGATTCTATACGTGACATCTGCTGGGGCGCAAAAAAACCAAGAGCCGTCCGTCCTCGACAAAGCTAACGCGACGATTGGCGCGGTTTTCTTTTTTGATATCGCCTTTGGTGCTATTCAGATTGATGAGGTCAACCGAGATGGAAATCCGGTGCTGGACGCATCTGGCAATCCCCAGAAAAAGGTTGTTAGTCTTCCTTTTCTTATTGTTGTCCTCATCCTCGGCGCAATCTTTTTTACGCTCTGGTATCGCTGGATCAACGTGCGGGGATTGAAGCACTCTCTCAACGTCATCCAAGGGAAGTACGATAATCCAGAGGATACCGGGGAAATCTCCCATTTCCGTGCCCTGACAAGCGCGTTATCTGCAACGGTTGGTCTCGGCAACATTGCGGGCGTCGCGATTGCTATTCAGTTAGGCGGTCCAGGCGCTGTTTTTTGGATGCTTATCGCAGCGGTATTTGGGATGACTGCAAAGTTCAGTAGTTGTACCTTATCCCAACTGTATCGGCAGACAAATGCAGATGGTAGCATCTCCGGCGGTCCCATGTACTACATTGATATCGGTTTGAAGCAGATAGGGGGAGGCTGGGCACCCTTGGGGAAGGTGCTAGCAATCATGTACGCACTGATGGTCATGGGAGGTTCCATCGGTGTCGGCAATATGTTTCAGGTCAATCAGACAGCCGAGGCATTTCGGAGTACTTTTGGACTTTCAGCAGGCGCGAACTGGATCATCGGTATTGTAATAGCAATTTTGGTGGGCGCAGTGATTATCGGTGGAATTAAACGAATTGGCGCAGCAACCTCTAAAATTGTACCTGCCATGTGTGGTTTATATGTGTGTGTTTCGATTCTAATAATTTTGATGAACTTTACCAAAATCCCAGAAGCCATCGGTCTTATCTTTAGCATGGCTTTCACAGGTAATGCTTTCTACGGCGGATTTTTTGGCGTACTAGTCTGGGGTATCAAACGCGCATCTTTTTCAAATGAAGCAGGGATCGGTAGTGCTGCTATTGCCCACGCAGCAGCAAAGACAGAAGAACCTGTTCGAGAAGGTATCGTGGCGATGGTTGGTCCCTTCATTGATACTATCATCGTTTGTTTGATGACGGCGATGGTAGTCATCATTACGGGTGCATGGAATGATCCCAGCCTATCGCAGTCTGATGGCGTTACACTAACGACAACGGCGTTTGAAAGCGCCATAGGTTGGTTCCCGTTAATCCTTACCGTCAGTATAGGGCTGTTTGCCTATTCCACAATGATTTCTTGGGCTTACTACGGCGAACGGGGTTGGATCTACCTGCTCGACCATTTCGGTGGCGCGGGCCTAAAAACTGTTATCGTTTTCAGAATTATTTTTATCCTTTTTGTTATCGTTGGTGCAGTCAATAAATTGGATGCGGTCTTAGACTTTTCGGATGCGATGGTTCTCGGTATGGCCTTTCCGAATATTATTGGTAGTATTATCCTCGCACCACGGGTACTAGAAAAAGTCAGGGACTATTGGAACCGGTACCAATCGGGCGAAATGGAACCGGTTGAATGAAGGGTACCAGTTCAAGGATGTGACGCTTTCCCGTAGCCCAAGATTCTTGAGTGAATGAATCAACCTTAGGATCTTGGGCGACAACAAGGGACACATAACAATCAAAGTTTAGCTGGATAGGAGCGGTAACTGTACCGGCTGCCCTGTTTCATAGCACTGTAAAGCCGCGAAAGCGATTTCGTGCGTTTTAATCGCGTCCTCCAGATTGCAGTGTGATTCTCTATCGCTCAAAATGCAATCGACAAAGTGATCCATCTGCCCTTGGAACGGGTGGTGCGTAACATCAGCACTGTCCGGCATGATGGCAGGTATCTCGACCCACCCATTTTGTCCGGGATATTTATGTGACCAGATCCGATTATCTTTAATCGATCCGCGATTGCCAAAAATTTCAAGTGGAAACGTGTAGGGCATGATACAGCCGTAATTGACGGAGACCTTGCCCAAGACACCGTTGGCAAACTTAACAAGGCAGATTTCAAAATCGTCATATTCCAGAGGTGGTGCTTCTTGCCATTGAGAGGTGAAGTAGTCATACTCCTCAGAACGCCCTTTGCGATAGCCACCGGAATAAGCAAATACCTCGACGGGATCGGCAGCTTCATATTCACCTTTCGCAGCAAACCAACGAAGTGAATCAGCTGCGTGGCATCCTCCCGTGATCATGGCACTCACACCTGTTGATTTCTTTCGGGCATCTTCGTAACCTGTCCACCAACTAGCAATGTCGTGCTGGTAGTCTGTCTCCACAAAATAGGGATCGCCGATGGCATTATCAGCGATCATTGCCTTCAGCGTCTCAAAGAGAGGATTCCAACGCAAGACAAAACTGGCTATTGTTTTCACCCCTGCGGCTCGGACCGCATCGCGCATCGCCTTGATCTCCTCAAGGCTGTTGGCAATTGGCTTTTCAATAACAACATGCCTCCCGCTCTCCGTCGCAGCAATTGTGTTTTCTGCGTGTAAGTATTGAGGTGTGCAGACGGAAACAATTTCTACACCATCATGCTTGAGGGCTTGTTCGTAATCATCATAAAGCCCGACCCCCTCCAATCCTGACTCGGCTGCACGGGCTTGGCAGCTTGTCAATTTTCGGCTGGAAATCGCAACTACCTCTGTATGAGGGTTCGCTTCAAACGCTTTGATATGCTGCGTCGAAACCCAACCCGCTCCATGTACCAACACACCCAACTTTTTCTCGGTCATCCTATCTCCCTCCCTCCGGTGTATGGTTAGACAATAGCATAAATCAGTCCTTCCACTAAGTCAACTCCTTTTCTGAATTAGCTGTCCTGTTCCCCCACGCCCTACCCCCGCGCAAACCGAACTTTCGTGTTGACACCTGTTAGAGGATGGTTATAATCAGATCTATTATGTCAAATTGACTTGTACGCAAAAAAGCTCCGGGAAAATCATAGACAGTTAGCAATTTGCAATATGAACCGCTGAACCACATACCCGAATACGAGGGAGGGAACAGATGCATTACTCCACCATAGAACAGGTAGGACAAGGACCAGATCATAACTTCGATACTAACGCCTATACTCGTCTGGGTGTAAGACCGTTCATCAATGCCAACCTTCCGTTCACGTTTCTGAGCGCAACAGTAGTGTGGCCAGAGGTGCGTCGGGCGATGGACGAGGCAGCGCACTACATGGTTGATGTGGTCGAATTACAGAGAGCGGTAGGTAGGCGTTTATCAGAGATTTCAGGTGCGGAATCCGGTTTGATCTCGTCAGGCGCTGCAGCTTCCATGGCACTAGCAACAGCAGCATGCATCGCGGGCACCGATCCCGAGAAAATTTGGCAACTACCCGACACCACCGGACTCAAGGATCAGGTTATCATGTGGGGTGGGCGTAGTATTTTCGACAGTGCCTTACGCCTGGCAGGAGGCAAACCGGTGGTGGTTACCTCACTGGACGCGCTGCAGCGCTCCATTAACGATGAGACCGCCATGCTTTGCACTGGATACCCCGCCGATTCCAACCCGGCGGATCCACCCCCTCTGGCCGAGATGGTATCGATATGTAAATCAGCGGGCATACCCGTTTTTGTGGACGCGGCCGGCGGCATTCCACCCATTGATAATATCCGGAGGTATGCGCGTATGGGTGTAGACCTCTATGGATTTAGTGGAGGTAAGGGGTTGCGCGGTCCTCAAGCCAGTGGGCTATTACTCGGACGGCAGGAACTCATTAACGCGGCACTGGCTAATGCGACACCAGTGGAAGGCGCGATATGTCGTGCGATGAAGGTTGGCAAAGAAGAAATCATGGGGTGCATGGCGGCACTTGAAAAGTGGCTGACCATCGATCTTGATGCACTGTATCAGGAACAAACCAAGACATTGGAGCAAATCGCATCGTTTTTGAAGCCCGTACCCGGTGTCGAAACAGAGATTGAAGTCCGCACCGGTAGCAATCGCTTTATGCAATTAGCTGTGGACTGGGACGAAGAAGTTCTGGGACTAACCGTAGACGAGTGCGGCAAGGAGTTGCGCGAAGGCGACCCACCTATATCAGTGCTATGTGATTACAACCCTTATGTAACTCGAGTGGGCGAATTCTCGGCGGCGCCGTCTCTCGATGGAAAATCTACCAAGAGCCAGAGGACTCCACTAACGGTCTTCTCTCTCAGTCTTCAACCCGGTGAAGAACAGATTGTTGGCAGGAGACTTCGCGATGTTCTTATGGCGGCACTTAACCGCAATGTATCACTAAAATGTACAGATGAAGGTGTTACTGCTCAACAATAGACGCGTGGGTTCACGAATCTACATCTAACGGTGGCTAGCACGCAGTATGCGAAAAATCCTAACGCCGACGAATCGTGAGGTTTAAGGGTAAGAATAGTAGAACAGCACAGAATGCGATCAGCCATTGCCACTCTTTAAAGAGTGGCGCAAAACCAAATATCTGTTGCGTTGTTGGAAAATAGACTACGGAGAGATGCAGCGCAATGCAAGCCAAAACAGTAAAACATAGGGGAAGATTTGCCTTTATTCTTTGAAAGACGGACTCCCAGAAAAGGCGATGGCACTGGAAATTTGATATCAACAAACCCAAAATCAATGTTGTACACGTGGCCGTTTGCGCTGCAGCATGAGGGTTCTGCCGCGTTGCATCCGAACTCACCGAGATAAGAATAAAGCTAAAGATAGCCATTGATGCTATAACGAGGCTGCGCAGCAGCACATCGTGGAAATCAGCTCGCGAGAGAAAGGGAGGAATTTCTTGAGGTCTGCTATATCTGAAATCTCCACGGATGCCTTCATATCCCAAGCTCATTAATGGTATCAGATTGACGAGCAGATGAATCCAAAACAGCTGCAGCAAATTTAAAGGCATAGGTAGGTCGCGCAATTGCGGAAAAAAGAAACCTATATACGGTAGGATGAATCCGATGATGAGAGTGATAACCTGCGTAAGTACACAAGAGAGCAGCCAACGCATTGAACTTCTCAAATTGATATAGGATTCACGGACCTGACGCAAGAGATCTGCAATAACACTAAAACCCTCTTTAAGCACCACACACCCCGCTCGATGTTGAACAATATGAGATGAGCGAACAGCGGAAGCAAAACTGACATCTGCCAGTCGCATCGACCGTAGATCCAGCGGCGATTTTCCCCAAAATCCAACAACATAGCCAAGGCGTTTTAGATGTTGCACCAAATCCTGTTTCTGTTCGGTGGAAGGACGACAATATACCAGCAGGCGATTTACAATAGATTCATAGTGCTCGTTAGTGAACCCGGCCAGGTCCTCTTGTGTAACAACACCGTGTTTATCCTGAACGATAGCGAGTTCTTTGGCAATATCCAGAGCGGCGTTTCTATCTCTCTCGGTTAGTGTGACAATTTTAAGGCCCGCATCAAGACTAGATTGGATAATCTCTCGTGAACCAGGATACTCCTGCTCCATAAAAGTAATGAAGCCCAAAAAGGTCATGTTGTGTTGCGTTTCCTCCGTGGAGGGTAGAGTGTTTAAATTTCGATACGCAACAGCACGAGCGCGAGTTTTGCTGTTTGACAGATATTCAATTGCCTGCTGTATCACCTGTTTCTGGTCAAAACTCATGTAGTTAGCAGTACCGTCCAGTTGAACGCGATGACAGATTGGCAGAATTGACTCCGCCTCTCCAAACATCAGCTTCAAGAATCTTCCATCCTGCAGTGCAAAAACAACCGTTTCGTATGGCCGTTCCGATGTTTGAGCCTGCTCATCAATCTTGGTGAAAGTCGCATTGTAACGTTCCAAGTCGAATCCAATTCTTTCAGCGATTTCGTTTAGTGTAGTGCTAATGCTTGTTTCTGTTACACTCGAAGTTTCCTCTGGACCGTTTGGACGTGTATCACCGACGCAGCGACTCGCGAGTAGGATCAGTAGTGGGAACTCCTGAGGCACCCCTGAATCCAATGGCGCTGCTGCAATTACATCTTCGCTGATACCCTCCGCCATCTGCTCATCATGGGATTTCAACCAGGTTTCCCAAATTTCCTGATCGACGAGATTATCATTGACAAAAATGTGCGAAACCCTCGTCTCCTCTGTCATAAAGTTGCCTACTTCATCGACACAAACTGCCGTGAGTTTGCTCAATCTTTCCAGATTTACAAGATTGCGAATCGCAATACCCGTCTGTAAGATTCTATAAGCGTGCTGAGACAGAATAGTCCGACTTGTCGACGCGATTCCTTCAGGAATTGCTGCTACGATAAAACCAAAGCCGAGAAATAGAAGTTCACTCCAGTGAGCACTCTTATCTTGAAACAGAAACGCCACGGTAACTGCTATTACCGCTAATACTGCCCCAGCAATGCGGAAATAATCGTAAAAAAAGCTCATTTGTACTTCTGCTTCAGGATCCAGATCAACGATCGCAGTCGCACGTTGGGTAGATTTGCTTATTTCCACTTGATTTCCGGTTTTGACAACAATTGCCCGAGCTTCCCCTTCAAGAACATACGTCCCTGCAAAGATCATATTACCTTGCTTGTCAGGTGGTAAGTTCGGCGTCGAGATATCTTCATCTGTTTTGTGCGTGTACGTTGTCGTGCCAAACACAGGCGCCTCATCAACAACCAGACCATCGGCCTCTACAATACGCGCATCAGCGGGAATGTAGTCTCCTTCCTTCAGGAGTAATAAATCTCCCGGGACAATAGCCACAGGGGGGAGTGTGACAACACGTTCGTCCCGAATAGCAGATACACTGACTTCTAAGAAAGTTCTAATAGACCGGAGTTGATAGTGTGCCTTCCCAACTTGAATAAATCGCCAAAGGACATGAAAACAGAGAATGGCTGAGAACACCAAAATTTCATGAATCGCGCGCTGGATATAGAAAAGAGTGCAGATAACGATAAACAGGAGGATAACGGTTAGATTAGAAAATTGTTTCAGCAGGAGGGAAAAGAGAGATTCTTCATGGGATTGTAGTGTTTCGTTGTTCCCATATTTGGCACGCTGCGCTGCCGCTTCTTCACTACTTAACCCGCGTTCAAGATCTGTTTTGAACTCATGTAGAAGGTGTGGAATTTTTTGGGAATACCAATTAGACATAGTTCGATTTCTTTGCTGAGAATTTCGAAACGGATAGAAAATAGAACGACCAGTGAAAATTCGAGAGATGAAATAGGACGTTTCCTATAACATTAGTTCCGCCCTACGGCCAAGCTCATGTTTTATGTCTAAGCGTATATGCAAAAATATAAAAAAAAGCCCCGCTTAATGACGAGGCTTTAATTTTAACATATTTGATGGTATGCACGGCTAAAAATCGGGACGCTCTGGATAGACGCTAACCTTTCTCCGGAACTTATCTTTCCGCTCAAACCACACGTACCCATCAATTTGTGAAAATAGCGTGTAGTCGTTTCCAACCCCAACGTTTCGTCCCGCGTGGATGTGTGTTCCACGCTGCCTAACGAGAATGCTTCCTGCGGTCACAGCACTTCCGGCGAACTGCTTGACACCAAGCCGTTTGCCGATACTGTCTCGACCGTTACTAGTACTTCCGCCGCCTTTTTTATGAGCCATTTTGAGTTTCCTCCTCAGATGCGTTATTTCCGTCTCGTATTTCAGTAATACGCAAGCGGGTGAATTGCTGCCGATGTCCAAGTTTTCGTTTATAACCTTTGCGCCTTTTCGACTTAAAAACAACCAATTTTTTGTTTTTAGCCTGTTGCACAACTTCGGCGATGACAGCGGCATTCTCGATATATGGTGTCCCAACTTCCACCTTACCTGTACCATCACCTATAACCAATATTTCTGATAGAGTTATTTCTTCACCGACAGGCGTATCTAGCTTCTCAATGTCAATTAACGTATCCACCTGAACACGATGTTGTTTCCCACCTGAGGCAAATACAGCATACATCTTTCTTTCTCCTTAAAAAATCTGTGACGTGTTTGCCTCTCCTGCGCAGCAGGCAAAGACCTAAGTAAAAAGTATACCAAAGATTCCCACAACAGTCAACCTTAATTCAAGTAAATCTCGCGGTTAGAACCTTCAGCAAAGAGTTGATAGTCTTCAAGATGGAGATCTGCGTCGCCTTGCAGCCGAATCTGTAGGTTCATCGACTTTTCCAGTTGTTTCAGTCTGGCAGCCTTTTCATCAAGCAGATGGGATACAATATGTTCGTTTGCAACCACCTTTAGTCTTCTTTTTCGTGATTTCCGATGGGCTTTCTTAATTGATCGTAACAAACCGATAATGATCGTATCGGTTGAAAGGACGGAGCCATGTCCGTCGCAATAGGGACACGATTCAGTAAGAACAGTCGCCAAGCTGGGACGTGTTCGTTGGCGTGTCATCTCTACGAGCCCAAGTTCGGATATGTGTAGGAGATTGGTTCGGGCTCGATCGGTGTCTAAGGCTTGCTGCAGTAACTTATAGACCTTTCGTCGATGTTCAGGATCATCCATATCAATGAAATCGATGACGATAATGCCCCCAAGGTCTCGCAGGCGGATCTGTCTTACTACTTCCTCAACAGCCTCTAGGTTTGCACTTAGGATAGTACTATCGGGATCGCCTTTTCCGACAAATTTCCCCGTATTGACATCAATAGAAACCATTGCCTCTGTCTGTTGGATAACGAGGTGTCCACCACACTTGAGCCATATTTTTTCGCTCAAGGCCTTCCTGAGTTCTTTTTCAATTCCATAAGATTCAAAAATGGGGGTGGTTTTGTCATAAAGCTTGACATGTGAACGCAGGTCAGATCCAGAAGATGAAAGATACTCGATCGCTTCCTGATACTGCTCTTTAGAATCAATGATCAACCGGGTGACTTCACTTGTGAATGAATCTCGAATGACTCGGACAATGAAACTGTGTTCCTTATGGACGAGGCTTGGGGCAGGCATCTTTTCGGCTTGTCGAACAATTCGTTTCCATTGTGCAACAAGATATTGAATCTCAGCTGTAAAATCTTGCTCACTTTTTCCTTCAGCAGAGGTTCGAATAATGAACCCGCCGTCAACCTCCGCACGTATCCCCTCGGCGATGTCCCTGAGACGCTGCCTTTCTTCCGGTGACTCAATCCGTCGCGAAACACCGATGTTCGAAGCAGTCGGCAAATAAACAACATAGCGACCAGGAAGTGTAATACAGGTCGTTACACGAGGTCCCTTAGTACCGATAGGCTCTTTTCCAACCTGTACCAGAATCTCTTGCTTGGGTTGAATGAGGTCGCTGATAGAATACGGGTATCCTCGTCCGGGTTTTGGTGAATCGGCTGTTTTTCTATTTAAATCAAGTTTTGCGGAATCATCGTTAGAACTGTCTTCTTCCAGATCACGGATGATATCCGATATATGCAGAAACGCATGTCGTTCAAGTCCAATATTCACAAAGGCAATCTGCATACCTGGAAGAACGTTTTCTACACGCCCCTTATATGTATTGTTAAGTGTATGCTCATCATTTTTCCGCTCGATATCAATCTCAGTCAGAACGCCATCTTCAAGGACAGCACACCGCGTTTCATATTCATCATCAGAAATGATAATCTCTTTTTCCATTGTCGCCTCCAGTCTTAAGTTCCAAGACTAGGTCACAAAATCCACAACCGATCTATCCATGGAGGCAACGAACAAAGGGTTCAAGAAAAATAATCTTCTTATCGATAACGGCGTCGCGCATGCTTCTACATTGCCTGGGAATATAGCATAATATCGTCGCAGTGGATGATCAACGATGGCACCAGTTTCAATTCTTTTGTTTCGTTGGCACGGTACCATCACTGGGTTCGTGAAAATCTTCACCACGGTTGCATCCCGAGCTGAAACGCGAGACATTTCTATCATCACGCTTCACGTATGGCCTCCAAATTCCCAAATAATCGAGCATATTGTAAGAACTTGGTTATCAAAAAGACTAAACGTATGTGCACCATCGGTAAACACATGAGAAAATCTAATGAGAACAACATAAACACCGTAAATCTCGATCCATGAGAAGCACGGAGATGGCAAGTAGGAGGTAAAGCGGAATTGCTCTACTATTTTACTTTCTGATTCTGTCTCCGCCGGCCCTATCCGAAAAATATCGCTCGACGAGAGTCCTCATAAGTTTTCTGTAAGCACATCCTTCAAATCTAATTTTCTTGCAGCCTTAACTTTGTTCGCGTGGGGTCATTGTGACCACGGGTATAATCAATTCGCCTGTCGAGATTCCTCCGTGTTGGAAGCCTCCCCGAAACTGGCGGGTATATTCATTGAATTGATTGGGATAAACAAAGTAATAATCTTCTTTTGCAATAATGTAGTTCTTGCTTGAGTTTTCAGCAGGTAATCTATACTGTCTCGGATTTTCGATATAGATCGCTTGATCTCTGTCGCAGCCTAAATTTGTGCCAACTTTGAAGCGAAGGCTTGTAGAGGTTTCGCGATTCCCGTACGCTCTCGATGGCCGGTTGCAAAGAACCGAGCCATGATCCGATGTTAGAACAATCGTGGCATCCTGCTTCGCGATAATCTTCAGTATCTCAAATAGTGCCGAGTGAACGAACCACGACTTTGTTAAAGACTGAAAGGCAGATTCGTCCGGCGCAATCTGTTGCAGAATGTCTGACTGCGAGCGCTGATGAGTCAGCATATCAATAAAATTAACAACCAAAGCAGAGAGGCTAATTCGATCAAACGAAGAGACTTGGCGTATGAACTCATTCCCACCTTTTGTATCGAAGATCTTAAAATATCTCAATCCTGGCTTTAGCTTGATCCCTGCACGTTGGAGTTGGAGTTGGAGAAGGTGCCTTTCATAACGGTTCGTGCTGGTTTCGTCCGTGGCATCCTCCTGCCAATACTGTGGAAATCTTTCCGCGATCTCTTGCGGAAACAGTCCACTAAAAATCGCATTACGCGAGTAAAGCGTTGCACTAGGTAAAATGGAGAAATAGTAATCTCTATCAATATAGAAATAGGGTTGGAGCACGGATTCAATTGCTATCCAATGATCCAATCGCAGACAATCAACCACGATCAGGTATACTTGGCGTTCCTGACGCAGGTGTGGAATAACGAATTTTTCGACTACATCAACAGACAGGATCGGGGAATCCTCGCCCTGCAACCAACGGAGGTAGTTGTCCTGTACGTAATCAGAAAATAAAGCATTACATTCTTTTTTCTGTTCTAGATGTGTTTCTTCAAGCCCAGTTTGTGCTAAATGATTAAGCTCAAGGTCCCACTCGAGCAATTTCAGATAGATTTCTATCCATTGCCGCCAGTCTGGATTCGCATCCTTAATTGCGCGAATCTGATTAAAATCGTGGGTATAGTTACGTGGCACCTGTGCTTCAATGATCTGAGTCTGATCCAGTACGCGCTTTAAGGTTGAAGCAATTTGAGCAACACCAATGGGCTTGACCAAGAAGTCACTGATTCGTTTTCCCAGTGCTTCATCAATTAGACGGTCCTCGCTGCCTTGTGTGACCATAATCACCGGCAAGATGGGGTTAATCTCACGGATCCGATCAAGCGTTGCCATACCATCCTGCCCCGGCATAACCTGATCGAGCAAAACGGCATCATAGTAGGATTCCTTCAGCAGTGAAATGGCATCAGTCCCATTGGAAACCGGTGTGACATCGTAAGATTTCTCACGGAGCAAAAGGATGTGGGGCTTCAACGCATCGATCTCATCATCTACCCACAGAATTTTACGCGTTATATTTTGCGCTAACACTGCGTTCCCCTCTCCTGTTCTGCCTTAGCCTTTTCAGGAAGGGCAGCCGTCCCGTCAACTGTTTCGACGCTTTTTCGTTTTCAACGCTCTCCACGGGCAGTGCGATTTCAAAGGTCGTGCCTTTTGAGCTAGTTTCAACGAGTCGGATCTGTCCGTGATGATACGCCTCAATGATTCGCTTAACAAGCGTCAAACCAAGGCCCCAGCCATGTTCCTTCGTTGTCATCCCCGGACGAAAGATTTTATTCCGGTCTTTCCGGGAAATTCCCTTCCCGTTATCTTTGTATGAGACGACAATCTGATGCCCCTTCGGATGAAGCCGGGGATTGATCTGGATGACACCATTCTGGTTATCTATTGCATCAAGCGAATTCCGGATCAAATTCTCAAACACCCATTGCAGTAGGTCCGGATTTGCTGCAATTTCAGGCAGTTCACACTCAGTCACGCGTAACTCAACCTGTTTGCTTAGATTTGGCAAGCGCGTCTGAAAATAGGCAACAGCTTCGTTGATAACGGAGTTAATGTTTATACGCGTTTGCTGTGGATACGAGCCAATCTTGCCGAAACGTTCTGTAATGCGCTGGAGTCGAGTGAGATCGCTTTGCATATTCGCGTAAATCTCGGAGGCTGTATTGTCGCCCTTCTGCTTGTTCAGCTCCATCGATAGCTCGATCCACCCCATCAGGGAGGAAATCGGCGTACCGAGCTGATGCGCAGTCTCCTTCGCGAGCCCTCCCCAAATCGATGCTTGCTCAACGGTTTTAATCCGCCGATAACTCAAGAAGCCAACGGTCAAGATGCTCGAGAACACAGCGACCAGCACGACGGGCATAATGAAGACACCGTAGTTAGGGAGAATTTCGTAGTACAGGTGGCCCTGAAGCCCCGGGTTGGTTCGCAGCAGGCCGTACCGCCCCACGGTTTTGGAATTTTGAACAAGCATTTTCGCTCGCTCATATTGATCCGGTGTGGCTGTCTCTGGCGTGAGCAATTCATCCCAGATTCTCCATTGCCGTGGATTATCCTTCAAATCCGTAATGACAAAGGGCAGTCGATCCATCGCATTTGTATCTGCCACACCATGATAAAAATAGCCATCAATCAAGAAATCACGGAGTGGTATCGATGGATTCCGCTTCATCCGATTGAGAATGGCATCAAGTTTATTTTTTTCATCAATAGAGAGCGGCTTGGATTTATCAATCTTGTTTTCAATGATCTCATTCCTGAGATTTCTAGCGATTTGGACTTGACCATCATCGGCATCGGTAATGATGAATGAGAGCCGGCTATCAGTCAACAATTCCTCTTTAATAATCTGGCTCAACTGATTTTGAAGCTGACTATCCTTGATACTTGCTAGCAAAGCTTCAAGTTTTGCCAACGGCTTCACCTGCTTCTCGAAAACTTTGTTGTGCTGGAGAAGCAGATGGGTATAATACACAAAGGCAAGCGCAAGAATCAGCAACCCGACAACAAAACAGGTAAGCAAGAAATTGGAGGCAGCGTAGCCGGTGGGTACAGCCCTCTGACGTTTGAAAAACATCTGTGCGCCCCGGTCAGCACAACACGAAATTCATGTGTGCACTCAAGATATTTGGTAATATTGTATCAGACGACATGCTGCAAAGTCAAGCACTCCTTTGGGTCGTCCAAAAACAGGCTTGACAGAGCGTTAAGGCTTGACTTATAATCAATCTAATCTCTTTCACCCGCCGAAGCTGAGTCAACGAAAGGAATTCTGATGAAGTTTGCAAGGAACGGATTTCACTTTACCCTCCTGATATGCTTTGTAACTCTGTGCACCGGCTGCCAAGGTGGTGCATTCAACATGGGTGAGATAGGTACGAGTGAGAATCCACTAAAAAAATCAGGTGAGTTGGCGGAGAACGAGGTGTGGGGCGGAAGAATTCAGATCGTGGGCGATGTCATCGTACCCGAAGGGAAGACCTTAACCATCCAACCCGACTCCGTGGTCGGCCTCGATTCGGAAACAGGTGCTCACGAATTTATCGTCCGGGGATCGCTGTATGCGGAGGGCAAGCCGGATCGTATGATAATATTTGGTCTGCTCAACTCCAAGAAAAACCCACCTAAAACCGGTGATTGGATTGGCATCCGATTTGAAGATACGAGTCCCAATTCTCACTTGAGCTATTGCCGCATTCAGGAAGCTGAAACAGCACTCTCTTGCCAGTCCGATGGCGTGCAGATAGAGAGTTGCTTATTACAAGATAACAAGGTGGCAATTCTCTGCGACAACAGCACTCCAACGATAGGCGATAACCAGATTAGCAAGAATGGAACCGCGATTAAATGCGTTAAAAATGCGTCCCCAGAAATCAACCGAAACTTAATCCAAGCAAATGAGTTCGGGGTTGTCTGTGATGATGACTCCCGACCAACGATTCATTATAACGAAATCGCCAATAACTACCAAGATGGGGTCAGGTGTTATGCTTCTGCCTCGCCGGAGATAACTTCCAACAACATCATCCTAAACGGAGGCTGGGCCGTATATGATGGCGGACGCCTACGTGAAAATTATCTTCGTGGGAACAAGGAGATCGGACCAGAGGTGGTTGATCGTGGTACAGGACGTGAAAGTGGACAATTCTATGGCGTGGACGAAGTTCTAGATCCTCGTGCTTCCCCCGTGCCGGACGCTGGTTTACAACGCGAAGGGTATTAGCACTAAATGGAAACAATTACATTTTCCACACACACACAAGGGTAGTGCAGAGGTAAGGAGATGGCATGGCTAAGCCCACACAACACTCACCGGATGCACACCACTGGGACGCTTGGATTGGCACGGATGAAGCGGGAAAAGGGGACTATTTTGGATCGTTGGCGGTGGCCGGTGTATATGTCACGCCTGAAACTCGTGGAATATTGCAAGAATTGGGAGTACGCGACGGGAAACAGCTCACAGATTCGCGTGTCAGGAAACTCGCCGATCAGATTCATAGATACTGCAGCGAGTGTGTTGCCACAGCTGAACTTGAACCATCTCAATATAACAAACAATACGATATCTTCAGAAACAAGGGGCAAAACCTGAATAACCTTCTTGCGTCGCTTCACGCCAGAGTAATCCGGAATCTCCTCCAAAAGCATGTAGACTGCCGCTACGTTCTCGTAGATCGTTTTGCCAGCGAGGATATACTGGCTACCGAGTTACAGCGTGATATAAATCGCAGTGTCAGTTTGGTGCAAATTCCGAAGGCGGAAAGTGATATTGGAGTCGCTGCTGCATCTATTGTTGCACGTGATGCTTTTCTCCAACAACTGGAGCAACTCTCCACAGAGTATCAGATCCAACTACCCAAAGGGGCGTTTCAAGTGATTGACACGGGCAAACAGTTCGTTGCGCGACACGGCGCGGCGACTTTGCAATATGTTGCCAAACAACACTTTCGGACAACGATGGATATTTTAGGGAAGGGACAATAGACCGTAAGCACGATTAGATGGTGGAGGGCGTTATGCTGACCCGTTTGAAAGTTTCTGGCTTCAAGAACCTTATTGATGTTGATGTTCCCTTGGGTCCCTTTACGTGTATTGCCGGTGCGAACGGCGCAGGTAAATCAAATCTGTTCGATGCGATTCAGTTTCTGAGTGCCCTAGCCGACCATACGTTGATTGATGCAGCCCGGTCAGTCCGTAGTGAGGAAGGACGGATAGGCGATGTGCATGGTCTCTTTAATCGTAGCGACGATACCGAGAGCACGGAAATGTCCTTTGAAGCGGAAATGATAATCCCCGAAGCGGGCGTAGATGACTTGGGGCAGCAAGTAAAGGCAACGACGACGCTTCTCCGTTACCGCGTTGTGCTAGCGTATCGTGTGGATGGCAGTTTGCCTTCAAGTGGAACCCTTGAACTGATTGAGGAGCGACTTGATCGCGTGAAACTGGGCGATTGGGGAAAATATTTGAAGTTCGCTGACCATAGAAAAGATTGGCGCGATTCTGTACTAAAGGGAAAGAGAGCGGTCCCCTTCATCTCTACTAGGATTCATGGGGGACATCGGGTAGTTAAAGTGCACCAAGACGGGGGTAATGGCGTTAGCCCTGAAACCATTTTATCCAAGTCCCTCCCACGCACAGTTCTTTCTACTATCAACACCGCAGCGAGTCCAACAGCCCTGTTAGCGCGGCGTGAATTGCAGTCGTGGAAGCTGATCCAATTCGAAGCTTCTTCCTTGCGTGAGCCCGATGCGTTCACAGCACCCGTCGGCTTAGGTAGCGATGGCTCTCACCTACCTGCAACCCTGTATCAACTGGCGCGCTCTCAAAGAGATCGCAATACCAGTTCAAAGGCGCCAGAGATATACGGGCAGGTCGCTACTCGATTATCCGAACTGGTTGAAGACGTTGCTGAGATCAGGATTGACCGGGACGAAAAACGAGAGCTGCTCACTTTGGAAATCACAGACCACAGCGGCACAGTTTATCCAGCGCGCTCGCTGTCGGAGGGGATGCTGCGCTTTCTGGCACTGTCGGTTTTAGAATCAGACCCAATGGCAACTGGCCTCATCTGCATAGAAGAACCCGACCGTAGTATCCATCCATCACGGATTCCATCGGTCCTACAACTCCTTCAAGATATCGCCACCGACCTAACTATTCCCGTTGGACCGTATAATCCCCTACGCCAAGTAATTGTTAGTACACATTCGCCGTCTATTGTGCAAGAAGTTTTCGATGACGCCCTTTTGATTGCCGAGTTGCCAGAGGATGTGCAGAATAGTCGAGGATCTCGTGGGGTACGCTTTAACTGGCTATCAGACACCTGGCGGGCAGCAGCACTGCCAGAAGTAGATGCTGTATCCAAAGATCAACTGTTGGCTTATCTAGGACCTACTATTGCCCCAAATGTGTTACCCAAATCAAAGCTAAGACGAGATCAAAGGGTCATAGATAGGTCTGACATACAGCCGCTACTGTTTGATCTCAGTGATACCGAATAACAGGACTTTAACAAGCGTTATGGAAAAGCTATATTTAGTGCACTACGGTGAGGTTGGGTTAAAAGGCAAGAACCGTGCATTTTTTGAAAAGAAACTTGCCCAGAACATAAAAATGTCCCTGAAAGGGATGGGCTGCGCGGAGGTGCGACGCATCTATGGGCGACTTTTGGTGATGTTGCGCTCTGAAGCGGATGTCGAGGCGATTCGAGAACGACTGGGCAAAGTGATGGGGATCGCTCATTTTGAGCTTGCTTTAGAAACCGCCCTGGACATTAACGCCATCCGTGCTGCTGCATTAGAGCTTGTCAAAGACCAACAATTCAAGACGCTTAAAGTTGAAACGAAACGAGCAAACAAACGTTTTCCTCTGACTTCGCCTGAGATTAGCGCGAAGGTGGGAGCAACCCTACTCGGCGCAACAGGGGCATCGGCAGATATGCACACCCCTGACCTGCGGTGTAATATTGAAATTGTCGATGAAGCAGCGTACGTCTACGTGGAAAAAATCCGAGGTGTAGGCGGTCTACCTGTTGGGGCTAGTGGGAAAGTTCTCGTCATGCTCTCTGGTGGAATTGATTCACCGGTTGCCGCGTGGCGGATGATGAAACGTGGCGTTAAGGCACTTTTTGTTCATTTTTACAGCTATCCATACACCGACAAGGCATCTCTTGAGAAGGTAGAAGAACTCGTTGCGATTTTGGCGGCTTGGAATTATCGGACACTGATCTACCTTGTTCCATTCGCCGAGGTACAGCGCGAAATTGTTACGCAAACCCCTGCCCCATATCGGGTTATCCTTTATAGGAGAATGATGGTGCGCATCGCACAGCAGATTGCATCGGCTGCAAAGGCGGAGTGTCTCGTCACCGGGGAAAGCCTTGGACAGGTCGCGTCACAAACGTTGGGCAACCTTCGCGTAATCGAAGAAGCTGCAGAGATCCCCATTCTGCGACCCCTAATCGGTGACGACAAAGCGGAGATCATGGAGTTAGCGGAGAATATTGGCACCTTTGAAATTTCAACCCTTCCCCACGATGACTGCTGCTCGCTCTTTGTGCCGGACCGCCCAGCTACCAACGCATCACTCGAAGCGATCGAAGCGGCGGAAGCAGCACTGGACGTTGATACACTTACAAAGTTGGCGGTGGAATCCCTCGAGAAGAAGATAATTGATAATTGACGGCACTGAATGCTGACCGTGTCCCATTCTATTCGATCTCCGTGAGAACGGCTTTTAGTCGCTCCGGGAAGTTGGTCAAAATCCCATCAACGCCAATTTCGATATAATCCCGCATATCTTCAGGGGTGTCCGCGTAGAAGACGTGCACGATTCTGCCTGCCTCATGTGCCTTCTCCACAAAATCCCGAGTTGTGATGTCTCGTCCCGGCTGCATCGTCCGAAGCCCCATCTCTACCGATTTGCGGATATATTCTTCCGGTGTACGCCCTGCGCGAAAGATTCGGCACTCGATCCGTGGATCGATCTCAGCAAAGATGCCAACGCTCGCATCGCTGCACGTTAGGATAGACGCCTCTACCATCTGGAAATCGCCCAGTGCTTTTGCGACCTTACGTTCATAGTGTCCATCTGGATTGCCGCCCTCCTTAAGATGGACATTGAGACCAACCTTACCCTGCACAAGGTCTAATGCCTCTTCCCACGTCGGCACACGTTCGCCCCGAAACTGTTCGCCAAACACCTGTCCGGCATCAAGACTCTTGATCTGAGACAGCGTGAGATCCCCAATCGCACCTGCGCCGTCAGTCGTCCGATCTACAGTTGAGTCATGCATGATGATCAGGTGATCATCCTTTGTCAAATAGAGGTCCAACTCAATCTCATCAACGCCGATTTCCAGAGCTTTCTGGAAGGCGATTAACGTATTTTCTGGGTAGTTTCCGGAAGCCCCCCGATGGGCAACATTCGTGACCATTTTTCATTCCTCTTGAACCAACAATAGAAACCTGCTAAAGTTATCACTATTTTCCTACTATCAGAAACAATTGCCAATCGTAACACGATCAGACTCCCACGTCAATGAAGAAACAGGTCTACGTCACACGGACCGACACTGATTGACACGGAAGGAGACTTTATGGATGAAGCACGCTTGAAATCAATCTTGGAAGGGTTTCGTGAACGAAAGATTCTGGTTCTCGGCGATTTTTACCTCGACGCCTATTGGATAATCGATAAAACGAAGTCAACCCTGTCGTTAGAGACCCCTTGGCATACGAACCCTGTCATAGAACAACGCTACAGTCCTGGCGCTGCAGGAACCGTGACTAACAACCTAGCATCGTTAGAAGTGGGAGAAATTTACACGTTAGGCGTGATTGGCGAAGACGGCTTTGGCAACTCTATGCTCGAACGCTTAGCAGCCAACGGTTGTATCACGGATTTCATGATTACCGCGACAGACCGGGTCACCCCAACCTACCTCAAACCCATCCACCGTGGATATGAAGGCGTTGAGACGGAAGGTCCTCGGTTTGATATCGAGAACCAAACTATGATGCCAACTGACGTGGAAGATAGGTTACTCCGTGCCTTGCGTCAGTGTGTGACACAGGTAGAGGGGATCATTGTGGGGGATCAGATGCCCCACGACAATCGGGGTGTCATCACAGATCGGGTGCGAGCGGAAATATGTCAACTCGCAGTGGAGTTTCCCGATAAACTGTTTTTTGTTGATTCTCGGACACGGATAGAAAAATATCATTACGTTACTATCAAACCGAACCGATTTGAAGCGAAACGGGCGGTCAATCCGGACTGGATCGGAGCGGAAGTTGATATAGAAGAAGCAAAGCGATGTGGGCAAATCTTAACGGAACGGACAGAGAAACCACTTTTTCTCACTGTTGGTCGGGAGGGTATCTTGGTATTCCACGACGGACGTATCGAGCATGTACAGGGCGTTCCGCTTGATGCAGACACAGATCCAGTAGGAGCAGGAGATAGTGTTTCTGCTGCGGTTGCGGCGGCGCTCTGCGGCGGCGCTGACTATGTTGAAGCGGCACAGGTCGGAAACCTTGTCGCATCGATTACCGTTACCAAAATTGGAACAACAGGCACCGCTTCACACACCGAAGTGATTGATAGATTTGGAGAAATTTCACTTTAGCAGAAGTGTCCCCTTGAATAGTGCTGCAAGAAATGATATACTTATTTTATGTTTAGTGTTTTTCAAAAAACGGCGGTTTCGAGTTTTATACGGATGCCGATATAAGCGAACCCAGCGGACGAAAGCAGGGGTTTTCGGATCGCACACAAAGGAGACAGGGATGCGGAAGACAATCAGTGTAAGAGGAGCGAGAGAGAACAATCTGCAGGACCTGAACATCGAAATTCCTCGAAATCAACTGGTCGTAGTAACAGGGCTTAGCGGATCGGGGAAATCATCACTTGCCTTTGAAACGGTTTATGCTGAAGGGCAGCGTCGTTTCTTGGAGTCAATGTCTACCTATGCCAAACGTTTTGTGGCACAATTAAAAAAACCAGATGTCGATTTTGTCGATGGATTATCCCCTGTCGTTTCGATTGAGCAGAAGACAATCACTATGAATCCGCGCTCGACCGTAGGAACCATGACAGATCTCTACGATTATATGCGGATGCTATTCGCCACGATTGGGGTTGCTCATTGCCCCTATTGCAGCACCGAAGTTCCAACCCGAACTCCCTACCAGTTGATGGAGCATATCCTATTATTGCCTGAAGGGACGGAACTCGAAATCTATGCCCCGGTTTTCAAGATTTACGGCGAAGATTACTCCTATTTGTTTGATGATGTTCGCCTGAAAGGGTGCCGCCGGGTTCGGATCGATGGTGAGCTACACGACCTCAGCGAAGAAATTGAAGTGGATGAACAGCGCGAATATAACGTTCAAGCTATCGTTGACCGGTTCGTCATCAAACCAGATATTGACAAACAGATCCTTGCTGCCCTTGACCACGCCATGCTAGTTGGTGAAGGCTTCATGAGTTTCCACATCCTGAGTTCGGATATAACTCAAAAAGAGATCGATGCATTTTACACAGATTTTGGCTGTCCTGAACATCGCATCGTTATGGGCGAACTGGGACCGCACCACCTCACCTTTAACGAGCCGACTGGTGCTTGCGTTACCTGTTCTGGATTGGGAACATATCTCCAAGTTCACCCTGACCTGCTCGTCCCGGATAAAACCAGAAGCATCGTCGAAGGGGCATTTGTAAAACAAGCATTCAATTACGACCCAGACCGTTGGGATGGTCGGATGATGTACAGCCTTGCACAGCATTATAACTTCAGCCTTGACGCGCCGTTCAAAGACCTGCCCGATGACGTTATCGACCTCGTATTCTACGGAACGAAAGGGGAGAAGATTACGATCGTGATGCCGGAAGGTGCGAAGCAGGCGACGCACCATCATGTTGGCAGAGACTTTCAGTTCGATGGGATTATCAACCGAATTGATCGCCACTACAGGCATTACCGCAAGCGAGGTGAAGCGCATTCAGGCATGGAGGAGTATCTGCGGAAAGTGATGGTTGAGCACACCTGTCCCGATTGTGACGGTAGTAAGCTTAAGAAGCAACGCCTGCTTGTCACCATTAATGATAAGCACATCCATGAGTTGGGTGATGTGCACCTTGAAGAATTGAAAGTTTTTCTGGAGGGGATTAAGTTGATTCCAGAGCCGAAAAAAGAAGCAGGAACACGGGTGATTAAAGAGCTTACGACCCGGATTGAACTCTTGCTCGGAATCGGTTTGGACTACCTCAACCTAAACCGACGGTCAGCCACGCTTTCGGGTGGGGAGTCGCAGCGGATTCGCCTCTCAACACAGATCGGTTCCGGTCTGATGGGTATGCTATATGTATTAGATGAACCGACTGTTGGACTCCATCCAAAAGATAACACAAAAATGCTCAAAACGCTGAGACAGCTGCGAGATATTGGAAATACCGTCATTGTGGTGGAACACGACGAAGCCACAATCCGAGCCGCAGATCACATTATTGAACTGGGTCCCGGTCCTGGAGTCCATGGCGGGAGGATAGTTGCAGAAGGATCTGCTGATAAGGTCTTGAAAAACCCCGTGTCGTTAACCGGACAGTATATGAGTGGTGCACAGAGCATCAAAATCCCGGAAGACCGGCGCGAAACGAACGGTGCTTCGCTCATTATACGTGGGGCGCGAGAGAACAATCTTAGAGACATTAATGTCGAGATTCCTCTCGGTCTTTTTATCTGTATCACAGGGGCATCGGGATCGGGCAAGAGTACGTTGATAAACGAGATTTTGTACAAGAAACTCTATTCTATCTTCCATGATAGCCGCGTCTTGTCGGGAGATCACGACAACCTTGAAGGGCATGAATACATTAGTGATGTAATCAACATCGATCAGTCACCAATTGGGCGCTCTCCGCGCTCCAATCCGGCGACCTACATTGGGTTTTACGATAACATCCGAAAACTCTTTGCAAGTACATCTGAATCGGAAGCACGCGGCTATACCGCTTCCCGATTTAGTTTTAACGTCAAAGGTGGACGATGTGAGGAATGCGGCGGTGAGGGGCAAATCACGACCAAATTACACTTCATGCCCGATGTAGAGGTGCCTTGCCCCGCTTGCAAGGGGGCGCGATACAACGACGAAACCCTTGAGGTTACCTACAACGGGAAAAATATTTCGGAAGTGCTAGGGATGTCGATTGAGGAAGGTGTTGAATTCTTTGCAAATCAACGACTCATCCACCACAAACTGAGCGTTCTCAACGATTTAGGTATGGGCTATTTACAGATAGGACACCCAGCACCGATACTTTCAGGCGGGGAGGCGCAACGGGTGAAGTTAGCAAACGAACTTGGCAAAATCAAACGAGGCAAGCATAACCTCTATATCCTTGATGAACCTACCACCGGACTACATATCGCCGACATTCAAAAACTGTTGGATAGTTTGAATCAGCTGGTCGATTCGGGGCACACGGTATTAGTGATCGAACACCATCTCGATGTGATTAAGACCGCCGACCATATCATCGATCTCGGTCCAGAAGGCGGGCACCGCGGGGGAGAGATTATCGTAGAGGGAGTACCCGAAGTGGTCGCACAGAACCCTGACTCTTATACCGGACAATTCCTCAAATCGTACTTTTCCCCATAAGCCGGTAGCACCGCAGTAAAGTGTGGTCACAAAAGATAGCGTTGAATAAGTTCCTTGATTTTGGCAGTAGGTCTTCCCTGTCGTCGTGGTGGTTGCCACGGCGGAGGGGGAGCTTGATAGCAGAGCAACTGTTCCACCGTCC
>JAJDUM010000102.1 GCA_022826645.1 Candidatus Poribacteria bacterium
TACAACCGAACCATTTTCTATGAGTGCATTGTGTTCCATTAGGAGTGATTCTTTATAGGCACCATCAGGACCGTGGCAGATGAGGCAGCTCTGTTGAAAGATAGCGTAGGTATCAAGGGCGATCTGTTGTTGGGCGGATACAGTTGGAGAAGATAGGGTGAGAATCAATACACAGATGAATGCAAGGCGATACTGCTGCTTACAAGTCCCAATCAAATGTGGGACTGGGTGATGCTTAAACATAGAGGGGGTCTCTTCTGGATAGTTTTATTGATGAATCCCGAGGGCTTTGCCCGATTGTGGCTATTTTATCAGGGTTGATAACCCCAATCAAGCGAAAAATCCGTCAAAAGAAATCATTCTTGATTTTGGGGCTAAACTTTGCTACACTCTTTGGACATTTCTATAGTTCAGTCTGAGTGCTAGGACTTGAACCGCTGCGTTCGCTGAATTGCCTAAGAGTTTGCATACTCGAACCCAATTCGAAGTAACCAAATCAACGTCACACATGTCGCCCCTCTGGGGCTTTGGATTGTATTGACTCGGTATTCTATATACATGCCGCCCCGCTGGGGCTAAAAAAACTTGAGATATTCCCAGATTATACACTTAGTGCTCCTCTGGATCGAAGGATAGAGTCCTTCAGATTTAGCTGACAACCGATGGACTGTCAATGATTGGGGTATATTAATAATTTATGTGTAGCTGTCCGTAATCGTAGGGGCGAGGTTTCCTTGCCCATAGGTCAATGCGGGTTGGGAAACCCAACCCATACGAAAGATACTGCGTTTGTGTGCAACCAGATAGCAGAGAGGCATAAATCGGTTCGCTGACCGGGAAATCCGAGAAAAGAAACCGAGTTTTGAAGAAAAAACTCGGTTTCCGAACATTTTTCCATTGATTTAGCGTTTCTCACGGTAGCAAAAGCAAAACGTCAACACGCCCTAGTAACTTACGCTATCCTAATACTGTAGGACTTATGCACTCGAACGCTCAAAGTCCGATGAATCGGGCAACCACAAGGGTTGCCCCTACGGTCAGATCTTAGGTTTATAGTCGGGTATGCCTGTCAGGACGCGCAATGAATTGCGCTACTACAAACTGAACTGCGTAACTCCTATACTGTTACGTCCAATAGCCGATCCACGAACCCACAATGCGTTTTACTATCAACAAACTCCATCACAAAATCTTTCTCACGTATAGTTCCGTATTCCTGATTATAATTATCGGGGGCTTCGTGGTTACCAGTCTTGTCATCGTGAATACTGTTGATCTGCAAATTCAAAGGGACGCCCAAGAATTCAAAGCACGGATTGCCCACACGATAAATCTGCTTCAACAAGATATTGAGGAAAAAGTTCGACGCGAAATCAAGGACTGGCGGGTCGTTCAGGCGATTCGAGGGCGTGAACCGTATCCTCCCAGCATCACCGATAGTGCCTTGGACATCTTGGAATATGGAACCGATGAGGGCATCATCACTGCAAGTAAGGTAGAAAACAGTAGCCGTAATTCCCTCAACTTACGCCACGGCGAAAGAGATCTGGAAGCATTGGATCGCGCACGAGAGTTAAAGCCAGAACCGGCGGCGAGGTTCCGGACACCCGAAGGGCGAGCCACAATTGAGATTACATTGCCAATTCAGGTGGAGGGTGAGCTTTTGGGATTTGTCACCGGCGGGTATTTTTTACATAAGCACCTCAGCCAAGCCCTGAAAGATTTGACGCTCCACCCAATCTTTCTCGAAGAAGGGACTCGTCTCGTGCCGCTGAATACGCCGGCGGGTACAATTCCTGAATTTGAGCGTGAGTCCCTCCTTACGTCTGTCGGCGATGTGGATCAGCCATTTCAAAAGATCTCGCTGATCGGTATACAGCACAGCGTCAGTCATATCCCAATCTTGGCTCCGAATATCGAGACGCAGATTGAAGCAGAGCCGAAACCTGAAGCGGTTGGAATAGAGTTGATTCTGGCGTATTCTCATCGGGATGAAATCGAATTGCAGCAGCAACTGATGTTGTTTCTACTTATCATCGGTGGGGTTGGGCTTGCTTTGGTGTATGTTGTCAGTTATATCGTTGGGCTTCAGATGACTAAACCTATCAATCAGTTGGCAGCGGGAGCGGCAGAAATCGCGTCAGGCAATCTGGAACAGCGGGTCGCCGCCCAAGGTCGAGATGAGATCGGTAGATTGGCGGGTGCTTTCAATCAGATGGCGGCAGCTCTGAAGGCAAGTCTGGAGAGGCGGCTTACTGTCGAGCGACGTGCAGCGTGGGCAGATGCTGCACGTTGGATTATCCACGAGATTAAGAACCCGCTATTTCCGATTCGGCTTTCGATTGAGAATCTTCAGCGAGCTTATCGAGGCAGGAACGCCCAATCGACGAAGTTTGAGGAAATTTTTGCGCAGTGCACTGACATAGTTATCGAAGAGGTGGATCGACTACAGCGACTGGTGGATGAGTTCAATGAATTTGCGCGAATGCCCCCTCCTAAACGGGAGTTGTCCGATCTCAATCAGATCGTGCAGAACGTGGTGAACCTGCACGCAGAATACGTTGAGAGTATTCAGGTTGAAGGAAGTTTCGCCCCCAATCTCCCGTCCCTTTCCCTTGATTCAGAGCAAACTACACAAGCGTTAGGGAATCTGATTAACAATGCAATTGAAGCGATGCCGGATGGGGGAACGCTGAACGTCTCGACTGAATTGGTAAATGAGTCGAAAATTCGGGTTAAGATTCAGGATACAGGTATCGGTATGTCGCCGGAAGTATTAGAACAGATTTTTGAACCCTATTATACGACAAAAGATAAAGGCACAGGACTCGGCATGGCGATTGTTCAGCGCATCGTCACCGATCACGATGGGGAAATCTTCGTCGAAAGTGAAAAAGGGATTGGTACAACTGTTTCGATTGAATTGTTGTGTGAAACGTGATAAGAATGGTTCTAAAGCCTACTTACATGTCATTCGTTGCGCTTTAAGGTTTGAATCCCCGAAGCCGCACCGATAATCACTTGGTCTGTCCGATTAATGAAGAGTCCGTTTTCGACAACGCCGGGGAGATTGTTGATGGCAAGCTCAGTGGCAACCGGGTCAGCAATGCCATCGAAGGTACAGTCCAGAATATAGTTACCGTTATCGCTGACAAAACCGGGACGCAGGGTTGAGTCTTGGCAGATCCGGTTGAGTGCGATCTGGGTTGAACCCCAGCCGAATGGGAGTACCTCCACGGGTACTGGGAAATTGGAGCCTAACTGTTCAACTAGTTTCCCTTCGTCAACGATGATTACCAATCGTTTGGACGCGTGGGCAATGATTTTCTCCCGGACTAACGCCCCACCTGCCCCCTTGATAAGGTCAAGCGCGGGATTGACCTCGTCCGCGCCATCGATGGTCAAGTCGATTGCGGGATGCTCCCCAAGGGTTGAAAGCGATATGCCCTGTTGAGTCGCGATTTCTTCGGTCTGTTTGGATGTTGGGATACCGATAATATCAAGACCGTTCCGAACCTTTTCACCGAGTTTCAGCAGTGCATAGTAAATTGTTGAGCCTGTGCCAAGTCCGACGATCATGCCGGACGCTACCTCCTCGACAGCCTGTTCCGCTGCGAGTTGTTTCAGTTTTTCTGTTTCCATGTTTTCTCCTGATGGGGATTCGTCCCGATAAATTGGGAGGCTCATGTCAAAAGAAAGTGTAATACGCTAAGAGCGTGAAACGTGATGCGTGAAACGTGAAAACTATCGGTTCATTAGCAGTGAAGAACAACGATCCTACGGTCTACGAACAAGAATCCGAGAGTTGTTCCCTACAGTTTCTGTTGCACGATTTCTCAACTTGAGCCAATCGGGATTGATGTCCACTCCTCTTAAATTGCTCATCTATGCTGAGTTTCTAATTTTAACACCTCACGGGATGGTTTTCTACTCAAATTGTTATGTGCCATTATTAACCAATGGTGCTAGTTTGCAGCTGTTGATAACGTGAAACGTGATGCGTGAAACGTGAAAACTATTGGCTCTTCGGTGCCTTTAGCCCCGGAGGGGCGACATGTGCAGCCGAAGGGTAGAAAGAACATAAGAAGAATCAATGAACGCTTCAACAATGTGGGAAAGACCCTCTCACTAACTAGTACCAAAGGTTATTACGAAATATCAAGCAAGGATAACCACCAATGAATCTATACCTCCGTCTGCTGAGTTATGTTAAGCCGTATTGGAAAAGCACAGTCGTCTCACTGATAGCAATGTTGGTTGTGTCCGTTGGCAATCTTGTCCCAACATGGATTACCGGCAGGATTGTTATTGACGAGATAATTGTACAGCGGGATATCAGTCGATTGCACTGGATCGCGCTCCTGCTGCTTGGCATCTA
Organism: Candidatus Poribacteria bacterium; assembly: GCA_022826645.1. GTDB lineage: Bacteria > Poribacteria > WGA-4E > WGA-4E > PCPOR2b > PCPOR2b. The sequence goes on from JAJDUM010000102.1 coordinate 4,379, forward strand.
TCTGATAAAGAGCGTCGCGGTAATGTTGGCAGAATGGCTGTCCCACGAAATCGCTGAAAAAATTATCTACGATATGCGGACGCAAATCTACAGTCATCTGCAGAAACTGTCGTTTCGCTTTCATAAGGACAGCACGACCGGCGATCTGATGTCGCGTGTGGTGAACGACATCGACGCGATGCGGGATATGCTCGCGCACACCATACACATTATTATTGTGCAGGTATTGACCTTTGCCGGCATTGCGATCTTGCTGTACAGCCTAAACTGGAAAATGGCGAGCTTGACCATTGTTCCGATCCTGGTTTTGGGACCGTTGATTGTCTACTTCGGTATAAAGCTGCGGCTCATTTCCCGTGATGTGCGCGCAGAACTCGCGGAGGTCAACGCCCGTCTACAAGATAACCTTTCGGGTATCTTCGAGATCCAAGCCTTCGCTCGCGAACCCTACGAAGAGAAGCGGTTCATCGCTCGATGTGCCAATTACCGCAACGCAATCATTCGAGGGGTACGCCTGTGGGCGCGACTGAATCCTACCGTTCAATTTTTGCTTGGCGCGAGTTGGACGGCGATTCTGTGGTATGGGGGTTGGCAGTTGATAAACGGATCAAGTGATATGACTGTTGGACAACTATTCGTTTTCATCGGATTTCTGTGGCGCCTGTTCATACCGATTGAGATGGCAAGTCACGAAAATGAACGGCTGCAGAAAGCCCTCGCCGCTGGCGAACGGATGATGGAGTTGTTAGACACAGCGCCTGAGATCAAGGATGTCCCAAACGCTTGGGCGGGTAAGGTTAAAGGTCAACTCCTGTTTGAAAATGTTTCGTTCAAGTACACGGACGAAGATGTTTTGACAGATGTAAACCTCAAAATCCGACCGGGGGAGACAATCGCTTTTGTCGGTCCGAGCGGTGTCGGCAAAACCACGTTGGTGGGGCTTGTACCGAGATTCTACGATGTCACCGGCGGACAGGTGAAGGTTGATGGTGTCAGCGTGCGGGATTGGCAGATGCAGGCGTTACGTCGTCAGATTGGTCTTGTCCCCCAAGAGACGTTCCTATTTAACGGAACAATCGGAGAGAATATTGCCTACGGCAAACTAAATGCGACGCAGATGGAGATTGAAATGGCAGCCAAATCCGCTAATATCTACGACTTCATCATGAGCCTGCCAGAGCGTTTTGATACAGTTGTTGGTGAGCGGGGCATGCGTCTCTCCGGTGGACAAAAACAACGGGTCTCGATTGCGCGTGCCGTTCTGAAAGATCCGCCCATCCTCATCCTCGATGAAGCGACCTCGTCTGTCGATACGGAATCAGAACAACTGATCCAGCAGAGCTTGGTAAATCTGCTGCACGGGCGTACCACGCTGATTATCGCCCATCGGCTTGCGACCATTAGATTTGCAGATCGGATCGCCGTGTTGGCGGACAATCGGATTGTCGAACTTGGGACACACGTGGAGCTGCTTTCGCAAGATGGATTGTACACGCGGCTTTATAATGCGCAGTTTGGAGACAAGCAGCTGTAGCGTCAAAATCTGCATATCTCAATCGGTGTAGCGTTGTGTGCCGTCAAAGGAGGTTCGGGGCCAGCTTGTGTGGGGCCAATCCGTGAAACTGTACGGGATATAGTGGTTTGCCATGACATGGCGCAAGGCACCAGGCTTCTTGATTGGACCGCCACGATGGATCAAGCCACCGTGAAATAACACCACGTCACCCTGACTGGCTATTATGGAGACTTCAGGTAAATTGTTCTCTTCGAAGATCCGCTCGGTCCTGTTGTGGCGGTACTCGTAATCCATCTTCCCGTTCTCATCCAACGTCTCCCAGTATGTCACAAGTTCCCCTTTATGCGAACCGGACTGCACATAGATGGTACCATTTTCTTCGTTGACATCTACCAAAGGCAGCCAAACGGCCATGCAGCCGGGGAGCGGGCACTGATCTTGGTGGCGGTTTCCCTCGGAACCTTTGTAGAAGTACATGGTTTGTATGCCCTCCACTTTCTCCTCAAAGCAATCTTCCAGCGGCTGGTGTAGACGTGAATCAATCAGCAGTGCCAGTGCTTTCGGATCGTACCAATGCTGATTATTGGTACGCCCCCAATTGTCTGGTTCGCGAGGGGCGAAGCCTTCCAGTGTCTTTTCTCCCGAATGAAGTGCCATCATGTGCTCGACGAACTCCTCACACTCCGCTTTGGAAAAGACCGATTTCAGGATGGTATAGCCATCCCGCTCGTACTGTGCTTTCTGTGCTGGAGTCAAACCTTTCATCAAAGAAACTCCTTTCATACTGATGATAATTCTATATCTTCTCGTATAGCCACTCGATTGGACAGATAACGATTTTGCGATGGCGGGACCAAGATGGGGGATCCGTGGAAGCGTCTAACTGGGGACCGAAATCGTAGAGCAGTACAACTTCGTCCCCGAAGAAATGGGCGTTCGGATACGACACATATATCATATCAGCCGGTAACTCACCGAGTTCCTTCTCACCGCGAACCATACCGATTTCATCATCAGGGTCAATGCGATCGGATCTGTCCGCTGGACCACCAACTTCGAGCGTCTTAAAGTGGTTCCAGCTATCCCCGTCATCCGTCGAGATGGCAAGCGAGAGGCGGGACCGACGAAAACCGCGTCGAATTTCATCACGGCTTACCTGATTCCACACGCAGAGCAGATCTCCGGTGGTTGGGATAATGCGGATCCGACATGGTGAGTATGAACTGGCGAGGACTGTCGGTTGGGGCAATGACCAAGTAAGTCCCTCATCATCGCTGAAGCTTTGGTAAAGACGGCTTAGCGTGGTCCGGAACATCATCAGGAGTCTGCCATCACGGAGTTGGACTGCACCGGGTTCGTCGCAGGGCCACATCCCGCCGTAACCGTCTTGGTGCCAGATGACGATGTCCTGAGGTCCCCGCTTCCAAGTAGCGCCCTCGTCGTCCGAATAGTACACTTGGCTCGTGTCAATCTCCGGACTGTGAGCGTGACCCTCTGTTTTGAAACGCTTCCCTTGAAAGGTGCCGTAAGCGCCGGCGTCTTTCAGTTCCGGAAACGTGCAGGGCGGGCAGAACCGCGTGGGTAAAACCAAGCGACCCGATCGGAGTTGAAAGAGTGTGTCGTGATAGTTGCTCGCAGTTTCACCGGGTAGGTTGATGGCGATCTCTTCTGACCACGATTCCCCTTCATCATCGGAAGTGCGAAAACAGAGCGTGTAGCCGGACAAAGTCCCGCCAGCTGTGCCGCTAAGGCGACCGTAGAGGAGACCGAGCTTTCCCGACTGCAAACGGATTAGGGAGGTTGGGGCGCCTGTCCCAATGATTGGCTCCCCACCGGTCTGAAGCGGTTCACTCGCCGACCAAGTTCGTCCACGGTCATTGGAGTGGCTGACATTCAAGCCCGACCAAACCATCATCCATCGTCCATCCCGCAGTTCAACTATACCTTCGTGTGCGCCCGGGACGCTGCCCTCAAAAACTTGAGAATCTGCCATTGTCCGTGTCCTTCTGAAATATTAGAAATTATGACATGTCTTTTTTGCAATTTTGTGACATAATGTGGAACAATATCATTGTATAATTTTTCAGTTTTTCATTCAACAGGATTATGAAAAAATAAGGGGGCAAACAGAGGCGATATGATTACCGAGCAGGAAATTCAACAGTTTTCAGAGCTGGGAGCGGTTACCATTGATACGCCGCTGACGCAACAGCAGCTCACAGCAGCCTCCGGCGTGTTTGATCGCCTACTCCCAGGTCCGGGGGAAAAGCCACGCTACCGGGTCAGCACAACGTGTACCTTCTACGATCCAGAATTGCTGGACATCATCCAGCATCCATTTTTTGAGGAGGTAGCCAAGCGCGTTCTACGTGCTGATGAAGTCCGTTTCTTTCAAACTGCCATCGTGACAACTTATCCGGCACCCAACACCCCCTTCAGTTTCGATCAACATGTGGATGTCCAGTACTGCCTCTCGGATCTCGATGCCACTCCCAGACGCATGGTATGTAGCTATTTTCTATGGATTGACGATGTGACGGCACAACGTGCGCCCTTGATGTATCGTCCCGGCAGCCATCGACTGATAGCCAGAGAAAGGGAAAACCGATCGGAACTGAAAGGCAGCGCCGCACACGTCGAGGGCGTTTCACTGCCTAAACTTCCCCAACTTGACTATGCGGACGCTATCCCCGTGGTGGCACGAGCCGGACAAGCAACCGTCCTGACCACTGCGATGGTGCACGGCGCATCTATCAATGTTGATACCCTTCCCCGCAAGGCGATGGTTATCACGTTCACAGCGGCGAACGTAGAGATCGGGCTGCCCCAGAATCAGGCGGAGACTAAGCGAGATTATGATCGCGGGTTGAAAAAGCGTCTTCGACCCGAACGGGCACATATTGTTCCAGCTTGAGGCGCAGCTGGAGAAAGCGGTATCTGAAGCAGGGCAAGCGTCTAGCGCGTTTTTTTCGTTGACGGAATTTACTGTTTGTGATTAAATGCCAGCGAATGTGCGGGAGTTCAGGGGTAACAACGAATTAGCTATTAGGATATAGTCCGGGTGGGATGTGGCACTTCCAATCGCCATGCCGTAATTGTGCTATGAGTGAAAACATGAAAACTGATCAAGGACGGGTTGCGGATCCGTGCGTGATGGTTATATTCGGGGCTTCAGGGGACTTGACGAAGCGCAAATTGGTGCCAGCCCTGTACAACCTTGCCCAGAACGGATTATTAAATGAAAACGCTGTCGTTGTCGGTTTCGCACGCCGGGAAAACAACCATGATAATTTTCGCGCCCAGATGACGGAAGCGATTAAGGAGTTTGGTACTACTGCATTTGACCCATCGCTCTGGGAACGGATGAGGGCGCGGCTCTATTATCATCAGGGAAATTACGACAATCCGGACGATTATAACCGCCTTGCAGCGTTGCTAAAGCAGTTGGATAAGGAATGGGGGACAAACGGGAACTATCTCTACTATTTCTCGACACCTCCAAAGTCCTTTGAGGTGATTTCCGACAGTTTGGGTAGAACTGGGCTTGCAAAATCTGGAAACAACGCACCGTGGCGACGGACTATTGTCGAAAAACCGTTCGGGCATGACTTGGATTCCGCCAAAGGGCTGAACCGCCGTTTGCTTGAGACGTTTGATGAGGAGCAGATCTACCGGATCGACCACTACTTGGGGAAGGAGACGGTACAAAATATCATCGTCTTTCGATTCGCCAACGGCATTTTTGAGCCGACATGGGATCGACGTTATATTGATCATGTGCAGATCATGGTCGCTGAGAGCATCGGTATCGAAGGGCGCGGTGCATACTACGAGGAGTCGGGTGTCCTGCGCGACATGATCCAGAACCACATGTTCCAGTTGTTGTCGTTGGTAGCGATGGAACCCCCAATCTCTTTCGAGGCGGATTCGGTGCGAGATGAGAAGGTGAAGGTATTGAATGCGATCCGTCCGATGCGCCCGGAAGAGGTTATCCACAATACGGTACGCGGTCAGTATCGCGAGGGGATAGTGGATGGAGAAGGGGTAATTGGCTATCGCAACGAACCGGGGGTTTCACCCAGTTCACAACGGGAGACTTATGCGGCGCTGAAGCTTTTTATTGAAAATTGGCGGTGGGCAGGCGTACCGTTCTTCTTACGGTCCGGGAAGAGATTAGCCAAGCGCGATACACAGATCGTGATCCAATTTCGGGACGTGCCCCACCTCCTCTTTCGCGGTAGTGCGGAAGAACAGTTGGAAGCGAATCGGCTTGTCCTACACATCCAGCCCGACGAACGCATCACCATCCGATTCCAAGCAAAAATTCCGGGACCAACCGTACGCCTGACCCCAGTTGATATGGACTTCCGCTACGAAGATTTAGCGGGAAGTAGTCCCGCGACCGGTTATGAGACACTGCTTTACGACTGCATGAACGGCGATTCCACGCAATTCCATCGTGCGGACATGGTAGAAGCGGCGTGGGAGGTCGCGACGCCTATCTTGGATACTTGGGAAGCCTTGCCGCCTCGCGATTTTCCAAACTATGAAGCTGGAACATGGGGACCTGATCCCGCTAATGATCTTATTGGAAAAGATGACCCCGATCGTCGGTGGCTAAATCCCAATTTCCCATAGCGCCTGACGCAGTTGAGTAGGAGGCATAACATAATGGCTGGTAAAAATACTTTGACAATTGATATAGGCGGCAGCGGCATCAAAGCTATGGTTCTGGATGCAAAAGGAGATCCGATAGGAAACCGGAAGCGCGTCCGAACGCCACGACCTGCTAAACCGGATGCTGTCCTTAAGGGAATCACCAAATTAACCAAGAAACACCCAGACTTTGATCGTGTATCGGTTGGTTTCCCCGGCGTTATACGTAAAGGCGTGACTGAAACAGCGGTGAATCTCCACAAGGATTGGGTTGGGTTTGATTTGGAGACCACGTTGTCGGAACGACTTGGCAAACCGGTGCGTGTCTTAAACGATGCAGACATTCAGGGGTTCGGCTCAATTTCTGGCGAGGGTGTAGAGTTAGTTGTCACACTGGGGACCGGCTTCGGATCTGCCCTATTTCTCGACGGGAAACTGGTGCCCAACCTTGAGATTGCCCACCATCGGTTTCGTAACGGCAGAACTTACGAGGAGCATTTGGGAAGTGCTGCACTAAAGAGAACCGGCAAGAAAAAATGGCAACAACGTGTGGTGGAAGCGATTGCCTCTCTCGAACACCTGTTTAATTATGATACCCTCTATATCGGAGGCGGCAATGCTCGGAGGCTTACGCTTGACCTTCCCTCGAATGTCAAAATAATTCCGAATATTGCCGGCTTATTGGGCGGCATCGCTTTGTGGCGAGAGTAGATCCCCCTCATTCGCCGGAGAAAGAAGGACTGTTGCATGCAACACCCAAACATTTTATATATCCATTCCCACGATACAGGTCGCTACGTTCAGCCTTACGGGCACGCTGTGCCAACACCGAGTATCCAACGCCTCGCTGAAGGTGGAGTCCTTTTCCGGCAGGCATTTTGCGCAAATCCTACATGCTCACCTTCCCGCGCCAGCCTCCTGACCGGCAAATGGGCGCACAGCTGCGGGATGCTTGGCCTGGTCAATCGCGGTTTCTCACTCTCGGACTACAGCCAACATATTGTTCATACCCTTCGGGATGGTGCCGGGTATCACTCGGTTTTGGGCGGCCTCCAGCATGTCGCCAAAGATCCCGACCAGATCGGTTATGATCAGATCCTCAATGGCGAACGCGAACCCGAAAAAGTTGCTGCACGTACGGCCGAATTTCTGAAGGATACGCCGTCACAACCTTTCTTCCTCGATGTTGGGTTTTTTGTGACGCATCGTGAGTTTCCGGAACCCGGTCCGGACGAGGATCCGCGTTACTGTCTGCCACCTGCTCCTATTCCCGATACGCCTGAAAACCGCTACGATATGGCGGCTTACAAAGCGAGCGCCCGAATTTTGGATCAGAGTATTGGGACGGTTTTGGACGCGCTTGACGAGAACGGGTTAGCCGAGAATACGTTGGTTATCTGCACCACCGATCATGGACTCGCCTTTCCGGGCATGAAGTGCAATCTCACTGACCACGGCATCGGCGTGATGCTGATTATGCGGGGACCTGGTGGTTTTACCGATGGACAGGTTTGCGATGCAATGGTTTCCCACATTGACGTTGTTCCAACGATCTGTGACCTATTGGATATTGCTGTGCCGGATGGGGTGCAGGGCAGGTCAATGATGCCGCTTATCCGCGGCGAAGCGGAAGCGATTCACGACGAAATCTTTGCGGAGGTCAATTACCACGCTGCATACGAACCACAACGCGCTGTCCGGACACAACGGTGGAAGTATATCCGACGATACAGTGATCGGCAGAAACCGGTGCTCCCTAACTGCGATGGAAGTCCAACCAAAGATGTCTGGCTGCGACACGGCTGGCAAGATCGATATATTGCGCCTGAACAGCTGTACGACCTAATCTTCGATCCAAACGAAACCCACAATTTAGTCGATGATGCGACTGTGACACCTGTGCTTGAGGACATGCGTCAGCGGCTTGACCGTTGGATGGTTGAAACGGATGACCCGCTGCTGCACGGACCGGTCCCTCCAGATCCCGGCGCTCAACTAAACGATCCAGCCAGCACATCGCCACCTTATTCGCTATACACCGTGCCTTGGGAATAGTATATTTATCGATTATTTAGGGGGTAATTTGGGTTATCAATAATCGCTGTGAGATCTATTTGACAAACCTTAGCAGATATGATATGATTAACTTACTTTATCGAACTGAAAACGCCGACGTTTTGATTATTCCCAATTTTATAGGGGACCTGAATGATATATGCCTCAGGTTGAGAGGATTCAATCGTCAATTTTCAATATATAATTTTCAATAACTGTACTTCCGAGTGAGATAGGAGGATAGAGCCGATGACCTACGTCATCACTGAACCTTGCATCGATGTTAAAGACACTGCCTGTGTTGATGTTTGCCCAGTTGACTGCATTCATCCAACCTCAGACTCAGATGACTTTGAGAATCACAACCAACTTTTTATTGATCCTATAGAGTGCATCGACTGCGGTGTATGTGAGCCAGAATGTCCGGTCGAAGCGATTTTTATAGATGAGGATGTCCCCGAAGAATGGGAGCACTTCACCCAGTTAAACGCTGACTATTTCCAATAATAACGTACCACAAAGCCAAAAACGGGCAGCGATTCGAGCCGAATGCGAGTAGGACGCTCTAATTGCTGCCCGTTTTTTGATGCCCCAAAATAGCATAATAGGCTGGTAGATGACACCTCAACCCACCCAGATTGAACGCCTCCGAGACGCACTTAGTGTTCAATGGAACGATGGACACCAAAGCGAGTATTCCTACCAACTGCTGCGTCAAAAGTGCCCCTGCGCACGGTGCCAATCAGAAGAATCAGATCAAAACCCGCTACGCGTGTTGCCCGCTGATCCGTTATCCAACTTGAGGCTTGTCGATATACAGCTTGTCGGTCGTTACGCAATTCGGTTAGTCTGGGCTGACGGACACAAGACAGGCATCTATACATTTGACTTTCTTCGCTCATTACAGCCAGATTCAACAGAAACCGCACCCGGCTAATTAACTACTCTCATCATTCGGCGTCCCCTGCTGCGCTTCAATCACTCTCTTACACTTCGGCTGGAAACACCTTAAAATTGCAGATAGCGTGCCGAAACACAACGATTTTCGATTGGTTCTCTAAAATCATCTTAATTTCGTACCTGCTCACCCAATCCACCAATCCCCGGAAAACCTCTCCTTCCAACATCGTGACTTCAATCGTCCGTCGAGCACGTCGTGCTTGTATGATCACACTTGTATTAATGCTATAGCGTTTGCTTGGTTGTACGATGGGCTTTAAGTTTTGTTTCTTAATCTCTTCGTTGTAGCTGATAATTGACTGTATGCCCGTAGCATCCTCTGCCTTGTAACAGTATTTGACATCGGTTTTAGGTAGTTCTCGGCTTTCCCCTTCCGCCCCGATAGAATCGGTTTCGTTCCGATCCCGTTCCGAGGACTCCGACGAGTCGGAGGAATCCCGATTTATCGGGAGATTCAGAGCAACTTGTAAAACGAAGTCATATTTGGTGAATGCGGTAATCGTCGCAGGGACCAAGGCATGGTCATACAATCCAAAAAACATCGGTGTTTGAAGGCGTATCTGCTTCTGTATGTAGAGATCACCAAAGGTTGGCTCTTCATCCGGGGTTGACGCTGGATCTGGTTGGGGCGCACGCGGGGAAAAAGGTCGCTGATTTGGGGGAGCGCCAGCTGATTCAGGTGCTACTGTCCCAACACCTGAAGTCTGCGCTTCCTGTTTGGACCGTTGTGGGGTGCGGGTTGTTGGTGCGGGCTGCCTGGGCATTCGAGGTGGGGTGAAAGGTCTTTCCTTAGCGTCGTCATTTGGTTGTTGAGGTGGGGTATAGTTGCGAGGTATCACTGCCTTACCTTGGCTCAACCGTTTCTGCTCAAGTGGGGTTAGCAGGACCTGCACGTTCTGGGCTATGGGACCTCTATCGCCAACAACTATCTCATATCTAACATACTGTCCTATGTGGATTTCGTCGTAAACACCCTGAATCGCAGATATATGTAGAAAAACATCCTCTTCACCAGTATCTTGAGCGATGAACCCATACCCTTTATCTAGGTTATAATATTTGACGCGTCCCGTTGGCATTATTTCCTCTCCGTCGGGTTAAAAGTGTTTTATGGGAACGTAAGCAGATCGGAGATTGTATCACGTCCCCGCTGTTTCGCTAATAAAAAATGCAGCGACTGGATAACAGGTCCACCGCATTAAAAAGAATCGTAGGGGGAATGTGCTATTGTCATTGGTTTAGTAATAGCAGGGAAGAACTCTGCCTTGAATCGGGTCAACGTATTTTGCCAAATCACGTAGGGCGATGACAGTGCAATCGTTATCGCGCAGATAATCCATATAGGTTTCAAAGACCTTTGGCTCTGTATTGACCCAAGGATGCTCAAGAGCAGGTACACCGTGGAACGTCAAGACGGCAATCTGCCCATCCCTTGCTCCCTCAATTGCCCACACCAAGTCATCAAACGTCCAGTGTGGCCCCGATGCACCTGTCGTGGGGACGAGCAGCGGATGGTGTTTCGCCGGATTGTACGCGGGCCCTCGACCGCCCTCAGAATCGTAGGAGAACTCCGGTGCAATGCCGCGTCGCGCAAAGAGAAAATCTCTTTCAGTGAGAACTGTCACAGCTTCAGGTCCGTTGGAATAACCCGGATAACAGAATGTCTTAGGTACAGCGATACCGTATTCCTTGCAACGTAAATCGATGTGCTGTAGGTCCGCGTGCAGCTCTTCGCTTGATTGACTGTTCACATTTTTGTGGTGGCGTGTGTGGTTGCCGATTTCAAAACCGGCTTCGTCCAGTGCCTTGACCTCTTCCCATGTCACATAGTGCGTCTTTTCCGTAAGGAAGCTGAGCCCCTCAGTGATGAAAAAGGTTCCACCGAAGCCGTAATCCTTGAGTAACGGTCCAACATAGGTAGCATCCGACTTGTTACCGTCGTCGAAGGTCAGAACAACCAACCGATCGGGGATGGGTTGTAGGTCTTGGGAGGCGGATATAGACTTATCGTTATCGTCATCATGTGATTCGTTCATCGTAAATTTCCTCTCGGCGTGGCACCTGTTAGCTGGTTTCCAAGAACTCCCAGAGTCGGTCAAATTGCGATCCTGTGATGGGTCGATGCCGCAAGATGGTGTTGGTATCCTTTTTCTCCATGTAACTCGGTGCAAATTCCAGTCCTGCACGAAGCTCCTCGCGGGTTATCCCTACCTCCGTTGGTCGGCGTCGCACCTTGCATCGGTCTAATCGGTCCGTCAGAATTTCGGGTTGTTCGTCGCATTGCCAGGCGATGATAATGGCGCTGAGCGCGACCATCTCTCCGTGGATGTAGCTAGTATTATGCCTTTCTTCCAAGGCAAGCCAGAAAGGGTGATCTCCACTCTCAGCCTCCGGCAGTTGAATCCAGCGGGAATCACGTTCCTGTACACTTTTCATGATGTGTCGGACGCTTTGTCCTGTCAAGTTTCCATCCATATTGAGTGTCGCTTCGAAGCCTCGCGTGATTTCTTCATGGTGACTGAGAACTTGATCGATTACTGCGTCGTCACAGGGCGGTCCTATGCCGTTCTTAGCACGCCAGCGCCACTCGGCGGGCGCAGCATATCCGCATAGTATATCACCGAGACCGGCGGTATTCAGATAGTAAGGCGCTTCGAGAATTAGGTCGTCGTCCACCAAAATATGGTCGCAGTCCACCCAGGGCCAATCGTCAATCGTCCCTACGATTTTCCGTCCGTCCCATTTTGCCACAACTCCATGGATAATCGCTCCAGTTGATACAATCGTTGGGGCCATAATAAGTGGCAGATCTTTGTCCAACGCTACAAACTTGGAGACATCCAACGCTCTTCCTCCGCCCAGTCCAACCACTAACTCGGCATCGTCGGGCAAACTGTCGCTCAACTCCTTTTGATGTTTGGAATCGAGCCACATTGCATGGGCTACCCCTATGGGTTGCTTGGATAGATAGGGTTGCGCTGTTTCATGTGCAGTCGGTGTAGACACCATTAGGTAAGGCGGCCACCCGGAACTTTCCTTTTTCAGCAGCCCTGAACCGTAGCGAATATCATATTCTGCGGCGGGTTTCATCTGACTGGCTTGGGACCAGCCGCGCCCTGCTTTATTCATATCTTCTACCTTTCATTTTCGATCACTTTTTGAAAACGTCTCCCGGATTTTATCCGATTGTGTCTCAGTTTTCAATCCTTTTCTAATCTTACGTCCACACAGATTGTTCCGCGGCTATGACCAGCATCAGCAATAGTCCCGGAAATTTGGAGTCATTTTCAGTCCCGCTGCAATCCCTCAGTTCGCTCGCATTTTGAGATGTCATCGCTTCGCCTCATCAATTGGATCGACGTTTTAGTGTGATAAGGCCGTGATAAATTTCAGATGTAATCTATGACCGTTTGCAGTATAATTAGATCAGTTTTGTTAGGAGTTACGCAGTTCAGTTTGTAGTAAGGCGATCTATCGACCGTCCAAACGCGCAATTCATTGCGCTACTACAAACCTAAGACCTTACCGTAGTTGCACGATTCATCGGGCGTTGGAAATGGCGTACTGCGGTGATGAATCACCGAACTACAAAGCTTTGAGTGTTCAAGTGCGTAAGTCCTAGCCAACATTGGAAGGGAAAAACCTACTACTCTGTCAAATAAATTATGATAAGCACCTTCATTGCGTGCGATGCCCGGTGCGGTTACAAACCGCACCACGGGGCCTGGGGAACATAGAGAATTACCGATTTATGTTCTGAAACCTTATACAGTTTGTGCTACATTTTTCTGACAATGTACTACGCCTCCCTTCTGTCCACGCTCATACTACGTTTTATTCATAAGCGACGAAGGGAGCGAACGGTATGCAGCCGACACAAGTTGCTGTCATTGGCTGTGGGAGAATTGCCAACGAGGGACACCTGCCCGCCTACCGCACAGCGGCAGAGGCAGGTCTTTGCACACTGGTAGGCGTTTGCGATGTCATTCCAAAGCGAGCACAGCAGACCGCACGGCAGTATGGCACGAAGGCTTTTGAATCAGCCGAAGATATGATTGCTGAAACACAGCCGGAGGTGGTGAGCATTACCACCATGCCATCGAGTCACCATCACCTAACACTACACGCACTTAACGCCGGGTGCCATGTGTTGTGTGAGAAGCCGGTTGCGATGGATCTCAGCGAAGCGGAGGAAATGGTCCAAGCGGCTGAACGTGCCGGGTGCCTCTTGAGCATCTGTTTCGAGTATCGCTATTGGGATGAATCGGTCTATCTGTATAACCGCATTGCCGCCGGTGACCTCGGTCCAGTACATGCAGTGCGCACTTGGGGCGGGAGCGTATACGGTTTCCCGACGATTTCGAGCTTCCACCGACAAGCGAGCGCAGGTCGTGGTGTTCTAGACCATTGGACGATTCATAATCTAGATTTGGCGCTCTGGCTGTTGGGCAACCCTGAACCGCTCACTGCCAGCGCATTCTGTCATCAACGTCTCGCTCGCTATCCGGCGGGGTTGGGTCCCTCGCTCAATACGATCAAGCCAGAGGCGGTGGATCCAGAGATTGAAGACTTTGCCATGGGTTTCGTACGGGTAGAGGGTGGCACAGTGATCTCCGTTGAAGCAAACTGGTTACAACCTCCGTCCGAGCGTCATGAGGGGTGGGAATTGCTTGCAGAGCGTGGGACGGCGTCGATCTCACCCATCCGCGTGTGGCACGACCACGGTGATAAATGGATTGATGCTACACCCCCGCCGGGGACACTCGCACCGTGTGACTACCGTATGGAACGGTTGATCACAGGCTTTCTGCAAGCCGTTCGCGCCGGCGAACCAGCGCCGGTGTTAGGTGCAGAGATTTTGCGTATCCAGCGCCTCATGGATGCGCTGTACAAATCTGCGGCACGGGGGCATGAGGTCGTCGTTGCGACAACGCCATCGAATCCGGCGGAGCAGAAATAAACCAACCGGACAGACGAAGTATACCGGACGGATACAACATGGCGTCATGCTTATCTGAGAGGATGTGCGAAAAGGGGGCAGGCGTTTCATCAGGCTTCTCACGCACGTTCTGAGAGGGGATTTAGCTCATGGGATTAATCTATATCGAGTATATCAGTCGTCGCCCAGGTGTAGATATAGCAGACTTTCGAGCCGGGGTGACCCACGGACAGGAGGGCTGGGATACCGGGTATGGGGAAGATCAGTTGGTGTTGAACATTGGTCGGACATGGCGACTGGGACCAGAACCGGAATATCTGGCGGCCTGGTATTCACCACAAGCAAACTTTGATCGGATTGATGCTTGGGATCGCATCTTTCGCAGTGATGAGGTGGATCCGCTGGAACGCTCTTTTTTTCAGGTTGCGCGGATTGATGTCGCCGGTTGTTATACGCCATTGGTCGAACCGGTTTACGCCCGCAATGGACCCTATTATGCCGAATTCTTTCGCGTCCAAGCAGATTTGGATACCGTCCGCAGTTTCTACACCGCACGGGCTCAGAGGCATCCTGACTTTGCTCTGAATCTGCTGGTGAGCCGCATTGGGAAACTCGGCCCGGAGCCGGGTGGACTCGCCATCTGGCAGATACCAAACTTCGTAGCGTTGGGTGCAATTGCTCAAGAATTGGATGGGGTATGCTTGCCCATCGAGTTGGTAACTGCTGGAACCTACATGGATTTCGGGCACGAGATTTTGTGAATGCCTGTGAATCAATTCGTAGACTCTGTTCCTAATCTATCGGGGTTCATAACCACCGCGCCCAGACCTGTATAGAAGGAAGCATGAACTACTCGGAAGAACGGAAAGGATCGCCATAATGAAAGATGAGATCATTTCGGATCTAAGTCAATGTCAACCAGCCCACCGTCTTGACCGGGACTACCGACACGGTACTTGGCGATTGATTGATTACGAAACGGAAGAATTCGCTGGGACAATGATCTATTCTGGTCCGGGCATGAATTCTGGACCACTGACATTGCCCCTAAATCGTGAAGGCTACCATGCGATATATGTGGGTGTCCATTACCCGGGCCAATTTGGGGATGTGCATGTACGCCTCCGTCTGACCGATGATCCAGCATACACCCTTGTGAGAGCAGAGACACAATCTGGAAAAGATCTCAACGGCATCCCAGCCGAACTGGGATGGAGCCACACAACGAAGGCGTTCTCAGATTACCAAGTTTCCGAGGCTTTCTGGAAGGTCGCAGATCTCACGGGGGCAGATCTCGTTATCAGTCGCTTCAACGAGGGCGGTCGGGGCGATAGCTATGCCCAGATGTACAGCAGCCTTGTCTATCTGCGACTGGTTCCGCTTGCTGAGGCGGAATTGGACGAATACCGACGAGAACTACCTCAGAAGGATACCAAACGTCTCATGGCGATGAATGATGCTGGTATCTTCGCCGATCTTCGTACAAAGGAGGATATCTGGGCGCAGTTTGAACCGTATCGGGACAGCGATGTGGGGATCATGCTATGGGCAACCTTCAAAGGGGAAAACTGCACCTATCGCAGCCGCATCGGTCGCACGCTGACTGAGGGGAACAATCCCTTCGACCGCTTCTCCGTTCACGAAGGTTGGGATGTAACGCTCAGGGCATTAGAGGAACAGGGTATTGACTTCATGACCGAGGTTGTGGAAGCCGCCCACACGCTCGGTCTGCGCATCTTTCCAAGCCTCCGATTACAGGGACCGAAAGCGGTGCCGCTGGAAATGGAGACAGGCAGTTTCTATGAACGGCATCCCGAATTTCGCTGCAAGGACAAGCACGGTAGAGGGATCGCACATCTCAGTTTGGCTTTTCCTGAAGTCCGGCATCTGTGGATTTCGCTCCTCTGTGAAGCCTTGGAATATGGGTTTGATGGGGTGCATGTAATTTTCTGTCGTTCCCAGCCCTTCGTGTTATACGAAGCGCCGGTGATCCAACGGTTCCGTGAGGAATATGGAGAGGATCCGCGCGAATGCCCAGACGACGATCCGCGTTTCTGGAGAGTGCTGTCTACCTTTGTTACCCAATTTGCGCGCGAACTCAAGGCAGCTGTCGATGCCATGAGCCAGAAAATGGGGAAGGAGCTTGAGATCGCCTACAATGTTACCTCGACGATGGAAAGCCGACTCCGAGCACCGGGGGTCAATCCAGCATCGAGACCGGAGGTCGCTGGTGGGACTGGCAAATATAATCTCAGCGAGGTCATGCAGAGTAATATGGTTTGGGGCGTTGATGTCGAGACCTTGGTGAGGGAGGGCTTGGTAGATTACCTGATGCCCCATCCTACCTTTGCGATGAATGCGGCAGAGTGGATTCAACCGATGGTGGAATTGGTGAAGGACACACCGGTGAAATTGTATCCAGACCTCTATCCCCGCCGCCAGCCGCCCGCTGCTTCCCTGTATTCTGCGCAGACCTTGTACGAATTGGGTTGCGACGGTCTCGCCCTGTGGGACACTTATTCTCGCGTGTTTCGGATCTCCGAGTGGGCGATGATGAAGCACTTGGGGCATCGGGAAACCTTGAAAGATTGGCGCGAAAGCGGTAAGGGGGACAACTACTTTCGCGTCCTGAACTTCAAATGGATCGGCGATCGAAGTGGGGATCCGCGCTACTATCAGACTAATGGATAGAGGTTCATGTTAAGAATTAGTGCAACAGCAACTGAATCTTCGTAGGGGTTGGGGGACCCAACCCTTACTGCCCCGATAAATCCCCGATGAATCCCCCGATAGGATCGGGGCAGGCGGGACAGGCGGGACAGGCGGGATGTGCCACGGGCGGGGAAACCCCGCCCCTACGATTTCGATTCGCGTTTTGCACTTTCTTTTTACATGAGCCTGGATAGAAAATCCGTTTTTTCCTCTCATCTACATTGGACGGATGACAGCGTGTGAAGCGCTATTGGAAAGCTTGCAGCAGTAGGGCTATTCAGTTTTCGGCTTTTTAACCATTTTGTTTGAAAAGGCGCAACCGGGAGATCACGCATACAGTGAGATGTCGGGATTCGGAGATCCCTCCTACAGTAAAACTAAATGATCCTATTGCAGCAGGGCAGATGCTTGACTTTCTCAGGTTGGTCGTGCTATGATGATCCTCGGAATTTATCCCTTTTCTGATGGTTATGGTTGACCAGAAAGATATTCATATCAAGCGAGACTCATGCGCTATCTATTAGGCATATCAATACTTTTTGACCCATGACAGATCGCCACCGTCGAGACACGAATATACTCCAGCATTGGGGGGCAGCGTTAACAACTTGGACCGCGAGATGGATTCCGGACGCTCTTGTGATTGTTTGGATACTGACCGCAGTCTGCTTTGTTTTCGCTCTCCTCTGGGGAGATGCTTCCCCGGTATCAGCGGTAAAAGCGTGGGGTAACGGGTTTTGGGTGTTGCTTGAGTTTG
This sequence comes from Candidatus Poribacteria bacterium, assembly GCA_022826645.1. Lineage (GTDB taxonomy): Bacteria > Poribacteria > WGA-4E > WGA-4E > PCPOR2b > PCPOR2b. Next base: position 21,974 of record JAJDUM010000102.1, read on the forward strand.
GGATGCAGGTATGTCTGACAATGATGACGGGGTACATCGTTGCCAATGCACCGCTCGTCAGGCGTGCGCTTCAGAAACTGGCATCATTGCCGAACCCGGATAAACCTGCACAATCCATTGTCCTGATGAGTCTGTTTTCCATGATCACCGCGTGGCTCAGTTGGGCGTTCAGCCTGATTGCGAGTGCGCTGTTTGCTGTGTTCTTGGTGCATCGAAATCAGAAGGTCGACTATCGGCTGCTCGTGGCAGCGGCTTATCTTGGGCTTGGCTGTACGTGGCATGCCGGATTGTCGGCTTCCGCGCCGCTTTTGGTGAATACTCCCGACAATTTTCTGATTCAGGGCGGGATCCTCCAAGCGACCATTCCAGCGAGCGCAACCATTTTTAGTGCGTTTAACATCATCTTACTTGTGTTGGTCGTGGTTGTGGTAACGGCGATGATGGCGGTGATGCACCCGTCAGCGGAAAACACTTACCGGATCAAACCCGAACTTTTGGAGCAGCTGCACCTATTTGAGGCACCCGAAAAACCACCTCAGACAGCGCCATCAGTATCGCTGAATTGGTGGCCCGGTTTTAACTTGATAGTCGGGACAGTTGGGCTGGCTTGGCTTTTTGGCGAGGTTGTCCGTTTAGGTATTGCCAACGCAATCACCCTCAATAGTATCAATTTCTTTTTCTTAATGGTCGGTATTCTCCTGCATTGGTATCCGTGGCGGTTCCTTAAAGCGGCGGAAAACGCAGGCAGGGTTGTGTGGGGCGTTATTATTCAGTTCCCGTTTTACGCTGGCATCTTTGGGTTGTTCAAGTTTACCAATCTTGCAACCGCGTTCACCCAAGCCTTTATTACTATCGGGAGCAAGAATACGTTCCTGCTGATAGCGTATTGGTATGCAGGTATTCTGAATTACTTCATTCCATCTGGAGGCTCAGAGTGGGCAGTTACCGCACCGTACCTTATACCCGCGGGAGATGCGCTCAATGTTGAAGCATCAAGACTGGTTGTTGCATACGCTTGGGGTGACATGATGACCGACATGATTCAACCCTTCTGGGCGATTGCCATGCTTGCTATCGTTAAGCTGGAATTCAGAGAGATTATGGGGCGCTTATTACTCGTTTTTTTTGTATATTTTGGCGTAACATCAGTGGCATTTTTCGTGTGGCCCCTGTTGTAATGTGGCAGAACATGTGGGGCGAGTTGCAGAATCACTGCCCTTGGAGACAATAGAATCGGCAAGATATGCTGACATCACAGTGGACAATTTTTTGGGACTACTATTTTCAAGCCCCGTGGAGGGTTTAAAAATGACAAGACGTTTCGATTTTCTTTGGTTGTTTATATTACTTCTACTCCTTCCCGTTGATGGCTATGCCCCCTGTGTTGTGTTCACGCCGCCGGAGCAGCAATTAAACGGTACCGGACAACGTGCGTTCATTGCCTATGATCCGCAGACACAGCAGGTCAACCTCGTTCCCAGCATCAATATCAGTGGTGAAGCAACAGAATTCGGTATCGTCATCCCGACGCCATCCATCCCGAAACTTGACACAGTCGATCGGCGGATCTTTAGAGAGTTGAATGATGTTACAATACCGGTAACCCGATGGCGCGGAGGCGGTGGATCTTCGGGTTGTAACGTTTTCACAACGGCGGATAGCGACGATAGTCTTGTATTTGATGGTGCTGCCGAGGATGGTGTTACCGTCATCTCTGAACAGAGCGTAGGGGCTTTTGATACGGTTATCCTCACCGCCGACAATCCGATGGCATTAACCGATTGGCTTGACGAGCACGGTTATCACCATTCCATTGACGACAATGCGATACTGCAAAGCTACATCGATCAGAGGTGGGTATTCACTGCCATGCGACTGAACGTTGAGTTTGAAGGTGGTGGCCGTCGACCCGCCCGATTTTTTGACCAGCCTATTGATCCAATCTTATTGACATATAGGGCAGAGCAGTTAATCTACCCGTTGCGTCTAACCTCGATTAGTTCACGGGAGGGGACGGATGTTACCGTATATGTTCTTACCCCAGACAAGATGCACTTTCCGGGCGCAAGGGTTGAGTACGCCAACCAGATTACCGATGACGAGCGCGATGCGATTCGTCTGCGGCACCCGACCTTTGGCAGCTTCATCGGAGAGTCGCGCTATCTAACCCGCTTACGTCGTAGCTTCGCCCGGACCGAAATGAGTGCAGATTTTGAGTTAGTTCGCCACCAAGATAGCGACGAATTTCGCAGCGTCCGATATATGGGACTTACTTTTCTTCCCGATCTCCTACTGCTCGGATTGGCGGCAGTTGGCTACTTCGCATGGAGACGAATATGGCCGCTAAGACGTTGGTCACAAACGGAAGCGACCAAATCAGAGGAGATTAATTGAATGAATTCCCAACGTCGTAGATTCGTCACATTTTTCGGATTTGTATCTATCGCTCTCCTTTTTCCGTCTGTCTCGTCTGCCAGGTTCCAAGAGGGCTTTGGATTATATGCGGGGTTCCATAGCCCATCGGAGTCCAGTACCGATAGCATTTACGGAAGCGTTCCTATGTTTGGGGCAAAGTATAAACTCGCAGTTTCGTCTCACACGGGGTTGGCAGCATCAATCAGTTTGCACCGAAAAAAGGGAGATCCGTACAACGATAATACCTTCGTTAGCACGGATTCCTCATCCAGTTTGACGTTTGCCCCGGCTGAGATTAGTTATATCATTAACCTCATATCAAACCTACCCGAAACGGATCGACGGGTTCATAGTTTGTATATCGGTATAGGTGTCAATCACATTTGGACTCGTGAAGAGGCACCCGGATCGCCCCTCGCCACCGGGGCTGCCTTTGGGAGTCAGGTTTTGGCTGGTACCACTTTCTCGATATCTAAGAACTTCGTTTTAGGCTTGGAGTTCAAACATCTGAGAAACCGTCCGCTCATGAAATTGGATTCGGGTCGCAACTATCGTGCCCAACTCGACGGTACGCAGGCTCAAGTGACATTTGTGTGGCATTTTCGGAAGTTGGTTGCAGACTCCAATGCCAATTAAAGCATCTCCAATCGTAACTGCGCCCGGATCCTTCGAGGGTGTCTGTTGGTCGTAACCGGGACGAGTACAATCGCCGTTCAACAGAAAAGGAATATTATGCCTAAAATCATCGTTGCCAATTATTTCCAAGAAACCAATTCGTTCCACCCAAATCCCACGACGTATGAGGATTTTAACGTCCACTTCGGTCAAGATTTATTTAAGGCGGGTTGTGAGGATGTCAACGGTGCGCTAAACATTTTCTCTCAGCGGTCCGACTTGGAGGTTGTGCCCACTTATGGTGCTAGCATGGGTGCGGGCGGCACAATCACCCATGAATGTTTTGAGCGAACCACCGGAGAGTGTTTGGAGGCGATTGAGAAGAACAGTGCTGGGGCAGATGCCCTGTTTTTCGCCCTGCATGGGGCGATGGCTGCCGAGATAGAGAAGGATCCCGAAGGCTACATCCTTGAAGAGACCCGTAAGATCTTGGGACCGGATATCCCTATCGTTATCTCTCTTGATATGCACGGCACTGTCACCCGACGTATGTTGGAGCTTATCGACGGTGCCGCCATTCTGCACACCTATCCACATATCGACTGGTATCAGTTGGGCGAACGGACGGCTACAATGTTACTCAATATCCTTGATGGTGCAAAGCCGGTTATCGGCAGTGTGTATACACCCACCATGGTCCGGGGCGACGAACTCAAAACCGCAACCGGTGTACACGGCACGTTTATTCGGCACCTTGAGCGACTCGAAGAACGGGACGATGTGTTGGCGGCGGGCATCATGCTGGGCCATCCGCCCACGGACTGCCCGGAGCAGGGATCGCGAATCATCATCGTTACCGATAATAACAAAGCATTGGCTGAACGGGAAGCGATGCGAATCGGTCAAAACTTCTGGGATATGCGCGAACGGATGCAGTGCGTTCTGCACAGTGTGGAGGAGGCGATCGAAAACGCCAAGAAAGCGGATGGACCGGTTGTTTTTTCTGACGCTGCCGATGCCACAAGTTCCGGCGCGCCCGGCACCAGCAACGCTATCTTAAAAGGGTTTTTGGAGAGCGACTACACGGGACGGGTTCTTTTTCCTATCCGAGATGAACCGGCGATTGAGAAAGCGATGGAGGCGGGTTTAGGCAGCACCATCACTGTACCGCTCGGCGGCACGAAAGACCCCCGTTTTACGCCGATAGATGTGGAGGTCACAGTGGAAGTCCTCGCTATAAGAGACAATATACCGATAGCTGTTCTCAGGGCTGGCAGTGTCACTATCGTTGCCGCTACTCAAGGCGGTATACTATGTGATCGATGGATGTATCCCGCTGTTGGTCAAGACCCAAAGACTTTTGACGTTATTATCCAAAAATTGCCGCATACGCCCTATGAATTCTATGACGAATGGACTGTTCGAAACATGACTGTCGATGTTCCGGGCGCAGCGAGTCCCAATATTAAGACATTAGGCCACAAAATCGTCCCGCGACCGATTTATCCACTCGATGAAGATATGTCCTTTACACCGCAGGTCGAAATATTCGATTAGTGGATCATGGCAAAGATGGGGCGGCATGTGCAATTTTATTGCGATTCTCTGACCAACTCGTGTTATAATCTTTCTCAAAATCCAATATGGCTCGGATTACTTTAACAGGGGAGGGACCATAAATGGTAGACGACAGCAGAGAAGAACACCGAATGATCATTTTTGGGAATGATAGTGACCCCGTCCAAGAACACTTAATTCGAGAAGACGGCGCAGACGGAGGGTTTTCTACACAAAACGGGATTTTAGAGCGGAAAATACACGCCGAATCCTATACAGTTACTCTGTATGCGCTGTTGAAAGATTACGGTTTGATCCCTGTTTTTCGGATTAAGCCGAGAATACGATTCCGCCGGTTTAACTACGATAACCAAGCGTCGAGCGCACCGCTTCGTTATAACTTAAATGACATTGTTGATTTTGCCGAAGTGAAACGCGGTATTGAATCGGGTGAGCCTGTAGATAGTACGGTTCAGGAGGAGGTTTTCGGCGATGCCCCCACGCTCGGAGAAGTATCCGATGATCCTGCGTTACAGTTGGTTTCCCAGCGCGATCTGTTTTTGCGGAACCCGCCTTTTAAGACTAAGACAAAGGTCTTCGGTGGTGAGGACGGGGATGCGCACGGGATTCCAATCGGAAAATTCCTCGACGCGCTAAACCATCCTGCACAAACCCAATCCATTTTTGAATCCTTTCCGCAGGGATCATCATTCGCTACGGATCTCTTGGAAGCGTTAGAACCGTTCCATCACTTGGAATTTCAGTTTGGTGTCTACTCCCGATATGAAAGACGCGACTGTGTGCTAGCAGGTGATATCTCTAAAGCTGCGGGCGGGTACCGCACCACTTTCGATCCGTGGACAGTATTGGGATATATCCACTCTGATGGTCAGATGCAGCAGCTCCAAATCCTTGCCCACGAAAGAGGCACGCGGTGGGAGCATAAAATTATGATCGAGGATATGGAAGCGCCTACACTTGAGTTGATCTCTCAAAAGATACGCACATTACGCCAGGATAAGCTCATTGGTCGAGTTTTATCCAAAAGTCAGACCGGCTTATCACTCTTGGCAAACACACAAGAGGCGCGGGTTAATGCGACAAATGATCTGTTTGTGGATTACGAGCTAAAGGTGGAAGTGCCCATTCCAAATGATCGGTACGCAGACATTGAATGCCGAAGAAGATTACGCAGCATTTTTAACTCGAACGGTCAGTACCAGCTCCATCCGCTCAATAAGGATATTATTGAAAGGCATCTCAACCTCGCGAAAGGCCTCAAGGGTGGCGTGATGTACACTTTGGATAACGTCTATTTGATGCAGGGCCCCGCTCCACAAAGGGTCAAAGCGGCGGATCTGTTCATCACAAGGACCCCGATTCGTGAAAGGGTCGTTATGCGGTCAGCAAGGGACCTGAGAGAACGGATGCCAACAAATGGATTTGAGAAGTGCTGGAATGAGTCCATTGATGAGGTAGGGTATACGATTGTCAACAACGCAAGTGGCAGATGCTATACCGTCAGTTACGGTAGGAGAAAAACTGGAAATATCCTTGATGGCAAGGTTACAGGGCAACCCTCAGAACATTATCTCTCGATCAAATATCTGGGGATTACTCCTGACCGTTACGGAGATTTTATCTCTAAGACCTCCGCAGGTACTACAAGGAAAAAGAATGTTCCGCCGCGGGTGATGTTTGGTATGATGTCCACGAGGGAAGATAAAGTCATTCAAGAGATGAAGAGCCTGCTAAGGCATCTTAGAAGTAAAGGATCGGTCTGAGATGACACTGACCTCCCCCAAAAGGTCAAGTCATTGTGCACATGGGAGCGGGCGAACCGATGATTGAGATTTGCGGAACAGGCCACATCTACCGGAACCCGAAGCCACATCTGCGCGCCCGACATGCGTGGCATCCAACGTTGGTGATTACTGATCAAAACGAGCTAATTGCCGCGTTTGACATTGGTGAGGCGGTTGAGAGCTTGGACTACCGGACTTACATCAGTCGCAGCCATGACGGTGGGCAGACTTGGGACGCGCCTGTGCCGATCTTCCCTGATAATCTGATCCAACATCCGACGCGTCGCATCACGCACATCTCACGGCCGAGACGAACGTCCGACGGTCAACTGGTTGCATTCATCGCTCGCTTTTACCGTGACGATCCCGAACAGGGTATCTGGAATCCGGACACGACCGGCTTAGTTGAGATGGACTTGATGGTAGCGCGAAGTCCCGATGACGGCCGAACTTGGGAACAACCCCATCACATTTCGCCACCGCTCGTAGGGCAACCCTTTGAGGTCTGCCATAACATTGTCGAGTTAGCGGACAGCAGATGGTTGGCTCCGGTGTCATGCCTGCGGTGTTGGGATGGCGCAGCTCCCAACGGGCTGAAGGTTATCGGGATGGTTTCCGACGATCAAGGGGAGACCTGGTCCACCTACATGGACATCCTTGACGATTTCGCCAACGGGGTTATCCATTTTGAGCAATCGGTTGTGCAGTTAGCGGATGGGCGCCTACTCGCTGTCGGTTGGGCGTTCGATGAGCGTAGCGGCAAGACCAAAGCGGTCAACTATGCGGTTAGTAATGACGGCAAGACATTTTCAACCCCACCGCGTGCAACAGGCTTGAATGGGGAGACCAGTAAGCTCTTGGCGTTACCGGATGGACGTGTCGTTTGTGTCTACCGTGGTATTGATCCACCGGGTTTGTGCGGCACGATTGTCCATCTTGACGGAGATGAATGGCGGCACGAGGAACCGCAGGTTCTATGGCAGGGTGACAGACTCACAAAGATGTTCGGGGAAGCGACCGCAACGGAAGAGCTGCGATCGCTGAAACTCGGCTGCCCTAACGTTGCGTTGTTGCCCGATGGCGATGTGCTGGTCGCGTTTTGGTGCCATGAGGATGAGGTCTACAACATCCGCTGGGTACGCCTTGCGGTCAGTTAAGCTTGGTAGGGTGCGCGATATACCGATCCTAACTACTGACCACTATAGGTTAGAAGCTGCCTCCTCCCACGACCTCCCTCACGAATATGACCGTCCCCCAGCATATATACCGTCAACAATCGCTTGATCCGTCCACATCTCCTGTGGCGTGATGAGCGGTGACGTTTTGCCGAGCGCACAATCGATAAAATGAAGCGCTTCGGTGCGGGTTCGCACCCTCGGGTTATCTTCAAACGTGTCAGCGATGCCGGGCGCTACTTCCTCGGTCACATCTACATAATCACCGTCCTGCCACGTCAATAACTGAAACGGCGACAATGAAGCGTAGCCCTCGGTCCCCCACACATCAACGCCATTATCCCTGGCTTTCGGGGGTGCCAACCACATACTTTCAACTGACAACGTAACATCATCGGCAAAGGTGACATAGCCGGACACCAGATCCTCGACATCGTAGGTATCTCGAACCGCTTCCAGATCGGGAGGCAGTGTGGAGAGGTCGGCAAAACGTGCGCTCGCCCGACCTTCTACGGAGAGTAGGGGTGGGCAGCCGAGGAACCAAACCCCCAGATCCAGTGTATGCACACCGGTGCTGGCGAGGGAGCCGCCCCCGGATCGGGACTTGATGTAGTGTGGTCCCCAGACCGGGACGCTTCCCGCGTGTATCCAAGTGTGGGCAAAGCGGGGTGTTCCCAATCCTCCACTGCGGATGAATTTATGCGCCGCCTGTGCATCCTTCCGGAAGCGGAAATTATATCCAACCATCAGCATCCGGTCCGCCCCCTCCGCTGCTTGAAGCATTGCTTCTGCGTCGGCGAGTGAGGGGGCCATCGGTTTGGCTGCTAACACGTGGGCACCGCTATTAAGTGCGGCGATTGTCACGGTGGGGCGGATATCTGCCATTGTGCCAACCATGACCACATCGAGAGATTCTTTGTCAAACATCTCTTGGTAATCTGTGTGAGTTGCCGCGCGTGGTCGTTGGGGATGCGCCTCGAACAGCTCACATGCGACTGTTTCGGCGCGTTCTATATCGACATCGCACACCGCAGTCAGGTTGGCGTCTGGGTGGTCGACTACGTTGTCTGAGTATGCGTGGCGCCCAAAGGAGCCGCAGCCGACGACACCGACGCGCAATGGACGAGAACCATTATTCATGCTGCCTCCTCGCTGCCTCAGAATTTGGAAACTTGCACCAAACTCAGGGCTAGTAAAGATGATGGGTAGTACGAGATCTCTGTATGGTACTATTGTTCGACCGAACCCGGCGCATCAAAGTAGCCGACCTCTGTCAGACGGTCAATCCAAGCTTGACGCGTTGAGCTGCGGTGCGGATTGGACATCCACTGTTTCGAGTATAGATACTGCCGTTTGGGATTGAATGCCTTGACCCCGGCTTGGGCGTTACCTTCACCCTGTTTGCGAAGCGCTTCAAGTTCTTCGGGGTTCTTCGGGTTTGTATAATAGACAACCGTGCACATCCGACGATCATTGCTGCCGCCATACGACGCGTGCCACATGCGAAGGTCAAACGCGACCACATCTCCCGGCTCAGAAGCGAGTGCGGCACACGGTACTTGCTCCAGCGGCAGTGACCGGACACCGTCGGCGAACTCGTCATCATTAGGGAGTCGATGCGTGCCGGGGATGACACGCAATGCCCCTGTGTTCCCGTCCACCGGTTCTAAATAAAACGCAAACTTTACCCCGTATTGATGGATGGTGCCGGTATCGCGGTGCCAACGTGTGTCGCCGGTATAGCGGTTGGCATCTGTGCCGATACCGAGGACATCGTCGCCGTACAACTGTTTAGCAACGGTCAAGAATCGCGGATCTTCCATCAGGCTCGCAAAGAAAGGTGTGTCTTCATCCGTCATCGGCGTCCAATGGCGTTCTGTACCATCATACGGTCTGTGCGCGTATTGCTCTGCCATGGTAGTATCAAACTCTTTGCGGATCGTTGCGAGTTCATCGGTTGAGAATAACTGTTTCAGTACTGTGTAGCCAAACGTTTTGTAGAAATCGATTTGATCTTCAGTAAGCCCTACCGTGTCAGCGGTTTGAGTCATGTGCGTATCTCCTTCCCTATGTTCCTTTCTATAAGTGAGCAGGGAACGCAGATCTGCGTTCCATACAATCTGAGGTTTGCCTAGGGAACCTCCACACCTAACGATGTTGCTATCTCGGTGACAGACTGCCAAATATCTTCGGCAATCGGGATGCCATCACGTTGCCGGTTGGCGCGTGTTCGAGCCTCCGGATCGCCGGGCATCAGGACCTCATCGAAGCCGGGTGCCGGTGGAATTGCCCGGACTCGGTGTCCCATTTCATCAGCGCGATCCGCATAATCTGAGAACGGCTGGAACAGATCCGCTTTGAAAGCGATAAATGTGACACCTTGGTGCCGCATAATTGGACCCCCATGTTTTGGATCAACAAAAGCATCCGCTCCTGTGAAGATTCGCCCAAGGAACTCTGTCGCCATCATCAAGGCGTAGCCCTTGTGTCCGCCGAACGGGACGTGCCCGCCTCCGTTAACGAAATCGTTCGCATCCGTGCTGGGATTCCCATCTTTGTCAACGATGCAGTTAGGTGGCAGCGGTTCTCCTCTGCGTTGCGCGTTGAGAACCTTGACGCCGGAAACTGCTGCTGTTGCAAAGTCGAACATCATTCGCGGTCCATCGCCGGAGGGAAACCCCATCGCTAATGGATTGGTATGGAGGACTGTTTCTCTGCCGCCGTAAGGAACGGTTGCCGGTTCTTCTTCGGAGTATCCGCCTGCCCAGACCATAGCAATCAGCCCTTCAGACGCTGCCATCTCCACATAGTGACCCAATCGACCGATATGGTCCGCTTGAACGAGTCCGACCACGGTGATGTCATGCTCTTTTGCCTTTGTTATAGCGACCTTTATCGCGTATTTTGCCGCGACCTGACCGAACGTCCAATTCCCTGTCACTTGGGCACTTGTGGCTGTTTCGTGTAAGATCTCAGGGTGGGCTGTCGCCACAATCTCATCGGATTGGGAAGATTCTACGTACCGCGGCAAATGCCAGATGCCGTGCGTGTCAACACCGCTAAGATTTGCCAAAACCAAATGCTCCGCAACGTCCTCTGCGTTCTGTTCGTCGGCGCCTGCGGCTAATAAAGCGCTCTTGACCAGTTGATGAACTTCATCTGCTGTCTTGATTATCATTGCGTCCTCCTGCATTGTACTATTTGGACTTCCAGATTACCGATTTTTGGGATGAGGCTTGTTCCATAAGTTACTATAAGCTGTACAACGTTCCGTACTTTGACCGCAGGTAGTGGATATACGGTTCAATGCGTAACGGTCCTCCGGTAACGCGCTCAATGAGTTCAGGGGCGGTATATTTACTGCCGTGCTGATAGATATTCTCCTTGAGCCAATCGTGCAAGGTGCCAAATTGCCCCGCCTCAATCTCGCTCGTAATCTCAGGGTGTGCCTCCAGAGCCGCCGCAAAGAACTGCGCTCCCAGAATATTACCCAACGTATAGCCCTGAAAACCGCCGCCAATCCCGCCAGCATACCAATGGACATCTTGCAGCACCCCATCACGGTCGTCCGGTGGAACGATTCCAAAATCCGCTTGAAACCGCTCACGCCACGCCTCGGGGAGGTCTTTCACGGCAAGTTTCCCCTCAAGCAGATCGAGCTCAAAATCGAATCGAAGCATAACATGAAGATTGTAAGTCACCTCATCGGCGTCTGTACGGATTAGTGAGCGTTCCACTTTGTTAATTGCACGGTAAAAGGTATCTATCGGCACATCCCCAAGCTGATCTGGAAAGGTTGATTGGAGTTTCGGGTAGAAAAAGTTCCAGAAGCCCCGGCTGCGTCCAACGACGTTTTCCCAGAGACGCGATTGGCTTTCATGCACCCCTGATGAGGCGCCACCGTCGAGAGGCAGTCCTTCATAATCCGTGCAGGTGCCTTGTTCGTACAGGGCGTGTCCCGCTTCGTGGGTCATGCTGAACAGCCCTTCACTTAGGTCATCTTCCTTTGTGCGGATGGTGATGCGGACATCGCCAATCGAGAATTTTGTCATGAACGGGTGGTGGGTTTTATCCCGGCGGCCACGTTCAAAGTCATAGCCAAAGCGTTTAATAACGTCGTCGGCGAATTCCAATTGTTGTGCTTCTGGGAAGGTTTGGTGCAAGCAACTGTCGTCAGCCGTCGGTTGGGCGGTGATGGTTTGCATAATCGGCACGAGTTGTTCGCGGAGTTCAGCAAAAAGGGGGCGAACGGTCGAGGCTTTCATGCCTTCATCGGAGAAGTCGATAAGGGGATCGGCGATGTGTTCGTAGCCGGGAAAGAAATCTGCAAGTTGTCGGCTTAGATCTAAGTTCTTTTCGAGGTAGGGCTGCACAGCAGAGAAGTCGTTTTCCGGTCGCGCCTTCGTCCAGACCTGATACGATTCGGCTGCGTGGTTCTGGATCTCTGCCATGAACGAAGGGGGTACTTTTGTGGCTTTCTCGTATCCACGTCGTGTGGCACGAATCAGGCTGGCATCGTCGGAGTCGTAGGGCAGACTTTCCTCGTAAGGTTGTAAATCATCAAGGAATTTTCCAATTTTTGGGTCGGTAAACTTTTCGTGTGCGAGACGACTTAGCGTTGCCAGTTGACGCCCCCGCGCTGCTGCACCGCCCGGCGGCATGTAGGTGGTCTGATCCCAGTGCAGGATCGACGCTGCTGATCCCAAGTCGTTTATTTCCATCAAGTGTGTTTTGAGTTCTTGAAGTTTGGATTCCAAGTGTGCCTCCTCCTATAAATAGAAAACGGAAAGACGGGAAAAAGAAATTAACGCCATGGCGCAAAGGCGCAAGCTTTTTTATTTAGGAGTTACGCAGTTGAGCAAGTGGCAGTGCAAAACTATATTATACGTTCAGTCCTAACAATTCCATCAAGTGTGTCATGGTCTTGTTGCCTTTTTTTCGGTTGCATGGTGGACATAGCAATTGTAGGTTACTGTCGACATCACCCCCACCTTTGGAGCGGGGGCTGATGTGGTCAACTTCAAAAATATCTATCGGCAACGCTCTGCCCACACTTTTGCCATCTTCACAAGGGGCGGCACACCTGCCATTCTGTTTTTGATACAATGTCTGCTTGATATTGGGGCTTCTTATCGCAGCATCGGCATCGGTGCGTTTGGGCGGACTTTTGCGGTGTATTACATCGGGCAATGGGCCGCCTTTCAAAAGGGCATCGTTATAGATTTCTTTGTGTAATCGCTTAATCACAAGGTCACTGGCTTTTTCTTCTATATCAATCCCTATCCACTGCCGATTTAGCTTCTCTGCCGCGATACAGGTGGTGGCACATCCGCAGAACGGGTCTAATATCATGTTCCCTTCGTTGCTGCTAGCTTTGATGATACGTTCTAGGAGTCTTAGAGGTTTTTGAGTAGGATATCCGGTCCATTCTTTGCCTTTATTGTAATTTGTGAAACCGGAAATGTCCGTGAATAGAGATTGAACCGGATTGCCGGTGTCTGCTGCAGCGTATCGCTTGAGTCCCGGCCAGCCCGAGCGTCCCTTTTGAGGATGGTGAATTAATCCTACAGAATCAAGGACATCTAATCGCTCATGAACTCCTTTTATGGATCTGTAGTTCGGAACGAGGTTGTCTTCAATCCATTTCGCATAAGTTCCCGTCAATGGGGCTGACCAAACGCGGCCTCTCGCGTTTATATCATATCCAGACCAACTCTGTGAACTTTCACCGCTACTAGAACCGTGAGATGGACCTGTCAGATCAGCAGCTCTGTATCTACCCCGATCGTCCCGGAGGGGATAGGCCTTCTCGATTTCTTCTAGGGATTTCGGGACAGCAACGGCAGAACCATTCCAAGTTGCCTGTTCACCTCCGGAATAATACAACAATCGATCCGAGTTATTGCCGTATCTCTTCGGGTCATTGTGAGCAGTCGCTCTTTTCCACGCAATTTCATTGCGAAAGTTGTTTTTTCCAAACAGGCCATCCATAACGAGTTTGAGGTAATGGGAGGCAGTGGGGTCGCAGTGGAGGTAAATGCTCCCAGTTAGCTTGAGAATGCGTTTCATTTCTATCAGTCGTATCGCCATGTAGGTGAGATATGCTTGCATACTCTCCCCACTGATATACCCTGCCGCGGTGATTGCTGCCCAGAGTGCTTTGTTCTCCGTCTCAAGGGTTTCTACCCACTCTTTTTTGATGTCGTCGAGGCTCCATGTGTCCGAAAATGCAGCACCGGCGGCTTGACTCCCTATCGGGGCAGCGTAGTTACGTTTTGAGTTGAACGGCGGGTCCAGATAGATTAAGTCTATCGTTTCATTGTTGATGCCACGCATTACTTGAAGGTTGTCATGGGTAAACAATGTTCGGTTTTTCACGTTGAGGGCGGTCATCGGGGGGCTCCTGTTCGGAACTGATCCGGCGTTTAGGATACGTCACTCAAAACGCGAATGTGGAAGCGGATTATTCTGAATGTTTGGGCTTCTGTTTCACTGTCTCTACGCGCCCCTAATTCTTCTTGTAGATCGCGTCCCCGGTAAATCGGGATTTTCAACATGAACTGAGAATCAGTTAAGACTTACGCAGCTAGACGTCTAATCCCTGTAGTTCGGCGATTTATCGCCGCAGGACAGCCCTACCCACGCCCGATGAATCGAGCAACTACAGTGGGGACTTCATCAAGGAGCCTGTAGGGAACAACGATCATTGTTCCCTACGGAAGGATGTAACTCCTCCTATTTTTCTGTCCGTCTTGGTGTCCTAGCGTCATTGCGTTAGATGTTCTGTCTCATTTTCTTACTTTCTTGTCTTCCGGTTACGCTGGTCTTGGCATCTTCTGGAATCTCCTCAAAAGGCAATTGCAGTCTTTCAAGAAGTTCTAACTGACGGGGTGAGACGAGGTACAATTTTCCTTCCTCTTTTGATTTAAAACAGTGGACAGGTTCTTCAGTATCAAGAAGTGCACGCCAAGATTTTTCTTCTGAAGTGGGAAGTAAACGGATAGTTGGCATGATTATCCCTCCTTTATCCTGAAATTTTTACATCAGACATATCAGCAGTATCTTACACGTTATTAACTTTTGGTGCTAGTTTCGTGAGAAAGTTTTTTACGTTCTTCAGGTTGCTTTGGATCCCGATTTATCGGGGAGTTCATTGGTTTATTAGTCGGTTGGCCAATTCATTCTTCTTATGTTCCACCGTTAGGATACACATGTCGCCCCTCTGGGGCTTTCGGGTATTTGTTCAGCCGCGTACTATAGACATGTCGCCCCTCTGGGGCTAAATGAACCGCTGAACCCATGTTTTTACGTTTCACGCATCACGTTTCACGTTATTAACAGCTGCAAAATAGCGCCATTGGTATTAGTCTAGTGTCGTAAGTGTCTTCTGCAAGAACCGTCCCGTATGGGATTCCTCTACAGTCATGACCTCCTCTGGCGTCCCTATGGCGACAACCTTCCCACCTTCAGCCCCGCCTTCAGGACCCAGGTCAATGATCCAATCGGCAGATTTTATCACGTCCACGTTGTGTTCGATGACGACGATCGTGTTACCCTTGTCCACCAAGCGGTTGAGCACTATCAGTAACTTCTGTACATCGTCAAAATGTAGGCCTGTCGTCGGTTCATCCATAATGTAGATGGTTTTACCGGTACTTCGCTTCGAGAGTTCACGCGCCAGCTTGACACGTTGAGATTCGCCACCGGAGAGCGTCGTCGCCGACTGGCCAAGTTCAATATAATCCAGACCGACATCGTATAACATCTGTAAGGGTCTATAGATGGTCGATATGCTTTGGAAATGTTCTAACGCTTCCTGCACGGTCATCTCCAGAATATCGGCGATGTTTTTACCTTTGTAGCGGATCTGCAACGTTTCGTGGTTGTAGCCGGTGCCACCGCATGTTTCGCACTTTACCCACACATCCGCGAGAAAGTGCATCTCAACCTTGTTGAAGCCGTGACCACGGCATGTCTCACACTGCCCTGTCTTCTGGTTGAAACTGAAGCGACGGGAATCGAAACCGTGGACCTTGGCGTCCGGCAGATCGGCGAAGAGATAGCGAATCTTGGTAAACAGGTCGGTGTAGGTGGCTGGATTCGAGCGCGGGGTGTCTCCGATCGGCTGCTGGTCGATATTAATCACTTTATCGAGGTAATCCAGCCCATGAATCATCCGATATTTTCCCGCTCGCATCCGCGTTCGATTGAGGCTAGAAACAAGCACAGGATACAACGTTTCCTCAATCAACGAGCTCTTGCCGGAACCGGATACCCCCGTTACACAGGTTAGCGTCCCCAACGGGATTTCGACATCGACCTTCCGAAGGTTGTTGGTCTGAACGCCCACCATCTCAAGCCACTCCCCTTTGCCTAGACGCCTCTGCGGGGGGACTTCAATCTTGAGTTGTCCTGTGAGATATCCACCTGTCAACGAACTCTCACTCTGCTGGATTTCAACAGGCGACCCAGCCGCAACGATCTCACCGCCGAACTTCCCAGCGCGGGGACCGAAATCGAGAATATGGTCCGACGCCAACATGGTTTCCAAGTCGTGTTCAACGACCAAGACACTGTTACCAAGGTCTCGCAGTCCTTTCAGTGCATTTAGCAATCGTTCTTGATCTCGCTGATGCAGCCCGATGCTCGGTTCATCAAGGATATAGGTAACGCCTGTGAGACCGCTACCCAGTTGGCTTGCCAGACGGATGCGCTGCATCTCTCCGCCGGAGAGGCTGGGGGCGGGTCGATCTAACGTCAAGTAGTGTAAGCCAATATCGACCAGAAATTGGAGGCGCTGCTGAATCTCTTTGAGCAACGTTCCACCGATTTCTATCTGATGGGCGGACAGATCGAGGCGTTCAAAGAGGTCGGCGGTCCTTCCAATCGGCATTGCTGTCGCTTCGGCGATGGTTTTTCCTCCCAACGTAACGCCTCTTGCCAGGGGTTGAATTCGGGTGCCCTCACACTCCTGACAGGTGTACAACCGATTCCCAATTGTCCCAATACCTTCACACGATGGACATTGACCGATAGAACTGTTGAATGAGAAGTGACGCGGTGTGATTTCGGGGAAACTTAAACCGCACGGGACACAAGCAAAATGTTCGCTGAAAAAGTGATGTGTGATCCCGCCTCCTCTGCCCGTCCGTTTCCCTTCATTTAACACCCCCACCGCCACAGTTCCACCGCTCTGCTGCGTTGCGGTCTCAACAGCTTCAGCTAAGCGCCCGCGCTCATCGGGTTCAAGGGCAAGGCGATCAACTACAATTTTGACGTCGTGACGGATGCTTTTTCCAATCTTTGGCGCACGATCAATCGGGTGGATCGTTCCGTCAATTTCGACGCGGGCATAGCCGTCACGTTGTAGGCGTTGGAAGGCGTCGGGATAGTCCTCATTGGGTCGTAGCACTAAAGGGGATAGGACATAAAGCCGTGTTCCACTTGCCAATGCCACGATTTTATCAACGATCTGCTGCACAGATTGGACGCTGATTTCTGACCCACACTGTGTACAATGGGCGATTCCGGTTCGTGCGTAAAGCACCCGCAGGTAGTCGTAAATTTCTGTAACTGTCCCGACCGTAGATCGCGGATTCTTGCTTGGCGCCTTCTGCTCGATCGCAATCGCCGGTGAGAGTCCCTCAATTTTTTCGACCTTCGGTTTTTCGAGTTGCCCTAAGAATTGCCGCGCGTAGGCTGAGAGGGATTCGATATAGCGTCGTTGCCCTTCTGCATAGATAGTGTCCAGTGCCAGCGATGATTTCCCGGAACCGCTAACGCCGGTGAAGGTCGTAAACTTTCGATGCGGGATGTCTACGTTGATGTTCTTCAGATTGTGTTCATGCGCGCCATGCACAGAGATATGTTTTTGATTGTTGACGTTGGTTAGTCCATAAGGGGCGGTGGATTCCTGTAAGACAGGTGAGGCACTGTGTATTGCGTATTGTGTGCTGCTGATTGAGGCGTCTTCTATCTTTTCCATCTTCAGCGTCGGCTTCAATGCGAGTCCGGTGTGTGACTCTCCGACCGCTGCCACTTTTTCTGGTGTCCCCGTTGCGACGACATAGCCGCCCTCTTCACCCCCTTCAGGACCAAGGTCAATCAGGTAATCTGCTGTCTTTACTACCTCAAGGTTATGTTCAATAACGACAACGGTGTTGCCTGCATCAACAAGTTGGTGCAAAACTTCGAGGAGTTTTTTTACATCGTCGAAATGTAATCCGGTTGTGGGTTCATCGAGGATATAGAGGGTTTTGCCTGTGCTACGCTTAGCGAGTTCCCGTGCTAACTTAATCCGCTGTGCTTCACCGCCGGAGAGTGTTGGTGCTGGTTGTCCCAGCTTGATGTAGTCGAGACCGACATCGTGTAGGGTTTGCAGAATTTTCGCAATTTTCGGAACATTCGCAAAGTGCTCTAACGCTTCCTGTACATCCATATTGAGCACATCGGAGATACTCGCGTCCCTGTATTCGACCTGTAACGTTTCGTCGTTGTATCGTTTACCCTGACAAATATTGCACTTTACCCAAACATCGGCTATAAAGTGCATTTCGATCCGCCTTGCCCCGTTTCCTTCACAGGCTTCGCATCGACCGCCTTTAACGTTGAAGCTGAAGCGTCCCTGCTTATAACCGCGCACTTTGGCCTCAGACATCTCGGCGTAAAGGGCACGGATCTGATCAAACACTTTGGTGTACGTGGCAGGATTCGACCGCGGGGTCCGTCCAATAGGGGATTGATCGATGTCAATAACTTTATCAATGACTTCGTCAACTGGAGATGTAGATTCGCATTGTGTATCGTCGCCTGCGTGTTCTTCCTCTGTAGCGATTGCCCGTATGAGATCGTACTCCCCCGGCTGCGCCTGTGCCTTCATCAAGTCTCGCGCGAGCGCTTCATGCAGAATGTCGTTGATAAGCGAGCTTTTGCCGGAACCGCTGACACCGGTCACGCAGGTGAAAATTCCGATCGGAATTCGCACATCAATGTCTTTGAGATTGTTATGGCGTGCCCCGCAGATCTCAATCCACTGATGACCGATTGGGCGACGGTCGGTAGGAATTTCGATCTGTTGTTCGCCACGAAGATATTGCGCTGTCAGGGAGGATGCATCCTCGGCGACCTCTTGGGGTGTGCCGATCGCTGCAATTTCACCGCCTTTGATTCCCGGTCCCGGTCCGAAATCAACAATCATATCCCCCGCCCGCATGGTATCTTCGTCGTGCTCGACAACGATTACCGTGTTACCTTGGTCTCGGAGATGCTTGAGGGTTGTGAGGAGGTGCAGATTGTCGCGCGGGTGCAAACCAATACTCGGTTCATCGAGGACGTAGACCACGCCCCGCAAACCTGCTCCGATCTGACTGGCTAACCGGATCCGTTGCGCTTCGCCGCCGGAAAGTGTCGGTGCCGTTCGGTCTAAGGTGAGATAATGCAACCCAACGTTCATCAAGAACCTAAGTCGTCCTTGAATCTCTTTCAGCAGGTCAGTTGCAATGAATGCCTCACGTTCCGGCAATTGGAGCTTTTCGAAGAACCTAAAACAATCTCCCACCGCCATTTCGACGACACCAAGGATGGACTGCCCATCAATTGTCACAGCCTTTACTTCTGGTTTTAGCCGTGTCCCATTGCAATCTGGACATGTACCAGAAACCATGTATTTGCCGTAGTAACGTTTCACAAGTTCTGAAGTGGCTTGGAAATACTTTCGTTCCTCGGGCGGGATCACGCCCTCAAATGCGGCTTGGTACTTATAGCGGCGGTTGCGGCGGGAGCGATAAACGAAAGGAATCTCCTCTTTTCCAGTGCCATAAAGAATAGCTTGTTGATGCGCCTCGTCCAACTGTTCCCACGGTGTATCAAGATGAAAACCGAAGTGTGCTGCCAAACTCTCGGCGTGATGTCGCGTTTGTAGTGTGCCGAGTTGCCCCCAAAAGACAATCGCTCCTTCGCGGATCGATTGCGTTGGGTCAGGGACCACCAGATCGGGATTCATCTTCGTTAGCGTTCCGAGTCCTTTGCAAGTTGGGCACATTCCGGCAGGACTATTGAAGGAGAAATTTCGCGGAGCAGGCGGTTCGTAGCTGATGTTGCATTGCACACAGGTGTAGTCCACCCCGAACAAGAGGTCATCCTCACCTGGTTCCCCATCGACGATGTTCACAATCAGGCGTCCCTCTCCCATGCGGAGCGCGGTTTCAACCGATTCTGCAATACGGCTGCGAATATCAGGTTTGATAACGATTCGGTCAACGACAATTTCAATGTTATGTCGCTGATTACGGTCGAGTTGAATTTCAGCGGGTAGGTCATAGATCTGTCCGTCGATTCGGGCACGAACAAACCCCGCTTTAAGTGCGTCTTCAAGATGTTCCCGATACTCTCCGCGGCGCCCACTGACAATTGGTGCAAGGATTATGATGCGACTTCCCTCTGGTAGGTTGGTAATTTGGTCGACGATCGCCGCCGCTGTTTGGGCACCGACCGGCGCACCACACTTTAGACAGTGCGGCGTACCCACACGCGCAAACAGGACACGCAGGTAGTCATAGATCTCCGTGATTGTTGCGACCGTAGAGCGTGGATTATTCCCACCCGACTTCTGATCGATCGAGATGGATGGGGAGAGCCCACCGATGAAATCAACATCGGGTTTTTCTAATTGTCCAAGAAATTGACGGGCATAGGCGGAAAGGGATTCGATGTAGCGGCGTTGACCTTCAGCGTAGACTGTATCGAACGCCAGCGATGATTTCCCGGAGCCGCTGACACCGGTGAATATGATGAGTTTGTCTTTGGGGAGTTTGAGATCTATATTCCTGAGATTATGTTCGCGTGCACCGCGGATATCAATGAATTCTTCCGGCATTGAATTTCCTTTGACTGAAGGGCTTTCCGTGATTAGAGGTGATTCGACCCATCTGGCGAGATTCTGCGTGCGAATGTCTTTTCAAACATGAGTGGTTGGTAAGTCCCATTTTACCATAGATTTCAGGCATCGACAACACCCTTTTTCGCGACAGAGGAAAGGGTGGCAGGTAGGGAGATACTGGAGCGGCGTTGAGGAGATTTCCTCATAATTTCACGCTTTTTAATATAGCACATATACGTTAAGTGGTCAAGAGAAAATTTAGGGACAAAAAAGCCTCATCCCGACCGTGCAAGACAAGGCTTTTTTCGTGTATCTCGATATCATAGTTTCTGTTTGGTAATGGGAGTATACCCCAGTCAGCGCGAAGGGGTGCTACTAAGAAGGAAAACTATTCGTTTCCGAGCGGTAGATTTAGCATTAGAAGTAAGATCTGCCAAGCGAGTTGCCGACACCGAAGGAGTCGTAAGGTACACCGGCTGGCAGGGTACGGAATCCCCATGTGTCCGTTGTGGCGTCATAGCCAACTCCAACCGAGGCAGCAGGTTCGGCAATCAGGTTAATCTGAAAAGTGAAATCTTGTCGCACGTTATCGAAGGGAGGTTCCCGCTTAATCCCGATGCGATGCCATCGGATTGTCATATTCCAATTGTGCAAGTTTCGCCGGAACGTTATGCTTTGTGAATAGAACTGTTTTTCGATCCAGTCGTAATTGACGCTGAGGTTCAATTCGAATAGGTGGCTCGGACGGATCCGTAGACTACCCGTGAGGCTTCGGAAGGCGCGTTGTGTCCTTTTGTTGAAGGCATTTCCGAACGTGAAGTTCCATTTATCGCGGCGATAACTGACATTAGATCGGAAACCGACCTGCTTGAGTCGTTTCCCATCGTAGCGCGATTCATTCGGATCATGTGTCGACGTGAACGTGATATTCAGGTTTCGGCTCGCCAGCGGAACTATCGTCATTCTACTTTCAATCGGTACGTACCGACGTTCACCCAACGCCTCAAATTTGGTAAAATCCGCCGCAATTCGGGTGTTAAAATTAAGCACACGAAGCGCAGATCTGCTGCCGCGAGTTTTAACTTCAATACTGGTATCGAAGTTATAAGAGAGATTTTTCCTTTCAAAGAAGTAGACACTGGGGCCAAAGGGATAGAGTTGGGGGGCGTCTTCTCTGTTGACAGGCGGTGAGTAATCAAATGATACCCTTGAGTTGATTTGGTGGCGCATTCGGCGCGCCCCCGGAATGAAACTGATGTCATAGATCCGAAACAGTAGGTTACTGGCAGACAGCCGTGAGCTGTATATACTCCGGAAAATATTCTGGTTTCCTTCTCGGTCTTTGTCATGCCAGATAAGGTTGGTGTCGAAATCCATGTCGAGGCGCAACTCGCGATTTGGGATTATTTGTAGGACCGATTGTTTACGGAGATCAAAACCGAGATCCATTGTTTGCAGGTAGATGTTCTCCTCGTCTCGAAATCGTTCACGGAAAAAATTGCCGAAATCCGTATCCAGATCGAAACTGATGTTATCAAACGTTGGAACGGCAAGCATCGAAAGGATTGGGAGATCGGTGCGCAGTGCTTCGGAAACTTTAGTCAGACGCGAATTGATAGTCTTGAAAATAGGCAGGCCATCTAAGCGCATACGCGAAAGCGAAAGTTCAAGCGCGGGCAACTTTTGCAGGTTTGTTGTTCCTTCGTCACTAAGATTTAAGGTGTGGTTAACCTGCAACCGTCCTAAGAACTCTCCGAGTGTCTTGTACGAAAATTTTAGGTTTCCGTCTTCGTCTCTGTCCTCATGATCCAGTCCAGAAAAGGCGGATCCCCATGTGAGCACACCAAAAGAATTAACCGCCGATTCATTGATTCCGAATCCCTCCTCCTCAAATTCTCTTGCGCGCCACGCTACACGCCCCACAAAACTCACGGGCCGTCGCGATCTTGCTCGGCTATCCCAAGGGGTATAGAAGGTGTGCCGGTGTCCCCATCGCATGTTCCATCGCCGTCCAGTTTTGAACGGACTTCGGCGATCGTAAGAAAATTCATCGTTGGTGTAAAAGTAAAGGTCCCCTCTGTAAGTGCGCCTTTTATCGATCTTAATCAGGCGATACCCTTTGCGGGTATTGATTATTCCGGTATGATCACCGCTGTAGAGTCGCTGTGCTTGTGAGTGGATTACAGTCGGCATCTCCCACTTTCCTCGATAATCGTATTTCTGGTAGACCTGTAGCGGTTCCTCTTCCGCTGCTCCTTCGGACAGGTCCGTCGTCTCATCGTCTTCAGTTTTATCGGGCTCCCAAACGATCGGCGTACTATCTTCTTCTGCGCTTATATTGCGATCCCTATCGCTCTGTTCATCAGTTTCCTCTTTTGGTTGTTCTATTTCACTGTCTTCTCTCGTTGGCGGTTGCCCGAATTCCGCTTCCATCGCTGCCCACTCCATTTCAAACTGACGCGCGGTTTCTTCAAAGGTCGGGGTCGGTTCCTTTTCGATTAATTCAAAGATGTAGGTGCCTCGCTCGGTGTTCACGGGCCACGTTACTGCTCCGGGTCCTTCTAGGCGACTTACGGGGTGTTTCCAACGCCGATCCATTTCATTCAGCAGAAACCCTGCGCCGTCGTTAGCTTCGGAGATTTCAACCTCCTCGTATTGTCCTGCGAGTTCTTCAAGCGTCTCTCCTGCCTCTGCGCGTTCTTGGATTTCCTTTGCAGTGGTTTGGATTGTGTTACGGGTTTCTTGACTCGGTTCAATCGCTATATCAATTCGGCTGATCTGGAATTCTCGTTCGCCGTACACATCAAGCACATGATCAACCTTCAAGATGTGGAAACCAGATTCCGTCCTGAGAACCGGCGTAATTTCCCCCGGCTCTAGTTGAAAAACCGCTTCTTCGAGGATAGGATCCAGTCGAAGTTCACCTTCTTCATCCCGTTCTCCAGGTACCAGAAAGCCCATATCGCCTCCCTGAAAGCGTGTTCCCTGATCAGTCGATTTCTCTTGTGCGATTGCTGCAAAATCTGCATCTACTTCCTGTAATTGGATATAGGTGTTGTCCGCTTTTTCGCGAGCAGCGACGATGTCTTCTTCGGAGATTTTATACTCCAAGAAGAGTTGTCGCAGTTTGTACCGGTCATACTCGCCATCAAGACGGTCTGCTAGCTCTTGTGCCTTCTCTTCCAATTTTGTCCGCTCACTTGGCGTTGCATTGGGAGGTAGAGGGACGATGATTTCTTGGATCTTGGCATCGTTTACTCGATATTTTCCGTCAAAACCGGTGCCACTTCCCCGACGACTGGAGTGATCAAACAGCAGGGCACCGTCATAGCGGAAGCGACGCGCAAGCGGTAAAATTACGCTGAGGAATACCCCTTGATGGCTATTTGTTCCGATTTTGACGATTATTTTTGCAATTTTGTCTTCTTGGCGCAAATCACGACGGTAGGCAGGAAAATAGAAGAGTGGAACGCCCCCAACTCTCAGGACAATATTTTTGGCAATCAACTCTCTGTTTACTTTGACGATAATTTGTGACGCACTGAAGTAGTAGTGGGGGTGTTTGAGGGAACATGTCGTCAGGGCACCACCACGGATATAGGATTCATCATCTTCGATCTTGAAGATTTCCGTACCACGGTAGTACCACGGGTCGCTGAATGTGAAGCCTTCACGAACAATTCCTTTTTTCGTCTCAAGGTTATAAACCAGTTCGTTTGCAAACGTTTCTTCCTTTCCAATGAGTAGGTGTACGTTTCCCGCTGCCCGCATGACATTTTCATCGAAATCCGCCCAGATGTGGTCTGCATAGAGTATAACTTCGTCATATTTGATTAATCCGTTTCCGTGAATCTGGATCAGATTGTTGTGGAAGGAAAGATCGTCGCCTTTTGCGAGTAGGTCCCCTGCTTCAGGCGTCATGTTTTCCGGATCGAGCTTTCGACTGGCTTGGGCGGGTTCGTCAGACGTAGGAGAATCTGTCGCTGGTGGAGGTTCTGATATTTCTTCGGGAGGTACTGTGGATGGGGCCTCAGCCGCATCGGTGGAAGTTTCGGGGGTGGGAGCATCTGCGGTTGAGGAGGCTTCTGGTGGCGTCTCAGTTTGGACGCTGGGCACCTCTTCATCAGTGGTAGAAAGCGGGTCGGTTTGGGCGGCTGATTTGCCCACAGACAAAGTTAGGCTAAGCGTGAAAATCGCGACTGATAGGACGCAAAGACCGAGACGGGATACATCGGGGCCAAAACGTAAAACATGCCGTGTTTTCCGCAACAATCGATCAAGGAATTGGAAGCAGGGAGGGTTAGGAAATCGGCAGGGCGATTTCTCTACATTGTCTACAATCTTTTGCCATTTCCGTTTTTCCCTCCTCTCCATCCTATTTTCCCTCTGCTACGCTGTAATATCAACTATTCGAAAGTCAGATTTTCCTACCTCAATCCTCGCTGTCAAATAATTCAGATTTAACTTTTATGAAGGAATTTTCCTTAAGCAGATCCGTGTAGATTTGCCATTCCTCTTGGAATTTTTGCTGACGCAGCATCATTCGGATCTGGTCTTTTTCAGCATCACTTAACTCAGGGGCAGCGCGGCTATCGATCTTAAAGATATGCACACCGTACGTCGTTTTGATCGGCGTACTATGTGATCCGATGGAGAGCTCCTCAATAACTTTTCGAGTGTCGGGATTTAATTCGCTGAGGGAGCGAATCCCGAGGTCACCACCGTTGGCCTTTGTCTGTGCATCGTCGGAATATTGTCGTGCGAGCGTGTCGAAATCTTCACCCTGATTTAACCGCTGCAAGAGACTATCTGCACGTTCATAGGCAGCTTCAATCGCCTCCTCACTCGGCTTCAAACTGACAACGAGATGACGAAAAGCAACGATCTGCTCATCTTTGCGTTCGACTTTGAAGAGATAAAGCCCATCATTGCCTTCAACCGGCTCGCTAATCTCGCCAGCGTTAAGCGCGGAAAGCGCATCACGGAAGGTATCCGAGAGGGCGCTTATTTCTGATATGGGGAGTTCGTTCAATACCCCAACCCCTGCTTGTCTATGTTCAGCGTCAGCGTAGGCTTGTGCAAGTCTCTCAAAATCTGCTCCAGCCTCTAATTCTTGAAGAATTGTGTTGATTTTCCCGAGGGCGAGGGCTCGATCTGCCTCGCTTGGCTTGAAAGCAACGAAGATGTGTCGAAGGTGGACGCTGTCCGTTTTAGTGGGCAATTGCGAACGGTTTTCTTCAAAAAACTTCTGTATGTCTGAATCCCGTATTTGCAACCTTGGAAGGATACGTTGCATGACGAGTCTGTCCGCCATCAGGTTGCGTTTAGCCTGTTCACGGAAAGACATCAGCGTGTAACCTTCCTTCTTTAATGCTTGAGCAAGTTCCGCTTCAGTTTCAATGTTATACTGTTCTTTGAAGTTTTGCAGATATTGCTCAACTTCAGCCTCCGTGATTTCGATTTTTAGCGTTAATGCTGTTTCAACGAGAAGCATTTGACGGATCAGCTGGTCGAGGAGCGCGGCTCTCTCCTCCTCTGCCTTTTGCATCGCTTCGCGTTCACTAAATCGGTAAACTTGCTGAAGTTCCAGCCCTTTTTGCTTAACAACGCTGTCGAGTTCCCACCTGGTGATCACATCTTCGTTGACATACGCAACGATCTGATCAAACCTTCGTGCGTCCACAGGATTGATCCCACAATAAAAGATCAGTAGAATCAGCGCACATAAGCGCAATATCTTCATTTGGGGATATACCTCTCTGATTCAGGGGTTGACGTTTTACTGTTCTGTTTCAGGCTCGGCAGAAGCGTCGCTCTCATCAGTCGATTCGGTTTCTGCTTCCTCTTCCGGCTCCGGTGTGTCAGGGATTCGATCTGCAAAAGTTTTGACCTCCGCTTGCTCATGAAGTCGGATCAGCCAGTCGGTCATGAGTTCTTCACGCCTCTGGTTCTCGACATGTCTTTCCACATTGCGACGTACACTATTTTCCTCAAGCGTTTGCTGACGTTCCGGCTGGACTTCCTCCTTACGGAAAATTAGGTAATAGTGCTCTCCATCAAGTTCGACATGGAGAATCTCGTCGTTCATTTGACCGACTTCCAATTCAAATGCCGCATCGCTAAAAGGTTTTGCGCGCCGCGAATACATCGTGTCATCGAAAAAGTCGGTGTCGCCCGGTATTTCGTTATTTGATCCTGGACCAATTAACTCCCCATTTGCCGCGAGTTCCTTAGCAAGATCAGCGATGTCTTCCCCATCTTTGATTCGTTGAAAGACCTCGTTTGCTCGTTCCTCATTTTGGACGGTGATGCAGGTCAGTCGTACCTTTTCCGGCACGAGATAATCACCTTTATTTTCTTCATAATAGGCTTGGTAATCTTCCTCGGTCAGCTTAATTTTCTCCTCTACTTCGATTTCTGTGATTCTGTCAACGAGCAGTTCATGGTAATAGTCCTGCACTTTTTTCAGAACCACAGGGTCCTCGTCAAGTTTCTTATCCTTGGCAAGGCAAAGTATGAGACGGCTCTCCGCCATTAGATTCATATATTCCTCATATCCGCCTTCTGCTTCCTGATACTGTGGTTGTTTGTAGCTAGGGAGTTCGCTTATCTCTTGGAGCATCTCTTCAAGCGTGATATGATGTTTCCCATCCCATTCAAATTCAGCGATTACGGTACCTTCAGCCCCAGCTTTTCCACCGCAACCGTTCAACGAAATGCTAATAACAGCGGCACCGACTAAGATAAAACCGATAATTCCCAATAACTTCACAGCTATACCTCCATAAAAAATTTTACGTTATATAGTTACCCAATTTTGATGACTATCTTCAGTCAACTTCTGTGCACGATGAGTCTGGTCCATTTTGCGTCTTCCTACTGCTCAGATTGCTCATTTTCTGGATCTTCTTCCTCTTCGGGTGTCACCGGCGGAGGGAGCAGTTCTGGATACGTTGTGAGTTTAGCCTCTGCAGTAAGCACTTCCAGCCATTCTAGGATGCGCTTCCGCTTCATCTCGCGTTTTAACGGATACTTAAGCCGAGGCTTAACCTCTTCAAAGGTCTGTTGGCGTTCTGGCTGGTGTTCTTCCTTTCGGAAAATCATATAATAGGTGGCCTCTTCGACGTCCTGCTCAAAAACTTCTTCGGTCATTTCACCAACTTCCATCGCAAAGACCTCGTCAACGAATGCCTGCGCGCGTGCGGAAACGTCTCGAGTAAAGAGGCCAGTGTCACCCGGATCATCCGGATTTGAACCCGGACCGGTCAATACACCTTTTTCTGAAAGTTCCTTCGCTGCATCAAAGATATCCTTACCGGCTTGAATCTCTTCCAATGTTGTCTGTGCGAGTTCTTTATCGAATACCGTGACGCAGGTTGCTCGCACCTGTTCCTTATCCACATACGTATCTTTGTTTTCCTCGTAATACTCTCGGAGTGTATCCTCGTTGACGACAATTTTTTCGTCAACCTCGATTTCGGTCAAGCGTTCAACCATTAACTGGTGTTTATAGTCATTACCTTTTTTGAGGTACTCCTTATTTTTACCGAATCCTGCCTTATTCGCTGCGAGGAGCATCAGCTTTTGGTTGATCAGGTCCTCAAGAAATATTAGTTTGGCAGCTTTGGATCGATAGTTTTTCTGTTTGTATTCCGGCAGTGCTGCAATTTCCGCATTAAGTGTTGCAAGCGAAATTTCGTGTGTACCGTTCCATTCGTACCGGGCTACGACAACTTGGCTCTCGTCCATCGGTCCAGTTAAACCGTGCGAGACCGATGGATAGGGACTGCTCAAACCGATTGCCACAGCCACGACGAAAATTATCAATATTTTTTTCATTGTGTGTGTTGTTCCTTTCTGGTTAAAAAAATAGGTTGCAAAGACACCGTCTTCGCAGTTAGTGGTATATTCACACTTATTCAAAATAACATGTATGCTGATAGGCATGCCTCACAAGCACGGCTATGCAGCGCACATCACGTCTTACAGCTCACATCAATTTATCCAAGATACGCTTAAGCTCAGACAGGAGTGTTTTCCCCTGCACTTCTGTCATACGAATTGCCATGCGTATGGGCGGTGTAATCGAGATTCGCCGATCTTGCTCAATCAGGCGGATCAGTTTACGGGGATCAAGGCTTGTTTTTGCCTCGTCGAATGTTATCTTGACGGTTTCCTCACCCGCGACAATTCTATCAACTCCAAGTTGCTGACTGAGTTGTTTTAAGTCAGCGATTTCGAGGAGCATTTCAACCGGTTTGGGAATCTTTCCATACCGATCTATCATCTCCTCTTCAAGTTCTTTCCGATCGACTTCCGTTTCTAAGGCAGCAATTTTTTTGTAAAGCGCGACCTTCTGTCGACTGTCGGGGACATATTCATCGGGCAGATAGGCTTCGATAGGAAGGTTAATTCGCGTTTCGACCCTCTCTTCGATTTCCTCACCCTTGAGTTTTTGTACTGCTTCTTCAACGAGTTTGCAGTACATGTCGTAACCCACAGCGGTGATATGACCGTGCTGCTCTGAACCAAGAATATTGCCGGTTCCTCGGATCTCAAGGTCGCGGAGCGCAATCTTAAATCCAGAGCCAAGGTCAGTAAATTCTTCGATAACGCGCAGGCGTTTTTGCGCACCTTCCGTAATTGCCCAGCCTTGTGGATAAAACAGATAACCGTAAGCCTGATACTGATCGCGACCAACCCGTCCGCGTAACTGGTAAAGTTGGGCCAATCCAAACGCGTCTGCGCGATTAATCAGGATTGTGTTGACGGTTGGAATATCCACGCCAGATTCGATGATCATAGTACAAACCAGAACGTCATATTTGTGGTTGATGAATTCCAGCATTACCTTTTCTAATTGACGTTCAGGCATTTGCCCGTGTGCGATGCAGACTCTAGCGTGTGGAACGAGGTCTTGGATTGTGGCGGCAATACTTGCGATACTCTGGACGCGGTTGTGAACAAAAAAGATCTGCCCGCCCCGTTCCATTTCTCGCAAAATCGCATCTCGAACTACGTCAGGATTATACTCCATGACATACGTTTCAATCGGCAGGCGGTTTTCCGGAGGTGTATTAATGACACTGAAGTCGCGGATACCGACAAGAGACATATGAAGTGTACGCGGAATCGGCGTCGCTGTCAAGGTTAATACATCAACCGTCTGCTTCAGTTGTTTAATCTTTTCTTTATGTTTTACCCCGAAACGATGTTCCTCGTCAACCACGAGCAGCCCGAGTTCCCGGAACTTGATATTTTTTGAGAGCAAGGCGTGAGTACCGATGACAATATCGACTGTTCCGTTTGCCATTCCCTCGACTACCATTTTCGTCTCTTTATCCGTTCGGAAGCGATTCAGCATTTCGACCTGAACGGGAAAAGGGGCGAAGCGCTCCTGAAATGTATTAAAGTGTTGCAGCGTAAGAATTGTGGTTGGAGCAAGGAGGGCCACCTGTTTTCCTGCCATCACTGCCTTGAACGCCGCACGAAGCGCCACCTCAGTCTTTCCGTATCCGACATCTCCGCAGATGAGCCGGTCCATGGGTCGAGGGCGTTCCATATCCTGTTTGACCTCTTCGATCGCCTTCTGTTGGTCCGGGGTTTCTTCATAAGGAAAGAGCACCTCAAACTCTTTCTGCCAAGGAGCATCAACTGGGAAGGCATGACCCTTTCGGGATTCACGAATAGCGTATAATTCCAGCAGTTCCTCTGCCATCTGCTCTATGGAGGCTTGCACTTTGGCTTTGACCCGTTCCCATGACGTTCCACCGAGTTTGTCCAGACGTATTTTGCTGTCCTCTTGTCCACCAATATATTTCTGGACAAGATCAATTTGATAGGTTGGAACATACAGCCTTCCCGCGTCTGCATACTCTAACGCGAGGAAGTCCTGTGGCTTTCCATCAACATCAAGGCGACGAATTCCTGCATAACGACCAATCCCATGTGAGATATGCACTACGTAATCTTTTTCCTGAAGGTCAATTAGACTTAGGAGAGGAGTTCCTTCTTTAAAGGAGGTTTTGCGGTGCCGACGATGCTCGCGTCCAAACAACTCATCTTCAGACAGTGTGATGAGCTTGAGAGTTTCATTGACAAAGCCCTCGCTGATGGTGCCGATGTTCACCGCCGTTTGGGTTGCGGGTAGGTCTCTATCCGCTAAAATGTTGTATAGCCGATCTGCGCTCTTCGGATTATCACAGAGGAAGTTGACGAAATAACCTTCATCAGTCCACTCCTTGATCTGATCCATGACCATCCGATAATTGCTGCGCGGCAGACCGAGCGGACGCATACCAAAAGCAATTTCCTCGACCGGTTCCTCTGTATTCAGTGCAGGCGGAGTTAGCGATGTACGAGCGAGGGGATACGTATGTAAATTGGAGATTACTGATTCAAACGGTACAAATGTCTCATCCGGTGACACCATAAACTGATCAAATGCTAATTTTCGTTCATATAGCTCTTTCGTATCCTCTATGAGTTGGGCGCCCTCACGCTCCATCCAAGCTGGTTCAATCAGGAGGACGATAGTCTGTGGGGATAGATAATCCATGAGAATATTGGTGTCTTCATATAACATCGGGAGCAAGGCTTCCAGTCCATCCGGATTTGTTTCTGTTTCGAGACGGTTCGTAATCTCATTGACTGCATTTCGGTATTTTGGTGATTCATTGTCTTGGATCAGTATCTCTGATCGGGCTTTCCACAGATCAAGGGTTTCGGGGGATAGGATGATTTCTCGAACTGGACACAGCGTTATTTCTCTTGGCTGGTCATCAATTCCATCGGGAGCAGAGCGTTGTGATGTCGGATCAAATAAGCGGATAGCGTCGATTTCGTCGCCAAAGAACTCAATCCGGATGGGGGCATCGGCGGTCAATGGGTAGACATCCAGAATATCACCACGAAGAGCCAATTCTCCCTTGACTTCTACGAGGTCTACGCGCTGATAACCGTTACGCAGCAGTTGTTCGACCACTTTGTTGGGGGCGATCTCATCGCCGATGCGGAGGGTCAGGAAGGCAGATTCTACAACCGATTGCGGCAAAATTTTGTGCATCAATGCTTGGATTGATGTGACAATAAACGCACGGTCTCCCTTCAACAGTTGATGCAAGCAGATCAGTCGCTCTGCAACAACATTTTTTGTTGGGGGGATACCATCATACAGGAAATTCTGCCATTGTGGGAAGAGATGGGCTTCTTCAAAATGATAGGCGGGTAAGTCTTGGATGATCTTATCTGCTTCATGCTGGGTGGGCAGGACGATGAGAAAAGATTTATCAGCAAAATCGGCTGCCAGTGTGCTGAGTAGATAAGCGGTTGATGCACCATGCAGACCGCGTAACCAAGGTTTAGGGAGATCTGCTTGCTGATTTAGCGAGATCGGGGCACACTCCACCCTCGAAAACTGAGCGGTCAGGGCTTTAACGAGCGATTGATAGGTGTTTGACTGCTGCAGAAAATCTATCACGTTCCTTCTCTAATCCAAAAAATCAACTTTCTCCAATGCGCCAACTAACTTGCCGATGCGAGCCTCGGCTTCGATTCTAACAGGAATACGGCGCTCATCATTTGTGAGCCACATCAGATAGCCGTGCGAGGTGCGCAGCACCAATGTTTCCACACGTCCCAATGCTTTCGTTTTTATTACTTCCCGACGACGGACTTCAAGGGTGATATGTTGGCACCTATCCTTAACTAACACCGGTAGTTTATAGGTCCGACCGACCTCCAGCTCTTTTGAACGCAGGAAGTAAAGCATCGACAGATCATCCTGTATACCGATTGGGATGTGCAAACCTTTGTTATCTGAATTTTTGGTATATTGTGCCGTTCCCTCGTCATGGTCAAAATCGACTTCAACATGTGCTCGATACTTCTGGTCTTCTAAATCTCTAACATATTTCAGTGGGTATAGCTGATCGGTTGTCGCATAACTTTCTGTTTGATCATAAAAGTGGTACAATTTACCAAGCAGGTTTCCGGTCTGCCTTTCCGATCTGAAGCGATACACGGGCTGATCTGCCAGCGTTGTCTTTTCAACGACCTTTGTAACCTGTGTGCCAGCAGGCAACCCCTTAATTTTGACGCTGTAAGTCAAGATCTCGCCAATTTGAATGGGGTCCTGATCAAGATTTTTGGTGTCCAGCAGTGGGTATGTTGCTGAAATGGCTAGAGAAAAGCTCAGAAAAATGAAACAACTAACCAATAGAATTTGAGCGAATCGCAAGGGGTAACTCTCCTTATCCGATGAAACCTTCGGAAGGGTCATGTGGGGCTGAGACACGCAACAAATGGATAGTTTCGCATCCTAACTCGCGGCTTATAGGGCGGATTACCCTCCATCTTTATATCTAAAAGCGACGATTAACTGTTAAATAAGTTTCTCCATACACACTTTGTTGCGCCTGCACAGGAAATCTTCGCTCATTATATTGATAGGTTGTTTTGGCTGCGTCGAAAATATTCCAGAGATAGACACCAATCCCACCTGCCAAGAAGAGCACCCCAAATTGGACATGACCCCGTGACTTAACATGCCCCTGATCCGCAGTCAGAAAACCATCGCCATGTGGATCGTAAAATCCTGTGTTGAAGCGATTTGAGAGGTCATTATAGTTGACTGCGCGGTCCAAATGGAATCCTCCAGCCGCTATCAATCCAATCCCCGCAGTAAGAAAAGCTAGACCTCTCACCGGCCGTCCGGAGTAGGTTTGTCCCAAACCGGGCAATGTCGCAGATAGAAGAATCGCTGTTCGAGCGGTTTTCGGGGGATAGTACTTTGACGCGTGTGATCGGAAAAGGGGATAATCTTGCGACGCCGTTTGACGATTTGGATCGCGGGGAAGAACGCTTCCTGTCAAACTCAGCGAGGCCGATGTATCTTCGATATTGGTGCTTGCCTGTGCCATTTCTGGATCCGCAGTTGTCTCACCGGCAGTCGATTCTGCTTCCACAATGTTCCAGCCTATGGCGAAGTTTGCAAAGGCAATTAGCACAAAGAGGCGTTTTTTCATTTTTGTTGAGGGCTCCTATCCATTTGGCTAGTTGATTTGATGGGCGGCAGGCGCAAGCTGTGCATTGCCCGTATCAATCTGGTATGCCCAATCAAAAGTTATTGCCGAGTCAGAGACAACAATAACGTGGATCTTGGCGAAGTTTCCGTCGGGAGTCAGTAGTACGTACACATGCCCCTCAATAAGTTCAACGAATTCGGTCGTGAAACCTCGCACCGGCGAAATATCGATCTCATCAAAATATTCATGATAGCCCATGTCCTGCATCTCTGTCAAGTTGTCCGAATAGAGGTATGGGACATTAACCTCTGTATCAAAACCGTAATAGATATCAGTAGCAGGTAGATCCCAAGCGATAGCACCCCTGGACGGCTGCGAGAAGTCAAAGCCGCTTCGGGCAGGTGTCAGACTAAAGTCGTTTAGGGTGATATTGTTCCCCGATGGACGTGGCGTATCGAATACCTGTTCCGGACTTAATTCGCTTTCATTGCCGTCGTAGTCGACAGCGGAGACGGCATAAGAATAGGTGCGTCCGTTGATAACCTGATCGTCCACAAAGCTAAATCTATCCACATCCTGAGAGTCAGTTGATGAGAGCTCACTAAGCAGGTCAAATTCTTCGTCGCCATCTTCGTCACGCCAGATTCTATATCCGGCAAGATCTGCTTCACCGTTCGGGAACCATTCAACCGTTACCTCGCCATCGCCGGTGATACTCCTTACACCCCGTGGTATCGCCGGTGGTTCCGTATCTTCCAAAACTGGATTAACTGGATCATCGTCATCAGAACCGCAGCCTAAGATTAAGCCAAACGATGTTATTACAGTTATTACAAGCAGAAATGCGGTGATAAGTCGGTGTATTTGCGTAGGCATGAACTTTCTCCTTCCAATTGGCAGTCATCGTCAAAGCCGCTCAATCCAATAAAGGCTTTTTCGAATCACTGACTATGAGGTTTTCTGAAATCAATAGCTATTACGCCATTACGCTATGGCAAACTCTGTGCCAACTTTAGCTAGGGAGAGAGTCAGTCAAGAATAGAAATCGCAAAGCATACCAACAAAACAACCGTGATAGCGTGGTGTTGCACTACCATCCGGGTTTTCAATTTACCTTTGAATACACTAAGGAATTTGAAACCTTCGGCGACCACACTCGAGTTCAGTTGAGTTTTTTTTGATACCCGGTTGTTGTAATTCTGCAACAATGCAAACCGGTCTCGCTCGTATTTCAAAACAGAACCGCAAAATAATATCACAAACGATTATGTTCTTCAAGGATGAATTTAGCGCTGCTTCCGTTATGATACGGCATAATGACAGGTACTGCTTGCATAAGTTGAATTCTCTATTTCGGCTTGACAAACGTCCACCCCAAAGGTATCATGTGGATACAAATCATTAACTCTGTAGCACCATTCATTTCCAACACAAAGATGGAGTGCACAGACATGGCGATTACCTGTCAAGGTTGCAGCACAGAAATTTCTGAGGAAACATTTTTAGAAGCATATAAGGTCTGTCCAGAATGTGGTTATCATCATCCCATGACCGCCTATGAACGGCTCGAACTTTTGGTTGATGAAGGCAGCTTTGATGAACATGACGCCGGTCTGTATTCGACTAACCCGTTAGATTTCCCAGACTACGAAGAACAACTCGCACGCGATTACGCTAAAACGGGACTCAAGTCGGAGATTCTGACCGGTGAAGCGAAGATCGATGGACAGTCTGTCGCAATTACGATCAGTGATTTCGGTGTCAGAGGTGGGACGATGGGAGCAGTCGTTGGCGAAAAAGTTACTCGCAATATTGAATACGCAACGCAGAGCAGATTGCCTCTGATTATCGTCTCGCGGAGCGGTGGGATGCGGATGCAGGAAGGCACACTATCGCTGATGCAGATGGCAAAAACTTCAGCGGTGTGTGTGAAGCACGCCGAAGCAGGTCTCCCCTACATCTCTGTGATGGCGGACCCAACCTTTGGTGGATCAACCGCGAGTTACGCCTCGCTAGCACACATCATTCTCGCGGAACCAGGTGCCCGGATCGGTTTCGCCGGTCCTCTCGCAACTGCAAGCATTAAACAACAACTTCCTGAGAATTTTCAGAAGGCAGAGTTTTTGTTAGAACACGGGATGATCGACAGGATTGTTCAGCGGAGTGAGATGCGTTCTCTGCTGATTGATCTGTTGGACTTTTGCGTGAACCTGTCTTAATGTGGAATAGTCATTATGGTGAATTCTATAATTACTTATACACTTTCGATACACAACCAACCCCCTAAATCCCCCTTATCAGGGGGACTTCATGAGGCTTCGATAAGGGGCACTATTGGTGAACGTCTACATATTTATATTGTTCACCATAATTCGACACAAGGGGACATAATATGACAGCGCACAACGCTGAACAGATTAAATCAACCGTCCGCGAACATTACGCAGATTTGGTAAGGAGCGATGAATCTTGTTGCTCACCTTCTGATTGCTGCGGCACAGAGGTCAACATTGAAGAAGCCCTTAAAGGGGACTTCGCAAATCAGAACGAATATACCGATGTACAGCTTTCCAGTATCCCTAACGATGCCATTGAAAATTCTTTCGGTTGTGGGAACCCACTGATGTATGCCGATATTTGTGAAGGGGACGTCGTGCTTGACCTTGGGTCAGGGGCGGGCATTGATGTGCTGCTTGCGGCACAGCTCGTTGGTGAGAGCGGAAGAGCGATTGGTATCGACATGACGCCAGAGATGATCGAGAGAGCGCGAAAGAATGCAGAAGAAGCGGCGGCAAAAAATGTTGAATTCCGATTAGGCGAAATTGAGTCAATGCCGGTCGAAGATGGAAGTGTGGATTGGATCATCTCTAACTGTGTGATCAACCTCGCCCCGGACAAAGATTTGGTCTTCCAAGAAGCGTATCGTGTGCTCAAACCGGGCGGAAAGTTATTGGTGTCGGACATCGTCGCGAACCATCTGCCCAAGTGGTTGAGATCAACGATTAGCAATTGGGCGAATTGTATTTCTGGAGCATTACCTGAGGACCAATATCTGGACTCAATCCGTCGGGCGGGATTGGAGGGAATTCAGGTGCTCAACAAATCCCCTTACGCCAAAATTGGAAAGGCGGAGGTTGCGAGTATTAAAGTGGAGGCACTTAAACCAAATAGGACTTACGCCCTTCAGTGAATCCGTCTGCTAAAGGCAAAAAAATGTCAGAATCTCAAAATCCGCCGATTAGTATCGAAGAGCGTTTTCTCTTTGACCTTAATGGCTTTCTAATTCTTCGAAATGTCCTCTCTTCTGAGGAGTGTGCGCGGTACTTGGAAGCCTTGGAGGCGCTTGAAAACCAGGACTACGAGGACAAATGGATAGAAGCTGTCGGACCGGGTCGCCCTACCCGCGAAACTAGGCGGGTGCACCAGATTCGGCTCAACGGTCTGCCGCGATTGCACAGTATCTTCGATCAACTCATTGATCATCCGCGTATCCTGCCCTATCTGTATGAGTTTGTGGGAGAACCGCAGCTTATCAACACCTGGTCCATCTCCAAATTCTGTGGGGCAGAACAGGGTGGCTGGCATCGTGGTGTGCCTACTACAGACTATTCGTACAGTAACGGTGTTATTCGAAGTCGTATGTTCAACGTTGTGTTCTTTCTCACAGATAATGGCGCAGAGGACGGATGTGTCGTCGCTTTGCCCGGCTCCCACAAGAGCAACTTTGATCTCGGTTGGCAGGACTACAAAGGCTTGGATATGCCCGGCGCTATCGCAGTTACCGGAAAGGCGGGAGATGTTCTGATGTTTTCCGAAACTGTCATCCACGATGGCTTGCCTAAAACCACGCAGCCTGTTCGATCAAACCTCTACTATAACTATGTCCACGCACATTACAACGTCATGACTCGTGAGCGTGGAAACTGTCATCACTTCTATTTTCCGCCGGAAATCCGGGAACGCCTCACGCCGAAGCAGCGCGAACTTACCGCTTGGATGGAACTGGCTCGATGGGATTATTGACACATGCGTGAGATTAAGAATCCTCACGCCGTATGCGCTACGCTTTCGATCAGCGCGAGCGGCTGTGGGAAATCAGACATCTCCATAATGCCCATCGCGTCCTCAACATATTCTTCGCGTTTCATTCCATTCAGTACGACAGACACCCCCGGCGATGAAGTCACAAAGTTCAATGCTCGCTGAGAGAGACTCAGCGCTCCCTGATCGGCGGAGAGGTGCTGGTTCAACGCCTGAGAGATCGGTTCAACCTTTTCCGCATCCACACGGTTAAAAATTTCCGATATGACTGCGAACGAGGTATTAAGTGCATCGACATATTGGGCGAGCAAGCCTTCCCACTCTGTTTGATGTTGATTTAGGCAGGCGACCCCGGTTTGGCGCAGATAGGCATTGATCTGTGGAATCAGGTGCTGCTGTAGGATCTGTTCCCAGTGATTGCGATCTTGGATGCGCGGCATGAATCCGCCGAGTTGTTGGGCGACATTATAAAAGAGATGGACATTGACCTGATTTTGCACCGAGTCGAAAATTCCCCAGCTTTTCAGTGTTTCTTCCAGCCTGGTTTCGACTTGGGTTAATGCGCTCTCTGCTAAGGACATCATTTGAGGGTAATTGGCGTTTGGATGGTGCTCATATTGTGCCAAGCGGGTCATACGATTGTCCTTGAAAGCGTTCAGAGGGCGATTCACGAGAACGCCAAGCCCAAGTGACTTCGCCGCTTCAAGGACGGTGACGGGTTGTCCGTGGACTGCGTTATTTGATTCTGTCAGTGCTTCGGATTCAACGAGGTTGTATGGAAGTTGAATCACCTTGAAATGGCTCACCGCATGATCGCCATACACAGTCTCTGCGGCTTTGGCAGCTGCCTCATGAACACGATTGAGGGAGACGTGCTCAAGGTCGGTTTGTGATGAGGGGAAGGTATTCGATGAGACACCGTAGTGGCGAATTTTTCCATCCGCTACGAACTGTTCCATCTGCACAAATGCGCGGTAGACACGGTCGTAGAAGGCATCACGTATTGCGTCCCAGTTATTAGATTGGGAGGATCGGTTCTTAGCGTCGGATAGGAAGTATTCTGGGTTGTGCAGTAGGTAAACATCGATGGTTTCCAGCCCCAGTCGATCTGTGCTACGTGTCCACTGGTCGGTAAGAAAATCAGGGTGGATGCAGTGCCAACAGCCCTCCATATATTTGACGACCTCTTCCCACGGATTGCCTGCAGCTTCCCGTTGCTGTGCCTGCTCGAGGTTTTGCCCCTGCATATAGCCGACTTTCGAGACAACAATGATTTCTTCTCGCGCGATTTCGCCAGCAGAAATCATCTTTTGTAGGACATTACCGATTAAGGTTTCACTGCCGCCGTCGGTGTAATTGCTGGAGGTATCAATCAGATTACACCCCGCTTCGATCGCTGATTCCAGCGTTTCAGCCTGTGTTTCATCTTGGTCATGTACGCGGTAGGTACCGTAGCCGATCTTGGACGTTATCAGATCCGTGCCGGTGAACCGGCGATACGCATTTGCCTCAAAGGCAGGGGGTTGTGCGTTCATTCGGTCCCCGAAGGCTTGCGTCGCTTGTGAGGTGGCATGTCCGGTAATCTTGGAATTCATAGAGATTCCTTACTTGTTGGTAGAGGATTAGTTTTAAGTTTCACGTATAGGGTCCTGTATGATTTTACGCGCAAAATATGTAATGCCAGACAGCCGCACAATTATTGAGAACGGTGCGGTTGCCATTCAGGGGGCAGAAATCGTTGATGTCGGGCCGTATCCGATGATTCGGCACAGCGCCGCACCTCCAATACACGACCTCGGTGAAGCGATCCTCACCCCCGGTTTGGTGAATGCACATACTCATCTTGATCTGACAAGCAGTGCTGATTCAGTTCAGCGGGTCCCCAAATTTACCGATTGGGTGTTCCAAATCGTTGGGAAGCGGAACCCTTCAACAATAGAGCCGTCTATTCGAGAAGGGGTGCAGCAAAGTTTAGCCGGTGGTGTGACAACAGTGGGAGATATCGACGGAACCGGGGGATCAGTCCAAGTTCTGAGGGGTACGCCGATTCGGAAGGTGGTTTTCTTTGAGGTACTCGGTTTTTCCGGAGAACACGCTGCCGCGGGACTCGCTCGACTTACGGCATATTTAGATTCCGCCCCTGTGCCCGATTCGCTGTTGACACCTGCGTTGTCACCACACGCCCCCTATTCTACATCGGCTGATATTTATCGTCAATGTGTCGCATCTGGTTTGTCAGTTTGCACCCATATAGCGGAAACCAAGGAGGAACTTGAATTTCTCTCTGACGGTACGGGTGCGTTTGTGGACTATCTGGAAGCGTTTGGCATTTCAACCGCCGGGTGGCACCCGCCGCAAGCAACACCGATGCAGTATATGGAAACGTTGGGTGTCTTGGACAAAAATTCGCTTTTAGCCCACTGCAATTACCTAACTGACGCAGATGTGACAATCCTTGCAAAGAGTGGTGCATCTGTGGTGTTCTGCCCACGGAGCCACCACTACTTCTATCATACCGACCACCCCATCCTACAACTGGTAGAACGGGGAATCAATGTTGCCATCGGAACCGATAGTCTGGCGAGCAATTGGTCTCTGAGCCTACTTGATGAGTTGAAGTTCCTCGCACACATCCAACCGTCTATCCGTCCTGAAATGTTGCTTGACCTAGTAACCTGTAACGGTGCAACAGCGCTTGGTCTAGAACGTGTCGGACGATTGGATAAAGGTTGGCAGGCGGATATCATCGCAGTACAAGTTCCCAACGATGGTCGCCCCATCATTGAACGGATTTTTGACAGCACTTCCGAGAATCTATTGACAGTTGTTGGCGGAAAAATCTGTTACTCATCAAGCCACGAGGAGGAGTAACGTGCAAACCTTTCTGCTGGCTGAAACAGAAATCAGAAAGAATGGAGGAAATTGATGACAGCAAATTGGCTGTTTTTCAGGAATAGCTGAACTTCTTGTCGAAAAGCGCAAGAGTTTCTTGACGCAAACAGTATTAAGGTAGAGAGTCGAACGGATGCCCGTAAGGAGAAATTGAATCCAACCGAGGTTTGGGACCGTATTAAAGCCGCTCAATCCATTCATGTCGCCAAAGGCAAAAAAGTCGATGTTTTTGACCCAAACGTCGATTCACAGGAGGTTATCCTTGGAGCGATTATGGGGCGAAGCGGCAATCTGCGTGCACCTACGCTGCAGCTCGGAGATACCTTTTTCGTCGGGTTCAATGCGGCGTTATACGATGCGATTCCAAGGACATGAACGCTGCGTGACATGGGCCCACAGGGGAAGCAGCTTTTGACAAAATGGCTCATTTAACAAGAGGGTGCAAAGCACACAGAGAAACCGAGTTTTTCCGAAAAAACTCGGTTTCTGTTGCACTATTTCTTAACATGAGCGAGCAAAATTGAGTATGCAGGAAACAATTGTATCATCCGTTCTACTTGAATACCAGAAATTTGATGATAAAAAATCCCGGCCACATCGTCTTACGCTATTGAATCTTAAAACGATGGGTATTCACCATGAAAATTGAATCTTCCAATGAGATCAATCTTGTCCGGCAGACGCTAAATGGCGATACATCGGCATTTGATCGATTGGTCAAGATACATCGAACAACGATCTATGCACTGGTCCTTTCGTATATCAAAAATCCGGCAGATACCGAAGATCTCACACAACAGATATTTATTCGGGCATACGAGCGGTTAGCAACCTTACGGGAGTTGGATCGCTTTCTAACGTGGCTTCTACAGATTGCGCACAACACCTGCAAGGATTGGCTCCGACGGCGAAGCGGTTCGGCGACCCGCTTCGAGGCAACTAACGACACAGATTTCGCCGAAGCTGCTCCATCCCCTGAAGATATTGCCCTGAAGGCTGAAATTGAAGCCGTTGTTCAACAAGCAATCAGTACCCTACGGGAAACCGACCGTAGACTGATGGAAGCCCGTTACATCGAAGGGGCAAATTACGATCAGCTGCAGGTCGAGTCCGGTTTGTCGTATGCGGCGGTTGCCAATCGCCTCAAGCGTGCAAAGCGGGAGATTCGCTGCCGAATCGAAAAACTGTTGGGTTGTGTGGCGATATTGCCGGGTAGAACGTTTATTTTGGGAGGTATAGAAGCCGTGAAATTATCAATGAAAGCGAAACTCGCAGCGATCGGGGTTGCGGCGATTATCGGAGTCGGTGGAGGC
Organism: Candidatus Poribacteria bacterium; assembly: GCA_022826645.1. GTDB lineage: Bacteria > Poribacteria > WGA-4E > WGA-4E > PCPOR2b > PCPOR2b. The sequence continues at coordinate 63,689 of JAJDUM010000102.1, forward strand.
GGTGTATTGTATCACCACACATTTGAATCGAATCCTATCAAAGTAAACGAACGAGCAATTTCGGAAGCGGACGCTGTTACAGAGGATTCATCAATGAAGATTGTACATCGGGCAGATACAACGTCGGATAATAATTCTCCAGTGAATGGCACATCTATCCCTATGGCAGATGAAGCGAATCGCTTTGAAATTGCGACGGATGACCGCGGTATGAAGTCTGCGAAGGCCGTTGAGATTGCAGATATACGGGAGGCTGTGCGGGAATTCTTGGAAGAGAGACTGTCGGAAGAAACACTTGGAATGTCGATTAAAAATGTAGAAGAGGTTGTTCAAAAGGCTACTCAAGTGGTAATAGAAACACTGGAACATAGCCGTGATAGTGGTAGCAATATAATTACTCAGGTGCTTAAAAATAAGGGTGAGCTCATGTTCATGAATGAGCAACATGGGCTCGAAACAAGCATAGTCATAGAGCTGGAACTACACGATTCCGATCATTCTCATTCTGCATTAACCCCGTCGGACCCGCCGGTTGAATCCACTGCGCCTTCCTCCGAGACATCTGAAATACCTACCCAGCTTTCAGATGAAGGTTGGGCAGAAGTTGAAAAACTGTTGAGCGAATTTTCAGATGAGGATTGGGCAGAACTGGAGAGACTACTGAGAGACTCCGTTGTAGAGGAAACGCCTCAACGGGATGAGGGTGCACTGCTCAACGCTGAAGGGCAACAACAAATTGAAAAAGTCGTTAAGAAACCGCCTGTTGATCCATCCGTGCGACAAGAGATACAGCACCAACGGCGCCTTCCCCTCGAAAACGATACCCACGCGCTGCCCCCGAAGACAGATAGGAACATGGGGCGATAGTCGGGTAGGCCCCCTTGATCGATGGTAGAATCGAAGTTCCCCGTCCGATGGTTTGGGAATCCCAACCTCTACCGGAGTTAGCAGGCAGATGTTCACTGAACTCGACTTAAATATTCGACTTTGACTGACAACCATCTACGTTGAGACATGCACCGGTGACGAGGCTTGCGCGGTCAGAAGCGAGAAATACCACCACGTCTGCGACCTCTTCAGGTTTTCCAAACCGTCCCAACGGCATATCGCTCTCGACGAATGCAGCGATCCCGTCCGGGTCCTCTTTCTGACGCCGTTCCCAGCCGCCACCGGGGAATAGAATCGAACCCGGGGCAACGCTGTTGACGCGGATATTGTCCTTGGCAAGCTCACCCGCAAGGGACTTCGACATACTAATCTCCGCCGCCTTCGCCGCATTATAGGTGATGTGTCCACCACCTTCCCGTCCGTAAATTGACGAAATCGTGATGATAACACCGCTCCCTTGCGCCTGCATCGTCGGAATAACACCTCGACTCATACGGGCAGCGGAAACGAGGTTCAGGTCGATGATTTCGTGCCATTCCTCATCGGAAACCTCAGGGGTCGGCGTCCACTTGCTCCCACCGACATTGTTGATCAATACATCGACCCGTCCGTATTGTTCTAGTGTCGCTTCCACAAACGCATCGGCGTCCGCGCCTTCGGTGACATCGGCGAGTTGGGTAAAGACCTCTGCTCCACGTGCTTCAACCTCATCGGCAGCTGCGTCGAGTGTCTCTTGGGTTCTGCCACAGATACTCAACTTTGCACCTTCCGCTGCAAAACCGAGCGTGATTGCTCTTCCGATGCCTCGACTGGCACCGGTGACGATAACAACTTTATCTTTCAGATTTAAATCCAATTCGTGTTCTCCTATCCAGAAATAAGCGAAATCAACTTAGGAATTACATTCCGAATAACTGTCAACGTTCCGAAGATTGAGTAGAATCCTGCACACGCGATGAGTCCAATCTGTCGCCAAATTGAGGGTTGAATTTCCTTCGGTAGGAATTTTCGATTGACGTAGAGGGTGTGCAGCGCAGTGACCACGAGCAGGTACCCGCCGATTGTCGCGGAAACCAGGATCATAAAGAACGGCTTTGCCAGGTAGAGTGCAATCACGCCCCAAAGAATATAGATAACGAGGATCGGATAATAGATCCATTTTGCACTGTGCTCTTCCATTTTCCGCGCGCTTGCAAATCCGGTCCAGATGATGTCCGTGTAACGACGTGGGACGCCGTCTACACCGCCCAACTGGGTTGAGAAAAGCACCCAAAATCCACACAGCAGTGTGAGATACCAGAAAATCCGTCCGCCCTTTGCGGCAAGTCCGTCCGCTTGAAACGCTGCTGCTGACCATTGATCAATCTGTTGTCCGGCGGGAACGAATTCAATTGTCAACATGGCGGGCAGTGCTAGACCAAAGAAACAGCCAATCACCCAGATGTAGTACTGCTCAAAACGGTTATATTTCCACCATTCTCGGAAGCGTTCCAAATTTTCAGGGGTTATCCGAAAAACTTTGCCGATATGCGTCAGGGTTACCTGCTGCCCACCGATCAGAGAGGGGATTGCGCCGACAAGGCTACTCATGCCCCAGCCCTTGTCACGCACGTAATTACTGATACCAACATTGCCCAATCCGCCGCTGCCTGCATAGGCGGCAAAAGCACCGAGTAGCAACCAATCGACCTGGCCGCCCTCCGCTGCAGGAAACGCACCAAAGCTAAAGAATCCTTTGATCACGGTCCACCACACCTTGGGGGGCACCATAAACAGATCGATCAGGAGCAGATAGCCGATAATCCAGATAACCATTGCCAGTTGGACTTTTTCAAGGGCATTGTATATCTTCTTGCCGAACAGGACAATTCCCAGACATAGGAAGAAAGCCAAGTACGCGAAGAATCGCACTGTGCCTTGGTCGGCTTCTCCAGGCATGTATCCCAACCACGCCGCTGCGATGGCTGTGGCGGCGGTCGCAGCCCATCCGGGCCAGATCCCGAAGAAGTCTATGCCCGAATAGAAAAATGCCCAGAACCGCGAGCCCGGTTTGCAACGCATATAACCGCTGAACATCGGCTCTCCGGTATAAATCGTATAGCGGATTGCCTCCGTATTAATGAAGGATTGGAGTAGGATGGCAACCGTCGCAATCCAAAGGAGTTGTCCACCATATTGGGCGGTGATTGCTGGACCGAGCAGCCATTCGCCGCTGCCGATTGATCCGCCTAGTGCAATAATCCCCGGTCCCAAAACGGTGCGAAACGCACGACTGAAGCGGTAGGGTGGCGGAGCGGGTAGGTCGGCGACTTCCCAATCAGGCAGACAGCCTCCATCAACTTTCTCCTCTGGAGCATCGCTAATATTTGTGTTGGATTGTTCCATTTTTACTCCTTGTTGTATTTTGGCCTTAGTATTTAAGATTCCATCTCGGCTTTCGGATATTCGACCGGATAAGAAGTCAACCCATTTTAGCAAAAAGCGATCCCAATGTCACGTGGAAAATTGGCAGTTTAGAGATATGCAAATATAGATGAGAAAGGAGGGCGCAGGTTGATAGGCTCGTTCCGCATCTACTTTTAGGAATAGATTTCTAAATGTGGGCATAAAAAAACGGTCTCCCCACTGTGTGTATAATGGTGAGGAGACCGCTTCGTTCGGAGAGTCTTCGACTGTTCTCGCTTGGGACAGCGACTTACCGGCTACCGCGTTTTGGATTCATCACGGGCAGGAGGAGGTTTCCGCTCGCGTTCAAATTGCCGAGCCGCTTCAGGATCCATCTCCCTCAAGCGGCGTAGTCCTTCCTCCGTACCGTACTGGTCTATCAACTGTTGTGCCCTTGATAACCCTTCACGAGATTCCGTTTCTTGGCTTGATACAACTGGCGGTTCAGACTGTATAGGTGCCTGTTCCTCTATCTTGCCTTGGGGGACAGGTTCAAATTCAGACGGACTTGATGGAAACAGAGATGAGGAAGGATCAGACCCTCCCGGTTCAATTCCCCGATTCTCAGGAGGGGACTGCTGCGGTCCATCACGGACAGGTTCCGCCTCGTATAAGTCGGGTCTCTCTGACTGTAGAAAGGAAGCAAACCTCGGTATTTTATTCAGCAATCTGGCCATAATTCCTTCTTCCTCAAATGTCAGCGACTCGCCTTCTGGCTTTACAATTAGCTCCCGGTTCACAACCATTCTCTCAGCTTCTTCCACTGTGATCCCCAATTCATGGGACCAAAAAAGTTTCTGCAAATGCTGGTGACGATCTGCGCCTGGTGGTATCTTATGCTCCGCTCCGTCGATCTCTACAGTATTTTCAGGGGGTGTATGAATCGCAACATATTTAGACGAGACCTCATCTCCTTCCCGAATTTCCATGCCAGCTGGGATGCGGGTTTCAACAACCGTTCCATTAGGGAGCTCAAGAAACTGTGTCACCATGTCATCTTGTGTCCAGGTCCTATTTCCCGGTTTGATTGGGGAAGGACTGTTTCTTACCACTACCGAGCCATTTGGGTCCCCGTGACTATATTTGGCTACCTTTTCTGGTGGCATTAATTTCACTTTCACAACCATTTTTGAAATGTCTACTCTGCGAGTGTTGGACTGCCCCGTCTGGTTGTTAGCTAATCCGCTTGTCGGGCCCACGGAACTCCTTCCCCTCTGTTCGGTTTGCCAATCGGTTAAACCTGCAGCGGGGGTGGGGACTGTAGCGTGGGCAAGCTGAAATTCTTCAGCATCTGATAGAAACACCTCAAATTCAACATGGTCTTGGTACGCCCTATATCCCAGATACGAACCAGAGAGCAACGCAATGATACCGACCGCAATGAGATAGGGGTTCAAACGCCAATTAAACATGGCCATAGCCTCCTTAAAAGTTTAGGGAGGTTGTCCAAAACAACCGCCCATGTGAATTGTAGGTTTTGAAACTTATCTAAACAAGATTTAGGCGCGGTGTATATATGCTTTAACCGCCGCATTGATTGCCATTAGAATAAACGTAAGTGCAGGTTTCCCAATAGCTTGTGCGCTCCGTTTCGGTGGATACGTAAGAACCGGTAGTATACTGATACACCCAGTTCAAGGAACTATTGAGGTGATAATGGTCAGTTCTGTGATAAAGATCGTATGTAGTCGTACTTGCAGTGTACCCTCGAGAGTGATCACCTGCAGGACAAGTGGAGCTATAGGTAGTTGTGGAAGTGCTTTCATTGACACGCGCGTCATAGCTGTCGTTTTTAAAGATTGCTATCCCATGCCCATGGACATCTAAAGCATGAAAAACAACAGACAACCCAAAACTGACAACTAATACCCCGACAATTAGACGCGTTGTTTTGAAGTGCTGTAAGGTCAACATGAGAACTCCTCCTACTCAGATCGGTTACGGGAATGTAATGGTGAACCTCTCATCAAGCATTCTCCGATGTGAAAAGTCAGAACCGTCTAGAAGTGAAAAATATTAACCTAAGCTGCTAGTTACTGAGCTGGCTCCCCGATAAGATTGAGATCCAGTGCAATTTGTTAAAATCTCTCAGCTATTATTCTGCTGCTGAGAAGTATTAAGGTAGGCTTTTTTTAGTTTTACAAGGGTGGCGTTGATTAGTTGACTCACACGCCCCTTCGTCACACCAAGGACTTCGGCTATCTCAATCCCCTTGAGACCCTCAAAAAATTTCAACTTTAAGGCTAGGCATTCCTTCTCGGACAACTCCGCTAAAAGTTGGGGTAGCAACCGTTCAAATTGCTCAACCTCAACACAGCGAATCACTTTTTCATCGACACCGCCACATTGACACGCCTCGGCTACCAACCTGTCAATCAATAAATTGTTCTCGAGTGAGTCGGAGGCTCCCCGATAAGATTGGGATTCAGCGTAACGTCCATCATTAAGGAGTGAAAATGGAATCGCCTTGAGATACTTTTCCCTTTCAGTCCAGAGCTTGCCACACACGCAGGAACGAATAAACGTGATGAAACTTGCCCTCTTGGTATGTGCCGGGTCATACGTCGGCTCCGCTTCAAGAATGGTCAGATACGCCGTTTGACGCAGATCCTCTTTCACGCTCTGAAGTTGTCGGTCGCCGTGGGTGACACACGCCACACATCGATCAATTGATTCCTTTGCGGATAGAGGCAACCCCGGATCAATATGGAACGGACACTTTGCTAGGTTTTGTGGACTTCGTTGTTTTGTCATGGTCACATCTCCTTCCAAAAGGAAGTTAATCCGTTTCCATTATTTTCGAGATCATCTTGCCTTTATTATATATATTGCGTTCGTTTGAAAAAGTTTAGCTCTTTTTTTGATATTTTTTTATTTTAACGGAAGTTGCTGCCGCAGGACACCATTTCCAACGCCCGATGAATCGAGCAACTACAACAGAGATTCTATAAGGGGGTCGTAGGGAACAACAATCTCTGTTCTCTACTGAAGTGCGTAAATCCTACGAGATATTATTCGTTGAGAGTGCTTCGGGCGGTTGGAGTTCCATAATTTCAAGGATGCGGCGGATTGGAATGCCGTGCCTTGTATTACCGTCACGACCGACAACCGTGTGCGCTTTGAGCAGCGAGTTAATGATCGATTCTTCGGTCGCTTCAATGACGGCACGAAACAGAAAACTTAACGCGCCTTCATCATGAAAGATTGGGGGCGATTCGGGTGGAGAAACCCCGATACGGTTGGCTGTCGAGAAGGCGATAACGAAATCACCGCTGCCGTGCGATGCGATTGCCCCGGTTCGTGCGAGCCCAAACGTCGCCCGTCTGGCAACACGGGTGAGTTGTCGGTGAGAAAGCGGCGCATCCGTCGCAACGATGATCATGATCGACCCCGGTCGTTCCTCTGAGATGTCCTCTGGTGTCAGATGTTCTCCAATCGGAAAACCGTCTATTCGTAAATCGGACGCTCCTCCGGTATTGGTCAAGACCAAAACACCGGTTGTATACGCAGTTCCGTCCACCTGAACCACACGCGAAGCGGTTCCAATCCCGGCTTTCCATCCAAAGCCGGTCATACCTACACCGGCACCAACAACACCTTCCTCAACATTTGTGTGAGAGGCGGTTTCCAATGCCTCGAAGACATGCTCCCTTTGGACATGACGCCCAAGAATATCGTTGAGAAAACTGTCGTTGCATTCACCGACGATTGGATTAAACGAATAGACCCCCGGGTTCTGTGCTGAGACATAGTCTACGAGCGCGTCAGCAGCAGTCCAGACGTTGAGTGTGCCTGTTAGGAGAATTGGGGTCTCAATATTTCCGAGTTCGAGTAGTTGCGGCAGACCGATTGATTTACCGAAGGCATTGATGATATGTGCTGTTGCCGTCACCTTCTCACAAAAAATGTTGCCGTCGTGCGGCAAGATGGCTGTTACGCCTGTGCGGATGGGACCGTTGCCGGGGGAGAGAGGGCCTTCACCCACTATCCGCGTGACATGTCCTACCTTGACGCCGGGAACATCGGTCATTCCGTTAAGTTTGCCGGTTGGCAGAACCCCGATTTGGACGCCAATTTCACGGGCGCGGGGTCGATTCGGTTTAACTGGTGTTTGCATTGGAAAGTCCGCCTTCTGAGGAGGGATATAATCTGATAACTTTTGGTACGTGTTGGTAAGAATGCCGTTTCCATATCGTTCAAGCGTTTAAGAGTTCATTAGTTCATTGGTTCATTGCGCGATGATGAGAAAATGAAAAAACGGTACGATTTAATATTCCGTTTTCCGATCTTCACGTTTCACGCATCACGTTTCACTCTTGCTCTTTGACCGGAGAGCGTATCAACAGTTGCAAACTGGCACTATTGGTTAATATACATTATACCAGAACACGTCGGAACATCAAGATCATTTCAGGTTTCTGCTTGACAGTGATGTTAGATGCGTAATAGAATAGCGCGCTAATCGAATGGATACGTGCTCAACTATTCTATGGAGATGCTGAGAATCGGTTAAGGAGTCCAAACATGGCGAAACGATACAGTTCCTGCCTCATCGGCTGCGGTCGGATGGGAGCGACAATCGATGACGAAGTTCGAGATCACCCCCAAAGTTTTCGATGGATCCCGTACTCGCACGCAGCCGGACATACAGCTTCAGCGCACTCGGATCTAATTGCTGTCTCGGATGTCCTCCCGGAGAAGGTGAAGGCGATTCAAGAGCGGTACAATGTGCCGGCAGGCTACACCGACTATCGTGAAATGATCCTGAAAGAGAAGCCGGATATTGTGAGCATCGCCACCCGTCCGGCGACACATGCCGAGACCACGATTTTCGCGGCAGAGAACGAAGTCAAAGGTATCTACTGCGAAAAGCCGCTCTGTTGTTCGATGGAAGAGGCAGACGCAATGCTGGAAGCGTGCGAAAAGCACGGTGTTAAGTTCAATTACGGCACACAGCGCCGCTATATGCCAATCTTCCAGAAGATGCGGGAACTGATAGATCAGGGAGAGTTGGGTGAGATTCAAGCTGTAATAGGACACGTCGGAGTTGGTTCCGCACAATGGGGACATACTCACACCTCTGACATGCTGCTCTATTTGGCGAGCGATTCGGAAATTGAATATGTGCAGGGCGATGTGAATGTAGATTTGGCGGATTTTGTCGGGAATCGTGTGGACGGTGATCCGGGGATTCCGATGGGATATGTGACGTTCAAGAACGGGGTCCGTGGCTACTTGTTAGCGAGTGGAGGTTTTGAGTTTGAGGTGAGCGGTTCAAAAGGCAAGCTCCGTACGCTCAACGACAGTGTGGCGTGTCAGTGGCGCACAATTCAGGATACGTGGAATATCCTCGAAGAGGTGCCGTTCCCTGAGCCCTCGCGCATGAGCGGCACCGTTGGTGCGATCGATGATATCGTTGCGGCAATTGAAGAGGGGCGTGAAACAGCTGGCAATATTCGGATCGCATGTCGTAGCCAGGAGATGATTCTTGGCTTCATCGAATCGCAGCGGCACGGCGGCGCGAAGGTATCAATGCCGTTGGCGGATCGAGGCCTTTACGTTGGACGAGAGAATTGGTAGGCATAAAAAACGTAAAACGTGATGCGTGAAACGTGAAAATAATTGGTTCATTAGTTCATTAGAAGGAGGACTCCGATGAAGATTACAGAGATCGATGTTTGGACAGTGGTTGTTCCAGTTTTCCCTGAAGCGGTGCATAGTGAGGAATACGGCGGTTATCCTGACTGGGCAAGGATGTCCAAGCAGATTATCCGGCTGCATACCGACGAAGGTATCACCGGCATTGGTGAAACAGGGCGGGGCCAATCCACGCAAGCGGTGGCGCAAGCGGCGGAGGAGTTAAAGGGCAGGGACGTGATGAAAATGTGTTTGCAAAACGTCTTTCGTTCGGAACCGCTCAAGCCGAATCCTGACTCACCAGAAGATTGGGAAATTGATGTCGGTCCTTATCCTACAGGCTACGAAGCGTTTGAAATGGCAGTCTTTGATGCCCTCGGTAAACGCCTGGATGTACCCGTTCATACGCTTCTGGGTGGTGCCTGTCGGGACAAAGTACGGGCGGATTTTTGGATTGGACACCAGACACCAGAACATACGGGACGCAGCGCAGAGACCGCTATCGAGCGAGGGTTTACTGGGCTCAAAACGAAATGTCGGATCCAAGAGCCGATGGTGGAACGGATACGTGCGGTATGGGAGGTCGGCGGATCGGACTTCAAAATGACGGTTGATCCGAATGAACGTTTTTACACGGTTGAACAGACCCTTGAACTTGCCGAACAGATAAGGGAGCTTGAGAACGTCGAAGTGTTTGAGGATCCCATCCCGAAGAAGGGGTTACGGGATGATGTCTTGGCACAGTATCGATACATGCGCGGGGAATTGCCATTTCCGCTGGCACTTCACCTCGGCGGCGCGTCGGATGTGATTAAAGCAATTCGAGCGGACGCGGTGGACTATCTTAACCTCGGTGGGTCGATGGTCAACTTTGTTAAAGCGGCTGCGATTGCGCAGGCAGCGGGCATCCCCGTCTGGCACGGATCAGGAAACGATCTCGGTATTATGGAGCGGTCATATCTCCACGCCGCCGCTGTCGCACCAAACTGCGTTCTTGCCAGCGATTTCGTAGGCAGCTGGACCCGCAGTGATGATCTGATTACGGAAGGGTTCACCTTCGAGAAGGGCTACACGCCGGTGCCACAATCACCCGGCTTGGGTTGTGAATTGGATCTGGATGCGTTGGAGAAGTTTCGGGTTGATAAGTAGAAACGATAATGGAGTGGAGGTTAACAAAATGCCAGTCATAAAACTTCCCGAAGCAGATTGGGGAGAAGCGTGGCGATTATTGATTCAGGAAGGCGGAACAACGCGGATTTCTAAAGATCACGTTTATATTGTTTCGGGGCGTCAAATCGAATTGTTGCAGGATAAACAGCTACCTTTTGAGGTGCTTGATGACTCAGACCGTCATTCAGTACGAGATCTATCTGCCCCTACAGTATAACGATGGCACGTGGATTGAAGAAGAAAAATACAACCATGTTCATCAACAGCTGTTCGATAGATTTGGTGGCGTAACACATATCATGCGAGACTTCCCGCTGCGAGGTTCTTGGCGAGAGCATGGTGAAGTTTATCACGACTATGTGATTATTTACACGGTTATCAACTTTGATGCGGCTACAAACAACTCACAGTTCTTTGAAGAATTGAAAGAAGAATTGAAGACATTGTTCCGTCAGAAAGAGATTTTGATTACAGGTATCGAAGTAATCGTTTTTTAATGAGGTATGTGTGTCTACTAAACTGTACACGGAGGCATAATATGTACAAAAATCTGAGCCCGGGTGCCATCGGCATTCAGGCAAATATTGAAGAAGGATTAGCGTTGGCGAAGTCAACGGGCTTTGAGGGGTTAGACCTGAATATCAGCGAGGCGAATACACTGGCGAACGAGCACTCCGTCGATTATGTGAAAAACCTTTGGGCAGAGGCGGGCTTGAAGATGGGCGGGTGGGGATTGCCGGTCAACTATCGTGGGACCGATGCGGAGTTCGATGAAAGTCTATCAACATTCCCCGATTTAGCAAAACTTGCTGCCGACCTCGGCTGCCATCGTACAACAACCGTTGTGTTGCCGAGTTCGAGTGACCGCTCATTCCAAGAGAATTGGGATTTTCACGTCAAGCGGCTGCGCCCTGTCGCGGAGGTTCTGAAGGATTATGGGCATTCTCTCGGTCTTGAGTTTATCGGTCCTGCAACGAGCCGTCAATCAGCCAAATATCTGTTCACCTACACGATGGACGCTGTGCTTGGTCTCGCCGCTGGAATCGGTACAGGCAACGTCGGACTGCTGTTCGATATGTGGCATTGGTACACCTGCCGTTCCACACTTGATGATGTTAGAAAGCTTTCTAAAGCGGATGTGGTCTACGTCCACATCAACGATGCCCCCGCAGGAATTGATCCGGACGACCAGATCGACAATGTCCGCTGCATCCCTGCCGAAACGGGTGTGATTCCACTCGCCGAGTTGATACAAATTCTCGACGGCATCGGCTACGATGGTCCCGTAACCGTTGAGCCGTTCAGCGCGAAAATCAACGCGATGGAGCCGCAAGATGCTGCAAAGACCGCTTCTGAATCGCTGGATAAAGTGTGGGCACAAGCGGGTTTAGCGTAGATTGACATAGCTGAACTATATACATGATTTCAGGTCGAGTCAAATGCGACCTCTTGAAGATATGAACTCACTTAACATGGAAGGATAATTAACGCTGTGCAATTAGTCAACAGGGAGAATATACTCGAAATTACGAGAGAGTGGAAAGGTGACCGGTTTCCCGATGGGCGACCCCATGTGTCGGACGACATCGTTGAACGGATGAAAAAGGTAACGATTGAGGAGGCGTGGGGCGTACTCCAAGGGCACGGCTACCGCTTTCAGTTTGATGGGGATTGGATGAATCTGCACCCGGATCGTGTTTTGGTCGGAAGAGCGGTGACGTGTATGTTTGTGCCACTGCGTCCAGATTTCCAAAATCTTGTCGCGGAACAGGGTGAGAAAGATGAGCGCATCGGCGGACAAAACTCGTGGGTGATTGATACGCTCCTCGAAAACGACACCATTGTTGTCGACCTATTTGGCAAGGTGAAAAACGGCACTTTCGCGGGCGACAATCTCGGCAATGCGATTTTTGCGCGCAGCAAAACTGGCATGGTCATTGACGGGGGCATCCGTGACCTCGATGGCATTTATGATCTCCCAGATTTTTCGACTTTTGTGCGTGGGGTAGATCCCAGTGCTATCGCGGATGTAACCTTGACGGGCATTAATATTCCGGTCCGCATTGGTGAAGTCACAGTTCTGCCGGGAGATATTGTGCTCGGAAGACGCGAAGGAGTCATTTTCATCCCGCCACACTTGGCACAGGAGGTCGTTGAGCGTTCCGAGGACATCCGGATGCGCGACCGATTTGGGCATCTACGCTTGCAAGAAGGGAAGTATACCCCCGGCGAAATCGATGGAGCGTGGTCGGACGAGATCAACGCTGATTTTGCGGAGTGGGTAAAGACTCAGGAACTTTAGTGGAGGAGCACGAAAGTTGGTCCACCGAGATTACGCCTGCTTCACAGAACAGTTGGTATCCTTAAGGTCGTCCAACACACAGATAGAAACCGTAGGCGTTGTGGATGACTATCCCATCTATCGCGTTCTGTTCGCAGCTGATCAGGATGTGGATAAGAACATCTTAATCGCAGGAGGCATTCACGGCGACGAGCCGGCCGGTCCATCAGCGATTTTGCGTTTCTTGGAACGGGATAACAGCCATCTGTTGCAGCATTTTAAGTTCCTGATTCTACCGTGTATCAATCCCTACGGTTATGTACACAACACGCGGGAGAACAAAAAGGGGATAGACCTAAATCGTTCATTTGAAGAAAGCAGCATCGCTGAAATAGACATTATCAAGAAAGCAGTTGAAGGACAGCGTTTTGATTTCTGCATCGATTTCCACGAAGATTGGGAAGCAAAAGGGGTATATTTCTACGAAGCGCAACGCGAGAATCGATGGATAGGACCGAAAATAACTCCCCAGATCGAAAAGATTGGTCCGATTGATGGAGAAATGGGGGAAAGTGATTTGCCGATCGCTGACGGTGTCTTTCAGACCGATCCTGAGTGGGGAAATGTAGGTTTTGCGCCTTACGTTTTCCACTTTAATGCGGATCATGTAATGACTTGTGAAACTCCCACGAGTTGGCACATGGATCGGCGGATAGCAGCGCATCTAACCGCGCTTGATGCTGCGCTCAATATTCTAAGTTAGAGAACGTGCGAGAGAGAAACCAAGCACTTTGGGTGCCAGAGGACAGGTTTCCACACTCAACGAACCTTATCTGGAAATGGTGTAGTGATATTCCAGGGAACGCCGTAATAGGCACTGTTATTGCTTATCACATCTATTCTACGGAGATATAATGACATCTACAGAAATTTCATCAAATGTGAACACAAATTCACGCCCATCTGAACTGAAAATTACTGACATGCGTCTTACTCAGACGAGGACCGGCGGTCCGATTCTCAAGCTAGACACAAATCAGGGGATCTACGGACTCGGCGAAGTGCGCGACGGAGCCAGCAAAACATACGCACTGTTGCTCAAAAGTCGGATATTGGGGGAAAATCCTTGCAATGTCGATAAGATTTTTCGCCAGATTCAGCAGTTCGGACACCATGCCCGTCAAGGTGGTGGCGTATGCGGGATCGAGATGGCATTAATGGATCTCGCAGGCAAAGCGTACAGTGTTCCCTGCTACCAACTGGCTGGCGGAAAATTCCGTGATAAGATCCGCTGCTATGCCGACACACCGTCGCTTAAAGATCCCGAAGAGATGGGAAACAAACTCAAAGAACGGATGGATCGTGGGTTTACCTTCTTGAAGATGGACGTTGGTATTGGACTCGTTAGAGACATTCCGGGCACCCTCTCCGCACCATCGGGCAATCTTGATACGGGTAACCTGATGCATCCCTTTACCGGCATCCGTTTGACGGACAAAGGGATTTCACTTTTATGTGAATATGTCGAGACCGTGCGGGAGATTATTGGCTATGAGATTCCGCTTGCGACCGATCATTTTGGTCATATTGGAATCGAGGATTGTATCCGTCTCGGTAGGGCTTTGGAAAAATATAATCTTGCATGGCTAGAGGATATGGTGCCGTGGCAGTTTACGGATCAGTACGTCCGACTTTCAAACGCATGTGCGACACCGATCTGTACGGGTGAGGATATCTACTGCAAGGAAGAGTTTAAGACACTATTTGAGGCTAAAGCCATTTCCATCTGTCATCCGGATATCGCAACGTCGGGTGGGATTCTGGAGACCAAGAAGATTGGCGATCTCGCTCAAGAACACGGTATTGCCATGGCGCTACACATGGCGGGAACACCGGTGTGTGCGATGGCGAGCATCCACTGTGCTGCGGCGACAGAGAACTTCCTTGTTTTGGAAAACCATTCGGTCGATGATCCGGAGTGGAATGATTTAGTGACCGGGCTTCCCAACCCGATCATCCAAGACGGATTTATGGAAGTGCCGGATACACCGGGACTCGGTATCGAACTCAATCCGGAGGCCATAAAGCGGAATCTCCATCCGAACGAGTCAGAGTACTTTGCACCGACAACGGAGTGGGATGAAGAACGATCGCACGATAGACTCTGGAGCTAATGCCTGCAACGTGAAGGTAAGAGGAAGGGTTTTCAGTGATGCCAGTTTTTGAAACTGCGGATGACCTCTATACCTGCATCGGTGGGTTGTTTGAGCGGATGAAATCTCAGACGCAAGTGCAGGAAGAGCTGGCATCGCTCAACTTAACAGTGAGGTTCAACCACACAGAGCCAACGTCCTCCATTACGCTCACTGCGCATGAGGGTAAGAGTGTCATCCACTATGGTGAGTGCGAGGAGAAACCGGATGTGGAACTTGCTATGACCGGTGATATCGCTCATCACTTCTGGATGGGAGAGGTTAACGTTATGGGCGCAATCACCAAGCGGCAGATTGTGCCCACAGGTTCACTCTCGAAGATTATGGCGCTCACGCCTCTGATTAAGGCGGGCATCAAGATCTACCCGCAGCACTATCAGGAATGTTTGGGGAAGGACAGGTAATTTGAGAAGCTACCGCCGTCGCCACCACACCCCCACGCCAATCAGAAAGATGATTAACGGGATCAGAAAAATTGACGTGAGTTGTACGAACGCTTTTTCGTGTGGCGTCATTAGGCGGAGGCTTCGCTCAGTTGGGTCTACCGGGCGGATAGCAATCAAATCTTCCTCCAAGGTTAGCCAGTTCACCGCGTTTAGAAAGAAATCGCCGCCGCCGGTTCCATAAAAGAAGAAGTTGCCCGCAAAATCAGAATCCCCGACAACAACGATTCGCGTTTTATTCGCTTCCGATGTATCAGCCGATGAGGCATCTCCCGTGTTTGGTGCATCGCCTTCGCGCTGAATAGCAACAGCGAGAGAAACTGGTGGCGGTGTATCCTCGCCTTCTGTATACGAAAGATCTGTTTCAAAAGTGCCATCAGCCTGCCGTTTTGTCTCGCCCCAACTGCCCCCAATCTCGTCAGTGGTCTTCACGAGTGAATTGATATTGAGGTCATCCCCTGCGTTCGCTTTTGGAGTAACGGACCGGGCGAACTGAAATGTCACCTGCCGATTTACATGCTGTGTGATTTGATGGAACTCAAAGGCGACAGGTGTGGGCGCTTCCGGTCGACTGCCGCCAACGAGGAAAAAGGCGGGCCGGATCCGATCGAAAACGAGATCGTTACCAATCGTAACCCCCCATCTATTCATCAAGTCAACCAACCCTTGATTCGGGTCTTTCGGCGAGTTCAATGAAGGATCAAGCATCAGGAACAGCTTCCCGTTTTTATCCAGGTATTTGGAAATCGCATTGACTTCGTGCGCCAACATCGGTGCTTTGGGACCGGGGATAATGAGTGCTGCACAATCGGCGGGCACTTCCGGCTGCGTTGCCAGAGACAGTGTTTCGACCCGGTAATTTTGCTTTTCCAACTCCTCTTTGGTCTGGCTGTACCCTCGGTTCTGATGAAAATCGTCAATTGCCTGTTCCTCGTGACCCGTTAAGAAATAGATTTTCACCAATTCGTCACGGATCACTTTCAGGATCGCGCTGGTAAACTCCTGCTCACCCACAGTTCTGATGCGTTCTCGTACGCTCCCACTCTCGAACACTGTCGTCCCATCAAACTGAATCTCATATTCCTGACTCTGCATCGCCCCCGAATAGGGGTCTACAAACTCGACTGAGAGTTTGTCAGTCTCGCTCTGATACATCTCCAACAGATATGTCGCACGTTGACGCTCGCGTCCTATCTGATCATTATCGGGGTTGAGGCTGAAGAAGGCAAGTACCTTAACCTCCCGGTCCAATCCGTGCAGAATCTTCTTCGTCTGATCCGAGAGGGTATATATCTTATCGCTTGTCCAGTCTGCGGAGGTATCGAACCTTTGCACGACGATAACATTGGCGATAACGGCAATCCCGGTCACCAGCAGAACAGTGACTCCAACATTGGTGCCATACCGAACTTGGCGGCTCACGAAGAAGCGGAGAATCGCTTGACGTTTCAGAATCACGAAAGCAGTCAGAGACGTGATTCCGAGCACGAGGAAAATCCACAAAGCGAAGCGTTGACGCAGTAAAACGCTCGACAGCGTGGCAAACAGAAGGATAAGTGTAAGGAAACCGAGCAGCGGTGCCCACTTATCGCCTATTCGCGATTTTGTATCTTCCGGGCGTGGCGTTTCGTGCATCGAAATTACCTCCACTTTGATGATTCAAACGATTTAACTGTAAAGAAAAGACAGACGATTGTGAAGCTCAAATAGTAGACAGCGTGCTTGAGGGAGACGGTTCCCCGCGAGAAGTCGCTAAAGTGCTCAGTTAGAGACAGATATCCCAAGAAATCTCCAATCCTACCACCGCGACTCGACAAAAATCCGATGATCCAAAGCGAGAGTAATAGTCCGAAACTGGTCAAGGCAGCGACGATCTGATTCTTTGTCATCGACGATATCATCACGCCGAGTGAGAGGAAGGTCGAACCGAGCAGCAGTAGCCCCAAATATCCGCTAATTATTGGACCGATGTCCAAATTACCGAATCGGGTTGTTATCAGGGGAAAAATCAAGGTTAACAGCAGCATTATGAACAGCATGATCCAGCTCGCTAAGAATTTCCCTAGCACAACTTCGGTATCCTTGAGCGGCGAAGTCATCATCAGCTCGATTGTCCCTGTCTTTTTTTCTTCTGCGAAAAGTTTCATGGTCAGAGCCGGGGCGAAAAAGAGGAGAGTCACACTGATGTTGTTAAACAGAGTCTGAATCACATCAGCTGTCGAATACTGATACGCTGTGAAGCCCACCAGAATCACATAGAATAGGAACCCGGACACCGCTGTAAAAATAAAGAACACAAAGTAGGCGATGGGTGAGACAAAGTAGGTATACAATTCTTTGGTGACGATTACAGCGATGTTTTTCATTGTTTCCTTCAGCCTATGTTACAAGGACTCTGCCAGCAAACTTTACCGACAAAGAATGGACCCAGTGATTCAAGATATTGGGCGGTCTGTTGCGACTTTCTCATCTCTCCCACAAGGTGTGACAAGGGGTAAAGTGTTGTGCCCATCAACCCTATTACGAAATCGTTGTCACGTGCGTCCAAGCCGAAACATGCTAGTCGAATGTCATGCGCGTATCCTGCTTCCACGTATGTCCTGCCAATCATCGCATGTTCCATCAGGATTTTGCCCTGATCTTGTCTGGGAAGTCGATAGAACTCTGGTTTCCGACGGAGCGGATACCAGATTGCCCACGAGAGTTCGGGATTAAGCGTATTACGGCGCGGTTTAACGAGCAGCCAATCCTCCAAGTCCGGCTCCCGTCCAGATGCATAGGTTCTACCGACCATGGTGAACTCAGGCTTTGAGTGAAGCGCACCGAATGGTTCGCTCGTAAGGATCCGTCTCGTTTCAGTCACAAGGGTATCTGCATCCTCTGTCATAAAGAGCACACCGATGCCCTTGGGATCGTTCAGATCGTGATAGAGAACAGTTTCCAGCTCGCTTGCTTTTAACGGCTCAATTAGCTCATGTGGTTGAGAACATCCAGTGAAGACCTGAAGCTGCAAAAATAGGCGGCGTGTACTGTATTGGAGTTCACCATTAATCGGTGCGCCTGTCTCACGAATTTCTGGGGCATCGGTCGGCTGAGCAGCCCTCTCAGGTCGCTGACCCTCGGAACGGGGTCTCTCTGAATGGGGTTGTTGGGGGCTAGCAGATTTTTGGGAACGCATGAATTTATTTTCCTCTTTGTTGCTATAGATTTTTCTGGCGGAGCTGATTCACAGTATACTATACTGCCCGCCCCAATTTCAATCTGAATTGGGTTATCGTTTAGGGCTATCTAGCTTTTGGTGTAAGAGGTCGGGATTCGGAGATCCCTCCTACAGGAGAGCCAAATGCTCCTGTACTATCGCTTACAAATGGTAGAGCATCCAATAGACGATGATTCCGGTTACGGACACATACAGCCAGATTGGGAGTGTCCAGCGCGCGATACGCCGGTGCTTGATGAACTGTTTCCGCAAAGCGAAGTAGAGTGTTATCAAGGCAAGCGGGAGGATTAAAGCAGCGAGGATAATATGAGGGATAAGAACGGCGAAGTAAATGGTGTGGATCCATCCACTCCCTTCAAAAGGGGTTGATCCAGCGTGGTAATGGTAAATCAGGTAGGATGTGAGGAACAG
The DNA here is from genome assembly GCA_022826645.1 of Candidatus Poribacteria bacterium. Taxonomy (GTDB): domain Bacteria; phylum Poribacteria; class WGA-4E; order WGA-4E; family PCPOR2b; genus PCPOR2b. The sequence goes on from JAJDUM010000102.1 coordinate 82,397, forward strand.
TCCCGATACCACAAACGCTGCGATCATACAGTTTCTGTGGGCGACGGTTTTGCGCCGCCTAATCATGAAGAAACCGGTGGTCAGGAAAATCGCGCTAATTGTATTCAGTGTAGCATTCACTGTGGGTAGGTCAGAGATAGTAATCATTGTCCGTTCGCTGCTTCAAGGCGTTCAATCGCAGTCTTCGCGCCCTCTCGTGCCAGAGTCGCAGCGTCCTCCTGTGCGACCTGTTTCAATTTCGGCAGGGCGCGTCTATCACCAAGCTGTCCTAGCGCAACGGTTGCAAAATAGCGGACATCATCATCTGCATCCTCGAGGGCTTCGAGCAATGGTTTTAGATCATCATTTGTTGCGAGATGACGTTCAAAGTCACCGATATTGATTAACGCTTGTGCTGCCTCCCGCCGTGCCTCTTTATCACCGTGCCGCAGTGTGGAAATCAGCGCATCCATTTCTCCGGTGACGGCAGGCAGATCATCCCAATCGCAGTCGAGACAAAACCACCCATTTTTGCCAACTACTTGCACGTTTTTGCTATGACAACTTGGGCATTCTGTGAGTTTTGATTCGGAATTCATTTAACTCCCCTGACAAGGGGAGAAGATAAGAGGGGATCTTCTCCCTTTGTCTTTCGCCTCCCCGATAAATCGGGATTTTCAATTTATCAGAGGGGTTCAGAACTATGATTCATCCAGTTCCGGCAGATCACGCCAGATTTCGGGACCCTCCGGCTTGAAGTTTATTGTTGCGATGAACTGCATCCCCTGATAGAAATTTATTTTGAACTTCCCACCACCAAAATTGTCCTTGATATAGCTCATTGGGTCGTCAATCAACGGTCCCATCTCGTCGGCATGATAGAAGGCGAGCGGCTTGAATCTCACCGTGTTACCCACCGGCTCCTGCACCAAAAGGCGCGCAGTGGTTGTGGGGAAAAGCACCTGGAACACTTCCCAGAGTTGATCGATGGTCGGCTTGGGAACGCCGAGCCGTTTCTTGAAATCGTTTTCGAGATATTCGGAAAAAAGATTAAGTACCCATTCCATAATGTAGCTGCCTCAGTTTAATTGGAGTATCCGATCAAAGAAGGTTGTCAGAAAGGCTTCAGTGTTCACCCCTACGCAGACGCGAGCGTTCGGTTTTGGACGCGGCTTTTCCGGGCGCAGATCCGCGACGGTCATTCCTTGGGTTAGGTCGCTCGAAGTTTCTACCTGCACGAATGCCTCCACCGTCTCAAACAGTTCGGTATGGGTGAGTAGACCGATGGGAAGTGCGTCGTGAATATAGGTTCCATAAAATCCTTCGAGGTCCTGATGATATCCCATAGTAGATCGCGTAACATCTCGCAGAAACTGTGACAATCTATCGCTCCGTTCACCGATTTCAGCGTCCAGACGTTTTCCCGTCAGCATAACTTGATGCGTTACATCGAGTGGGACCATCGTGACTGGCACACCAAAATCGAGAACAAGCTGCGCTGCGTGTGGATCGGCGAAGATGTTAAATTCGGCGGCCGTCGTGACGTTTCCGTAAGTTTCAAAGGCACCTCCCATCAACACAATCTCCCGAACCCTCCGCATCCGCGCAGGGTGCCTGATCATGGCTTTGGCGATGTTTGTCAGCGGTCCCACCGGAACGAGAACGAGTTCATCCGGATACTGCCCAACGAGGTCTATGATGAGGTCAACCGCGGAAATCGCTGCCAGTCGCGGTGCGGGGTCAGGGTAGAGACGCGAGCCATCGTCCCTTAGTAACTGTGTCGCATCTCCGATACCATCTGATCCGTGGACGTGTGATGCTGTAACAAGTGGCTTACTCAGCGGCTGCGATTCCCCCCTCGCACAGACTGGGTATTCATCTATCCCCATCGCCTCCAGTGTCATCAGTAGATTGCGTGTGCAGAGATCGACATGGACATTGCCACTCACGGAAGTAATCGCTTCCACCTTCAACTCCGGCGAGTTGAGCGCGAGGATAATTGCCAAGGCGTCGTCTACGCCGGTATCGGTGTCTAATAGAATACGGTGCATCAATCTGATCCCTTGTGGGATATCAAATGTTTTTTTACTCTCAAAAATTCATTAGGATTAGGGAGATTCTAACACAGATTAGGCACATTGGCAAGTCCGGATTTCGGTGTTTTCAAGCGTTGAAAATTTAGCAAATTGGGAATCCATTATTCTGTAAAGATCAGGGGCTGATCCCTCTGATTTTGAAGTTGCATTTTTTCTGCCTCTAATATATTATAAATTGCGCCATGATCCGCGGGGGTTCTGGCAGTTATTCTCAACAGGACATGGGGGAGTTTATGAAAATTACTGTTCTCGGTTCAGGCACCTCGACAGGCGTTCCCGAATATAAGTGTGAATGTGAAACCTGCGAGGATGCCCGAAAGTTTGGGTCAAAAAATTACCGAACACGTCCATCAATTCATATCGAAAGGGATGAGCAACATCTACAATTCGATCTTGGTCCCAATTTCATAGACCAAATCGACCGAAACCAAATCGACTGGATTGACGCCGTTGTCTTTACCCATTGTCACGCAGATCATGTGAGCGGGACAAATGACATCGTTATGCCGTGCCGTAAACAGCAGATGGATATGCCCATCTACGGACCGGAAGAGACCATGCGTATCCTGCAGCGCAATTTTGATTATATGTTTAGCAAGGAAACTTTTCAGGGCGGTGGCGTGGGGCATCTGTTACCTAATGTCGTGCAAGAACCGTTCCATTTACACGGGTTTGAGCTCATCCCAATTCCGGTTGAACACGCTGCTGTGCAGACCTACGGCTACCGAATTGATAACTTCGGTTACGTGCCCGATGTGAAACGGCTTCCCGATTCTTCCAGAGCGTTACTGCAGGGCATTGATTTGCTAATTATTGACGCACTCAGTTTCAATCCACGCCATCCAACCCACTTCTCGGTCGGGGAAGCACTGGAAGTTGTTGAAGCGTTACAACCTAAGGAGACCTATTTCACGCATATCATGCACCGACTTGATCATCGGTACTTCCGGGATCAGTGCACGGAACAGGACATTGATCTGCCCGAAAATGTCTATCTGGCGTATGACGGGCAGGTATTTGAGCTTTCTTGATATTTACTAAAGTTTGGACAATTTTTATGTGAAAAGAGGCAGAAAAGAGGTATCCTTTCAGGAACCCACAACAGTTTCGAAAGGAGAACTTATGTTCCTCATATTCTGCCTCGCGTCTATTTTAACCGAGTTTCGTCCGT
>JAJDUM010000066.1 GCA_022826645.1 Candidatus Poribacteria bacterium
TATATACAACAATGAGCGACCTCATCTCAGTTTGGGGTATCAAACCCCTCAAACTGTTTATCACAAAAGTCAAAAGCAACTTGCTATAAATCAACCGTAATCCGTAACTGTTTATGTAAAGCTATTTTAGGACTTGACAAAAAACCGTTTCCCTCACTCCCCTTCTCGCTTTCCTTGCTTTCCCTGCGTCCTTGCGTGAAATTCTCTTTTCACGTTTCACGCATCACGTTTCATTCTCTTTTCACGTTTCATTTTCCTCGAAACTGCGGCTTCCGTTTCTCCATGAACGCACGTCTGCCCTCTTTGTAGTCCTCACTGGCGAAACAGGCGTCCACCAGTTGCTTGCAAAGTTCCAGATCCCGGTCGTCCGGGTCCTTGCAGACCTCCGCAACAATCTGTTTGCACGCTTGGATAGTCAGGGGCGCGTTGCCCGCGATGGTCTCGGTGTATTCGTCCACGAAGCCATCTATCTCGTCCTTCGGCAGGACCCGGTTGATGAGACCCATATCGTAGGCTTCCGCCGCATCAAACTGTCTGGCGGTGAACAGGATCTCTTTGGCACGGATCGGACCGACAAGGCCGACCAACGGCTTCAGCCCGCCGTAACCGTACCCAAGCCCCAGCTTGGCTGCGGGGATACCGAACCTTGAATCGTCGGTCGCGATGCGCAGGTCACAACAGAGCGCGATCCCTAACCCGCCGCCGATACAATATCCCCCAATCTTCGCGATGGTCGGCTTAGAGATGTTCGTCAGATTCTCATGGGCGAGTCCCGACGCTATGTTGTATTCCTTGATAGCGTCTGCCGATGCGCGCTGCTTCTCGAATTGCGATATATCCGCGCCCGCAGAAAATGCCCTACCACCCTCGCCCGAAACGACCACGACGCGAACCGTATCGTCTGCCTCGAAGTCCGCCATAACCTTTGCGATCCCCTGCCACATCTCATAGGAGATGGCGTTATGTTTTTCGGGTCGATTGAAGCGGAGATAGCCGACCCCGTCTCGCTTGTCGGCGAGAATCAGATCTGTGGTGCTGGTTGCCGCAGCGTTCATACAACATGCCCCTTTCGCATTGTCTCAATTTCGTCGTCAGAGAACCCGAATTCCTGCAAGACCTCAGCCGTATGTTCACCGATTTCGGGTGCCGGCCGATACGGCATCTTTGGCGTACCGCTCATGTTCGTTGCGTGACGCAGCACCTCCCTCCGACCGAGCGTCGGGTGATCCACAGGCCGCGACATTTCGAGGTGCTGGATATGCGGGTCCGACCACATCTCGTCCATCTTATAGATTGGCCCGCACGGCACACCCGCGTCGTTGAGCACCTCGATCCATTCGGCGCTGCTTCGGGTTGAGAAGTATGTTTGCAGTTCCGCGTTCAACGCCTCCCGATTCTGTGACCGCAGTCCATCGTCCGCGTAGTCGGGGTTGTTCCGAAGTTCGTCCGCCTCAAGGAGGTCGCAAAGCCGACGCCACATCGTCCCGCCGCTCGCCGCGATATTGATGTAGCCATCGGTCGTCTGGAACACGCCGGTCGGGATGCTGGTGGGGTGATCGTTGCCCGCTTGGCCCGGCACATGTTCGTCGATGGTCCAACGCGCCGCTTGGAAATCGAGCATCGCGATCTGCGCTTCAAGCAGCGATGAGTGCACCCACTGCCCTTCCCCCGTCTCCTCGCGCTGCAGCAACGCTATCAACACCCCGATAGCGGTGTACATACCGGAAGCGAGGTCTGCGATCGGAACACCGACCCGCACGGGACCTTGACCCGGAAAGCCGGTGATCCACATCAGACCGCCCATCCCCTGCGCGATCTGATCGAAACCGGGCCGACCGCCGTAGGGACCGTCCTGCCCGAACCCGGAGATACTCGCATAGACGATGCGCGGGTTCTCGGCGCGACACGCCTCGTAATTGATATTTAGGCGATCCTTGACGTTGGGACGGTAGTTCTCGACCACCACATCCGCCTGTTTGACCATCCGCATGAATGCCGCGTGACCGATCTCCGACTTGAGGTTCAGTGTCATGCTCCGCTTGTTGCGCTGAAGGTTCTGGAAGTCCGAGTTATGCCGTGAACCGAGTGCGTCGCCCTCCTTACCGGGCGCTGGCGGGATTTCGATTTTTATGACGTTCGCGCCCCAATCGGCAAGCTGACGGACGCAGGTCGGTCCGGCGCGGATACGGGTTAAATCGAGAACAGTGAAACGGTGGAGGGGCGTTTTGTGGTCGGTCATCGGTTATAGCAACTCCTTTTCTACCGGTTATTTTCGGATTGATATGTCCAAAGGATCGGAAGGATAGGCTGAACAGCAGTCGGTTAAGTGTAGCGCAGATCCAGATAAAACACAAAGGAAAATTAACCGCAGAGACGCAGAGAACGTAGAGGAAACCATCCGCGAATCCACGCCAATCCACACGAATGATAGAGGCAAGTTAGCGCAAAGGCGCAGGGAAGACAGGAAGGGGAAAGTATGAGAGTGAGAAAGTGACCAAAAGCCAAAGCCCATATCTCCTTTTCTCCCCTGCTGCTTTATCCCCAGTAGAGCGAAGAAGGTAGAGACTGTGTGTTGGGTTTCACTATCTATCCGTTAAGAGGAGGTTATTGAAAGGCAGGATCTTCTTTGTGCTTGATAGGATTCGGTCTTAACGGTTCAACCCAACTTAGACCATACAGGTTCCAGGATCGGTATGTTGATTGTTAGGACTTATCTAGGTTCTGTTGACATGTCATCGTAACCAGATAATAGAGAGATAGAAATCGATTCACTGAGGCAAAACCGACAGAAAAGAAACCGAGTTTTGAAGAAAAAACTCGGTTTCTAGCAGCTTTCCCAGTGATTTGAGGGTTTCTCGCGATAGCAAAAGCAAAATGTCAACACGTCCTAGTCTTTTGCGTATTCTGATTCGAGCCAGAAATATAGGGCGTGGAGAAGATTAGGGAATCTGTAGCCACCTTTGACATCTGCGACTGTCTCTATTGCTCCCAACTGTTTCATGCGTCTAAGGAAGCTATCTACCACTTTTGCTTCCTTCTCTGTTAGATTTGCCACCAGTTCTGCTCTCCGGAAATACATCTGAGGTTCGCCCGCTATTTTTCGGAGGATTGAACGATACCTTTCGCTCCGAATCGCACTGAAAATCTGGGGTTCGAGCAGCTTCCTGCCTATAATCTCAGCAGCTACAGATATACCCTGAGAAACTTCCCTTGCATTGATGTTTAGACTTTGGGCTGTCCGCCAAACCGCATCACCGATTTCATGTGCTAATACTGGTAGCCCGCCAGTAAACCGAACAAGTTTACTGAGTTCTGTCTCCTCGATCTTTGCGTTTGCGGATTCAAAGGTGCGTAGATAGAACTCTGTGGCTTCGTCGTCTGACCATGGAGAAATATCGATGAGTTCAAAAACGCGGGCAAGAGAGGGTTGTCCGCTTATTAATTCCCGACGTCGTTCCTCAAGTCCAACAACAAGAATGCAAAGCGGTATCTCTTGTCCGGAGGTGGTGATTTCGTCCACCGTACTTTTTAACCAATTGGCAAAATCTTCGGAGGTCGCAAGACCGTTTATATCATCCAAAATCAAAAGGAGGGCTTCCTTTTGGTCGCTGAGTTTATCTAATAGATGCCGCATAGATGGAACGAAATTTCGAGATAAGCTGGGTAGGTCCTTATCCGTAATATTCAATTCAAGCGAAAAACCAAACAAACCGACTTTACGAACATGATCGCCAAAAAACTCCATTGCTTGCCGGTGCCACGATTTGTCTATACTCTCTTTGAGAATCCGATCAAATGTTGTCCGTACCATCTCGTTTAATTCTCGGACACCGCCGAGATAGACATGACAGCCTGCGGTGTTGCAGCTGGAGTCTGAAAGGTATCGCACGAACGAGGCAAGGGAGCTCTTACCAATACCTCGTTCTCCACTAATGAATCCTATTTTGAATTGTCCCCGCGTGCTTGCTTTTACCATGCTCTGCAAGTGCTCAATTTCTGCGATACGCCCTACAAAAAACTCGAGTGGTACGGTCTGACCCGGTCTGAATGGACTCAGTTCAGGCTTCATAATAGTCTTCCTCTTTTGCATGTTTCATTAAGAAGTTTTACTCCAAATTATATCATTTTTTGCTGGGTTTTTCAATAGTTTTGGGTGCGCGAATTCAATGTGTTCTCTGTGTCCTGTTGGGTCCAAATGAACCAATCATTCTTTATTTCCTTGGTGTCTTTGTGGTGTATTTCTCACGCATCACGTCTCATGCATTCTGCACATGCCGCCCCGCTGGGAGGTTTAAAAGTCCCCCTGACAAGTGGTACATCCCGCCTGTTCCGTTCCAGCCTGCCCCGATTCATCGGGGATCTATCGGGGATTCGTCGGGATTCCGCCTTGCGGCAGGAGGATTTAGGGGGTTGCGTGTCAAGTCCCCCTGACAAGGGGGATTTAGGGGGTTTCTTCTAAGCAGGATTTAAGGGCGATCCGCGCAGAGATGCGTTGCCGCAAATCCTGATACACCCCTTCAAGATTATTAAGCACGTCAGCATTGGTATATCGAATGACTTCAACCCCATGTTTGTTGAGGTTTTTCGTCCGGTCTTTATCGTACTGTTTTTGCCTTGCATGAGTATCGCCATCAATCTCGATTGCCAGCTTCAGTTCCGCACAATAAAAATCTACAATATATCCATCCAGCGGTTTCTGGCGAGTAAATTTCAGGGTGTGTAGTCGTTTGTTTTGCAGAACTTCATACCAAAGTTTCTGTTCTGCCGGAGTCGGATTTTTGCGATTCTCTTGCGCTTTCTGGGGTAGGGCATTGTTGTAAGGTATATACCCACCCTTGTGCTCGTTATCAGGTCTGTCTGTTTTCCGGTTTGAGGTTGTGTGCATAGTGTGTGATTGTTATAACCCCCCTAGCCCCCCTTGTCAGCTTACTATTACCCATAAGTCTGGGGGTGTTTTTTTTATCAGTGTAGATGTTAATGGTTATGGTTGGGTCAGGTGTTGTGTAACAGGGTAAATGCGTCAGCAATATCATTCAAGCGCTGCCACCCTCTCCAGATGACAGTC
>JAJDUM010000073.1 GCA_022826645.1 Candidatus Poribacteria bacterium
TGTACTGCCATCGGAAATTTGGGCCACCCTCTAACCCAAGATTGTGTTACAATGCCAATCTACTTGAAAGGAGCTATCCGATGGCAAAACGGAGAAGATTCACCCCCCAATTTAAGGCAGAAGTTGTAATTGAGGCACTTATGGGTCAAGGTTCTCAAGCCGAACTGTGTCGTAAACACAACATCAGCCAAGAACAATTATCGAAGTGGAAACACCAACTGATTGAAAATGCAGCGACTCTATTTGAATCCAACGACAAGCATTCCAATGACTCTAAACAGCAGATTGCTCAACTGGAGCAACTTGTTGGCAGATTGACCATAGCATTAGACATCCAAAAAAAAGCCTCGACTTGGCTCAATTGAGTCAGTCTCAAAAGCAAAAGATGGTTGAGGCTTTGCACACCGATTACTCGGTTCGACAGATTTGTGAGGTTCTCGGTTTCAATCGGAGCAGTTTCTATTATCAACCCAAAAGTAATGCTTTTGAACAACGGCTACGAGATGAGATAGAGAAACTATCTGCCCGTTATCCAACGTATGGCTATAGGCGTATCACACAATTACTATTGCGTATGGGATACGCTGTCGGCTACACACGGGTCGCCCGACTGATGAAAGAAGAAAATTTGTTAGTTACTGTCAAACGTGCGTGTCAAACCACTGAATCGTTTGACGGTTTGGGTCAATGGGTCAATCGACTCGATAATCTTGACATCTGTCGTTGTAATCAAGTTTGGGTCAGTGATATTACCTACGTTCGCCTCAAAGAGCAATTCATCTATGTTTCAGTGTTAATGGATGTATTCACTCGAATGGTAAGAGGGTGGCAGGTGAGTCGGCACTTGACACAACCGCTCACATTGAGACCATTGCAACAGGCATTAAGCCAAAGCGTTCCAGAGATTCACCATAGCGACCAAGGCGTTCAGTATCTTTCAACAACTTATGTTTCCACGCTCATCGATCATGGGATTGACATTTCGTTAGCTCATAGAGGACGACCTTGGGAGAATGGCTATGCTGAAAGGCTTATCCGAACTCTCAAGGAGGAAGAGGTCCATCTCAATGACTACGATGATATGATGGAAGCCAAACAACGCATCGGGCATTTTATTGTACAGGTTTACAACCAGAAACGACCTCACTCGGCGTTAGGCTACTTGACGCCGGTGGAATTTGAACAACAATACTTGTCTTAAAGTCAACGATTTGTGGTCTAAATTAACGTTGGCACTTCACTTCATTCCATATACTCTTTGAAATCTGGGAGTTCGTCGTCAAAATCTTCACCGATATGAATAAGCCCCTTGGCACTCCCAAAACCAGTCTTTAACCATGGTTCCAGAAAAATCTTCTTCCATTCGTATTGATAGGCTGGCATCAACGTGACTGTTCCCTCAGCATAAAATAGAAGATGATATTTCACATATGTCTCATCCAGCAATTTAATGCAATCCTCGAGTTCTCCAAATGTTGGTACAACTGTCGGATTACCCTTATCCCAATGGGCAATCCGTTTATCCGCGAAATCCTCACATGCTTTTGCAGCTTTCTGGAGTTTATCTATATCATCTTTTACCATCTGAGGGCACACATGCTCTCCGCTTGCATCCGCGTATGGCGCGAAGTCATCCTTCTGTATCAAATCTTTCAGTTGAGAATTGCCGGTAACCCCTACCTCTCTGAGTTCCTCCATTCCCTCCATCTCTATTTGGCTGATGTCAGGTCCATCAGGGTGGGAACAGAGGGAACGGTAATAGCTGCGGGACAGTTCCTCAGGGTTATTAGCAATATCAACAAGCAGTCCTACAAAAGATATGCTGTCCTTCTGCGGTTTGATTTGCCGACGCAGCCCTGCTAACGCATGAGAAAGATAAGTCCTCCCAAGATAGCTATAGAAAGCACTCGGCTTCTGGATACGCGGATTCTCACGGATGATGTCTTGGACTTCCCAGAACATGTTTGTATCTCGCAGCAGCTTTTGAATCTCGCTCTGGATGGTCTCCATCCATTTGAGCCACTTGTTTAATTTTGAGTCTCTTTTAGTTACAAATACGGTGTACTCATACACAGGTGTCTCAATAGTGCGCACAGGACGATATTGTTCCCATACAGCTTGCTGTAAACGTTCAACAGTTTCTGGGGAAAAGTGCTTTTCTCCTGTTTCAACATTTACGCGGGCGGGCACATCTTCAATAATGACAAGCTGCCCATCGACTTCAATGCTATATGTTACCTTTTGCTCAACTAATGTTTCACTCCACTCTTCATTGTTGGGCATTTCATTTTCTCCTCATCTTGAAGTCAATCCATCGTAACGGGTCCGGTTCGTACAAGGTGATGATTTTGACTAGAGGTCGTGATGGGTAACTACACTGAATGTGTAATGGTCTCTTCGATTGCGTAAAGCCAAGAATCAGGCAACTCGGGCCATATCTATCGTTTGGATAGTCTTCAATCACTTCGCTGTCTTCAATAGCCTCACGGACCTCTTGCACACTGAATATGAGAATAATACTTTGGTCCGTTGCATGTTGTGAGAATTCAAACTGACCGTTTCGGATTTTCGTGGAGATTTCATCAAGAGTTGTCATCTCTCAAAGTTCAAAAACCTGTTTTCTGGAGACAATCTCAGTTTCTTCCCCTTCTTTGATTGCATTTGCCAGAGCTATATCCTCAAGAACTTCGGTAAAGACATCGTACAATAAGTCTCTCCGTTCTTGTAGCAATTCAGCAAATGCTTGTTTGAATACTTCCTTGAGTTGATTTTTATCATCAATTATCTGTTGCATAGCAGGTTCCTAATTGGCTTTATTTTCCAAGCGCAAGTATCTTTTCTTGTACAGATTCCAAAATTGAATCTCGAATGAAGGTGCTAGCATTTAGGATTTCGATACCAATGAGTTCTCCACCGTCATTCAATTCTGCCGTAATATTGGGACTCAGTTCAATGCTTCCTGTCTCTGGTTCATCAGAAATCTCCAAATGCAATATGTCTTCTGGCTCAAAATATGCCATCTTTGTCTTATTCAAGGGTATACCTCTTGGCCTAAGTTACGGTGCCTATTCCTAGAACTATTGACCTGCTACTGTCTCAATTTACGAGGTCTCGACCACTTTTCATTTCCTCACCGTCCAAAAATTTGAAATCAAGGTGTGGACAGTAAATCTGTCTTTCAGCAGCGAGTATCGTTCTCTCATTGATACCGGCCACGATTCTTTCATCAACTATCGCAATAGCAGAGGGATCCTTAAATGTGGCATTCAAGGCCATACGGAGATTGAGCGGCATAGTTAATTCAATATCCGTCACGGTAGGCTCTGTGGGCGCAATACTAGAGTATTGTAGATACGGCGGTTCGATAATATTAAACAAAACAACTGGACGATCTGAGCACACGAAATTACTGGTGCCTGTTTCAGCAATCAATAAAGACCATTGCATTCTAGAAAAAAGGGGAAAAACAATCTCTTGAATTGCCTTCAATTCATGCCCCATATGATAACCAGGTGGAAATGTTATTTTTATAGTGTAGCGTTCTTCTTCCACAAATTGCTTCATTACTTCATATGGCACTTTCGGGCCTGATGGGTGCACTCGCTGCATTTCAGATTCGTACATCTCACGGCTAGAAACAAGGGACTTCATCCGTTGTTTATGAAGTTCCGTTTCAGCATTAATCAGGATATCCCGTATGTATGGATTGTGTGAGGGGAGGACAGCTACAAAATAGATTAAGTTACGCATTTCCGTGTCTGTGGGCAGTTTTCCATTGTCTGCTATATACTTCAGTGCTTTTGCAGCCTCCCTATCAATTAGACCAAAGACGCGCCTTTCAGCATCATCATCTGGCAGTCCGGGTATTTCTACTCGGTTGAAGTCGCGTTTGGAACCAACATTCCGCGGGTTGGTGGGAAAATGCCGCCTTGCATTCTTCTCAATGACGTGGATCTGCTTTTTTGGATCACAAGGGTCCAAAAATCCCTTCAAATAGAATTGTGGGATATAATGATGATTTCGTGATATGTCACTCATATTTCTGTTATTCCTAAATTGAAAAACTCAGTTGCAAAGGAATTTGCTATACTGCTGAAACAAACCCCAAATCTGTCGTTATTTTGTTGATGATGTAAAAACACAACTCTCCGCCGCACAGTACTATTGAGAAGATCACGTTTCCGCCATTAACCAACAGCAGGTTAGGCTGCATCTAGGGTGAATACACTGCTTTGTCATACTGGCGAAGCAAAAACGAAACAAGCGAGAGAATATCAAGAGCGTCTTGTTCATCCACTGACCATTCAAGTGCTGGTTCGTGGGCGGTTGGATTTCTAATCACACTCATCAACCCAGCAGACAAGAATTTAATTCCATCTTGGACATTACGGTCTGTTTCGGATGTAAGAGAGTTGACTTTAAGAACAGAGTTTTGGGTATCCCATGCACTAAACATCAATGGCGTGCCATCTTTTGTGCTCTGTGCTTTAGATTTTACCAGATTGTTGTAGACTTTCGCAGCTTCAAATACCGCGTGAAAATAATTTCCTTGTCCGTAAAATTTTCTGCAATGCTTAATGATTTCTGAATGGAACTGATTTTTATCGAATCTCTCGAAAACGTCTTCGTTATCTATAACACTATCAACACCACATTCATTTAGAATATTTAATAGAGCCTGTTGGAGATCTATTTCGTCGTGGGATTGGGATAGGGATTTGACAAAATCAATGAGTAGTTGTGCTAGTTCGCCGGGACAAGACTGATGACCCAGTGACATAATCCAATCGTAAGTCAACTTGGCGCGTTGTGATGTTATAGACTCATTTGGAAATTCTTGGCATTGAAACTGGAAAATAGCTCCAGCTACTCGGTTAATCTCATTAAGAGATTTCCTATCCTTAAGGGTATCACCAATTTGAATCGCGATTAATTCAATGTTCACTTCATCATCTCTATTGATTCGTTAAAGATTAGACCAATCGTCTATTCCGATTTCTCCGTCCTTTTACGAATATCGTAATTTCCGTATATCTGATGAACAATGTCATCACCAAGGTTACGGAGCGCGGACTCAACAGATGCAGAATACTCTTCCTTACCCGTGGCCATGAAGAGCCCCTCCGAACCTAGTCCCATACCGCTAGCTGTCACCAGGGCAATCTGGAGCATTTCCTGGTCATAGGCAGTTAATTGAACGGATATGGATGTAGTGCCTTCGGCGTCAGCCTGAAAAAAACCTTGTTCCATATTCAGGGATACTTTTCCTGATGTGACTTTTGCGAGAACGGCGAGCTCGAGTTTTCTGTCAGCAATCATTTGTTGGGTTGGGTAAGACTCTAACACTTCAACATTTGAAAAAACCCGACGGGTTGATTTCATTAGAATTGATTCAACAGCTTCCCCTACATGAAAGGTATATTTATTTATGCCTACTTTATCACTCATCGTCAAAGTTCTCGTTTCTTCGGGAATAAATAGACCCACTTTCAAGTTTATTGGATTAGCAATATTAGCCGTTGGATCAATATTAGGATTCATTTTGACGCTGTAAGAACAGCCAACGAAAATTAACGCTAGTAGCCCAACTGTATACTTCAACAGGTTCATATTTCCTCCTTTTTTATCTACTAAATTAGAATTGCCGATGGTTTAGATTACGTCAGTATATCCATCAAAAAAAATAAAGCGCGACGAACTCTACTTCAGTCCATCACGCTTTACTGTGGTAATACCGTATCCGTTATTCACCTTTGCGAATCACGAGCCGATAGTGCTGACCGACCTTCTTGGTGTCGGTAATCTCATGCCCATCATTCGTGAGGCTTTTGGGAACGTTTTCAATCGGTTCGCCATCGTCAATCGTGATTTCGAGCAGCTGACCAACGTCCATCGTCTCCAAGCGGATTTTGGCTTGCACGTAGTTAAACGGACACGCCACGCCTTTGAGGTCGAGACTATCAACAATCTCCTCGACCGGCTCCGCTTTCGGCGGTGCCTTGGGGATCCGCGCCGGTCTGGCTTCTCGCTTCTTAGTCGCTGATTCCTCTTCTTGCCGAATCCGCATCCGTCCGTAGACATTATGCGCTTCCTCAACGAAGAGGGTGGCTTCCTCGACGCGGCGGTGGGTGAGTTCCCTATCAAAGGTACTGGGATCTTCCTCGGTCGCCTTAAATATATGTGCGCCAAAACCGGGGAAGACGATTCCCGGTTCAAAGAAGCGACTTCGGAACTCTCTGACCGTGGTTTCGTTGTCAATGTGTTGCAGCCCTTCGGTCGTCAGCAGTGCGTCTGCGGCTTTGATCATCGCTTCATAAGCGTGTTCAGCAGAATCCACATATCGATCGCGCTCCAGATCGAGTCCTGCCTCATAGATGAGTCGATCCGCCTCTTCAAGTATGAACGAGACTAATTCTACCAATGCTCCCGCACACTCGCCAACACCCGTCTTGAGTTGGAATTCCTTCGTATCGCCGGTGTCGATATAGTAACTGGGGTCTTCCTCGAAACTCGGAATCTTATCATACTCACGAAGGATCGCCTTGATCTCGACTTTGCCGAGTCTTGTAATATAGTCGGTGAAAGACTCATCGTCATGCCGTTCGTCAAGGTACTTTCCGGTCAGATGCTCGATGAATTGCGGAATGTTCCTTCCGTGGATTTTCCCGGCAGCAAGTCCATAAGCACTTGCATTCTCAATAGCGTGACCGCCCAACAGAACCTGATAATACGGGGCGATATGTTTCCCCATACGTCGTGATGATCCAAAGAATCCGATGTTTGCGATATGATGCTGACCGCATGAGTTGGGGCAACCGCTAATCTTGATCCGCAGATCTTGGATCCCTTCCTTCACACCGGTGTCGATGAAATAGTTTCTCAAGTGAGCTGCCAAGCCGCGAGAAGATGAGATACCCAACTTGCAAGAATCAGTGCCGGGGCACGCTGTGATATCAACCGTACTTTCAGCACCTGATGCTCCTAAACCGATCGCCTGCAAATCCTGATAAAGGGCTGGGAGATCGCTCATGCTAACCCAGCGCAGAACAAGATTTTGCTCGACGGTGGTGCGGATAGTGTCTTTCACGTACTTGCGTGAAATATCCGCCAATTCCCGTGTCTGATCTGCGGTGATGTCTCCGAGCGGCAGTGTGATACTGACGACCGCGTATCCTGGCTGTCGTTGGGGACGCACGTTTGTGGCATGCCACTCATCGAAACCATCCGGGTTTGATGCACCGTTCAGCTGCGTCGGCGGTTTAAGCGGCGTTTCATCAAAGGCATCGAGGTTATCGAGATGAGCTGTCCAAGCCGGATCATGACGCAATTGTTCGCGTTCCTCCAACACGAGACGACGAAATTCTTCGATACCGAGATTCGACACCACAAATTTCATGCGCGCCTTGTTGCGATTCTTCCGCTCTCCGAGACGGGTGAATACTCTCGAAATTGCCTGCGAGATTGGCAATAATTCCTCTTCAGGCACAAACTCGTCAAACACTTTTGCCTGATGTGGAACAGCGCCGAGACCGCCACCAACCAGCAGCTTAAATCCGCGCTTCGGCTTTCCATCAACTTCCTTAATCACTGCGACTGCACCGATATCGTGCATGTATCCTAAGCCACAAGCGTGTTCATGGCATCCAGAAAACGCAATCTTGAACTTGCGTCCGAAGTCTTGTGCGTCTTGGTGTCCTAGTAGGAAGGCGGACAGTGCCTTGGAGTGGGGTGTCACATCAAAAGGCTCGTCGTTACAGACACCTGACAGCGGGCAAGCAGTGACATTCCGAACCACATTGCCACAGGCTTCCTTGGTAGTTATGCCAACCGACGCCAACCGTCGCATTAGCTCTGGTGTATTGTTGATATCGACGTAGTGATATTGCACGTCTTGGCGAGTCGTGATGTGAATGATGTTATCCGAAAATTCTTCGGCAACATCAGCAAGCATTTCCAGTTGTTGTGCATTTAGACCACCGAACGGAATTTTTACGCGAATCATTTGTGAACCTTCATCGCGCTGTCCGTAGACGCCGTGACGGAGTCTAAATTCGAGGAAAATCTCCTCTGGCATCTGACCCGCTTGGACGCGCCCTAGCTGCATCTCATAAATTTCAATTGCGCGGGCCTCCTCCGAATCTATTGCATCAGCGTTAAAAGGTGCTAAACTTTCTGTCGCCATTATTGGCTCCTTCCAAATTAGAGTTGAAGGGTTAATACAATCAACGTTATTCCCGATGGGGTTCGATATTTTAATCTATTGCGCGGTTATCAATGCTAGTACTTTGGTAGGTTGCTACAGCTCAAATTGCGATGGTCCAATAGGATACATTTTCTGCTTATTTTTACGTCTGAAGCATAAAGACACTGGTTGGTGCGCTTTTTCTTGCAAAGTCATAGATCTATATTATAACAAAAAAGAAAACATACATCAAGTGCTTATGCTCATGTTATGCCAGAAATTTAGGGTTCAATTGGGATAGTGCTGCGTCGTCACTTCCGTAGTATGTATGATTATATCTTAATTTTATGACTTTGACAAAGAAATTTGCCAGTCTCTGGAGGTCTGATCCGATTCTTCAGAGGCACGATATTTGACAGGGACTTGGACATAAAGTATAATAATTCCAACCTGTACGCGGGGAAAATTGGCGTTGTGCAGTTAGGTATAACATCCGAACGCTGTAGGATCTATCCGCGATGCATTATAACTGCATAGCTCCCCGTCTTGCTAAGAGAGGTTAGCCGGCGTCAGATGTCTAACCTCACCCTCTCCGGTGTGTCGGTTATGGACAGATTTATTGCGTAGCCTGATGCCGGACAGATCGCCCTACTACAAACCGCAGCAGGCAAGTCTTAAATGGGATCGATTTCGCCAACGTATGCTTCCAGCCTCAACACGGGATATTTTAAATCTATAGACTATGCTAAGGCAGGTAACCCTAATGAAAAGTTTTAAAATCCTAATTGTTGATGATGAGATAGATATCGTAGATTTTATTGGTGACTACTTAGCAGGCGAGGGATATGAGGTTATTAAAGCTTACGACGGGATTGAAGCACTCGATAAAGTGCGACAAGCTCATCCTGATTTAGTTGTCCTTGATATAATGTTGCCGAGAATGGACGGCTTTGAAGTCTGCAAGCAGATACGAGCAGAATCTGCTATTCCGATTTTGATGCTCACGGCAAAAGACAGGGATGTGGATAAGATCGTTGGACTGGAGATAGGCGCGGACGATTATATACCCAAGCCGTTCAATCCCCGCGAGTTGATAGCACGAGTCAAAGCAATCTTACGTAGATCTTATCGGCAAGACTATCAACCCCGTGACCAGTTGCCAACGCTCCAATACAGAGATCTCTCTATTGATACAGAACGGCGCAGGGTAACCATCGGAAACCGGATGCTGGAACTTACAATGAAGGAATTTGATCTCTTGGCATTCCTGATGCGAACCCCAGGTCGCGTTTATTCGCGGGACCACTTGCTTGACTTTGTATGGGGCAAAGATAGCTTCGTTGGCACTCGTACCGTGGATGTACACGTCCGACGACTGCGGGAGCAAATCGAGACAAATGCAAGCCATCCGCAGTACATCAAAACTGTTTGGGGAGTTGGTTATAAATTTTCCGATGAATAATTTCTTGGCTGGCAAGAGGCATGGAACCAAAGGCAGTGGTTGGTTGTTCATCACTTTTAGGGGGCTGAATCACCCGATAATGCCTTTTTCCCACTCTAACGTCCTAACCTTCCGTTGCCTGCTCCTTCCATCTGATTCTACTTTTGTTCTCGTTCGGTCGCTACTTTTTCTGCTGCTGGCTGGGGTTAGTATCGCACAATTCCCCGTGCCGACGCATGCAGCTTTTGAAGATGGGTTTATCGGCGCACGCGCTTTTGCGATGGGTGGAGCGTATGCCGCCATTGCGAATGAATCAGACGGGCTGTTGGTGAACCCTGCATCAATTGCGAACCTCCGGCGCGATCCAGAGTCGGGTCAATCTGCACAGCAAGTATCGGCAACGACAGCGAGGTTACATGTCGGACTGAGCGATGAAACCTCGATTACACAGAACTTGGTTAGCTATGCCTATTCCCAACCAACCCGTGGTGCCATAGGTTTCCTGTGGAAACGGCTGGACGCCGCAAGTTTATATTCAGAGGATTACCTCCTCATTGGGTTAAGCAGAAGTTACGATTTCGGAACGGAAAGCAAACGCCACATCTCCTTCGGAAGCGTGGTTAAGCTGTTAAATTGGGACACAGCTCCTACGATCGGAGCAGATGGACTGGTTATAGAAGACCTACTGGGGCGCAGTCGGTTCGCTCTGGATGTTGGCATGATCTTCCGCCCGTCACCAAACATTCCAATTGCCCTCTCCATCCAGAATTTCAACACACCGAATATCGCCTCCTCCGATTCACTCACCCCAGAAAGGCTTGCACGTCAGGTAATGCTTGGAATTGGTATTATTACCAGAAACTCCACATGGGGAATGGATCTCGTTTTCAGAGAGAGTGAGGTCAATGTCAAAGTTGGCATCGAGTCTCAGTTCTACGAAGAAAGTTTGACACTCCGCGGCGGATTTCGATTAGAAAATTTAGCATGGGGAACAAACTTGACGCTCGGTGGCGGTTATCGCCCATTCAGAAGCTTGCGAATTGACTATGGGTTCCTTTTCCCTATCGGCGGGATACGTGACACATCGGGTAGCCACCGATTTAGCGTTGTTTACGATTTTTGAAGAGATATTATTGAATGATACGTTATGACACGTCTTTAAAGTCAAAGGCTTCTCTTTGCGACTCTTTCAGTCTCAATCATCTCTTGACCAGAAAACCGAGTCATGATAATATAGCGAATGTGTGTTGGCAACAGTTAAGTCAATGAAACTTAGAGCGCAAGGCACTCAACCGAGATATGGATTGTATCTACCATGAAAGAAAGTCAACAAAAAATCTGGGAACCTACGATACCTGACATTGAGAAAAGTTCTCGGTTGGCGGTGAGGCTTGGGATTTCACCGTTGATGGCACATCTTCTCGTCAATCGGGGAATTGAAACGGAAGATGCAGCGCATGCGTATTTGTATCCAACACCCGATCAGCTGCATTCCCCATTCCTCATGTACGGGATGGAGCAGGTAGTTGAGCGTATCCGTTTAGCGATGAAGCATGGTGAACAGGTCTGGATCTTTGGCGACTATGATGCGGATGGCACGACAGCCGCCTCGCTCCTACTTAATACGTTTCAGCACCTTGACTTTCCGGTGAGCCCATATATCCCTGATCGCTTTGGGGAAGGGTATGGTCTCAATAAGAGAGCTATCCAGACCTTAAAGGAAAGTGGCTGCGATTTACTGATTACCGTTGATTGTGGCATCACGTCGATTGATGAGGTTGAATTTGCTAACAACCTTGATATAGACGTAATTATCACTGACCATCATCAACCACGTCCCGACGCATTGCCTCCCGCGACTGGGATAATCACACCTAAAATGCCCGAAAGCCAATATCCCTTCGATGGACTTGCGGGGGTCGGGTTGGCTTTCAAGTTAGCGCACGCAGTGATGGGCGGCGGCGATCTGGATCCGTTCTTGCAGTCCCAACTGGACCTTGTGACACTCGGTACGGTTGTAGACATTGCCCCGTTAACAGGAGAAAACCGAGTCCTTACGAGTCTTGGTTTAGCAGAAATCAATAAACGTGAACGACCGGGGATCAAGGCACTCTGTGATGTGGCAAACTATGACGATAACAGGCCGATTGTTGGATATACATTATCGTTTGTTTTGGGACCCCGAATTAACGCGGCAGGACGGATGAACACCGCGGACCAGGTAGTTAAACTACTGACAGCAGAATCCTATGAGGAAGCAATACCACTTGCTGAGGAACTTGATGCTTCCAATCTGGAGCGTCGGGAAGTGGAAAACAAAATTCGGGACGAAGCAATCGCTACGATTGAAAGGAATAACGATCATAAACAGAAGACTGGACTGGTTGTTGCTGATGAAGGTTGGCATCGGGGAGTTGTTGGAATTGTTGCATCACGAATTCTCAATCGTTATTATCGCCCGGTTTTTGTGCTGGCAGTTGAAGGGGGCGAAGCCCACGGTTCAGGACGGTGTATCGAGGGTATGAATCTTGCCGACAGCTTAAACGCATGTGACGAGTTATTGGTGAAACATGGTGGTCATGCGCGGGCGGCGGGACTAACAGTCAAAACGAAGAACATCGAGGAGTTCGCTCTCCGATTCAACGAATATGCCTGCGAACATCTCACTGATGAAGCTCTGATTCCGAAGTTAAGAGTTGATCTTGAGGTGCAGTCTTCTTATCTGACATTACAAGCTATAGAGGAATTGCAACAACTGGAACCGTTTGGTGAAGAGAATGTGCCACCGTGCCTTGCGATGCACAATCTTCGACTTCAAAAGCCGCCCAGCATAATAGGAAAAGACGGGAACCACCTCAAACTATTCGTGACAGACGGAGGGCAACCGCTTGCAGCACTCGGTTGGAACATGTCGGATCACCTCATTGCGTTGAGGAATAAGAATATTCGGTTGGACTTGGCTTTTGAGCCAGAGATTAACGAGTGGAATAATAGCCGTACTGTTCAACTAAAGATCGAAGATTTACACATCCACACCCTTGATCGAAACACCGTTGCAACGATGTTTCCTACCAAGGAAGACGAGAGTCCTGCAAAATTTATTGACCGCAGGGCCCTTGAGAGCAAGCAACATTACCTGTGCAAGCTCCTTGAACGGAAAGAACCGACATTACTATATGTACGCGACGACAGAGCGTTGGATCAACTATTCGAGCTGCTTAGCCCCACAGAAAGGATTGGACGCTGTGAAGCCGATACGTCCGACGCTGATAAGATACAACTCACAGATAAATTGGCGTGTGGCGAATTACTTGCAATCGCTTCGAGTTGTACATTGACCGATCTGCCTCAAATCCGCCACTTAGTCTTTTGTCATCCAACCCCTCAACACACAATGTTCTTTGATCGGTGTCAACCCGCGTTCAAAGATCTTGAGGCGACATATATCCATCTTATCTATCAACCCAAGGATGTTGAATGGATGGAGGAGTGCATCGCTCGCCAATCTCCAAGTGAGCAGGTCCTACGGGAGCTTTACAAATGCCTACATACAATGAACGGCAACAGTGAGGGTAGACTCACTCTTGCAAGCGTCCTAGAGGCTGTACAGACCGATTCTATCCCGGCAGAGGCTGTCACCAATGGTCTTTCAATATTTGAAGAATTGGATCTGCTGAAACAATATCCGAATTCTCCAGAACAGGACATCCAGCTCTTGCCTACACCGGCGAAGAAGCGCCAACTCACTGAATCCGACATCTATCTGAACGGGGAACAGATGAAACAAACAAACCTGCTTTTTTTGGACTTTCAATTAAGGAAGAATGTTAAACAGATTTGGGAGAGGGTGTCGTATGAGTGTCAACTATCTGGTGCGCCAAATTCAGGCATATAACCCTGATGCGGACTGTGATCTGTTGCGAAGAAGCTATGAATATAGCCAAGCTTGTCATCACGGTCAACAACGGATATCTGGGGATGCGTATTTTACCCACTGTTTTGAGACAGCTAAGACATTAGTCGAACTGAAGTTGGATACCGATACGATCTGTGCTGGGCTGTTGCATGACGTGCTAGAAGACACGGCAGCTACCCGTGACGAGCTTGTAGATCAATTTGGTGAGACTATTACTGAATTGGTTGAGGGTGTGACCAATATCAGTAAGTATAAATTCAAAGGCGGGGTCCAACAGAGGCAAGCCGAGAACTACTTGCGACTGCTTCTAGCAACAGCGAAGGATACGCGAGTCATTCTCATTAAGTTAGCAGATAGACTGCATAATATGCAAACGCTCTCCTCGCTGCCACCGCATAAACAAGAGCGCATTGCCAAGCAAACTTTTGAGGTGTACGCACCGCTTGCGCACCGATTGGGCATTGCGCGGATTAAAAGTAGGCTTGAAGATTTGGCATTCAAGTACCTGCATGCCTCCGAATACAGAGAGATTGCGGATTTGCTTGCGGCAAAATTGGGTGAACGAGAGGCGTATACAAAGTGGATGGTGGATGTCGTCCAACAGGGATTGGATCTAATGGGGGTTAAGGCGCGGGTATATGGTCGTCCCAAGCATATCTACAGCATTTATCAGAAGATTCATCAGCGAGGCGTTCCATTTGATCAGATTCGCGATCTGTTTGGACTTCGTGTGTTGGTCAATAGTGTAGGTGACTGCTATGCAGTGATTGGCATTCTGCATAATAAGTGGAATCATATCCCTGAGCAGTTTAAGGATTTTATCGGTCTTCCTAAGGCGAATGGCTATCGATCTTTACACACGACAATTTTAGACCGTGGGCAGCCTGTAGAGATTCAGATTCGGACCCACGAAATGCACCAGATTGCTGAATATGGAATCGCTGCCCATTGGCGGTACAAGGAAGGGATGCCGTCGGAAACAGATAACGAAAGGATTTTTGCGTGGTTCAGAGAGATGCTTGCGGAGATTCAGGAGTTCAAAGATCCGTTCCAGTTTATCCGCTCTATGAAAGGTGAATTATTTCCAGATGAGGTTTTCGTCTTTACGCCCAAGGGGGATCTCCATAGCCTGCCAGCAGGCTCTACGCCAATCGACTTCGCGTACAAAATACACACCGACATTGGACAGACCTGTGCCGGTGCGGAGGTTAATGGTGCCATAGTCCCCTTCAAATATCGGTTGCAAAATGGGGATAGGGTAGAAATTCAGACGCGTCCGAATGGACAACCTAGTCGTGACTGGCTGCGATGGGTTAAAACGGCGCGGGCACGCAATAAAATCCAGTGGTGGCTCAACGAGCAAAATCGTGCGCAGGCGATTGATCTGGGAAAACGACTACTCGAACTTGAGATGGGGCAGCGCCGCCTGAGTCTGAAGAACTATCTCAGATCGGCAGAGCTACATGATGTGGCGGAAAAACTCGTTTCAAAAAAGAAAACCCAATTGCCGTTAATTGATGAACTTTTTCGGCAAATTGGGAATGGTAAAGAGTCAGCAACGCATATTGCCAACCTTTTGAATCCCGAGCTACCTCCCGCTGCCGAGAAAAAAGAAAAGGCAACACGACCTCTCCAATCCGCGCCATCAATCGAACTTGAGGGTATTGATCTGGATTTGGCGCGTATCATGAAGTGTTGTCATCCTATACCGGGCGATGAGATCATAGGCTATCTCACGCGGGGGCGCGGGATCTCGGTTCACAGGGCGAACTGCCCTCGAATTATTAATGAACCAGAAAGAATCGTTGATATCGACTGGACACCAGTTGAGAATCTTACTTATCCTGCGCCGATTACTGTTGAGTGTGATAATCGCCCCGGGATGTTAGCGGAGATTACTACCTTAATTGCCCAGTACAAGGTCAATATCGATAACATCGGTTCTCACAGGGTCAATAAGGAAACGGGTCACGATCAGTTCACTTTGGAAGTGAATGGAATTGAACAGTTAGAGGCTATCATGGAGTCAATCCGTTACCTGAGAGGAGTGCGAACCGTCTCCCGGATTACATCTCTTGCATCTGAAAAGCGTCGGAGCGGATAAATGGTCACAATTTAGCATTACCCATACCGGTTTAGGCACTCAGTTACCGTAGGCAACCTGTCCTCCACCCGAAATCGATTTTATGATTCTGCCGGAACGTAGGCATCGCACGCATACGCGGACTCGTTGACTTCCGTTTTCCGCTTGGATACGGACCCGTTGTAGGTTTGGTAATTGTCTATGTTTTGAGCGCTTGCTAATCTGCCCACGAGTTCGAGCAACCTTATTACCGGCCATCGGTTTTTTTCCGCAGACATGGCAAACTCGAGCCAATTAAACCACCTCCTTTCTTCGTAGTGCAACCCGTTTAACATACCATACGATCGTTTGAAATGCAAGGTTTTTTGTATTCCGCTACGCATTTTCCTGCGTTGAGTGTTTTGAATTCAATGCTAAATTGAGATAGGTCGCTTAGCTCTCTACCGAAGGCGTATTCGAGCATTGAACGCTGTAAAATCTAATGTATTACGATTCTAACCGCCGGGCGGTGCGATTCGTTCTACCTCAAGTCCTTCGGGACGAAGGAAATCCTTGTAGCGTGTCTGGATTTCAACACCGTTGAGGCTACGGGTAAAGCCCGCGGTCTCTGTCAGATGCCTCGTCTCAATTTCAAGCGTATTCTCGCCCCGTTTGAGGTCATCTAGTTCTAACTTGTAGCGAAACCAGTGAGCAGACATACCAAGTGGTGCTTGGAGGTTCATTGAACCGGCTAGCTTTACCGGGATGGTCAACGCTCGTTCATCGGTGATCTCTGCTTCCTCCCAAGGCAGCAGCTTTCCATTGACGCGGAATTTAATATCGTCTTCAATACAGAAAAAAGAGAAGCGCAGGGTGAGGATAGGTTTGCGCATCTCTCCGTCTTGTCTGGCACTTTCAATGTCATCGGCAACCCAGATATTGGTAGCGACTGTTTCCCCTTCTCTAAGTTGTACGGGTAGCTGGCGCTGTGGGGTAGTTGTGGGTTTGTCCAATTCGCCTTCTCGCGGCTGGAGGAGATAACGTTTGCTCCGTCGTGCGTGGACTTCCGGATACGCGACCTCTCGTAGAATCTGATATTCCCTTTCACTGAAGGGCCAGGACAGGTAACCGTCGTAAATACCTGCCCACCCATCCCAATTTAGCGTCTGCGCCAAGGCATTGTACATCTCGCTACTTGGCAAGCCTGTCCGTTCATCGTAAACTCGTCGGGGTGGACGATAGTACGCTGCGGCACCAGCTGCGTTGGCAGCATCCGGCAGCCATCGAGGCTTCTGTTGTGTATCCGTCAGCACATAGGGGTCTTGCCCGACCACGTAATCGATACTTCCCTGCTTTAGCCATGCTGCTGCATCCAGTCCCATCGCCAGATTTTTTTCTTCCATTAGATCAACGCGCGCCATGATGGGGATTTCTCTGCCCTGCTGAGTTCCAATAGCGTTTGCCATCTCCCGAATCTCAGCCATGAAGCGATTCATCAATGGGGTGTTCTCCTCTATTTCAGACTGCTTGAAATAATATGAATCGAACATAAAATCTAACTCTATCCCGTCGGCTTCGTAGTCTACCAATATCTCTTTAAGCACAGCTAATTTGTCTTGGCGCACGAGCTCGTGAGAGAAGTCATAACACCATTCTGCTCTCCCCTCTTCTCCGATACATACCTCTGCGCCGTGGTTCCATTTTAATAGCCCACACCGTTCGCTTTCTGGCGGTGAACTTGCTTGCAATTTCAGGGAGGGGAACACGGTCAAGCCCATCTCACGGCCTCTCTTGATAACCTCGCGTACTTGGTCTGTCCCCATATTTTGGGCTTCCTCCACCATCCGCATAATTCGCCAATCGATGTAGTTTTCCCATACTTCTTTCATCTGTCCCACAACTCGCCCCACCTTACTGTTGTGGAAATAGACATCAGCATAGCCCAAACCTAGCACCAATAGATCCACACCGGTACCAAGCACCTCATCAACGGGCCATTGTAACTTATGGATAGAAGCTGGTGGTTCTATCCGCTTTGCATTGAAATGATGAGCGTCGTTATAGTAAATCAGTCGAGGATTTTGCATCTCTGCGTTTCTCCTGTGCGATGAATTTTTGGAAACAAGCCAACGGTTACCACTAATTTCGAGGGTAAGGAGCATCTTCGTGGGTACGCGATGCTACAGTTCGCGCTGGTACTTCGCGCTGAAGGACAATATGCTTCTTCCATTTGAGATCGTCCTGTTCAGGAAAATCCTCGCGATAGTGTGTGCCGCGACTTTCGGTACGCATAAGTGCTGCTTCGGTCGTTACCGATGCAACATCACACATGTTCTGAAATTCAAGTCCTTCAAGGCACTGCGGATACCGATTGTGCTTCAGCGATTTGAACTCATCAAGCATCCGTTCCAACTGTTCTCCACTCCTAACAAGCCCAACGTGTTGCCACATCATCTTTTGGACAGTTTCCTTTGCTGCTGAGATATCAATATCCGGGGGTGTCGTCTGTGACGGAGTGGAAGCATCGTCAGAGCAGATGCGGACGTTCGCATAACTGCCCGACTGGATTGATCGTGTATATTCTGCAGCTGCACTCCCTGCGCGTGTGCCAAACACAATACACTCAAGCAATGGATTATTACCCAACTGACTGGCCCCGTGGACACCGGTACATGCTACCTCCCCACAAGCATACAGCCCGCGGAGGGTTGTTTCTGTGTTCAGTGTTGTGCATACGCCTCCTATCATGAAATGGGCGCCCGATCTGATAGGAATTACGTCGGTAGTGATATCAATGCCATACTGATCGCAAAATTGATAGATACTCGTAAAACGGCTGCGTATGAAATCAGCAGACAAATGGGTTATATCCAAGTAGACACATGGCATCCCCGTTAATTCCATTTCATTCAGGATTGCGCGACTTACAAGATCACCCGGAGCAAGTTCCTCCATCTCGTGATACTTTCTCATGAACCTTTCTCCGCGCGAATTAATTAAAATGCCACCTTCCTCACGTACTTTACCACTAATGGGGAGATGCGGAGCCTCAATCAGGAAGAGCGTCGTAGGACAGAATTGGACAAATTCCATATCTATCATATCACAGCCTGCTCGCCATGCTGCTGCGAAACCATCGCCCGTTGAATCCGTTCCGTTGGACGTGCATTGGTAGATATGGCCAAGGCCGCCTGAAGCGAGTATGGTAGCCTTGGCAAAAATGCAGTGAAGGACGTTATCAAGGAGCGCAACCACCCCATAGCATCTATCTCCTTGGGTCATAAAGTCGATGACGAAGGCCTGTTCGATGAGCTGTACCTTTTCTGGGTTGGTGAAATGAGTCGGAAAATTTCCCCCCTCTTTCCACTGGTTCGTTAGGGATTGCATCAGTTCGGGGGCATTAACTCCTTCTCTAACCATCACATCAACAGCTATTTCATTGCAGAGTTCTCTTCCTGCTTTGAGAGTCCGCTGGATATGGGAATCGACGGCGACATTTTTATTCGTGGTGGAAGTAATCTCCCACTGTGTGCAAGGGAGGTTATGCTGCTCTGCGTTGGTCTTAGTGATCAGCAAAACATCGCCGTGTTGACTGGCTTCGGTTGCTGCAGATAATCCGGCGCTCCCGGCTCCACTTATAAGAAAATCGGTGTCAATCCTTGGTAATTTGGCTGAGTCAAATTGGACGAGATATCGACGAGTCATTGTGGATGTGATATGCTGAAGAGGTTTACTCCCCCTCACTGCTCCTGCGGGAAATCTATATTTCGATTAAAGAAGGTGGCTCATGTAAAAACAGAGTGCAGTTACGGTGAAAGCGTTAAGAGCGGGGCAAGATGCCCCGCCTACGGTTGTTGAGGCAAGTCGGTGCTGTTGCACTAATTCTTAACATGAGCGAAGAAGATTATCTCCCTACGTCAGGTAGATGTAGGAATGCTACGCAAACCCAGAACGAGAGTAAAGTAGACAGGGGGCTAAAAGGTACCAGTGGCCCTCATCACCTTCCCGCTTCCTTCGACAATTCGCTCGCCCTGCTCTGAATCGATGTGTGCTTTTACCTCAACGAGGCGTTTACTCATTTTCACGCGCTTAGCTGTGACGATCAATTTGTCACCCGCCATTGCAGGTTTCTTGAATCGGATCTCAAGTTGCGCTGTTACCGCGGGGCCATCAAAACTGGCGATACCGACATAGGTAATGGCTTCATCAAGAAGTGTACTTAGGATTCCGCCGTGAATGACGTTCGCCCAACCCTGAAAGTGGCTAGGCGGTGTACACTCAATTTTCACTTGGCGTCCATCTGCGGTGATATCCGGATTGACCTGCAAGCCAACAGGATTTTCTTTGCCACAGGCAAAACAACGATTATTGTTCTCAACGCGCATCCATCAGCTCCTATTACTTTTCAAGCGTAACGAAAATTGTATTGTAGCACAGGGTATGCGAAAAGGCAAACGAAATCAGGAGTCTGGTCCGTGATTGTGGCGCAGATCCAGTTGTCGGCTATCGTGACCGAAATTTTTGCTGATAATTCCCTTGACAGAAAAACGAATATTTTGTAAACTTAGATTCTATGCAAAAAACACATGCGCTAAACAGACGTTCTACCCAATACAATCCCTTAAATTTCAAAGAGGAGAAGAAGAGTTAGATATGAGAAAAATTTCAACCCTACTGATGTTTCTTATTTTAGTTACTGGTTTTGGGTGTAATCAGGAACAGCCGATTACACAACTGGAAGTTGGCAGGAAGAAGCTGCTCGGAGCCGGTTTGTCAATTGAAGCAGTCGATCACCTAAAACGAGCGGAAATTGAGGAAGCCAGAACGGCAGCCGAAAAGGTGGAACCGCGAGCACTATTACTGGTTGCGTACTCACATGCCATTGCTACTGGAGATGCTAAAACTCAAGAAGTTGAAATTCCTGGGCTTGAAGCCGAATATAGACAGGCGCGGAGCGAAAGGATTGCGGCATTAAGCAATACCGAAATAAAGAAA
Organism: Candidatus Poribacteria bacterium; assembly: GCA_022826645.1. Taxonomy (GTDB): domain Bacteria; phylum Poribacteria; class WGA-4E; order WGA-4E; family PCPOR2b; genus PCPOR2b. Next base: position 20,597 of record JAJDUM010000073.1, read on the forward strand.
ATCCTTCAACTACTCGCTGAACGACATCGCACACAAGACGCAACGATACAGATTTTGATCGATAAAGGCGCAGAGGCTGTTCCCACATTAGTTGAGTATCTCGGCATACGAAGATATTTGGTTCTTAGAACCGATCTGATTGAAATGTTGTATCAGATCGGTTCAGATGGTGTCGACCATTTAACTGCTGCGCTCGGGGATGCCCAGACCTCTTTAGAAGTCAAAGTGATTCTGACGCGGCTGATTGGACGAATCAACGATCCGGGCGCAATTCCTGCTTTAGAAGCAATCCAAAGTGGAAGCTCCCCAGGATTGAGAATGGAAGTCAACATCGCGCTCTATAACCTTGGGAGGGAAGAGTACAGAGCTGAAATTATCGATGGATTGAGCGATAGTAACATTGATGTTCGCCGCGCAGCCGCCCAAGCAATGCTTCGACTTGATAATCCCCCTGTAGACGAACTCGTAGTTGCTCTCAATGATTCCGATGCGCAAGTGCGTACGTATGCAGGTAGGACGCTTGAAAACCATCCAACCGAAAAAGCTATCGATCAGCTTATCGAAATGGTTGCCTATGATGCAGACGAAGGTGCGAAGGAAGCAGCCGCAAAAGCGTTGATTGCTCACGGTGCTCAGGATTATGGAAAACAACTGGCGCGACGCCTCATCAAGGTGTTACCAAATGTGATTGACCCGCAAGACCGGATACGCATTGTCTTGGTACTCAAGAAAGACGCACTTTTGGAGCAGATTAAGAATGCACCAAGAGAACACGATGATAATATTGAACTCGATTTGTATTACTATTTTCAGAATGATGAACAGAATGACATGGTTAAAGAAGAGATCAATATGTTGTTGAACAATCTAGGGCGTTAAGGCTTGTTCCCAGCAATGATGTTATTCTGGTGTTCCCCTTGATCTGTGCAAGTTAGTATAAATAAGCTCTGGTCATGACCAGAGCAGCAGACGTCTAACTCTAATCCTCGATTGGGTAAAATCATTGTGAGACACGGGGCAGTAGAGCGCATGTGTACGGGGTTATTCAGTCGCTATGTATCGGTCTATGGGGTCTGGCAGAAGAATGCTGTGAATTAACTTAACTCAACTTTCCTTTTTGGGGGAGTAAGTTAGAGGTCGCAAACTCGATCAACAAGACTTTCTCTGGCGACTTATCTAACTGACTGCCTCGTACCATTCGCAAAATCTGAATCTAGTTGGATCTATGCTTGTATGGTACTCTGTAGATGTCCGGATCCTTCATATTGAGCATGGAGCGTATTGATAATAATCCCTTTGACGGTTGTTGGAACTAGGTCGACGATGATGGACCTGCCTTCCCCAAGTGGGACTCCCATAAAATCGCATGCTCATGTTGGTGTGCCTAAGCAAACAGACTATGAAGGTAAGTTTATCGTCCTATCAACCGTCGCCCCAGAAACCGATGCTGACGAACTTTACCAGTACACTCACGGCTCACGTAATAAAGAGCAGATATGGACCTACATGGGGTACGGACCCTTTGACGACGTATGCAGTATGCGACGATGGCTCAAAGGTAGAGCAGAGTCGGGGGATCCACTTTCTTTTACGGTCTACCATCGTGACTTAAAGCGGCGAGTGGGGATGGTAAGCTTCCTCAACATCGTTCCAGATATGCGCCGATTAGAACTCGGTCATATCTGGTATGCTGTTGATGCTCAAAGGTCAAGGGTGAACACGGAAGCCATATATCTCATGCTCTGCGAGGCATTTGATAACCTGAAATATCGGCGGGTTGAGTGGAAGTGTGATTCTTTGAATAAGCGGTCACGGTTAGCTGCGTTACGTCTCGGTTTTCGATTTGAAGGTATATTTAGACAGCACATGATCGTCAAGGGCCGAAATCGGGATACCGCCTGGTACTCACTGCTGGATAATGAATGGCCTGATGTCAAGAAGAATATGGAGCTTTGGTTGTATCAGAACCCAAACCAGCAGCTGTCCTTAACGGAACTTAACAGCAGTAATTCCTAGGCAGTTGGGGTCGTCTGCAAGACCCCATAATTCAAGAAGATCTGTGGTTTCGGATCGAATAATGAATATATCCAACATATAGATGTTGTTTTTTTCTGCTAGTAACATCATAGATTAAAAATCACCTACTGCCCGCCTCTCCTGCCACTATGTAGTTCAGGTTTTCGTTCGGAAGTGCCCATTCCCAACCGAAACAGTCACTGTGGTAGATCTGAACCCTTCCCTATTTTTCCTAGTTTTGAGTGACGGTTGCATCCAAAGTTACTATAATATAATTTGGACCGAATTACAACTATCACTCTTGGCAGTTCATGCAGTCGAAATCTTTCCAGCCCAAAAAGATTGAGATAAATTCTATGCACATACGAAGCAAACACCTAATCCTATTTGCCTGTCTTGGAGTGTTTTTGATCCTCGCAGGTGTGCTTTTTCTACGTTCTTCCTATGTGCTTAACCGGGTGCGCCTCATCTTAGAATCTGAATTCCAGAAGCGCACAAAACACCCGGTTGCCATTGATACGGTTTCGGGGAATGTATTCACTGGCTTGAATATCAAAGGAATTGAAATCACAGATGCCGATCCGGAAAGCCCTCCTCTGATTGCTATAGAAGAAATTCGGGTAAAATATAGCCTATGGAGCTTGGTGCAAAGGAAAGTCCTCATCCCCCAACTTCATGTTCACCAACCCCAAGTCAATACGCGCATGGCAGCAGATGGAACCATCAATTTAACCGAGCTAATTCCAGAAGTTGAATCAGACGTAGGCGCGAAATTTCCTCTGCAACTGCTAATTTCGGATATAGATATCGAGGATATCAGGCTCGAAGATGGTAGTATCGTTTTTGAGGATGCAAACGGTTCCCACAGAGTCAGGATTGGCGGTATCTACAGTCGCAGTCGCGTTGATGGTTCGCTAAGGAACTGGAAGTACCGTGGTCAGCTTGAAATACGAGATGGAGATCTTGAACTGAACGGTGTTGAAACGCCGATTGACGAATTCAGAACCGACTTTGAACTCCAGAAGGATCGGGGTGTACTGCACTCTTTACGCTTGGCACTGGGAAATTCTCTTCTGATCCTTGCTGGTGAGGTCAACAATCTTGACACACGGTCTTCGCAGCTTGAAACCGAAATGCAATTGACCTTTGACTTCCGTGACGTGCAGAAAATTTTCCCTATTCCAGCCGAAATGGAAGGGGTGGGAGAAGTGAACGGCAAGATCAGTAGTCCAGTATCGGAAATTGCTGGTAGCATCGCAGTTAGCCTCCCCTCCGTGCAGTTAAGTACCCTCCAATTTGAGAATCTCGCAATTCGAGCCGAGTTCACACCCCATAGCGTCCGTATTACCAATATGGATGCGTTGTTCGCGTCCGGAAAGTTGACAGGGGGAGCAGAAATAAATTTACAGCCCCAACAAGAAGATTTCCAAGCCCCCATCTACAAAGGTTGGATACAGTTTGACTCCCTTCGAGCAGAGGAAGTCCTACCGCTTATAGATTTTCCCCAAAGTGTTTTGGACCTCAATGCTGATTTGAATGGGGAGGTTCAATTCACCGGCAGTAGCTCAGACCTTCGGAAAATCAGCCTTGACGGAAGTGTGGAATTAGATGATGCGCGTCTAAATGGGGTGCCAATTCGACCGTCGGTCGCGCGATACCAGCTCGAAGATGACCATCTATCAGTTGCGGCAAACCTTGACGATGCAGAAATTCAAATCCGTGGCAGGGCAGGATTAACCGGATCGCACGACATGGATCTGCGGATTGAAAGAATTGACATAGGCAAACTGTCACAAATAATGAAGATACCGGATCTTGGCGGCGCAGGTGTGCTCACCGGAAAAAGTAGTGTCGGGGCAGGGAATAATCCCGAATATTCCCTACAAGGCTTTCTCCGGGTTCCTGAAGCTACGCTATACGATGTGCCAATTGGTGTGCTGACAACAGATTTCCTCTACACGGAAAATCGGGTGTTGCTGAACTCAATCCGCCTTGTTAAAGGAGACAGTGAGTTGATTGCCGATGGAATTGCCCGGTTAACGGGGGACACGCCAATCGAGCTTAAGGTTCGTGCGCTCCCACTCCAAATCGCCGACTATGTGCGATTAGCAGGTGATGATTATCCAATAGAAGGGATTGCAACGGGCGAATTAGTATTAGATGGAACACTAGCTCGCCTTCATGGTCGCGGCGCGCTGCAAATTCAGAGTGGCAAGGCGTGGGATCTAATGCTTGACCCGTTGGTATTGCCAATAGAAATTGAGAACTATGTCGTCAAAGTGCCAGATTTTGAGGTGTTCACTCGTGGTCAAAAAGGTCTCCTTAACGCACAGATTGATCCGAATCAAGACTATATTCTCGATTTTCAGAGTGAATCTATGCAGCTAGCAGAGATAGCGCTCGCACGTGGACTGACCGATTTCTTATTAGATGCTGATCTAATTGTTACAGCAAAGGGGCAAGCAAATGCGGCAGATCCTGTTGTAGATGTTGCCTTCGATTTCTCAAACGTTACCTATGCGGGCAACTCACTGGAGGATATCCACATAACGGGCATCTACACAAATAATGCCCTGAATTTTGAAGGAGTAGGATTTAACGATACCTGCCAAGTTAGAGGGGTTTTGGAGTCTTTGGAAGGAATTCCATATCAGATAGCTGTTGATGCGGTCGGAACCAATCTCCTGCCATTCCTGCGAATCTTTAACTTGTCGGACTATTTTACCGGTACCGCTGATGGTAGGGTTGAAATTGAAGGAATGCTTGATGATCTGTCCAAGTTTAAGTTTGACATGACGTTGTCCAACGCTGCGCTTGATGTTAAGGGGCGTCAGGTGACTAATCCCGCTCCGATCCGGGTTGCCTTTATGGACAACCTGTGGCGTGTTGAGTCCTTTGTGCTCGCAGATAGCCGAGACGCTACTCCGTTCCTGAATGCGGTCGGCACTTTCCCCGTTCGGAGCGAGATAGGAACACCTGCCTACACAGAAGCCACTAGCGAATTTGCTTTTACAGTGGAGGCAGACAGGTTCCCACTTGAAGGCTTATCGCGTTTATTGGGATTAGCACCGATCTTCTCGGGCGATATCAACTACAAACTCATGGGCAGTGGCACCTATGAAGCCCCACAGGTGGCACTCAATTGGGATATTCCCGATATGACGCTTCACACTCCCATTGGGCAGATACCGATTCGTGAAGCTGTGGGTGGGCTTGCCTATAAGGATGGCAGTCTTAACGTTGAGTCTTTCGATCTTTTTTTGCTGGGCAATCCCATTCAGGTCGAGGGCGGTCTACAGGTAGATTTTCAGTCGTTTGGATCTTCACGCCTTAATCTGCACACCTCATGCCCTAATTTCAAGTTAGATTCTAAGGATTTTCAGAATCTGCCCGACTATCTGCATAATTATCGCATCTTATTTGATTTGGAGGCGGAGATTACTGGTGATTTGGCTCAACCGAAGTTAACCGCTTCGATTGATGCACTCCAAAGAACGCTGCAGGTGTTGGATCTACCTCAACCTATTGAAAACTTGAAGGTTGCAATTGAAGTTTCAGCTGGACAGAAAGAATCACCTGACTTACTCACGGTTAATGTAAAGTCGGCGAATTGGCAGTTCGATGGTGGACGATATTATGCGTCGGGCGTTTGGAGCGTACCCAGACTGGACGCTGGCTTGCCCTTGACTTCAATTGTCCAAATTTTGGAGCAACATGATTCTGTCCAGTTCCAGCTTCAAGTCAATGGGGTAGGTGTGAATATAAACACTCCTTTAAGTTATATAGTGAAGCGTGAATTATACGATGTGGGCGGACAGGCTAATATAGGACTTAGCCTACAAGGGAATGGTTATAGCCCTGACCAGATATCAGCGACCCTCACATGTGATAGAGTGCGTGTAAAAATTCATAATCGTCATTTAAGAAATATGAGTCAGATTCGATGTCACTTCTCAGATCGGGGGTTAACATTTGATCCAGTAGAGATCGGAGATAGAGACACCACTTGGATTAACGCCACAGGACGCATTGACCTTGATGGAAATATGGACTTCGCTATAGCGTTAGATCGACTGCCTTATGGTGTGCTAGTGCCGGCGATTACGTTAACACTTTTCGACCAATCTTTCCTTAAATTTGATGGCTTTCTGACCAGCCAGATTCGCGTCAGCGGAGATCTGATGAATCCGATCTTGACCGCAGAATGGGAGTCGGACGGACAGGTAGGAAACGCTAATCTTAGGGATAGCGGGAGGGCGGAGTATCAGGACAAATTGCTTTCCATCCAGAATACACAGCGAATTGCTGGCGTACGCAAGCAGCTGGAAATGTCTGGAACGATTCCAATCAACCTTGCTGTACAACCGCTTTCTCTGGAGGATCGGCTTCTGGATTTACCTATTGACTTAAAACTCAAAGGGGAGCAGATTTCCTTGGTTCCACTTGGTTTGTTGCTCCATCCTTTGATCGAGGATGCGGATGGCATTGCCGATATAGATCTCAGGATACAGGGTACAACGGCATCACCTTATCCCCAGGGCACGTTCTCGGCTCAAAAGGGGACGGTCAAGTTGCTAAATTTTGACACCCCTATTTCTAACGGGGCGTTTAAGTTACAGGCCAACCGAGGAGAAATCCGCATCCCTACGCTCAGTTTTCGGTTAGGTCAAGGGGAATATACAGCGGAAATCAACTGCGCGCTGGATGGTCTCATCGCCACAGATTTTGAAGTTACCCGGTTCACTGCACAGAAGGTACGACTTGCTGATTTTATCGGAGATCAGTCACGGTTTCTTAATCCTACGGTATCAAGATTTCTGCGGTCCGATCCGATTAGCACAGAAGTAGCTTCAGCCGAAGTACTGAAGGGATATATAACAGCGGAAGCGAGTATGCAAATTCCAATAAAGCGGTTTCTCATTCCCGGAGAAACCGCCTGGATTCCGAAATTTACTAAACCTTTCAACCTTCCAAATGTAGTTAAATATGTAACAGGCAGATTAAATGTCCAGGATATTCTAATCGAAGGTTTAGGTTATCGCATTCGTAATCCTAGGCCGATTGAAATCCGACTGCTCAACCAGAAACTTAGCTTAGAAGAAGGGTTTAGCCTTGAGGATCAAAAGTCAACCGTAAACGAGACTAAACGTCTTCGGATAATCGGGTTCGGGAGTTGGGAACTGGGGCAAAAACTACTCTTCCACATTGATATGAAAAATCTTGATCTCGGATTTATTTCGGGGTTTTTGCCTGAGGCTTATGCCGTTCGTGGTTCGTTGAATTCCTCGCTCGATGTGCGTGGGACGGATGCGGAACCAAAGATTTCTTTTACATGGGAAACCCCACAACTTGAGATCAACAGAGCAGAGGTTGATCAGTTTATCGGTAATATCACGTATGAAGATGGAAAGATCCGAGTTAGTGGTAAACAGAACGATTATGCCCATTTGTCTCTTGGAAACAATCATGCTGCCTTGTCCATGTTGATCCCATTCCAACTCTCATTGATAGATTTCAAAGCACAACCGTTACGCGAGGATATTGAGGGCGGATTGGACGTAGCCATTGAAAACTTGGATTTCTTATCCCTTATTTTTCCTCAATTTGCTTTCATTGAAGGCAAAGGTGCTATTAATGCTACACTTGGCGGACAATATGATTTGCCCATGCTCAAAGGCTCGACCACACTGACCGGAGTTGCGTTTGAGCTACCCAATTCTCACATTAGTTTGCAAAATGGCACGGCGCATCTCAACGTAACGGAGAAAGGCGTGAACATCGAGCGTATTGCGGGAGATATGAATGGCGGCACTTTTGAGATTAGCGGTGCTATACAGTCCGAATGGTTCGATGTGCAGCACATAGACATCGTTACAGAATTGGGTGACGGAACGAGGTTTGAACAACCTGATCTTTATGAGTTTGAATGTCAGAGCGTGGACTTGCAGATGAGAGGGGATATCACGACAGATGGACGCCTCAGACTGCCGCCGCTAACAGGTTCGGTGCGTGTCAAGAACGGTCGATACAGGCAGGATTGGAAGCAGTTAGTTCAAGATATAGTTGATAAGGTAGCAGAGGTGCAGTTTCAGGTCTGGTTCGACTACCCCGTCGTGCGTGATGTCCAGTTAAATCTTGATATCGTCGCTCCGAATAACTTTTGGGTGCACTCCAATTTGGAGGAGGTCTTCACGCATTTTGGGGAGGTTGAGATCGAAACATCAATTAACGGTGAACTCGTCGGACCAATTCAAAAGCCTGTTTTTAGTGGACGTGTGGACCTCCTGGAAGGTGAATTATCCCTGTCTGGAGGACATGAATTAGAAATTCGGGAGGGTTCGTATGTAGAAAATAGGAACACCCTAGAATTCAATCCATGGTATGAGATCACTGCTGAGACAGTTGAACCGATTCGGGGCGTCCAAGTTCCAGATAGTAACGGAGAAAACCGTACGAAAGATCTCAGGGTCATTATGACATTGAGTGGATACCTCAACGATAAACATCCTCCGGAGTTTGAAGCGGAGGTGCTCAGAAAAGGTGCGGGCGAAGACTACAATTTGACGCAACCCCAAATCCTTTCGATTCTAACACTTGGAGGAGTTGATCCGCTCGATTCTGAAATTGTCACCCCGTTCGGCGTTTTTGAAGATTACTTGGGCAACCGGTTCGCAAAAGTAGCTGGTTTGCGCGAAAGCCGTGTCGATCTGAGCCCTGATAATTTTGAAGAGTCCCGCTTCCTTTTGACGAAAGAGTTCTCAGACCGCCTTTCTTTAACCTATTCTTCTACCTTTCAGCTTCACACGGAGTCTCGTATAGAGGTAGAATATCAGATTAATAGACATTTTTTTATCAAGGGAGAACGGAACGAGCGTGGAAAGTACGGCGTAGATCTCAAAGTAGAACGACGCTTTTAGATGCTCCATCAGAACTCTGGTCACGTGTCATGGATTGGAGGGAGGTTGCCTTCTGCTAAGTGGTTATTGATAAACAACTTTGATAGAAAAACTTAGCACAATTCCAGCAATCCTGTGCTACCTTCTTGCTTCAATAGTTTGATCCATTTTAAGTCTAAAGTGCTTGCGCACATCCTTCCTAGGGCCGTTGCCTTGATAGGAAATGGTAATATTAGTGCGTGATTATCATTAAGAAAATGAAAAGGAATCAGGAGAAAAATGTTTATGAAGAAACATGTAGGAGCCATGTATACAAGGCGTCAATCTGCTAAATCGCACGGTTATGCTAAGAATCTATCGACAATACTGAGTCGCAGGTTTGTTGCTTCTGTTAGTACAGCACTTTGCGGAGGGCTTTTCCTGCTAAGTGCACTGATCGGCTGTCAGCCGAAACATCAGATTGACCATCTGAAGGTTGGGCGACAACAACTGCTAAATTCCGGTCTTGCAGTAGACGCGGTAAAGCATCTGAAACAGGCCGAGATGGATGAGTTAGATAAGGCTCCGCCTCGTGCGCTTTTAGTGCTCGCCTACACACATGGATTGTCAACAGGCAGTGCAAAGGGGCAAGGATTGGAAGCTGAGTTTATGACCGAGCGTGCCCAACGATTAGCTGCGTTGGGGGACGAAGAAATCGAACATCTCTTGCAAATATTGGTAAGACGTTCGCGGCTTCAGAAGGACGCTATGCAAGTGGTGATCGATAAAGGTGAGAGCGCATTCCCGGTAATGATTGGTGCTTTAGGTAGTGTGGAGTTCCTAAATTTGCATGGTGACATTATAGAGATGATGTATCAGATTGGCGAGGATGGTGATGGTCTGGAGCTGCTGGTTGAAGCTATTAAAGACGCTGACACATCGACGGAGGTGAAAATCGCGCTTCTACGCCTAATTGGCAGAATTGGTGGACAGCAAGCGCTTGTTGATTTGGAAATGCTCCTCACGGAGACCGATGACCCTGGCTTGAAGATGGAGATCAATGTCACTCTCTACAGGCTTGGGGAGCATGAGTACTCGGGAACAATTATCACGGGTTTGGGCAGCGACGATATGAATGTTCGTCGTGCTGCTGCGCGAGCACTGATCCATCTCAATGATTATCCAGTTGAGAGCGTCCTCAAGGCGCTTCAGGACTCCGACAATAAAGTTGTTACCTCTGCGGCGCAGGCATTGCAAAACCGACCGAATGCTCAAGCGGTTCTACCTCTTATTGAAGTTCTCATCGGCGAAGCCGATAACGCAGCAAAACAGGCCGCGTCAGAAGCACTGCGAATTCATGCGGAGCAGAAGTTAACCAAGGGCTTGGCTAATCGGCTTGCGCAGACACTCATCTCTGGGAAAATCGCAAATGCAGAAGATCGCCTACGTATCCTTCAACTGCTCCGCAAAGATGCGCTGATGCAGCAAGTTAAAGTAGCATATTTGGTGAATCCACAGTTGGCGTACGACCTTGATCAGTACCTGAAACAGACCGAGACACATGAGATGGTTAAGGAGGAACTGAGACGCCTTCTTTCCGAACTAGAGTGAACACTGTTGGGTTCATCATTGCTAGATGCGCGAGCCATCATAGTCGTGCGTCACGAAAATGAGCGCTGCGATCCAGTCCTTCAATGAATGGGTTGAGTGGTAGAATGTTAGTCTTCTATACTTTTCCGTGCTCAATCTCTTCATGATAGGGACTGGGAAGTCCGATTTTACGTTCTCGTTTGACCGTGTACCCTCGACAACATTCGCGATATGTTAACAAATTCCGTTCTGACCGCCATAGACCTTAATACATGGTGATATCACGTCCTGTTGATATAGGATCAAATAGAACCAAATGTCTCATAATCTAAGAGACGGGTAGCACTCCAGTAAAGTGTGGAGTAATGACTTGACAAGGAGGGGATCCACTGACTATCTTTATGTATCCCAACAATAAGGAGTCAGCACATGGATCCCCAACAGATATTTTGTCACACTCCCGACTGCCCGGCAAGGGGAAAAGTGGGTCGGGGGAATATAGGCGTTCATAGTCGCAAGCAACAACGTTACATCTGTCATGAGTGCAAGCAGACGTT
>JAJDUM010000025.1 GCA_022826645.1 Candidatus Poribacteria bacterium
TTGATGAGCCAATATATCGCGGTCTTAATTGAGAGACCTGTTTTTTCGCAGACAAGCTATCAAGACGCATACTCGCACAATATTCAACACAGCCTTGACGAGGCTGCTTGATACCAAAACAAATTGTCCAAACTTTAGTAACATTATAGACGATTATGTGAATGAGTTCCACTGCAAAGTGAATCGGCAAGATGTCAGCCCCATTTTTTGATTGACGCGCATAGATATATCCGTATAATGAATCTCGTTCCGACTTTAGGGCACAAGCCTGTGCCAATAGAGAGATTTCAGTTGGGGAGATAACGTATGAGCGATGTACTGTCGGTAGGAGTTATCGGTGCGGGTGGGATTGCCCGATCACATATGAACGCAATCGAAGCAAATGATAATATCCGGATGGTTGCGGTCATGGATGTAGACCCAGATCGAGCGGGCGCAGCAGCGGAGGATCATGACGCCAGCGTTTATACAGACCTTGAGCCACTTTTAGCGGATGCGCGGGTGGAGGCGGTACATGTCTGTACACCTCATTCTTTACATGCTGATCAGGTGGTCGCAGCTGCGGCGGCGGGCAAGCATGTATTGGTGGAAAAGCCGATGGCGTTGACGCTTGCAGATTGCGACCGGATGATTGATGCTTGTGACCAAGCTGGAAAGATTCTGATGGTGGGTCAGGTAATGCGGTACTATCCCGTAAACCGTGCAATACAAAAAATGATTGCTGACGGAGAAATCGGGCAAGTGGGACACCTGATACGGAGGCGTTACAGCTATTTCAACCCAACACCCGCGGGAAGCGACTCTCGACATTGGTATCTTGATCTAGAGATCGGAGGCAATTGTGTTCTCTACTGTTTTGGACCACATGAATATGATATCCTACATTGGTATCTTAATTCGCCTGTAACGCAGGTCTACGCTCAAGGGTCAGAAAGCACCGATTTGTACCGAGGACAAAAGGATTCCTATACAGCCATAATGACGCATGAAAATGGCGCGGTGAGTGTGCTGTCGCAGACGGTCGTCTCCCACACAGGTGCCCATGATCAGTACATTGTAGGGAGCGAAGGCTCGATGATGCTATCGGGCGATAAGCTGACCGTAAATGGACAGGAGGTCTCAGTGGAGGGATCGAGCCGAGAGGGGATGCCCAACCAGATCCGAGAGTTTGCAGACTGCTGCCTCGAGGGCCGCGAACCCGATGCCAGTGGACATTCTGTGCGCCATTCGATGGCGGTGATTGAAGCGGCTAAACTGAGTGCTGAACGGGATGCACCGGTTCAGATGTCTGAATTGGAGAGATTTTAATAGACTAAGATAACCCATTCAATACCAAAGCGAACCTGAATGAGAAGAAGGGAAAATCCTGTATGGAACCACGTCCACGAAAGTACGGAACTGTAGTTGGGCCGCACCCCAGAACTGCCGACGCTGGTATGAAGATTCTCCAAGCAGGTGGTAATGCGATGGACGCTGCTGTCGCAGCTGCTTTTACCGAAGGGGTCGTTGAACCGTGCCACAACGGTATCGCAGGTTATGGTGGATGCATGGTCATCTATCTGGCGGATCAGCGGAAGGTTGTTGCTATTGACTACAATACCGTGGCACCCGCTGCGGCGTCGGATCAGATGTTCACCATCGAGAAAACCGATACCCCAGCAGGATACAGAGTGCCGGGAAGGGTCAATCTCCACGGTCCCTTGGCAGTCGGCGTACCGGGTGTGGTGGCAGGACTCTGTTTGGCACTTGAGCAATTTGGATCTATGCCACTCGCCGAGGTAATACAACCAGCGATCCGATCCGCTCGTTATGGATATGTTCCCAATACCGCTAATCGAGGCGCCATGGCTGGCAATGCGGAACGATGGCGGCAGGATTTTCCAGAGACAGCGCGTGTTTTCTTGAAGAACGGTCAAGCACCGAAGCCGGGTGAACGGCTGACAAACCCGGATCTCGCTCGAACGCTGGAGGCTGTCGCCGAGGGTGGATCCCCCGCCTTCTATCAGGGCAGTATCGCAGAAATGATCACCGACTATATCCAAGAAAGCGGTGGATGTTTGAGCGTTGAAGATTTCCAGCGTTATACGCCCAGAGTGCTTGAGCCATACGAAATCAATTACCGGGGATATCAGGTTTATACAGCCCCGCTCGGTGCGGGCGGGTTAACAACCTTGCAGATGCTCCGATTAATCGAGTCGCACGACGTTGGCAATACGTCTCTTGTTGAGCGTACACACCTTCTTGCTGAAGCGATGAAAATCGGCTGGCCCGAGCGACTCAGTCGGTTTGGCGACCCAGATTTCGTGGAGATTGATGTTTCAGAGGAACTCTCGGATTTGTTCGTCACCAAATTCACACCAGAGTTGAAAGAAGGGTTGAAATCACCGAAGCCGGGTAAAATTGTGTATCACGAACCGCTCAATTGCACCAGTCACATCTCTACGGCAGATAGCCACGGAAACATGGTGAGCCTCACACAGACGCATGGCGGTGGGTTTGGCTCAATGTTCACTGTGCCGGGAACCGGTCTGCTGTTTGGTCACGGGGTTGGTCGTTTCGATCCGCGACCGGGATATGCGAACTCCATCGCACCTGGGAAGCGCCCATTGCATAACATGGCTCCGATGTTAGCGCTGCGAAACGACGCGCCTTTTGCAACCTATGGCATTCCCGGCGGTCGTACCATTCCAAACAATCAGCTCAGTATCTCAGTGAACCTCATCGATTTGCAGATGACCGCGCAAGAAGCCTTAGACGCGCCTCGTGTACACCACGAAGGAGCCGAACCGATTGGTGTCGAGGAACGTGCCGGGACAGAGGTGCTCGAAGGATTACAAGAACGAGGACATCAGGTCGAGCCTCAATCAGGTATCGGCGGACCGGGGCATGCCATTGTGGTGTCGGATGACCCGGCTGTTCAATCCGGTGGCACTGATCCGCGAGGTGAAGGTAAGGTAGCATCTTCGTAACGAACTTAATTGTGTATTCTAATAACTAACCCATTTAGTAAGATCAGTGAAATCCCTCCGAAGGTTGACGGACAAACCCCTTCAAGGCGGAAGCTATGACCCCCTACCGAACGAATCTGTTTATTAATGCACAGACTCACCCGCCAGCGGACTACGGACCGACACAGAAGACATTATTGAATCAGGATGCCTTCGCTGATGTCGCAGCAGAGATGACAAATTTGCCCGGCTATCAACCGACACCGCTGATTGGATTGAACGGTCTTGCTTCAGCGAGCGGTGTCGAAGCCGTGTGGTGCAAGCACGAGGGGTATCGATTCGAGGTGGGGAGCTTCAAACCAACGGGACCGGTCTATGCAATGCTGTCCGTGCTGAAGGGCGAAATCAGAAAAGCTACCGGCGTGGAAACAGTCACGACACAAGACTTGATAGATCGAAAATATGAATCGGTGACGAAAGAGATTGTCGTCTCGGCGGCGACATCGGGTAATCACGGACGTGCGCTGGCGTGGGGTGCCCGTATGTTCGGTTGCCGATGCGTGATTTATATGAACGATGGTGTCAGTCCGGGTAGGGAGGCAGCGATCGCTGCCTATGGCGCAGAGGTAGTGCGGGTATCGGGAAACTATGATCGGGTGGTACAACGCTCCTATACGGATGCTGAAGCGTTAGGCTATTTTGCTATTTCGGATGATAAATCTGCCGAGTACCCTAACATTTCTCGCGAGATTATGCAGGGCTATGCAATGGTTGCGGATGAAATTGTTCGACAATTCAGTGACATCCAGCCGCCCACGCATGTCTTTGTTCCCGGCGGCGGTGGTCGATTTGCCGGTGCGACCTGCGGGCACCTGTGGGATAGATACGCCAACAACCATCCGCGGGTGATTGTTGTTGAACCTACCGCATCTGCTTGCCTATACCAAAGTGCGATTGAAAATAGCGCGGCAACTGTTAGTGGGGATGGCAGATCAGTTATGGACGGGCTGGTCGTTGAGTCAGCTTCGCCCCAAGCATGGAATATTTTAGGCGGTGGTGTTTTCGCTTTTCTGACTATCCCTGACGAAGCGGCGGTCGATGCGATACGACAGGCAGCGACAGGTGTTGATGGAGATTCTCCGGTTGTCATCGGTGAGACAGGGATTGCAGCGTGGGCAGGATTTCTGGCGGTGACCTACGATGAAAATTTACGAAGCCAGCTTGAACTTGATCGTAACAGCCGAGTCGTTATCATCGCAACCGAGGGCGCGACCGATCCTGAGGTTTACCATAACCTTGTCGGCGTAAGCCCGGAAGCGATATTGACGGGAGCCAAACACCAACCAACGGAATAGGAAAATTACGCATGGCAGATTGCGTCCTCCAAACCTTGATACCGGATATCGAACACTTAGCAGAAACAACCGTTGCAAAGTATAAGCTGCCCGGTATGGCACTTGGCATCATCCGAGACCAAGAACTTGCCTGGTTCGGTGGATTCGGCACAACAGATCTGGATTCAAGCAAGAAGCCCGCGGAAAATACAATCGCCCGCATCGCTTCAGTGACCAAGACGTTCACAACAACTGCCATCATGCAGCTGCGGGATGAGGGACGGCTCACCTTAGAAGATTCATTGGCACAGCATATTCCCGAATTCGCTTCGGCTCGCGCTATCCGCGGTGACATCGAAGGCGTGACGCTCCGGCGATTGCTGACACACCGATCTGGATTGGTCACCGAGTCGCCGACGCACGGCTGGAATGATCTTGACTTCCCGAGCCGTGAGGAGATGCTCGGCAAACTGCCAGAGACAGGGATTGTCATCCCGCAGGATTCCGCCTTCAAATACTCAAACCTCGCATTTGGATTACTCGGTGAGGTAGTGTATAGGCTCACCGGTACGCCATACACCGAATACGTCTACGCCAATATTATTGAGCCGCTTGGTCTAACCTCCACAGTATTTGACCTCACGGACGAATTGCGTCCTCACTTTTTCATCGGCTATAATCCGACCCCATACCAAGATCGCCCTGAACGCGCCCCTTATGCCCACCTGAGCGGGATTTCATCGGCGGGGCAACTACATTCTACGGTCAGCGACCTGGCAAAGTGGATATCGTTTCAGTTTCGAACCGACGGCGGAGATCGAGGTGATGCACAGGTGCTCAGGGGTCAAACACTGGTGGAGATTCAACAGCCCCAATATGTTGAACTGGACTGGTCGGCGGGGCAATGCTTGGGCTGGCGAGCAACCCGGATTGGCAACCGCGTCTATCACAATCATGGTGGTGGAATTCACGGATTTGGGACACAGGTGTGGTTTAATGTTCCGAGTAAAACGGGCGTGGTTGTTTTCATCAACATGTGGCCCCCGTATGGCGGTCTTGATATAGCGCAAGAGACACTTGAGATAGTGCTGAACGCCGACGAAGCGTCGCAGCCTGTGCTCGCGCAGCCAACATTTGAATCAACGCCGGAGGCATTGCAACACTATGTCGGTTACTATCGCGCCGAGCCGGGCATTGATGTGAACATTGAGTTCCGTGACGGTGGCTTACGGCTTGCGGGTCACGGTGGGTCTGCATATTCCCTACACGCCCCGGCAATCCTTGAACCGACTGACAAGGAGGAGTGGCTTGTCCATGGTGGTCGTGCAGCCGGAGAAATTGCTCTCTTTAAGTTTGGTGATGATGGTGGCGTGATAAGCTATGAGCTGGGAGCCTTTGTGTTCAAGAAGTTAGTGTAACGCTGCGATTGAACATGCGGCTGATCTTTTGCACCATGCAGAATGTAGCGTTATGGATTATCGGTGGATTGTGCTACTGCACCTTTGAAATCTTGGGAACTCGAGCGTTAGGGCTATAGGCAAACGGATACCATTCGTAGTAGGTAGCATAAGAGTAGTATGGATTTTTATCTTTGTGCCACGCTGTATCGGTGCGAATTCCCTCAAAATACTCGACATCCAATTGTCCGTCCTTGACGACGCCTGAGACTCTGATCGGACGATTTTCCTTCCGGGCGACTGCTGTCATCTGGACCATAGATCGGATCCGAGGCTGATTCTCGAAATTCACCGTCTCGGTGCAGCTCACACCGTTCACAACAATCCGCCATTGTCCTTGATTATAGGGCATTGGTGGCAAAAAATCACCGTGGTGAGGAGCTTCGGGAACACCAAGTATTGATATGCGCTGTCCTTCGTAGCTATCGAGCTGCGACCCCAAGTTATCAATAGCGATGGACTGATACATTTTTCCACAGCCTAGCCCAATAACGCTAATCCAGCATAGAAGTAGAATAATCTGTATCGGTTTCACTTCATTAATTCCTCCTCGATTTTCAAGTCCCGTCCTACTGACCGGCTTGCTGCTCAATCGGCTTGCCAGTAAAAGACTTCGGGCAAACCTTCCGGATAGGCATTAGCAGGATCATACGTTTCGCCGGTCGCACTTTCCATGATCGGTGCCATGTACTCTTCCCATCGCACGGAATCATCACTTTCCGCCAAGATGCGAGCGGCTTCTGCGTAATCTTCCGCCTCCATGTAGAGGAAGAGTTGCACTCCAAACATGAAGATGCTCATTTTATGAACGCCCGCTCGCTTCAGATCTGATAACACTTCTTGCCAGACCTGCTGGTGCCGTCGGATGTACTCCTCTTGATATCCTTCCTTCACACGCATAACAAAGGCAACACGCTGCATTGGCATCCCTCCTTGGAGAGCACTCTATTCCTTAGTACCGGGTACTGGCATCGTACTGAGCAACCCTCCATCAACATCAAGGGCAACACCTGTTAGGAAGGCTGACTCATTAGACAGAAAGAAGATCACAGCATTGACTACATCCGCTACCGTAGCATTGCGTTTGAGTGGAATGCTAGCTGCGGTTTCCGTTAGGATTTCATCGCTCTTCTGCCCTGTTGTACCAATCTTCCAATCGAGAACTGTTCGCCCCATACCGGTTGTCGAAACTCCCACCGGACAAACACAGTTGACTGTCACCTCGTAGGGTGCCAACTCGGCAGCCAACGCTTTGGTCAAGCCGACAACACCAAATTTTGCTGCGCAGTATGAGAGAATCATCGGACAGCCAATCTTTGCCGCATCGGAACCGATGTTGATAATACGTCCACGCCGTCCACTTTCGCATAACAGCGGTGCTGCCGCTTGGCTGCACAAGAACGGTCCTTTCAGATCTACATCTACCACGCGGTCCCAATCCGCCTCGCGGATTTCTGCCAATGGTGCAAAGTGGATGACTCCCGCTGAATTGATGAGAGTATCCAGTCCACCAAAGGTTTCTTGACAAGCTGCCACCGCTGCCTTCGCTGAAACGGGAGAGGTAACGTCGAGTTCCAAGGATAGCAGATCACCACCCTTATCCAAGTTTTGGACAACTTGTCGCAACCGGTCGGAATCAACGTCGCCGATTGCTACCTGCGCCCCCTGGGCGAGCAAAGTCTCAGCGATGGCCAATCCGAAACCGCTGGCACCTCCAGTGATAAGTACGCGGCGCTGGATTGCTTCTGTGTTCGGCATTTTCTATTCCTCAGTATAGCCTACCCCACAATGTAGCAAAGTCGCGTTATTTTTGTCGAACAAACTTCTGCAAGCGATGGTCCGCCTGCACTTCAGTGACATAGAGATCGTCGTGCGAATCCACCCAGATACCGTGTGGGCAGGCAAAAAACTCACCGGGAACAGTGCTGCCGCGCTCACTACCCCATTGGGTGATGATTTCACCATCAAGCGTCAAAATTGTAACGCGCTGTTGCAGCTCCGCAATGTAAACAATATCATTATCATCATCAATAAAGATGGTATCCGGCTCCAAGAATCCACCCCACTCTTCGATATATTCGCCGTCAAGTGTGAAAAGCTGGATGCGGTTGTTCGATCGATCCGCGACCATTACGCGGTTGTGGCGATCCACACGGACGCAATGCGGTAGATCGAATTCGCCGGCACCCGTTCCCGGAGATCCCCAAGACATAATGTATTTGCCATCTGGAGCGTATTTATGGATCCGTGCGTTTCCGTACCCATCGCTGATGAACATCTCGCCATCCGGGCCGAGTGCTAGATCTGTTGGGAGATTGAAAGGTTCGCCCTCCGCACCAGGTTGGCCAGGGGTTCCCAACGTCATTAGGAGCTCTCCATCGGAGGTGAATTTGTGCATGACATGCTCCTCTCGCTCGACACAATAGATGTGGTCTTCAGCGTCGATGAAGATACCGTGCGAGTCCTTGAGGATGTCCTCGCCCCACGACTCGAGGAAGTTGCCTTCACGATCGAACACAACCATCGGGCGTTCGCTTCTACTATAAACATAAACTCTGTCTTGCGAATCCACGGCAATTGCGGGAATCCAGCCAAACTTCCAACCTTCGGGGAGTTGTCCCCAGCCCTCTTGAATCTCATAGGTATGGCTACCTGAACCGTATGTCATAATACAGAACCTCCAGAATTGAGAATTTAAAAAATCCGTGAGTTAAATTACGGATACTATCCAATAGTGTGGTATACTTTCAAGAACATAAGGAAATTGGAGTCCTTCTTGTTTCCTTCGAGAGATTATCAGAAAGCGTACCTGTCGCCAAATAAGAAAGGTAAAAGAAATGAGAGGAAAATTAACGCTCTTACTGACAGCAGCAGTTTTCATACTGCTCGGTTGTGCCCGAAATTCGGGGGTAGTTAATGCACAAGCACGGGTACAAGATTATCCCGGTGACCAAATCCTCACAGCCCTCCCGTACGACGCGATTTCTGCAATCCTACATCCAGAATTTGTCTCTGCCACCGAAGCAAGAATAGGAGACGACTCGCCAGTTATTGGCGTCAGTTTTAACGGCGACAGCCGTGCCTATTCTATCTATCTACTGAACGGACACGAAATCGTCAATGATGAGGTTGGTGGCGTCAAGATTGCCACAACTTGGTGACCGCTCTGCAAGACGGCTATCGTGTATAGTCGCGAACTTGACGGAGAGACGTATACGTTTGGCGTATCCGGCAAACTCTTACGCGATGCGCTGCTTATGTATGACCGCCAAACTCGTTCACTCTGGTCGCACATTACCGGTGAAGCGGTGGCAGGTGAACTCAAGGGCAAGCGGTTAAAGATGTTGGCCGGTACGCCGCGAATCAACTGGAAGGATTGGAAACGCAACCACCCTTTGACGAAGGTACTCTCCGTGCCAAGCGATCCTCGCCGCCCAGAGAAGCTGCGCCAAGATCCGATAGTAGATAACTACGCCCAATACCATGCCAGTCCTATCGCGGGTATAAGTGGCACACGATATACCGACGACCGCCTGATGGACAAAGCGTTGGTTGTTGGCGTCCGCGTCAATGAAAGCTATCGTGCTTATCCCTTTAGATCTTTTAGGAGAAGATCAGTCATCAACGACGAAGTAGGCAACGCCCCTGTGTTAGCCTTTCACGATTTGAAGTCAAAGGCCACCGCCGTTTTTCTTCGTATTGTGAACGGGCAAACGTTGACATTTGAACAGGCACGAGGCTACATTGTTAAAGATACTACTACGAAGACAACGTGGAACCTTGTCACAGGAATAGCAACCGAAGGCAAACTTATAGGACACACGTTAGAGCGATTGCCAGCGATGAATATTTACTGGTTTGCCTGGGCGCGCTACCATCCTGATACAACTGTCTATAAATAAGGGGCTATCGCTCGTTGCCATGTGTATGTTTGGCAACAGTTCTTCGGTCAAGTTCCTGCCTTCTACTCCCCACATTTGGTATTATATCACAATTCCCAAACTCAATGGAAACGTTTGTTCTCTCGCAAGTTAGAGAGAAAATCGAATCGGAGAATTAACTGTTCGACATCAACACTACACGATTGCACAATTACCGGAAATCGAGTAAAATTTCCGCGTGGCGTACTCAAGCGCCTAACCATAAATACTCTCAAAGTAAAAAGGGAGCTGCAGATGAAGGATCGACTAAAAGTTGGCATTGTTGGGGCACGTAGAGGAGCCGGGCATATCCGTCCTTTCACGACCATAACAGAGACAGAAGTAACTGCCGTTTGCGACCTAAATGAAGATACCCTCCATGAGGTCGGAGAGCAATATGGTATCCCAAAACGGTTCACCGATTATGAAGCGATGCTCGCAGATGATATTGATATCGTCGTGCTGGGGACGCCCGAAAATCTGCATGTGCCGCAGTCTATTTCGGGGTTGGAGGCGGGAAAGCATGTGATCAGTGAGGTGACAGCAGCCACGTCCATCGAACAGTGCTATGAGTTAGTAAGAGCGGTGCGAAAAAGCAAAACAAAGTATATGATGGCAGAGAACAAGTGCTATACGCGATCCGGAATGCTAATTGGAAACATGGTGCGTCAAGGTTTGTTCGGAGACATCTACTTTGGCGAAGGTGAATATCTCCATGACATTAAAGTGCTGCATCACGACAGCAGTGGCAATCCGACTTGGCGATACTATTGGCAGGTCGGGATAAATCGGTGTAACTATGCGACGCACAGCCTCGGTCCAGTGATGGATTGGTTTGGTGAGCGGGTCGTTTCGGTGTGTTGTCTTGGGACTGGCGTGCGCACCGACCCGGAACACGCTATGGAAGATACAGTAATGATGCTGTGCAAGACTGAAAGCGGAGCTCTGATTAAAATCCGCATTGATATGCTCTCCAATCGTCCGGCGAATTCATACCTGAGTTTGCAGGGAACAAAGGGTTGTTATGAAGGCACACGTGGATTGGGGGATGTAGAGAAGGTTTGGCTGGCAGATTACCATCAACCGGGTCAGTGGCAACCGCTTGCAGACTTTGAGGAGGAGTTCTTGCCAGAGAGTTGGAAAAACCCGTCGGAGGAAGCGGTAAAAGCTGGAGACGTGACCGAAGAGTACTTTGAGATGCGCGGCTTTGTTGATAGCATCATTAACGATACGAAGCCGCCCATCGATGTCTATGATGCTATGGATCTCACGGTACCGGGACTGGTTTCTGAGGAGTCACTTGCGAATGGCGGAAAACCCGTTGAAGTGCCTGATTTTCGGGAGATTGATTAATCTGACTAAAGTTTGTACAATTTCCCGTAGGTTGGGTTGAACGGCAACCCACGGCGGCATGGTATCAACATAAACACACCTACCCTTGCCGAGATACGTCCGTCGCAGGAAAACGAAGTGAAACCCAACACGCCCCACTGTCCCAATAGGCGACACTGTCAGATACCTCTGAAGTTGGGTTTCACGCACGCTTACAGAACAATGAGGTGACGTGAGTTCGCGCATCTGTTAGATTGTTAGAGCGTATGGGTTGGGTGCGGGTGCGTTCAACCCAACCTACGCGCTGGCGTATCCTTTTTTCTGCAAGTGAGGTACTTGGCAAAACACGCAGAAAAATCGAAGAACGCTTGACAACGCTACTTGCAATGCAACACAAATTGTCCAAAATACAGTAATCTGAACTGCATAATGAATTAGAAGCATGGGCAGATCCTCAATTCCTTAGTAGCGTGTTTGCTGTTGCAGCTACCCTTCACCTCAGAAATTAAGTCTGAAACCGGCTTCAACTGAGGTTTTCTGAATTGGCTCAAAGTGTGTCTTACCTGTTGCACTTTCGATCCGCCGAAAACGGTATTCACGGAGAACAGCGACCTCAAACCTCGGAAAGATCTCATACCCGATTCGCACGATGAACGCGGATTTATTATCAAGCCGGAAGAGATCCTCGAAAAAACTCGGATCTTTACTCCCCTCCTTTTCTGGAAAACCGGAGTCTGGTTCGCCGATGTTGCGCTTGACGTAGAATGCTCGGAACGATGTCCGTTCAGCTATGCCAGATTCCGTGATTCCTAGGTATAATTTTGGTTCTGTGTTGGTATAATCTTCAAAAGTCGCTATGAGATTGACCTGCGGCACTGGTCTCACGGCGACCATTGAGAAGTAACCTCGTCTTGCCGGAGCGTCATCGTCCTCCTCATCCATCCCCAAAAAGTCAGGAGCGACACCTTTAGCGGCATCGTAGGTGTAATCAAAAATGGTTGGATAAAACCCTGCGCCAAACGTGCGGTACTCCACCTTAAAGAGGGCTTGAGGAAGTGACATACCGATTCCAATCGCATTTCCCATTGCTACATCGTTTATCTCATCAATTTCATCTGTTTTCGATCCCAATTTCGTGTTTAAGAAAGCTACGTCATCGTATATGTCCAAGCGCAGTGACTTGTTGTGAATGAGTGGGAATCCGATATCGACTCCCAGTGCGATAAGTGGATCTCCGCTCGAAATCAACTTCAGATCGGGTTCAATGTCCGTCAGATAGGTTGCGCCCAATTCAAGGCTATTAAGCAGCGGTATTCCACCCTCCTCCTGTTGCAAAGGCCGAACAAACATCCGTCCACCGAAAACAGTTGGTGCGCCAACATTATTAATAATAGTTTCAACTCCAGCCCTCTTCGTCTCCGTACTGAGATTTAGGCGCAAGCCACGACGATCATAGTTTGAGTAGCCCGACATGATGAACCCGTGCCCAATAGTGGCGTAGTCCAGTGCGCCGAACCGAGTATAAAATGACTCACTGAGATGGCCATAACGCACATAGCGCACAATCCGCAAGAGGGTACTGATATCGTCCCACGTCTCGCCATCCTTAGCAAGGAGCGTATGTTCGCCATCATCAGAGGAGTTATAAAGCAGCACAAGACCAAGTCCAAATCCGACTTTACCGAGATCGATCTCCGGTTGCAACTGAAACTGTAGGAATGGTTCACCATTGATGAAGGTGAATCCAAGTCCCGAAAGTTCTCCGTGTCCCACAGCCATCTCTTCTGGATTCGGTGGTCCTCCGTATGATAGTGCTGTCGCATCTCCCACCTCCTGCCCATAAGTTGCCAAGACAGAAACGAACCATAAAATCCCTACCCAAATGGCAATGTATTTCTTCCGATTCATGGATGTTCCCTTAAAGAATACTTCGTATACGTTCTTGGTAAAGTAGATAGGTCTCTCTGTCGGCGCGTGGTCGTGTCGCCTTTATTCAAAAACACGGAACAGAATATCAAAAACCGCGTGATCATCCACGCGATGGTTGAATGTATCCCGACACAGTGTTATTTTTCCAAGCCCACTTTGGAACTTGAGTCGGATTTTAATCGCGGTACTCGGGATTAATGCATCAAGCGCAAAAACTTCATAGAAATCTTGTCGTTCTTCGGGTTCAAGGGTAATAGGGAGGCTGTTACGCAGTAAGCTTGGAAAGAGCACCGCGTGGGGGACTTGATATAACTCCGTATCTTGCCACCTATGCCCAATCTTCGCTTGAAACTGGCACGCTTGGACTGTAATAGGAACCTGATCGCCTTCGTTATAGATGCGGCACGAAACGAGAAAGAGCAGATGTCCGCCACGTGTAATGAAGCAGTTTGTCTGTTCTGTAAGTAGTTCGACCCTGCAACCGCTTCCCTTTCGTCTTCGACTGTGGATCCGCCTATCAGTGCGATCTGCATAGAGGTCATAGATCCACTTAGAGACTACCAGTATAACAGCAATGATACTGAGAATGAGGGCAATTGTCGCACGGTCCATTGGCGATTCAAGGTCCTAAGCAGGTACTTTTCCATTTTACGCTTTGTTCATCAGATCTGCGTTTCAAGGAGGGTTATACTCTTTGGATCTAACTTATGATAGTTGACAATTTCGTATCGATTTCCGTCAATATCCCTAATCAGTATCCGTCCCCTATCAAGTGAGGTAATGTCATTCCGAGAACGGAGATCGAAAGAAACGGATCCTACTTCAGTTTCAGCGTCCCACTCGGTGACGCCGAACCGTCCCGCAAGGTCGTGAATCTTTGTAATTTTTGGCATAAAATAGCATTTTTCCAACTCGTCCGCAAGAATCGTCCGATCCGCTTCTTTTAATTGATTTATGTCCTCAACCAAACCGAGCTCGTTTTTGTGGGCATCAAGTAAGCTGATATACTGATCCGGTTGGGTCAATGGAAACGTGCGCACCGGCTCAACCGGCGCGTGGACTGAACCGTCCGGCAGTTCTGCTTCAAGCTCTGCAAACTGGTTGCGACTAATTTTCAAGCGTTCGGGATCAAGAAATTGGACCTCATCTTCAATCTGAATGGGCTGCTCCACGGTATCTGCTCCTTTCACATATTATTTCTACCACGCCCGAATCTTCGAGAGTTCTGTCTGTTTTTCGCACAGGTTGGCATAAGTACCGCCTTTAGCAATGAGTTCCTCGTGCGTACCAATCTCATCAACTGTCCCTTCTTTGAGGACGACCAAACGGTTGGCATGTTTGAGTGTCGAAAGACGGTGTGCAATTGCAAAGACTGTCCGCCCTTGAATCAGCCGTCCTAACGCCTCTTGGATTCTTGACTCGGTCTCCGTATCAACAGACGAAGTGGCTTCATCAAGGATGAGAATACGGGGGTTTTTGAGGATGGCACGAGCGATAGAGATCCGCTGACGCTCTCCACCAGAAACGCGCGCGCCTCTTTCACCGACGGTTGTGTCGTAGCCGTCGGGAAATTTAACGATAAAATCATGAGCGTTTGCGGCTTTAGCCGCCGCGATAATCTCCTGACGCGTTGCCTCCGGTTTTCCGTAGCCAATATTGTCGGCGATGGTGCCCTCAAATAGGAATGGATCCTGCAGCACCACACCAATTTGTCCTCTCAGAGACCTGAGTTCAATATCACGGCTATCATGCCCATCAATGAGAATTTCTCCTTCGCTAGGATCATAGAATCGGGTGACAAGATTGATGAGCGTACTCTTACCTGCGCCACTATGTCCGACGAGTCCAATCATCTCTCCCGGCTTAGTGGTAAAGCTAACGCCGTTGATGGCGTTTTTCTCGCTATCGTAAGAGAAGAAAACGTCGCGAAATTCGACCTGACCTCGCATATTTGGAAGGTCAATAGCATCTTTACGGCTCGCAACACTAGGAGCCGTATCAAGGATCTCAAAGACCCGCTCAGCAGAAGTTGCGGCTCTGAGGAATCGACGGTTCATCTGAGCAAGCGTTCGTACGGGCTGCAAAAACTGGGTCATATAGGTCATGAATAGCGTAATCTCACCGAGCGTTAATTCTCCGTTGAGGATCTGACGTCCCCCAACCAGCCAGATCAGCACTGTTCCAATATAGGTCAGGAAAGTCATGATTGGCTGATAAAGGGTCCACAGCTTGGCGGCATTCATCTCCCCGTCAAAAACCTGATAGGTCTGTTCTTGAAAACGGTCGACTTCGTATTTCTCACGGGTAAATGCCTTAACAACCCGTATCCCTGGAATTGTACTTGCCAAAATTGTGCTAATCCCGGCGTAGCGCCTCCACAGGACATGGAAAACCTTGTGCATTTTGTGTCCAAAGTAGAATGAGAACAGGATAATGAGAGGAATGGGAATCAACACCCAAAGTGCCAGCTGCCAGTTAATGACAAACATGATAATGCACATATAGACCAATGCCATTGAATCGCCGATAATGTCCTGCAATCCTTCAGCGATAAAGTCTCGTAGCCGCCCGACATCCTGAGTAATGCGTGACATCAGATTTCCTGTCTCTCGCTGTTGGTAGAAATCGAGAGAAAGGACACTCATGTGCTGAAAGGCATCATTCCGCAATGTCAGGGTGATACGCTGGCCGACCCACGTCATCATGTACCCCCGAACTGCTGAGAAAACTGCCGTGAAAACGTGCGCTCCGACCATCATAAGTACAATGGTTAGCAATTGTCCAAATGCGCCTGAATCAACCGGCTGTCCTCCTGTTACTGCCATCGTTGCAGGCACGAGGATGTCATCAATAAGGGTTTTGCTCAGAATAGGAGGATAAACGCCTACAAGTCGTATGACCAGCATAATTAGTAGCGCCGGCACAGAAACTTTCCAAAATGGGATCGCGTATCTTAGCAACCGAACGAGGAGTTTCCCTTTTTCGACGCAATTCGGGCAGACATCAGACCACCGTGGGATCGGACGGCCACAGGTTTCACATCGAGTCTTGTTTTTTCCGGCATCGACATACTTCCGATGTCGCTTAGATGTCTCCGCCTCTTCCGGCTTGATTTTGTCAATCAACGCTTCGATTTCCGGCGTTGCCTCGGCAAACTTAGGCGCGAACCGCTTGGAGTAGCGCGCGACTTCAAATGCGCCCTCTGACGTCCGCACTTTCATGTAGTTATTGCCATGCAACTCTCGTATTTCGATCTGGTCAATGGCTTCGAGGGCGATGTTTCGGACTTCAGGTGTAGGTGCACCGTTTTGGTTAAAAGCGAGTAGACGCTTTTCGGTCGCTAACACCCAATCTGTTCCGTAAGTGCCATTAAACTGTAGGTCTGTTGAAATAGCAACTCTGATTTCTTCTTCGCTTTCTAGCAAATCTTCAAGCTGCCCTTGCAGTGTTTCTGGAACTTCCTCTAAAGTTGTCATTTCTAGATCGGACCGCCTAGCATTATTTCTGCTGCCAGCAGAGCGAGCCATCCGATGCATGTCCCGTCTAGAAAATCCCCCACTATGCATTAAAAAAACCTCCTTGCTGAAAAACAAAAGCGAAAACCGCGTCGACGATTTTTTTGCACGGTCTTTTTTGGACGATGGAGCCCAGAAAATGTTGAGGAGAAATTGGGGGATGGTACAAAGCAATAGGTAAAATCGGCAAAGATTCAGAGAAGTGGAGGAAGTTGAATTTTCGCGGATAAGAGGTGCGATTGGAGGAAGGATCGGACTACTGTGTCTACGATTTCCGAAAGGACAGGATGATTCCAGCGTACAATTATCGACTCACGGTGCATAAGGCTAAAAACCTTCATTGGAACTCGGTTGAGCCGACAGCACCGGAGCCTATGTTTATCCTGAGACGGGGAGTAACCTACAACCACAAATACCGAGAGTGGTAGGCGCATCGTCTGCACTAGCAGCCGGTAGCAATAAATATTGCAACCTTCTGAACCATATTACCGTCCTTCGCCATTGAAGAAAGGAATAGCATCGGAGCAGCATATACGGCGTAATGTGGGGTTGCGTCAATGACGAAATCTAATTGAGCGTCCCCATCTATATCGCCTGCCCAAAGGAGGGTGGGTATAGCACCAGTTGTTGAATTGTATGCGAGAAGTTCCTGAGATAACTGTCCGTTCGATAGCTCGACACTATAGTTTTCCAACGAAGTAAAGCCGTTTGGCCCTATATCTCCTTCGCCATAAGCTGTCAGATTATACTCATTTTTGCCGTCCAATCCGAGGTCAAGGGACTTACCGGGACTCAGGACAGTTTGCTTAGTAGATAATGTCTTGATGAATTCGCTATTGGGTGCATCCAAACCCTTTATGAGAAAAAGTGGGCGGGCCTGCTCTTCCACTGACACCATTTTTCCGGTCTTCTCCCCGCGATTATCAATGAGGGGATCATAAACGGTTTCGACTGTAATCCTCGAAGGGATTAGCACATACCCATCAGATGTTGCGTACAGTCCCATCCAGACCTCACCTGATACTGCTGATACCTCGTCGCCGTGAAACGTCCCCACCTGCAAGAGTTGGATTTCAGATTCCGCCGGTGATGCCGCTGCGCGATCGTAACAACCAAACATGACGCAACAGATCCAGCCCGCCCAAAAAATAGACATTGTAATTGTGAATGACATACGAACTAACATGGTCTTATTCCTCCTTATCTCAGATTGTGTTTCAGCTTACCTATCTTCAAAGGTTTCAAAACGGTGCGATATCATGTTAAGCAAGAGACGTGCCAAAACTACTAATCTCTGATGAAGCAAGGAACTTGAGCCGGTTTACAGATGTAGGGAAGGGAAGAGTGTCTTGGTTCAGTGACACTTAGGACATAGGGACGTGGGATGTGTATCTCTGAACACACACACCCACTCACTTGCAAATTCTAAGGGCTTGAATTTTTGGACAGTTCGTGCTATACTGAGCATATAAAATAGATAGATGGATTTGATAGACATTAATACACATAGGAGTTACGCAGTTCAGTTTGTAGTAGGGCGATTTATCGACCGTCCGGACGCGCAATGAATTGCGCTACTACAAACCTCTTACTGTAGTTGCCCGATTCATCGGGCGTTGGAAATGGCGTACTGCGGTGATTCATCACCGAACTACAAAGCTTTGAGTGTTCAAGTGCGTAAGTCCTAACACATAAAACTAAATCATTTGAGGACACCTGATCTAATGAAAAAATCGATTGTTCCTTTGCTGGTTATGGCTGCGCTTTTTCTCTGGCAGGCGGCTGACATATTTGCTGTAGGTTTTTTGAACTTTGAGCGGGAGTTTAGCGGGAAAGGTTCAACGGACGGTTTTTTTAGTAAGAATATTCGTGTTGGGTTTGATGCGACAGGCAATATTTATGTCAGTGATGCAGATAACCGGTTGGTTCAAAAACTGTCACCAACCGGTGAATTCATCATGCAAATTCCGAAGGAGAAGACTGTAGATAGCATACTGAGAAAGCCGGGGGATATTACGGTCGATGGAGATGGTAGTATCTACGTTGTTGATCAAGCTATACCGCATCATATCCCGGAAACCGGGGATCCGAAGCTTTATTGGTTTGGTCCCTGCGTTTATAAATTCAATCGAGATGGTGAATTACTGCATACTTATGTTGTTGACGCGATCGACGTGCGCCCCAAAGTGGTTCTGCCCACACGCTTGATGATTGATGAGGAGGGCAAAACGGCATTTGCCTATCAACCAAAAAACTATGATCGGGCAGTTTTCATTGATGTTGACGGCCAAAGCCAACTGTATGTGTTAGATGCGAAAAATGCAACGGTCCACCAATTTGGTGCGGATGGAAAGAAGTTGAATACCTTTGGCAGATACGGCGCTGGCAATGGAGAGTTTGATAGCGATGCATCAGATATCGAAATTGATATTGAAGGGAACGTCCTGATTGCGGACACCGGCAACCATCGCGTAGTCAAATTTAACGCGGCAGGAAAGTTTGTGTCCAGTTTTGGGACAAAGGGACGGGGCGAGGGAGAATTCATCAAACCCATTGCCATTGTTACTTTAGCCACGGGCGAAATTTTGGTTAAAGATAAGAGCCAGTTCAAAAGGTTTTTGGGAAGCCCACTCGCAAATTTCTTGGACGTTGTTTCACCGTCTGGACAGGGGCTTGCCGATGTTTATTCAACTGGCACAGGACTTGTCAATTCGGTCATTGACACCACGCGCCCACGCTCTGCCTATCTTAACCCCAATTCGCAGACGTCTGACTTGGCTATTTTGCATCGGCGAATTCGTCTGCTTGAGGAGGCGGAATACCGCCGTTACCTTAACGACTACCTCGATAAAGAAGACGAAAAAGATGAGAACAAACAGGAGGAGGATGAGGATCTAAAAACCAAAGAAATTCGTGAAACAATCTATCACAACGTCATCGCGCGTGTACAGCGGTTTAATAGCGCTGGAAAATACAGAGGTCGCGTGGTTTATGAAGTGGATCGACGGAGTGCAGAAGACCATGATCTCGCTTTCCTCACATTAGACCCCCTCGGTCACATCTACCTGCGCGATGGAGGCGATTTAACCATTCGTCAATATTCCATTGAAGGTTTTACGGTTAAGCCATCGCACATGAACGCAGTTTATAATAGTAGAGCAGTCAATCGTGATAATAACTTCATCGAAGACTATGAGGATATCGATGCTGCCGCGGATGTCGATGACCAATTAAATCTGTTACAGTTGAACAACTCCTTCTTTTGGACGTACAATCTTTCGGAACGCTGGAATTTAACCCTTGCGGATGTATTCACTTATGCTGAACAGGATGAACGATATATAACACCGCCGAAGGAAGAAGATAGCTACGATTTTGAGACTCAGGCGTTGACGAATACAGCCGTTGCCAATCTGAAATTTATAATAAATCCCAATGCCTACCAGTACAAGGAGTTTAATCTATATGCCGAGCGGCTTGATGGCACAACAGATCTCTATCAACAGTCACTTTTTCCAGATCTGAACCGCCAGGCTCAAGAGGGTGAAGGCGATGCAAGTTCGCTGGCAATCGGAGGGAATTGGGACATATTCACGGATGTGAATCTGTGGTTAGAATACACAGATCTTAATCCGGCAGAGACCAGTCGTAATTTCGTGCGTCGTTATTTCGACGCTTCGGGCAATCTCTACGAGGTCTTCGGCAGTCGCAATCAGGCGAAACAGTTTGTGGGCGAGTTAACGGTCAAGTTTTAGGTTCTGACTGCAATTTAACTATGGTAGATTTTAGAATTACTTAAACATGATGACCGAACCAAATCACGAACCTTACTCGCCGAGTTACGGCACACGGAGTGTGCCTACTACTATTAATGTCTACTTATTTCTCTAATTCACTATAATTTTGGCATTACGCTTCTAAAGGCGGATGTCAACCCTTCCAAAAAATGCTGTAGTCATACCCACACCTCAAGTCTGTATCCACCAGCTTAGGTTAAGCAGCCTCAGTCTTGTCCTAATGCCGGCACCTTCCCTCCATAGCTGTCCTTCCCAGAAATTGTTTGACTTTGCCCTCAAATTTTGCTACACTGAACTTCCCCAAAATAGGATACACCTATCAGCTAATTGAAAGAGCTATCAAGTAAATTAGTCTCCTCTATGACGAATATTTCTTAACGGGTCAATAGTCCCCACAAACGAAAGGAAAAAATAATGTCTCACAAACGCAAAAACGTGGTCAAATTTTTCGCAATCTTATTTTCCGCGGTGTTACTAATCGCGTTGACAGCAACTTGGACGATCACAGAAGAATCCAACTGGTATCCCTCCAAATGGGGAGAAGATGATCAGCGCGGCGCGGCAAACCTGTTGACAGCTACAAAGGTTTTGGAAGCTGCCAGTCTGATTAAGGAAGGGAAAGTCTACCAACTCGGACGGGTTTACGAAGCGGGCATGCCAATGTTCGGCACGCGCCACTATAGCCTGTTGATCCCCCAAACCGGTAGCACCGATCACGCAAATAACGTCACATGGCATGATGAGATTGTTAGCGGCGAGATTGGACAGATTGGCACCCAATTTGATGGATTGGGACACATCGGCATCGGCGATCTTTACTACAACGGAAACAATCGACTCGACTTTGCCAAGCTCGATGGACTGAAGAAACTGGGCGTGGAGAATGTCGGCGTTTTCGTCACCCGTGGGGTCCTCATTGACGTTGCCGGCTATAAAGGGGTCGAGCATCTGGAAGGCGGTTACGAAATCACGGTTGAAGATATAGAGGGCGCGTTAAAAAAGCAAGGTGTAGAGATAATGCCCGGCGATGTGGTCCTGACGCATACCGGTTGGGGCAAATTCTGGATGACCGACAACGAACGTTATAACGGATCGGAACCCGGCATTGGTATGGACGCAGGCAAGTACTTGGTCGACAAACAGATTGTTATGGCGGGTGCGGATAACTGGGCAATTGAAGTCATTCCGAACCCTGACGAATCGCTTTTTGCCCCTGTTCACCAACTGTTCATCGCTAAAAACGGGATCTATAACATTGAGAATCTCATCACCGCAGAACTTGCAGCGGATAAGGTCTACGAGTTCGCCTTTATCTTCTCCCCTCTGAGACTCAAAGGTGGCACTGGATCCCCGGGTAATCCGATTGCAATTCGCTAATTAGTAAAGTCGCTATTTCCTTTCATAACTTAAAGGAGACAATGATGGAGCGATTGAGCACAGCAATGGCAGCTTTCGGACTGTTAGCTGCCATTGCCTGTCTCACGGCGTCCTTATCAGGTTATGCTTCTGAAGAATCAGACCTGGAAAAGAGCCCAGGCGCCTTCGTCAAAGCAGGCGATTATGAGAATGCATTAAAATTGGTTGAGGGTTTTATGTTAGAGAACCCACAGGAACCGATTGGGCATGCCATGTCGGCGAAGGTCCTTGCCGCAAATGGTCAAACTAAAAAGGCACTTAAAGCGTATTATCAGTTTTATAAGCTGGGTGATGCATTCTCTGAAGAGCTGCTACTTGAACTACTGCTTGGTGCCCTCGACGATGATAGCTCGGAGGTACGATCATTTGCAGCAGAAGCATTGGGAACATTGGGGGATAAAAGTGCAGTACCCCATTTGATAAAGATTCTCAATGATGATGGTAATTGGGTACGATGGGAGACTGCAGAAGTATTAGGAGAATTGGGGGATAAAAGCGCGATCCCGGCTTTAATAAACGCTCTCAACGATACTCGCTGGGTACGCCTAGCTCCCGCAGGAGCGTTGGTAAGGTTGGGAGATAAGCGCGCTGAGTCCGTTTTGATTAACGCCCTCAACCATGACGATAGTGTGGTACGATGGACTGCTGCAAAAGTGTTGGACAAATTGGGGGATGGACGTGGTGTACCCGTTTTGATTAACGCCCTCAACCATGATAATGGCACCGTACGAGCGAATGCTGCAGGCGTTTTGGGAAAGTTAGGAGATAACAGTGCCGTTGACCCTTTGATAAATGCTCTTAACGATAAAAATATCCTTGCCGCAGAAGCATTGGGAAAATTGGGAGATGAGCGTGCGGTGCCCGCTTTGATAAATGCTCTCAACGATGACTATCTCACACTACGATTGGTTGCCGCAGAAGCGTTGGGAAAGTTGGGGGATAAGCGTGGCATCCCTGTTTTGATAAATGCCGTCAAGCACAACGAAGGTTTGCCACGATTGGATCCCGTAGACGAGAACTTGGTAGTATGGAGTGCTGCAACAGCACTAGCGGCGTTAGGAAATAAACGTACGGTGCCCACTCTGATGGAAATTCTCGGAGACGACAATCAGGATATCCAAATAAAGCTCCAGACGGTAGCAATAGTGTTGAAATTAAACCGATCTACTCACAAGTAGAGGGGAATATGCCTAAAACAAATTACCGCATCGGAATCATCGGTTGTGGCGGCATTGGAGGAAATTACGCGACAGCGTTTCAGCAGCTGTGCGACCACGTGGAGGTTGTTGCCGCCTGCGACATCCTTGAAGAGAAGGTGAACGCGTTCATTGAGCAATTTGAGATTTCGTCGGCATATACGGACATGCAGCAGATGCTAGCTAAAGAAGGGCTCGATATTGTCGGTGTAACAACGCATAATCGAGAGCATGTGGAGCCGACAATTGCCGCAGCGGGAGCAGGGGTTAAAGCGGTCCTCTGCGAAAAACCGATGGCACTGAACATGAGGGATGCGGACCGAGTTATCGAAGCGTGTGAACGGTCTGGAACAAAGCTGGCAATTGACCACACCATGCGGTTTGAACCGAATTGGCGTCGTGTCAAGGGGATGGTGGATGAAGGCGCTATTGGAACTCTGTTACATATCGAAGTTCAGAATTATGGTGATACCAGCACGTTACTGCACAATGGGACGCATAGCTGCGACGCCATTCGGTGGTTCGGTGGAGATCCGGAATGGGTGATTGCGACTGTTGACCGGAGCGATGAACGCGAACGGATTATGAGTTTTTTTCAACTCAACAACGGTGTCACTGCGCTATTTATGACCGGCGGACACTGGAATTACCGACTCGATGGCTGTTTCATCCTTGAGGGAAGCGAAGGAAAGATAGAGGTTCGGCCGCAACGCGGTTGGCAACCGCTAATCCGGCTTTGGAAGAAGGATAGCGAGTTGGGAGCCTTCCGCGAGGGAGAGGAAATTGACGCAATAGGCAGCGAGATCATCGGAGATTCGACGGGAAACCCACCGAGCGAAGGAGCATGGGAAATGGTCGCTTGTCTCGACGAGGACAGAGAGAGCGTTTCCAGCGGATACGACGGTCGAGCGGCTTTGGAAATGTGCCTCGCCGCCTACGAATCGGAACGGCTCGGTCGAGCTAAAATCACGTTTCCATTAACGCAGAAAGAATCTCCACTTGAACTGATGCTCAAGAGCGGACAACTTCCACACGTCCCCGCGCGGGAATACGGTTGGGAGTTGGGTTAGACTTTTGTAAAATTCTTCCGGCTGTAATCTATTCACTCCCCCCAGCGTTTTATGATTACATTGAATCCCAACTCCATTGGGACGGCAACCATTCCACATTCATGAAGGAGACCCTACTATGTTTTTACTCAGGGGGCTGCCCCTGCTTCCTCTGTTTATAGCAATCCCTCTTTTCCTAATTCTGGGGTGTGGTGAGACCAATCGTAACGATAACTTCGCGCCAAGGATTTCTGTTTTCGAGGTTGAATCTGATATTGTTGAACCCGGCACACAAGTTGATGTCAAACTCAAAGCCATTGATGTTGACGGCGACAATCTATCCTTTGAATGGTATGCGACCGGCGGTACGATTCAGGGCGACGACCTCGGTGCAATTTGGACCGCCCCCGAAGAGGAACGAAAATATCTGATTGAAGTCACCGTGAGTGACGGCAGAAAATCAACAACCAGCACTATCGATATTCGTGTGTGGCGAACCCGTCCGGGGGATTACTACCCACTCGCTGTTGGCAATACGTGGAGATACCGTGATGATAAAGGGCATCAGGTTATCTTTGAAATCGTTGACACCATCGAGATTCAAGTCACCAGCGATCGGACAGTTAAAAGCTATGTTTTACAGAAATCGAGCCCTGACGAAGGACTAGAAGGTATCGTTAATTTTTCTTATCTGGGCCATAAAACTGAAAATGGCGTTGTCAAAGGAATCCTCCAGCACGCGCAGAATGTCACCTCCGGTGGGGAAGATACGATTCTTTTCGCGCCCTTTTTACCGCTTTACAACTTTCCACTGATCCCGGGAAATAAATGGTTCACCAATTTTCAGGCGAAGTTGACCCCTGAATTGTTCCCGATTGGTGGCGGTGCTGATGAGTTTGAGGTGCTGTCCGAGGAGACCATGACGGTTCCAGCAGGTACGTTTGAGAGCGTATTTCAGGTACAGGAGTCGTTTACATGGAGTATCTTCGATCATCCCCTCGATGTGACGGTAGCGCAGAAATGGCTTGCCCCCAATGTTGGCATCATCAAATTCACCCAAACCCAGACCCGTGAGGATGTTACCGTTGATGTCGCGTTCGAACTGGAGTCTTTTGAACTGGCGCAGGAATAAGCACCGCATTTTTAGCGATCTGAAACCAGTTCTTTTAAGGGTGCCAGCAGCTTCGCAGTAAGATAGGGGTTAGATTCCCCTCCAATTGCGTCAGGATCCGAAGCCTCCGGTGTTTCACGATCATCGCGTTCTACAATCGACTCATCAGATCTAACACCTTCCCAAACTTCCCGGCGCATCTCCATATGGTAGCATTCCAAATTCCCGTAATGCCCTTGGTCGATGCACTCCAGTCCACACCTTTCGAAACAGAGAAAGGCACTATAGTTATCAATACCAACTTGCAGCCGAAAAGCATCGACACCGAGATGCTCAAACGCTAAGTCGATCGCTTGCTGCACTGCCTCTGTGCCGTATCCGTGATAACGGCAATCAGGTCGGACAACAATGAATTCAAGCGTCACGATTTTCCGATCTTTATCTGTGTGTCTAATTAGCATAAAGCCAGCCAGTTCGGTAGATGGTAGATCAATCGAAAACGGGTGTGTGTCCTCATCGGTGAGCCAACCATGCCAGTTGTCGACGTAAGCTTGGAATGGCACGAACTCAGTTCCCAAACGATCACGAAGAGCGGGTTCATTTGTCCAACCCCAAATCCGGCGCAGATCTCTTTCCTCCGTCGTTCTCAGTTTCACGCTGCCGCCGTAAAGCCGTTCTAGCTCTCGCAACTGGATCTGCAGGACCGCTAACTGATCTGTATAGGAATCTGCGTGCCCCGTCGCAGTGCCGATCAAACGCTGATTCGGTAGGTCAATAAACTCAGCTTGCTTCAGTCGGTTCTGAAAATAGGTGAGTTTCTGCTCGTTCTTTTCGATAATTCGCCTCAATTTATCGATGACTTTGCGTCCACTATCGTCTCGCACGTTTATGTCTCCTCTCATACCGCTTTTTCTCTTTCCTCGGTCCTTCACGCTCAAACCTTCCTTCACTAAACCCCGATATGCGCAGGTAGCTATCATACCGTAATTCGCTAATTTCGCCACTGTCGACAGCACTCTTGACCGCACACCCCGGTTCATGTTGGTGGGTGCACGCTGCAAATTTGCATTCGGGGATGTAGGCGCGCATTTCGGGGAAATGGATGTCTAGCCCTTGCTCATCATCAATGTCAAACAGCCCGAGTGTACGGATTCCTGGTGTGTCCGCAACGAACCCACCAAAATGGAGAGGCAAAAGGGAGACCTCCGTAGTCGTGTGCTGTCCTTTGTGCAGCCGTTCATCAACATCACCGACGCGTAGTTGCAATCCCGGTTGAATTTCGTTGAGTAGCGAGGATTTTCCAACGCCAGACGATCCAACGATAGCGGAGATTCGATCTTTCATTGCTGCACGCATTTCATCGATTCCAGCGCTTGTTACGATACTGGTGTAAATCACACTGTAACCGATTTCTTCGTACAGTGCCATTTGCGCCTTTAACTTCTCCAGTTGGACTAGGTCTATCTTGTTGATACAGATTATAGGTAGCATCCCCGACGCCTCTGCTGTTACGAGAAATCGATCGAGCATACGCAATTTGAGTTGAGGATTCCGTGCTGCAAAGATGATTAGCAGAAGATCTAAGTTGGCTACGATGACCTGTGGCAATTTATTTACACGCGTACGACCGAATTGTGTTTCCCGTGGGAGAATCTCCTCAATATAACCCACAGGCCCTTCCGACTGTGACCGAGAAATTTGTACCCGATCACCGACAGAAACGAGATCTACGTAGGGGAGCTCTTTCGTTTCTGCACGCTCCCGTCTATCCGCTTCAATGATATGATGCCGCAGTGAACAGTGATAAAGTTGTTCCCCGATCTGAACATCATAACCGCCGCCGTGTGCTTTGATAACAATTCCTTCATTCATAAAATATAACCTCACACCCGTAAATGAAAAAAGCCCGCAAGGAAACTCATCCTTACGGGCTTTTCAACACTACACCAAACGAGATTCAGGTAGCCATTCTCACCAACCTAAAACGCAGATGGGCAAAGTCAAGATGAGTTCCTTGGTTTTCCAATGTACTGTTTTGTCTATCGTAATTAGTTCGTTTAAGCATTTCTTGCATGACTTTGCACCACCTTTCGATATGATTGAGTTGCTGCTTAGACCTAAAATCTGTTCCTAATCGAGGTTGCAATTCCGCTAATTTTAACACACTTAAATCCCATCCTCAAGAAAAACTTCAGTCAATTTTCAAATATTCACATCCATGAACAACAGAGATTGATACTGACCTATCAATTTTTATGCCAACCGGATTCCACGCCCCCTTTGCAACCCCAAATTTCCTTGTCATTAGAGGCGGAGTTTGCTATAATAGGAACATGTATGTGGCGCACTCTGAAAGATTACTGTTACGCATTCACGGCAAAATGTATAGGTCAGTGTATTGCTCGGTTGCCTCGTAAACTTGCTTTATTCTCAGGCGTTTATTTAGCAACAGTTGTTTTTCTGTTGTCCCGCCGCCAAAGGGATAAGGCGTGCAAGCATTTGGAACAAAGCCTTGAGATTGGGCAGCCGAGAGCACGCAGACTTGTTCGACGTTCCTTCCAGAACATGGGTAAGAACTTGATGGAGTTTATGCAGTTGCCCCGCATGTCTGCTGAAACTCTCCATCAACTCGTCGCCTTCGAGGGCAGAGAACATATTGATCAGGTACTGGCTCAGGGCAGAGGCGCGATCATCTTGACGGCACACTTCGGGAATTGGGAACTTCTTGGTGCCAGTATCCTCGCGCATGGTTATACAATCCGCGGCATCACGCGTCAGCTGCGATCGAGACGTTTAGACACCATTGTTAGTAGTTATCGGGAAAAAGTTGGCTGGCAAGGTATAGACCGAGATCGAGCGGTTCGTGAAGTGTTACGTTGCCTCAATCGAAATGAACTGATCGCGATTCTTGCGGATGTGGACACCCGCACCCGAGGGATCTTCGTTGATTTTTTCGGTAGACCTGCCTACACCCCTTATGGTCCGGTCGCTTTCGCCCTCAAGACAGGGGCTGCGATTTTGCCAACTTTTATTGTCCGTCAACCTGATGATTCACATCGTGCTATTGTCGAAGCACCATTGCTCCTGCAACGAGGTGAAGGGAGAGAAGAAGATCTCTTGGTCAACACGCAGCGGTTCACCAAAATCATTGAATCTTATATTCGACGCTACCCGGAACAGTGGATCTGGATGCATGAACGCTGGAAAACACAACCTAAATAACACACGCTTATATATCGCATTTCAAGTATCCTTCCTTCTGGTGGCTTCGAGTCTACTCACATTTGGCTGTGATAAAGCAGATGAAGAACCGACACAACCGGTCCAAGAAACGCCTCAACAGATACTGTATCAATTTTCAACCCAACACGCAGACGGAGGCATCACGCGGTGGACACTGGTTGCCGAGCAGGCAACATTCCTGAAAGAAATTGTCCATATGCAGAAGCCAAGGGTTGAGATCTTTGAAGAGGGTAAATGGGCAATAACAATAACAGGTGAGCGTGGTGAACTTATCGAGTCAAGCAGCGATATTTATATTTTTGAAAATGTTGTTGGAAAGAGCCAAGATGGATATCTGTACACCGATGAACTGCACTGGAGGAATAATGATGGCAAGTTATTTGTACCGAATATATCCACGATTGTGCGAGGTGACTCAACAATGGTCGGTCGAGAACTGGAAGGCGATCCGACACTCGAAGTAGTTATAATGAAGAATGTCCAATCTAAAATTTATCCAAAGGATGAGAAATTTGATGCAACTGAGAATTAATTCTGTAACAGTTCCGAGACCTATTGTGGCTTTGCTTTGGACGATTGGTCTGTTCCTTAACGTTCTTATGCTCAACAACCGTGCGTTTCCCGTCGAAGAACAAGAACCGACTCCAACTCAACAAGAGCCAGTAGACGATAAGGATCTTTCAGAAGGGGATGTGATTGACGTTAAGCATGCGGATCGCTTTGAACAACGCGAAAAAGAAGGGGTGACGATCTTTACTGGAAACGTCCAAATCGAAAGGCCCGACGGCTTTCTAAATGCCGACAAAGTGACCATTTATGAAAACGTCGAAACGAATGAAACGGTAAGAACCGTTTCGGAAGGAAACGTCGAACTTCGCGATGGGGATATTTTCGTCACATGTGCTCACGCAACCTTGAACCACCTCACCGATATTATAGACTTTCGTAATGACGTTATCGTTCTCCAAAATGAGGATCGGTTGGAAGCGGATAAATTTTCATATAACCGGCGCACCGGCGAACGCTTCGGAGAGGGAAATATAAAGGTTCGGTTCCGTGTGAAGTCTCAAGAAGAACCCGAGGCGGAGTCACAAGAAGAAGAAACAGATCCACAAGAAGAAGAGGTAGTTTCGCAAGAGGAAGAGGAGGAAGAAAGCAGTGGCGGTTCTTCAAACCCGTGAACTTGTTAAGAGTTATACAAGACGTGGTCCCATTGTTGTCAACCGAGTCAGCCTTGAAGTTGAAACAGGTGAAATTGTCGGTTTGTTAGGACCAAACGGTGCGGGAAAGTCAACGACATTTTATATGGTTGTTGGACTGATCCGCCCCAATGCGGGACAGATTATTTATGACGATGAAGACATCACATTTCTGCCGATGTATAAGCGTGCACGACGGGGAATTGGCTATCTTGCTCAGGAAACCTCTATCTTTCGGAAACTGACAGTTAGACAGAACATCGAATCCATTCTTGAGGTACGCAATATTCCCAAAAGTGATCGCGCACAACACAGTGAGCAACTGATGGAAGAGCTTGGCATTTCCGAGTTGGCGAATCGTAGGGCATATACCCTTTCCGGTGGAGAATGTCGCCGTGCTGAAATAGCAAGAGCGTTGGCAGCATCTCCGTCTTTTATTTTATTGGATGAACCGTTCTCAGGTATAGATCCAATTGCAGTTCAAGATATTAAGCAGCTTATCTTACACTTACGCAAT
The DNA here is from genome assembly GCA_022826645.1 of Candidatus Poribacteria bacterium. Taxonomy (GTDB): domain Bacteria; phylum Poribacteria; class WGA-4E; order WGA-4E; family PCPOR2b; genus PCPOR2b. The sequence continues at coordinate 29,964 of JAJDUM010000025.1, forward strand.
AGAGACCTTGGTGTGTTAATCACGGACCATAATGCGGCGGAAATGTTAGGCATCGTAGATCGTGCTTATTTGATTACCGATGGACAGATTACGTTAAGCGGTACTCCTGAAGCACTCGTTGAGAGTGAAATTGCTAGGGAGCAGTACTTGGGGCATAATTTTGAACTGCGGCGCCCTCGAATATAGCCCCGGAACCTTACCGGACCGTGTTCGCGAGTCCTAGGCGCGTAGGACCAATTTGATTGCAATAGAGTTACGATGAGCACCTCAACAGATTATTACAAACTTATAAGCGATGCAATCATTTGAGGAGATCAAGTCATGAACGTTGGAATGAGACAAACCGCGAGTTTACAGCATCGGCTAGTCATGACGCCCAAGCTGCAGCAAGCGATTCAGGTACTTCTGATGTCACGGCTAGATCTGAAGCAGCATTTGAGCCAGCAATTGGAGCAGAACCCGCTTTTGGATGAGATATCGGAAGATGATGAGCTTGAAGAAATCACCGATTTAGAGGATCTTGATCCAGATGCCCAATGGAACGAACCGGAAGAAATCATCGACCGTGAGGACAAAGAGCCAGATTTTGACTGGCAGGATTTTTTGGATGACTCCTTCCATCGAGGTGAAAGTGGAGAGTTCGAGCATTGGGACAATAACGAGGACCAACGCCCTTCCGATATTGCTGGTTTCCAGACACTACATGATTTTTTGATGCAGCAACTTAGTGTCGCGCCTTTTTCGGAAAGGGATCGGAAAATTGGTGAACAGATTATCGGCAACCTTGATGATAACGGTCAGTTGCGTGCCAGCCCCTTGTTCGAAATCAATCCATTTGCACAAAGCGACTTAAACAGTGAAATACTCTCGGAATACTTGCGCAAAACAATCGAAAAGGGGCTCCGTAAGGCGCTTGAAAACAGTGAAATTTCGTTGTCTCAAATTGGGACTATTACTGTAAAATCGAACGACAACTGCTGGATCATAACCGACCCAGAGGACGGGCAGACTTATACGATCAAAAACGAGGATGGTCAGCTAAATCTTTACAACATCACGCTCGAGGATATTGCAGATGCTATCGATTGTGATGTGGCCGAAGTAGAAGCTGTTTTGGAGTTTGTTCACAACCATTTTGAGCCCATCGGAATCGCTTACCGAACAATCCCAGAAACCCTTCTTACGCAGATGAGAGCTGCACAAATTGATAATCCACTTGCGGAAGCGGTTATCAAGTCCTACTGGGAGGATTTAACAAATAACCACCTACAGCGCATTGCTCAAGGACTTGGGGTACAAATCAGCGAAATTGTGGATGTGCGGGAACTAATTGGCACTTTAGATCCCTATCCGGGACGCCACTTCTCTGATCCAAGAGATCCGAGAGCCCCTGAAACGATCATACCTGATGTGACTGTCGAGAAAGTTGATGGGGAATACCGAATCACCACGAATGACGACGGTATGCCGCGATTGCGTTTGAACCCAGTCTATATTGATTGGATGACTAACGGACACCAGAACTTAGATAAAAAAACTAAGGAGTGGTTAGAGGCTCGTAGAACTCAGGCAAGAGATCTATTACAAAGTATCGTGCAACGTCGTCAAACGATTGCAATGGTAACGGACGCCATTTTTGAGGTACAGGCAGATTTTTTGGAGCAGGGAGTTGAGGGGCTTAAACCGTTAGTATTAAAGCAGATAGCAGATATGGCGGGTGTCCATGAATCAACTGTTAGCCGAGTCACTTCTAACAAATACGTCGAGACACCCCAAGGGATCTACAGGTTGAAGTACTTTTTCAGCGGTGAACTCCCGAGCGATTCGGGATCAAATGTGGCTGCAACCACAGTCAAAGAAAAGATTAAAGATATGATTGAAAATGAGGATGCAGCGAAACCGTTAAGTGATAAGGCAATCTCCGATGCACTGGAAGCACAAGGGATTCATACGGCAAGACGAACCGTTGCCAAATACCGTGAAGAACTTGACATTCTGCCATCTCCCAAAAGGAAACGGAAATGGTAGAGTAATGAATAGCCGATCGATCTGTGGTGGATCGGCAGCATCCAATAAAACAGGAACTTAACAGAGGGGGTCCAAGGTATGCAAATCCATGTTACCAGCCGTCACTTTGAAATTACGGACGATATTCGAACTTATATTGAGAAGCGTACTAAAAAAATTGAAGCGATTTTTAATCCCATTATCGATTTTCAGGTGGTTATGGAGGCGGAGAAAAACCGTTACCGAGCGGAAATTACGCTTGCGACACGGAAAGCGGCCTTCCATGCCCAAGGTGAAACGCACGATATTTTCGCGTCGCTCGACGATGTAATGGATAAAATTGAAACGCAAATTCGGCGCCATAAAGAACGGATTAAAGATCGGCGCCATCGCCTGTCTCAACGAGAGGTTGCAGTACAGTTAAGCGGCAATTCAGATGACACACCAGTCGAATCTGATATAAATGATCCATCAGATAGGCTGACACCCCACTTCAGGGCTCCAGAAAAATTTGCGTCTAAGCCGATGAGTATAGGGGAGGCTGTGATGCAGCTTCGGACTTCTGGCGATGATCTGTTACTTTTTCTAAACTCAGGAACGAATCAGGTAAATGCTGTGTACGAGGATGATAATGGTGAATATGGATGGGTCGAACCCCAATTTGTGTAGGGACATTCGGGACGGGGCTTCAATGAAGGATAGTCCAGGTCCCATCGATTCACACACGCTCGATCCTATTCTCCTCTGAGCGTAGCCTGTCCCAACCTATTAGGCGATCCCTCCCTAGACCCTCTCAAACTGCCTCACCCGTTAGCAAGCAAGACTTAGGTTAACTTATCAAAGGAACTGTCGAATGTCAGACCACATCATGACGGTGCGTCAACTAATTAAATATGCGGGTTACGAACTACAACTTGAAATCATGGCTGGACATGATGGGCTAGATCGTGCAATCAAGACAGCGGAATCGAATCGTCCAGGACTTGCCCTTTGTGGCCACTACGACCACTTTGGACACGAACGGGTTCAGATTTTGGGACGCGGTGAAATCTCATACATAGAATGCCTTTCTCGTTCAGAGCGAGTGGAGGTTTTACAGGAATTCTTTTCGTATACTCTTCCGTGTGTGGTTGTTACAAATGGCTTACCAATTCCTTCAGAACTTGTCACCATCGGCAATCATACCGATATACCAATCCTGATAACCCGGCTATCATCGGCGGTTTTTACGACTCGGCTGCTGCTGTTCCTTGAGGATGAATTCGGTCCCTCGGAGTACGTCCACGGGAACCTGGTTGATGTGTTTGGGGTTGGCGTTTTGATCCTCGGCGAAAGCGGAATTGGCAAAAGCGAATGTGCCTTGGAACTTTTGCAGAGGGGGCATCGCCTCATCGCGGACGACACTGTCCTGTTGAAGCGGGTATCTGGGCACCGAGTTTTCGGGATGCGCATCCAACCGGTAAAGCACTATATGGAGGTCCGGGGGTTAGGAATCGTCGATGTGATTGGACTCTTTGGGGTCACCGCGGTCGGCGATCGCACCCAAGTTGAACTAGTCGTAACACTGGAACGCTGGAACGAAAATAAAGTGTACAACCGAACAGGGCTTGATGAGGAGGTTTACACTTTTCACAATGAGCGGATACCCTACCTTGTCATCCCCGTGGCCCCTGGAAGAAATATCTCAAACCTGATTGAGGCTGCAGCTATGAATCTGTGGGGGCAAAAGCTGGGATTTCATGCAGCAAAAGAACTCAATGACACCCTCATTGCGGAAATGACGGATAAGAACGATGAAGCTGTGCTTGACGAATGGCAGCACACAACGCTCCACCGTGAAATTATGAAACCAAAAAGTCAGAACTGATTTAACAGTCCCCAATCACTAAGGAAGATACTTATGGTTGAACGATTGGTAACAATCCGCAATGCGCCCGGTTTGGATGCCCGTCCCGCTGGTGTCCTATCCCAGGCGGCGAGTCAATTCTCTGCCAACATCTACATCCAAAAGGGACTGATGAAAGTAAACGCAAAAAGTATAATGGGAATCATGATGTTAGCAGCAAGTCAGGGCACTCAACTGACGATTAGGGCAGAGGGTCTCGATGAGGAAGAAGCGGTTGAAGCACTATCAGAATTGGTCGAGAGCGGTTTCGATGAGATAGGCAAAAATGCTTCCGACAGCGGCAGATTTTAACGGAGCCAGTTTCAGATTAGGAGTGTAGCAGATGACAGCAGAAGAGAGATACCTGTTTGACCTGCACGGATATTTAGTACTTCGCGGAGTGCTGTCCCTCACTATGTGTCAGCGGCTCAACGAAACGATAGATCATCTTGAAACGCTCGACGATAGTCAAACAGCGGTTTTGGGGGCAGAGAGGAAATATCGCGCTTCAGACAACCTCTACGCACAGACGGGTGATCCGCCGAAGGGAAACTTGGGCGATTATGATTATGAGGTGCTTCGCTACGGTGGACCATTCGAGGAACTCATCGACTTGCCCCAGACGCTTCAGTATATCGAGGAGATGATCGGCGAGCCCAGCCGACTCGACGCAGCGAGCTTCATGTCACGGAATAGCGGAGGGGCGTTTCGGTTCCATCACGGGTATGCAGAGCTGTTACCTTATAGCGAGTATGCCTTCAGGGATGGCGGGTTCAAGTGTGTAAGCGTAAAAATCGGGTATGCGTTGACGGACGTTGATATCGAAGACGGTTGTTTCGCGGTTATCCCCGGAAGCCATAAGAGTAATTTTACCAATCCGCTCGTGGGACAGATTCCCGATCCCGACCATCCACTTGTGAAGCCGCTGCCGTGTAAAGCTGGCGATGCTATTATTTTCTCCGAAGACCTATCTCACGGCGCCGTGGAGAACCACGGCTCAAAGGTCCGCCGAACGCTGTTTTATTCCTATGCACCGGCGTTTCATTGCACTTGGCACGGCTTAGCAATGACAGCCGAGGGCTTTGAACAGCGTGCGACTCCGCGCCGCCTTGAACTTATCCAAGGACCTCCCCCGTTTGATCACGCTTCGGAAGCCGATGTTCACTAACATCGGTCCCGCTGAATCCAAAGCAGGCATACCCCTTGAGAAAGCGCAGGTTGAGTTTCATGAAACCAACCACGGAAGAAGATGTCTTTGATTTGCAGATTGGCCTTGGTGAATCTGAAACCTCCGTTGAAGATAAACATTTTTTCGACACGACTGGCTATCTGGTGTTGGATGACCTTCTGACGCCGGATCAGGTGTCACAGGCGCAGGATATACTGGAAGGGATGAAATCGGCAACACCGGAAAATATGACGCTTTCGCCGGAGAGCTCCTATGGCTGCGAATTGCTCAACATCATCGAAGGCGGAGGTACCCTTGAAGACGCTATGGCACTGCGGCGTGTCCTCGATTATGTGCAGGAATTCATTTGGGGACGCCAATACCGGCTCGTGGGCTCACGGGCAATACTCAGACCACCGGGAAGGGGCAGCCAACTCACTCAAGGAGGCGACGCGGATCCGAGACGTTATGCTCGTTACCGTTGCTTTGGAGATGGCCAATTCCGCTGTTTGATGATTACCTGCCTGATTGCGTTGACTGACACCGCCGATGGGGATGGGACGTTCTGCGCAATTCCCGCCAGCCACAAAGCCAGCCTTCCTCACCCCTACGAGAATACGGAGTTGAGCGCGATTGTGCCGCTGCAGAACATTCCGCTGCGCGCTGGATCGGGAATTCTGTTCACTGAAAACCTCTCTCACGCATTCCAACCGACAACTCGCGAAGGAGATGTGTGGTTGTCTTACCAGTACGGTCCTTCGTACATGGTAAATTGGCCCCGCTGCGAACCGTCAGCTGATTTGTTAGCGCGTACTGCCGCTGATCCTACCAAGTCACATCTATTGTTAGAACCCTACTACCACCCCGCCGGTTCACAGAAGAAACAAGAGATGTAATTAATACAAATTGCCACCTAAGATATCAGTAGATTTTTATCAGATGCGCCCGGCGGTAAAGTCTTCCAGTCGAATGACTTCGCCGCCCTTTGCAGCCGACGCATTTGCGCCGAGCACCGCCGCTAGGCTATTCATACTAGTCGGATAAGAACTCCGCATCATGCTGGCGTCGCCAGCCTGCACGGCTTTGACAAAAGCTTGTGCTTGCAGGGCAAAAGCGTTATGGTTTTCGGTGGTTTCCCACACAGTCTCTCCATTCTCAATAACTTTCTGTCCCGACCACTCAATCAGCGAATCATCACTGACCAGCATCACCTGCTGCCGTGAAATGCTCACATTGGTCAGGACCCGCGAAACACTCACATTGGCAGTTATGCCGCTAGTGAAGCGGTAATTGACGTTGTATACATGTGGCATGTTCATCGGTTCAGGTCCTTCGCCGGGCTTCCGATCGACGTAGAAAGCAGACACGGCTTCGATATCCCCCAAGAAGTAGCGCAATAGATCGACTGTGTGGATGGTGTTCTCGACGAATGAACCGCCGCATAACTCAAAGCGGCTGGTCCAGTAACGGATAGGGCTGCCGCTGTAGAGACGTTGTACCAAGGCGTGTCGCAATGTGCGTTCCTGTAACCTCCGACACACTTCTTCCGCTGAGGGATAATAGCGGCTCATAAAACCGACTTGTGAGACAATGCCTGCCTTTTGGATAGCAGTATCGAACTGAACGGCTTGAACCATATCCAAGGTTTGCGGTTTCTCGACAAAGATAGCCAAGCCTTTGTCAGCAGCAATTAGGATTTCGTCTGTGTGGAGTGTTGGCGGAATGCAAAGATAGACCGCGTCCAGCTCTTCCTTATCCAACATTTCGTGGTGGTCGGTGTAGGTTGCCTGTGCACCGAAAGTTGCAGCATGTGTCTTTGCAGTCTCTCCATTGAGATCACAGAATGCTTGCAGGGTGACTTCACCGGATTCGACCAACGGTGCGAGGCCTGGTAAGTGTGATCGGGTGGTAATATATCCAAGCCCAATAAATCCCAAACGAACAGGTTTCATGATGGTGGCTGCCTCCGTTTGCAAAAGGTACAATAATAACGGGATGAGAATACCATATTTCGGCAGTAATTAGCAAGCATGATACAAGTTGACAAATTAATTGATTCTGGGCGATAATTGATTATCCGAAACTCCTTTCGGTCTAAGCCCCGACCGAAACGCTGCAATTAACATTTAGGGTTGGGAGTATGTCACAGGTATTTTCTTCGCTGTTCGTATATCGATTTAGGAATTTCATGCCCCTTAAAAGGAGAGAATATGAAGAATTTATACCGTGTCGCTATTATCGGCACAGGCCGTATGGGCGGATTAATCGAGGATGAACTCTCGGTTAATCAATTTTCGAGCCCTTATGGCCATTTCAGCGCGTATGCCGCCATTGAGCAGACTGAGGTGGTAGCCGTTGCCAATCGTGGAACAGAGCGTCTGAAACGGTTCACTGATCGGTTCGGAATGACTAACACTTATCTCGATTATCGTGAGATGATTGAGCAGGAAAAGCCGGACATCGTGAGCGTGACCACCCCATCATTCGCACGCGCTGAACCGATTATCTTTGCGGCAGAACACGGTGTACGAGGGATATATTCCGAGAAGGGACTGTGTGCCTCGCTGGCAGAAGCTGACCGCATTGTCGCTGAGTGCAAAGCAAATAACGTCGCCTTCAATTGGGGCGCGATGCGCCGGCACCATGACGGTTATATCCGAATGCGCGATGCCATCGCCCAAGGGGATATTGGTGAGCCTCGTTATGCGATGATGTCCAGCTACACTGACATTATCAAGCATCACCCGCATACACTGGACCTTGTTTCCATGTTGCTTGGCGATCCAACGCCAGCTTGGGTAGAGGGACGTCTTGTGCAGCGAGGAGAGCCATTGGCTGCAAACGCGGACCAACGTCCCCGCGCGTACCCGGAATATGACTCGGCTGGGCATTGCTTTGTGCCACCGTCCGGAGAAGAAATTGCCGACCCGATGGTCGGGTTTTTCCGGATTGGCTATGAGAACGATACAGAAGGGATCTTTCTACCTATATCCGGACCATTCAACGTTGAGGTACACGGTACTGAAGGTCATGCCTATGCCTGGGACAATGGCGATGTTTTCTGTGTCCGTAGCAGTGCGAAAGGCGGGGCTGCTATTGAAGAACAGTTTATCAAGCCGACTGGTGACAGTCCTACGGTGTGCACGATACGCAATATTATCCGAGAGATTGAAACGGGTGAGCGTACCACGGGCAATATCGATGTGACGATGCAATCGGTGGAGGCACAATTTGGTATTGCCCACTCGCACTTGCAGGGCGGTGCTCGTGTGTCATTGCCTGTCGCGGATAGGACGCTTTATATCCCCGGCGGTTGATAGCAAATTATAGCTTATAAGTATGTTACCTACTGGGTGGAACAATCTCGCCTTAACGCTTTGGAGGATATTGAAGTCACTTTAGTGACTCACCTTCCAACAAGCACAACCTAATTTATTGCAAAGGAGATGGTGTTTATGGCAAATGAATCAATTCAACTTTTTAACGGAACAGATCTCACCGGTTGGCGGATGCGACATGCGGACCAAGAACACAAGTGGGTTGTTCACGACGGTATCCTCAATAACACCGATAAAGGTGTGGATATCATGACGGAGCAAGAGTTCGGCGACTTTGAACTGCATATTGAGTACTCAGTGCCAGAAGATAGCAACAGTGGTATCTACCTCCGGGGTCGATATGAGATTCAGATTTTAGACAGCTTGGGAAAGACTTACTCGTATCCCGCGGAAAATGGCGCCCTTTATAACCAGAAGCATGTGGACGTTGAAGCAAGCAAGCCGGCAGGGGAATGGCAAACTGTGGATGCAACGCTCAAGGGCATGACTCTGACAGTATCTCTAAATGGGGTTAAAATTCACGACAACGTGACCATTGAGGGTCCGACAGGTGGACAACTCGCTGATAACAATCCACCCGCGGGACCTTTGATGTTGCAAGGCGACCATGGACCTGTTCAATTCCGTAACATTCAGATCCGGGAGTTATAATAGCGGCTGCTGCAGTGACTTGAATTTGACCCACTATTTAATATGTAATCAAACGATGCGTATGTTCAGTTTTTTGAATTATTTTCGCACAAAAGGAGCATAAATGACGGCAAATGTGTCATCTGACAGGCCAATTGTAACGATCCAGCAGCACATCATTGAAGGGCAACAGCGTTACCCCGGCGCAACAGGAGAGTTCAGTTGGTTACTGTCAGGAATCACGCTAGCGACAAGGATTATACAGGATCGGGTCCGCCAAGCAGGGCTCCTTGATGTTCTCGGTGCCACCGGAGCCAGTAACGTTCAGGGGGAAATGGTTCAAAAGCTTGATGTTATCGCCAACGAAACACTCATGCAATGTTTGGGATACCGCGGAAATGTCGGCATGATGATTTCTGAGGAGGACGCTGAACCGCGCATCGTTCAAGACGTCGGAGAAGCGGGGAGATATGTCGTCCTGTTTGATCCCCTCGACGGCTCCAGCAACATTGATGTGAACGTGCCAATCGGCACGATATTCTCAATCCTTAGACGTAAACCCGAAATCGATAGAAACGATGCGATGCCGCATATTCTCCAGCCCGGCATTCAACAGGTTGCCGCTGGCTATGTGCTGTATGGTAGCAGTACGGTGATGGTCTATACCGCGGGTGACGGTGTTCATATATTCACGCTCGATCCGTCCATCGGGGCGTACGTCTTGACACAGGAAAATGTACAGATGCCAGAAAACGGCAAAACCTATAGTGTCAACGAAGCTTACTCCCGGACCTTCCCACGCGGGGTACAGAACTACCTTGAATGGGCAAAGTCAGAGGAAGCGGGGGGTTACAGCCTTCGGTACGTTGGTTCGCTGGTTTCTGACTTCCACCGTACACTTCTCCGCGGGGGGGTGTTTCTTTATCCACCCACACAGAAGGATCGGTTTGGTAAGTTGCGGTTGTTATACGAAGCCAATCCAATAGCCTTCTTGGCAGAACAAGCAGGGGGCGTTGCCAGTGACGGGAGACAGCGTATCTTAGAGAAACAGCCACAGTCTATCCATGAACGAACGCCGTTGGTCGTCGGGAACAGAGACGAGGTTAAACGGGTGTTGGCGTTCTGGGAGGGATAATTCGGAAATTCAAAACTATCTGTGCAGTAGCAATTTCTTTTGAATTTTGGAACACTCAATCAAGCGCAGCAATATACAAAATCACACAACAAAGTCATAAAAACGCCAAGATTCTGTAACATCTCTTATGTATAATTTTTATGTTTCCTGTTTACTGTAGTTGAGACACATATCGAATTTAGGCGACAGCGAAACTTAGTGTTTTGCTTTGACGATTTTGCTGTCTGAATTCGCAACAGCTTCGAGAAGGAAAATGGCATCAAAGATTCTGATTGTGGAAGATGAGCCCGATATTGTTGAGCTATTAGTGTACAATTTGGACCAAGCGGGTTTTGAGACCGAGGCAGTTTTTAATGGGGCGGATGCCCTTGAACAAGTCAAAATTCAGCAGCCCGATCTCGTTCTCTTGGATCTATTGCTTCCAGAGGTGGACGGGCTGGAGGTCTGTCGCACCTTGAAGCGCGATCCTGAGACCACAGGCATTCCCATTATTATGTTGACGGCAAAAGGGGAAGCGATCGATCGAATTGTCGGTCTAGAGCTCGGGGCAGACGATTATATCACCAAACCATTTAGTCCACGGGAAGTTTTGCTACGAGTGCGCGCCGTACTGCGTCGCGCACCGAACCTCCCACGTAATAGCCCTGCAAACCAAATTCAGATTGATAATTTAAAGATTGACATAGACAGGCACCAAGTATTCAGCAATGGCGATGTTATTGATCTAACTGCCACAGAATTCAAAATCCTTTCTTTATTTGCTCATTCTCCGGGGCGTGTATTCACGCGCAGTATCCTGATGGATGCGGTTTGGGGACAAGAATATTACGGGATTGAGCGCACGATGGATACGCATGTAAGTCGTTTGCGGCGCAAGTTGGGACAGTTCGGTGAACGGATTGAGACGGTGCACGGGGTCGGCTATCGACTCAAGGAGTAACGCTCCAGAGATATTACATTAGTCAGATCAGAGATGCTAAAAGCCCGGCGGGAAAAATTCTCGCCGGGCTTTTTTTGTTTTCCATCGCCCCTCCAAATATCCATCACAAAATAGTCATAGAATTTCTACCAATTTGCTACCAGATCTTCACAGTATTGTGACATTCAAAAGATACACTTGTGCTTGGTCACTGAGTATATTCGGATGAATCGGAAAAGGAGGATTAAGGAACGAAACCGGGGCTCGGTGGCGCGACAACGGTTGCACCGTGGGGAGATCTCATCCTGTGCGAGGATGGCCCAGGGACGCAGTTCCTTGTGGGTGTAACCCCACAAGGTCAACTTTATAGATTCGGCAAGAACTCACGCAACAGGTCGGAGTTCGCCGGTGCGACGTTCTCGCCGGATGGCAGCACACTGTTTGTCAATATCCAAGATGCTGGAATGACGCTCGCTATCACGGGACCGTGGCATAACTCCACAAAGGCATAAAAAATCATTTTCCATAAAAAAGCCACAGGAACGACAAATTTTTGTAACATTTCTGGACTATACTTTAGGCGTTGGTTGGGGAAATCAAGAAATTTGGGTTGGGGAGTTTCCGCTTTTCAACCCAAATTTCGTTTTACCGCTACCAAGTGAAAATGCCGCAAATCGGATAGCTGCTATGGAAGTTAATTGCCACAAAAAATCGAAAGAAAGGTTACAATTCTGTAACATCTTTGAACTATACTTAAGACCATCAAAAAGGAGAGATGTAATCAGAGAAGGAGAAAAATGAAACAACCGTTTTTGTGGGTGTTAATCGTATACCTTTGTTGGTTTCCATCAATACTCATCGCGCAACAAACTGGAAGTATTGAAGGGATTGTTCTTGATGAAGCAACAGAAGCACCGATAGCAGATGTAGCCGTCGTATTGAGCACGACCCAACAGCGCGTATCAACAGATCAGGAAGGGGCATTCACTCTCGAAGTCCCCTTAGGTACTTACAACATCAGCGTCCGATTTCCTTTCTATCTCACACAGACCCTATCCGGAATTGAAGTCACCGAATCACAACCGAAGCAAACCCTCCGCGTTATCCTCACCCCTCAAGTTATTAAGTTAGGCCCTATACATCTACCTGTTCGCCTGAGTGAATCTAGTGAAACCGGTCTCTTGGAGAAGCGACGATTAAGTTTCGCTGTCGAAGATAGCATCAGTACTGAGTTGATGGCAAAGCTCCCTGTTTCAAACGCTGGGGATGCGCTAAAACGGGTCACCGGTATCAGCATTGTTGGCGGACGATACGTTTTTGTACGAGGTCTTGGGGAACGTTATAGCAATACCTTACTGAACAGCGTCCAGATTCCAAGCCCTGAACCCAACCGTCGTGTTGTCCCGATGGACATTTTTCCCGCAAACCTTCTGGAAAGCCTCCAAACTGTTAAAACCTTCTCTCCCGATCAGCCGGGCAACTTTGCTGGCGGATCTGTGCAGGTCTTCACGAAAGATTTTCCCGATGCGTTTACTATGTCGCTATCTATGTCTAGTAGCTTTAACACGGAAACAACCGGCAAGGAACTTCTTGAGTACCCGGGCGGTGATTTAGATCAATTTGGGTTTGACGATGGCACACGCGCCCTGCCTGATATTGTTGCAGATCAACCGGCGGACGTTCCAATTCGCGAACGCGGACGTTTTACCAAAGGTGGATTCACACCAGAGGAGATTCAAAAGTTTGGCAGAGCCTTTGACAATACTTGGTCACCAGAAAGATATACCGCTCCAGCCAATCAGAGCTATAAGTTCAGCATTGGCAATTCTACCCAGCTTGTTGGAAAGGATTTCGGATATTTAGGAATTATTTCATACGGCAATGGACACAGTTATCGCCCGGCAGAAGAGCAGAATGCATTTCGGTTAGGTTTGGATGATCTCACCCCCGTGACAGCATATCTCGTAGAGCGAAGTGCCAACGATGTTAGTTGGGGTGGAGTACTGAATACGAGCATGCGTTTCTCTCCCGGACATAAGGTGAGTTTGAGGACGTTATATAGTCATACCGCTGAAGATGAAACACGGACATGGGAGGGGTTCAACGCAGATCGCGACACAGATATGCGAAGTTCTCGGCTGCTCTATGTGGAACGTGGTCTATTTTCGAGCCAACTTGCCGGCGGCCACGAATTCAGCTTCGCTCCCGAAAATCTTAATGGAGACTCGGGATCGACGGAAGAAAGCGATAATAGCGAACCAGGGTTTACGCCGGTGCCGACGCTCTCTTGGCGTCTAACCTTCTCTCGCGCAGTGCGGAACGAACCTGATACCCGCGAGGTCATTTATGAAAGACGCCGGGATGATTGGCTTTTCCGCGACATCACTCAGAGCGGTAGTCGGTTCTTCTTTGATTTGGCGGACGATAAAATTAGCGGTAGGCTGGATTGGTCAATGCCAATTGTGAGTACGGGATTGTTCAAAATCGGTGGGATGTGGAGAGATCGTGACCGGACGTTTGATGCCCGTCGTTTTCGGTTTCTGCCCTCCGACAATATTGAGTTATTCCTAGATCGGACCGCCCCACCGGAGGAGCTGTTTACGGAAGAACATATTGCCCCTGGCCTCTTTGAGCTTCGTGAATCGACACGAGCAACGGATAACTACCTCGCCGCCCATAGCGTGTGGGCTGGCTACGGCATGATTGATCTGCCGCTATCAAAGAAGTTTCGCGTTACCACCGGTGCGCGGTTGGAGGTTTCCAATCAGAATGTCACGACCTTTGATCCCTTCGTCGCAGAGCAGGAAGCGATTGAGGCGAATCTGGATACCACAGATATCCTACCAAGTCTGAACCTGACATATCGCCTGACGGAGCGGATGAACCTCCGTTTGGCTGCCTCTCGCACAGTGACGAGACCAGACCTTCGGGAATTGGCACCTTTCGAGTTTACGGATTTCGTTGGTGGCAGAACAATTTTCGGCAACCCAGAACTTGAACGCACACAGATTGATAACTACGATATTCGTTGGGAGGTTTTCCCACAGTTGGGAGGCGTGGTAGCAATCAGCGGTTTTTACAAGAAATTCCACAAACCGATTGAGCAGATAATCCAACCCGCGGCTGAAGTCCGAATCACCTACGAGAACGCAGAAGCGGCGAATAACTACGGGCTTGAATTTGAAGTACGCCAAAACCTCAGTATCCTCGCTTCAAGGTTGAAATACCTGTCGGTCAACACCAACGTCGCGTTCATCTCGTCCAAAGTTGAACTGCCAGACGTGGGGATTCAAACCTCTTCTGAGCGTGCGCTGCAGGGCCAATCGCCTTACGTTGTTAATGCCAGTCTGGGATACGACAATCCCGATTTGGAATTGACCGCCGCAGTTGCGTATCATGTCTTCGGAAAACGGATTGCGGAGGTGGGTAACCACGGCAGTCCCGATGTATTTGAACTGCCGCGCTCACAACTGGATGTAACATTTGGGAGACAACTACTCCCATTTCTCCGTTTGAGTCTTTCAGCAAAGAATTTGCTGGATCCTGACGTTACCTTAGAGCAAGGTGGCGAAACCTACGTGCGGTATCGCACGGGTCGGACATTCTCGTTCGGCTTGAGTTACAACCTATAAAGAATAAGAAAAACTCTCTTTATGTTTCACGCTAAATCTAACAAAGAAAGGAAGTTGAATTCAATGAGTAACTTTTTGCTTTTCCGGCTATTGCCCGTCCTGTGTATCTGCCTCGCCCTGCTGTTTGTAGGATGTGGTGAGGATGAAGAGGACGACAGCGTTGAGATTGATGACAGCGCCGATGTGACCACCGCTGAGGAACCGAGTGGTCCAAACATCCTTGAGGGTAAGATTACAGAAGATATGACCCTCGCAGCAAGCCGCGAACATGTACTGCGGGGTGCTGTGTTTGTGGAGAACAATGCCACGCTGACGATTGAGCCGGGCACCCTCATTTATGGTGAGGGAGTTTCTAACGGAACTCTCATCATCGCACAAGGTGCAAAGATTATGGCTGAGGGAACGCAGAACGCACCGATTGTTTTCACCAGTGACGCGCTTGACGGTTCACGGGGCCGCGGCCAGTGGGGCGGTTTGATTATTAATGGTCGTGCACCCAGTAACCAAGGTGTTACGTTTGGTGAAGGGGATACGGGCGCTTTTGGTGGGAATAATCCCGGGGATAGCAGTGGCGTTCTTAAGTATGTGCGCGTCGAATACGCAGGTATTGAGTTTAGCCCTGATAACGAGCTAAACGGTATCGCCTTCCAAGGTGTCGGTTCTGGCACGGTCGTCGATTATGTGCAGGTTCACCTCAATCAGGATGACGGTATCGAGATGTTCGGTGGTACGGTCAACATCAAACACGCACTTGTTACAGGTGCACGTGATGACTCCTTCGACTGGACTGATGGTTGGACTGGCAAGGGACAGTTTTGGATTGCACAGCAACGTTACGCTTGTTGGCGACCCAAAGGGACCGACGAGCGACACCGGTATGTTGATTCGTGAAGGCGCAGCGGGAATCTACCGTAACATCATTGTCCACGGCTTTAAGAACAAAGCTGGGCTTGATATTGATAACGCCTCAACGATTGCTCAAGCGAACAGTGGTGGTTTGACCGTCCAAAACACCATTTTCTCCAACAACCAACCGGGTAACTTCGCCGATCCGGACGAAGATTTTGATGAAGCTGCATGGGCAATGGATCCCGCGTTTAACAACCTTGAGGCGGATGCGAAATTGCGTAACCCATTCGCTCAGAGTGGTCCAGATTTCCGCCCAGCTGCCGATTCTCCCGCGGTCAACGGTGTGATTCCAGTCGCCTCGCCGCCCGGAGATGGCTTCTTTGAGCCTGTGAATTACATTGGTGGCATGGGACCGAACGATAACTGGACAGCAGGTTGGACGACAACTGCTCAAAACTAATCTCTATATTCAAGGATGTTCAGGATTGAAATATTAACCAATTCTGCTTCATCCTTGAATCTACCTTATCTCATCATATGAAATGGCGAATTGTATTAGGAATAATTCTCCTCGTTCTGCTGATCGTATCGATTGGTTGGATCAAAAAAAAATCATGGACGGGCAGCCTTGATTCTCCGGCTGCCCTTGGTCATGCTGTGGTCGATGCCTTGAATCGTGGGGATGTCGATGGGCTACATCGGTTGAGAGTGAACCGAGATGAATACCTTTCATGGATTTGGCCCACCTTCCCGGCAAGCCGTCCACCCTATAATTTTACCGCTGATTTTGCATGGTCAAATCTGGATAAAAAATGCGTTCTCGGCGCTAACAGTTGGATTGAACGTTATGGATGCCAAGATTTAGTCTTTACAGCTATCCAATTTGGTCGCCCAACTGAGGCGTATAAAGGCTTTAAGCTGCTGCGCGGAACAGTGCTTATAGTACAAAACGCGCACGGCACAAAAGTCGAATTGAGGATTCTTGGATCTATTATCAAGAAAGGAAGCCGTTATAAACTTTTAAGCTATGAGGATTGAACAAATATGAGTGGTTACATTTCTAATTATAGAGCCAACAAAGGCCCAAAAAAGAAAAAGAAAGCGATACGTCCAGTGCAAATGACAACGAGCGCAGCGTCGACCATTCCTAGTGGTGAGCAAGCGACTGCCCCTCAAGTAAGTGCTCCTTCTATGAGTAAACTCGAGGAGCATACTGCGCCGAGTCAAATTCAAGCCACTCGCAAGCAAGCAGGCAAAAGAAGCGGGGCATTTTTTGTCTCCCTTGTGGTCCATCTTGTCGGAGCGTTGATTGCGACAGCATACGTCGTCCAAGAAAAGATGGCCGACGAAGAGATGATACAAGGAGTGCTTATGAAACCTGCTCCTAAACCGACACTCAAGCGCCGGTCCCGTCCACGCGTCGCCAAAACTACCACTCCTCGAAAAGCAATTGCAACACCTAAACCGGAACTTCAGCAAATTGCTACAACCAGTGCCCGCCTTCCAATAGGCAGCGAAAGATTCACGATTCCATCCAGCAGTCTTTCTGTTGGATCAATGGGTGAACCTAGCACCCAACTTGGCAGGGGTTTATTCGCCGGAGCCCGTCAGGCACAAGTCGTTGCTGTAACACCTCAGTTTGAAGCCCCCAAATTTATGAGTACGTCAATAACCAGCAAAATTGACACAGGGAACAGTTTTGCACAAATGGACTTTAATCCCGAGGCGATGGATCCGATTACAGCAGAACTGAGAGGTGCGACCCAGTCTTTTACGGAGTTTCTCCAGTCTGTCCGGGAAAAAATCAAACGCTCTCAACGCTATCCGCGATCAGTACGGAATTTAGCTGATGGCAGCGAAGCACAGGTACAGTTCACGATTCGGCGCGATGGAAGCTTGGTTGACGCTAAAGTTGTCGCTTCCTCCGGCTCCAAATCTCTTGACGCCGCCGCTTTGTCTGCTGTGCGGGACGCCGCACCCTTTCCATCGTTTCCTGAAGGTCAAGAAGGATCGACGCTTCGGATGGAGATCCCGATCGCTTTTCAGCTAAAGACAAATTAAAAGCAGTACCCTCCATTGAACGCGTTATGAATTTTACCTTGTCCCGGTCAAATTTTCTTTTCATAGGGACACGCTTCATGACGCGTTTTTTGTGACAATTTCTGGCATTTATGTTATATTTACTAAAGTTTGGACAATTTTTATGTGAAAAGAGGCAGAAAAGAGGTATCCTTTCAGGAACCCACAACAGTTTCGAAAGGAGAACTTATGTTCCTCATATTCTGCCTCGCGTCTATTTTAACCGAGTTTCGTCCGT
>JAJDUM010000038.1 GCA_022826645.1 Candidatus Poribacteria bacterium
TAGAACGACAAGTCAATGCTTGGGTTGAAGAACGGAATCGAAAACAGGTCCGTGTCAACTGGCAGTTTACTCTCAATCACGCACGGCAGAAACTCATGCGATTTTATCATAACTTACAAACATAATTTATTTGACACAGTACTAATGCTCTGTCAGATAAATGCTAATGGTCCTGCTCGTTGTGGATTGACAAATCCACAACACCGCTGCAAGGCGGGCTTGGATATGGCTATCCAAGCCGAGCAGGGAGTGACTTGTTATAATTTGCATGACAGTGTACTAACCTATTGTGCTGTTTTTTTAGTTTATCGCCTACTCAAATACACAATTGTGTGATAAAATCCATAGCGGTCATGAATTTGGCTCTCCTCCCGTTAATGGAGTTGGGTGCACTACCTCCCGCTAACGGTGCAATGGGCGAAACCGGCTAATGACCGATAAACTATGCGAGCATCATTGGTTGTAAAGTCTATCTCCCTTTTCAAGTCCGACCTTATATTCCTAACATTTGCAGGAACGTGCAATCTATTAGCCATCATCTCTTTCCTCACAAAGCCGATTAGTATGCAGAAAATACCTCGAATAACTCGATTCACCCTATGGATCACACTCATCGTAATGACCAGCAGCGGATTTTTCGGTTGCGCCGGAAGTATCAGCAACATCAACATCTTCACCGACGCACAGGAAGTCCAGCTTGGAAAACAATTCTCCCGTCAGATCGAACAAGACATGAAGATATACACGGATCCGGTTGTAACCGCGTATATCGATCAACTCGGCCAACACCTCGCAAACCACTCCCAACGACAGAACATCACATACCACTTTAAAGTGGTAAACACCGACGTTGTCAATGCCTTCGCAGTGCCGGGCGGATATCTCTATGTCAATATTGGACTCATCCGCGCCGCAGCAAACGAATCCGAGTTAGCCGGGGTGATCGGCCATGAAATCGGACATGTGGTCGGTAAACACGGCGTAAAACAGATGACCCGACAACTCGGTCTCACGGCTGTAGCGCAACTGGCACTCGGAGAAAACCAAAGCGAACTCAAGCAGATGGTCGCCAATCTGGCTGCGAACGGTGTCCTAATGAAATACAGTCGTGATGCTGAAAGAGAAGCGGATAAGTACGCCGTCCAAGAGATGTATGACGCTGGCATCGACCCCGAAGGCATGGCGACCTTTTTTGAGAAACTGCTCAACCTCCAAAAAGGAAAACCGTCGAGACTCAAACAGCTATTCTCGACGCACCCTCCAACGACTGAACGGATTGCCGCCGTGAGATCGAATATAGCCAAACTACCCCGAAAATCTAATCTGAAGAACGATTCAAGACGTTTTCACCAAATCAAAAAACGGCTGCCACCACCCTCAAATTATCGGGGTCGGTAGGTGCGGTTTCCTAACCGCACCGGTGCCGACTTAGCCTGTCCCGATTCATCGAGACAGGCGGAACGGGACTCGATAAATCCCGATTTGAAGTGTCTCACTAATTCTAAGCCCCACCGTAATAACAAACAATCAACGAACAAAAGGAATCCATGGAATGCGCTGGTCTCTACCAATTTTAAGCGTAGTTCTTATCACCCTACTATTCTCCTCGGACGCCCCCGGATTTATCTATCGAGAGTTTACCATCCAAGAGATTATTGATGGCAGCACCAACATCGCGTTTGGAAAAATCAAAAGCATCGATACCAAGCGAATGAACGCCATCATTGAGGTCGAGGAAGACCTCAAAGGGCAAAAACTTGACCAAATTAAACTCAACATCGCCACCGGTTGGTATGTCCGAGGGAGTTCCCCGCAGAAAATGATTGATCTACTCAAGGTCGATATGCCCCTCATCGTATTTTACCAACAGACGTATGTTGTCGAAGGACTTGGCTATTTTGATGGAACGTGGTATAGAAACCGCACGAGAGATCCTGAAGACTGGTGGATATTTACTCATCTGTGTCCCTATATGGAGCGGACATTCGATGGGCAAACTATGGAGTTCCGAGAAGTTATCCGAGCGATTCTTGCAGGTGAGCGGTGGGTTGGTGCCCCGGAAGATGCCTTGAAAATATTGACCTTGACGGGAAATACTGAAGCCATGCCGTCTGATAGCCCCATTCCTGTGCCGACCAACACCGTTAGTTACGAATATAACGCCATCCGAGCGGTCCGTACTGTCGGTGACAGAACGATGGCTTATGAGGCAACCCGAGATCGTTTGCTGCCCGGCTTAGACGAGGTGGAGATATTATGGATCGGACACCGTGAGATCGCTTACCGTGGTTACCAACTCAACGAAGTTGCAGAGAAGAAAATCCAAGCCTTCGTCGAAAACGGCGGGATTGCCATCGTGAGCGGTCAAGATGCTGACCGCGAAAAGCTATTTGAAATCGGTTGGCTACCGGGAAGTTTGAACGGTGTTGAGCGAAAACCTACTCAGGATTTTACCGTAACCGAGCAAGGGCAGAAACTCTTCGCTGAACCGAATGAGGTGCGATCCGGGGATCTGTATATCGACGATACGTGGACGGATTGGGACGACGGCTTTCAAGTCTTGGCGACCTCCAATAACGGAAAAGATCTGCTTATTGGTGTGCGAAAACACGGCAAAGGTATGTACATCATCACAAGCCTCCGCAATGATAATCGGTACACCGTTGAGAACAACAAGAAACTGATCGAGAATATCATCCAC
The DNA here is from genome assembly GCA_022826645.1 of Candidatus Poribacteria bacterium. Taxonomy (GTDB): domain Bacteria; phylum Poribacteria; class WGA-4E; order WGA-4E; family PCPOR2b; genus PCPOR2b. The sequence goes on from JAJDUM010000038.1 coordinate 2,702, forward strand.
TTCGCCGTCAATCAGATTCCATAGCGATCCCCTCCACACTCACGGAGCTTCACCGGCTCCCTTTCTCACCCGCTCACTTTCATTCAATCCAACCTATGTTACCGGGGACTGTAACCCTCTGCCTCACGTTTCACGCATCATGGGGGAACCTACTCGACGGTGATTTTTCCTTGAGATCTAAAGCAACCTATGCTACACTCTCATATCCTTTAATTATGGTGAATTATAGAAATAAGTAAACATTGCCTATAACTCCGACCTTCGAGAGGTTTCCAAAGCCCCCCTGACAAGTGGCACATCCCGATAAAATCGGGGGAGGGGCTAGGGGGGTTGGGGATTTAGGGGGTTGGCTGTGCAGTGGGAATGTCTAAGTAATTGTAAAATCTACCATAAGTATAATGACTCCCCAAATCTGGCTGCACATGCGACACGCTTAAATTAGACAGCAATCAATGACCCCAACAAACAAACTCACCTCACTCTCCTTGCTCCTGTTCCTTTTAGCCACCAGCAGCGTCTGTGCGCAGTGGTTACTTGTGCCGATGGATCATACACAAGTCAACCATCTGAAGGCTTACGGATTGACCTACTGGACGCTGGAACTCCCTCGCGAATATGAGGCAAGATGGCTCTTGAACTATCGCGGCGGCTCCTTCCTTCTGAACGATTCCCCGGATGTGCAACTGAAAGCGCAAGTGATGGGGGTCAGTTTCCAGCCAATATCCGCCGCCGAATACGGTGCAATCCAAGCCGAAATGGATAACAATAATATGGACGAGATCTTGCTGGAAAAGGCGCCCAAGATCGCCGTATATGCACCATCGGACGATTCGCCCTACCGAGATCCATGGGATGATGCCGTGAAAATCGCCCTCAAATATGCGGAAATCCCTTACGATACCATCTGGGATAGAGAGGTCGAAGCCGGTGTGCTGTTCACTGACCAGTACGATTGGCTGCATCTGCATCATGAAGATTTCACGGGGCAGCACGGAAAATTCTATGGCGCCTACAGAGGGCAGGTTTGGTATCAACAACGTAAGCATCTCTTTGAGGGGGCTGCGGCGGAGGCAGGATTCAATAGTGTACCGAGACACAAAGCGTACATCACCCAGCTAATCCAAGATTACATCGTCAAAGGCGGATTTCTTTTCGCCATGTGTTCTGCGCCAGAAACGTTGGATATTGCCCTCTCGACAAGTGGGGGAAACGTCGACATCGTTTCCCCAGAACTCGACGGGACCCCACTCGATCCGGGCTATCAATCCCAACTCAGTTTTGATAAAACCTTTGCCTTTGAGCAGTTTGTCCTCTACCCCAACCCAAATCGGTACGAATTTTCAAATATCGATAATCCCAAACCCGAGCTCAACCCCCTCTCTGGTCTGGAGGACTTCGTCCTGTTTGAGTTTGCCGCCAAGCATGACCCTATCCCCACGATGCTCACCCAAAATCATGTGAATCAGGTGCGTGGATTCCTCGGACAGACCACATCATTCAACAAAAGCACCATCCGCGATACCATCACAATCATGGGGGACATCGAAGGTACCCGATACGCCAAATATATTCACGGCAAGTTGGGGAAGGGAACCTTCACCTTTCTCGGTGGACATGATCCAGAGGACTATCGCCACCTCGTCGGAGAGGGGAGGGTCCCAACCAACTTAGATCTCCATAAACATTCACCGGGCTATCGGCTCATCCTGAATAACATCCTGTTCCCCGCCGCAAAGAAAAAACCGCAGAAGACCTGAAATGTAAGCAAACCGTGACACATCAACCTTGCACATAGAAAGGAAGATACGATGCGATACTTTTTCCACAAAGAAGATGCAGAGGTCGTTCGGATTGGAGGCGAAGCACCACGCACGCTCTATACCTGTATTGAACCCAAGACAACGAATACCGAACATTTTTCGATGGGGTTAGAAGAAATTGACCCTCACAGCGAAATCCCATGGCATTCCCACGCCGACGCAGAGGAGATCATCTTTGTGTATGGCGGACAAGGCGTAGGATATGTCGCCGATGAAATCGCAGACCTGACACCGGGAACAGTGATCTACCTGCCCCCGAAGGTCGAACACCGCTTTGTCAACACAGGCGATACACCGCTCTGGATTACATGGGCACTCTCTCCGCCCGGCTTCGAGACCCAAATTCGGCAAGTTGCCGATGGATCTGCCGGGATGGAAGTCTTCAGTGAAGCGTGAGATGTAATGCCTAAAACGTGAGGAGTAATAAGTGCTAGCAAATGTTCAGCAAAAATCCGATAAAATCTTCGCCGATTTTTTTGCAGGAATTGGTTTGATGAGGCTAGGGCTGGAACGACAAGGTTGGTCTGTCTCCTTTGCTAATGATATTGATCCTCAGAAATATGAGATGTACAAAGGGAATTTCTGGGATGCCGATACTCATTTTCTCTTAGAAGACATTCACAATCTTTCCGCTGAAGATATCCCGACTATTAATTTGGCTACTGCTTCCTTTCCTTGCAACGATCTATCGTTGGCTGGTGGGTACTCTGGCCTAAATGGCAAACACTCATCCGTTTTTTGGGAATTTATTCGTATTCTGGAAGAAATGGAGAAACGTAAACCTCCTCTCGTTTTACTAGAGAATGTCCCTGGATTTCTTACGTCACATAAAGGGGCTGATTTCAAGGAGGCCTTACTTGCGTTAAACCGTTTAGGATACAGTGTTGATACAATTATGTTAAATGCGGCGAATTTTGTGCCCCAAAGCAGACAGCGTCTTTTTGTATTTGGGCTTCTTGATGATTGTTTGAAAGTACACGAATCAATAGGAACACCGCATTTTTGGGGCGAAGTTAGACCTAAGGCGTTGTTTGATTTCATTTCCAGACATCCAGAGATTCAATGGAGCATACACGATTTCCCAGCACCTGGGTCAAGAAAAACAACGCTTGAGGTAATCCTTGAAGATCTTCCTGAGAACTCATCAGTATGGTGGAGTCCAGAACGCGCAGCATATCTTCTCAATCAGATGAGTCCGCGGCACCGGGCGATAGCGGATCAGATGATAACCAAATCAGAGTGGTCTTATGGAACAGTTTTTCGTCGTATGCGAAAAGGCAGATCGATGGCAGAGTTAAGGACGGATGGTTTAGCAGGTTGCCTACGCACACCACGAGGAGGAAGTGGCAGACAAATTCTGTTTAAGGCTGGAAGAGGGAAATACTTTGCAAGGCTACTTACACCTCGCGAGTGTTCACGGTTGATGGGTGCAGATGATTACACCATATCTGTTCCTCTTAACCAAGCACTATGGGGGTTTGGTGATGCTGTTTGTGTGCCTGTGATTGCTTGGATAGCTGAAAATGTTCTCAATCCCTTCATTGAAAAATTGGGCGTTCAGGAACCACAAACTGTTTATAAAATTTAATAAAGATACCTGATGATCTTACATTGGTAAACTGACAGAATACAATGTTAGCAATCAAGGGAAAAAGATCCCATCTCAAAAAGACAATTTTTTTCTATGGTTGCCGGTATGTGTCTGCAGAGATGTAATGTGCTAAGCAAGGAGATAGAAAATTAGTGAATACTGAAGTTGAACGAATTAAGCAAGACAGCTTTGAAATACTGTATAAATGGATTGAGTCTTGTAGGCGGCGTGGAACAATATCTCGGAATACGGTTGCTGTAGGAATCGTAGTTCTAGATCACTTACGCCGAAACTGTCCTGTTTCAAGAACCGATGTCATATCAGAAGGAGGAGAGGTGAAAGGGGCACGGGCAGGACTCGGAAAAATATTGGGCAATTATGGTGTCAGTAGTAAGTATCTGAAGGAGGTTACGACACGCCAAGCTCCTCAAGATGGTCAAAAGCTGTTTGAATGGTTTAATTGGGGAAGAAAATTAGCGATTCTTCCCGATCAAGAACGAGACAATTTGCTAACAGATTTAATTGAGGAGGTGGCAAAATTAGCTAAGGAATGGCTTAGACGACATAACCTTAAACTGGAGTTTAATCGAAGACACGCGCCAACGGCTTGGATCCGTGTTATTCTGGAGAATGCAAGGGGGAACTCCGGTGGCGTGGTTGAGCAACACCTTGTGGGAGCGAAATTGGAAAGGCGACACATGGACATAGCTGTGCCGAATCATCCAGTTCATGCCGCCGATAGACAAACAGACCGTGATGGAGACTTTACAGTTGCACAAACGGTCTATCACGTAACTGCAACGCCATCAAGGCGTGTTATCCAGAGATGTGCTAACAACGTAAAAGTGGGGCAGTTTCCAGTACTTCTCGTTCCAAGCGATCAAGAATACAGGGCCAAAGCCCTTGCACAAGACGAGGGGGTTGAAGAAGATATAACCATCATTTCGATAGAAGGATTTGTAGCACTAAACATCATTGAAATCGCTACTGAAAACAGGACTAATTTCTTTGGTGTCTTGCAAGAGATCGTTGAAATTTATAATAAGCGATTAAGTCAAGTCGAGACAGATCTATCCCTCCAGATTGAAGTTCATTAACACTCTCCACAAGACCAACTTTGTAAAATCAAGATGTGCCATATTACCAACAGTCTAGGGATTATATTATTGCATATTACGTTTCACGAATAATGAGCCAGAAAAAGAAAATCTATTTCCGATACGACGACGGCACGATCATCGCTGAAAACGCAGAGACGCCGCCCACACACTTCCAATGGGACACGCGTGTCGAGAAATGGCGTGCACTCGCCCTGCACTACCCAATCGCTGTCGAGCAGTTACGCGAAAGCGGTGTCCAATACAGGACGACCGTCCCGAAATACAAAACCATCAAGCCAACACTCAAACTCGATTTCGACCTCCATCCCTATCAACGGGAAGGATTGCAGGCGTGGATCGATGCGGATTGTCTCGGCACGGTTATTTTGCCGACCGGTGCAGGCAAAACGCTCCTCGCCCTCAAAGCCATCGAACACGTCCGTCGCAGCACACTGATCGTCGTGCCAACAATTGATCTGCTCAACCAATGGTACGACCTGCTGACCAACGCCTTCGACCTCGAAATCGGTATTTTGGGCGGCGGATACCACGAGCTCCAAGAGATTACCGTTACAACTTACGATAGCGCATATCGCTACAGCAACGAATACGGGAACCGTTTCGGTTTCCTTATTTTTGATGAAGTGCATCACCTCCCTTCCCCAAGTTACAGCCACATTCCCGAACTCAGTATCGCTTCGAGACGACTCGGCTTGACGGCGACGTATGAACGGGCGGACAAAATGGAGGCGAGGCTCCGCGAACTGATCGGTGGGGTCGTCTATCGAAAGTCAATTGACGAACTCAAAGGCGAATACCTCTCAGAGTACGAAACCGTTCGGCTCTACGTGGAACTAACTGAAGCGGAACGGGAGGAATATACACGAGAACGGACAATCTACCTCAATTTTCTGCGCAGTCGAAATATCCAACTATTTGGGGGCGGCTGGGGCAAATTTGTCCGACTCAGCACGCGAGAAGAATCGGCGCGACGAGCGATGCTTGCGTTGAATAGATCCAAAACCATTGCACTTGAAGCCGAAGCCAAATTAGAACTCCTTGAATCCCTATTGAAACAACACCGCAAAGATCGGATCCTACTCTTCACCGGGAGTAATCGGCTCGCCTATCACATCTCCATGCGCCACCTGCTGCCAGCAATTACGCATCAAACCAAAACCAAAGAACGCAAGCGGATCCTTGAACGCTTCAACGCCGGTGAATATCCCGCCATCGTCACGTCGAAGGTGCTTAATGAAGGGATCAATGTTCCGGAAGCAAACGTCGGGATTATCCTCGGCGGCAGTGGGAGTACACGGGAACATACCCAACGCCTTGGCCGCATCCTGCGCAAACGCGAAGGGAAATTTGCGATCCTGTACGAAGTCGTAACCAAGGATACTCTCGAAAAGGGCGTGTCTCAACGCAGACGCCACAATCCCACAAAAGCGGAGACGTAAAACCTGCGGTGTCTACAGTCCAAAATTTCTGTTTTGATAGTGAATTGTTCTTCCCATTAGGTTCGGATTTTCAGTGACAAAGGCACAGTAGTTAAGTTACAATAAAGTAAACTGTCCTTACATACAAAGGAACGAATTTTCCTTTCCCATTAAGGAGTGGGGTGTTAGGTTTAAAATTCGATGCTTATTACTTATCTCACGATAGCGGTGCTTTCAGTCTTCATTGGTGCCGGGATTGCCTTTTATACACTCCGTTCTGACCCTGTGATTTTTGCAATACTCACCGGGTTCACAGCCAGTACCGTTGTGGGATTAATCGGCTTTTTCCTCATACCCCACCTCTACGAAGATCTCGGCTGGATAAGCCTACTGGTCATGGCAGCCGGTTTTCTGCCAATCTTTCTAATTGAACGGGTCAGTCATCACAATCCTCGGTTCCCCATACAGAGTCACCGATGGGTTGCAGATTTGACCGTGATCGGGCTATCAGTCCACGCTCTGACCGATGGATTTAATCTTGCTATCGCAAGCAAGAACGAGGAACTTGGTATCGGGCTTGCCATTGTGATTTTAGTCCATCGTCTGCCGATCGCTTTCGTGTTGTCGCTGGCATTTCTCAGCGACAACACACTCATCGCAACCATCGGACGCGGTCTCCCCTTCGGATCTCGTCTGCATTTCAGCATGCGACTGGCATTTATCGCAACCGTCGGACGGCTTCTCCCGCTCTCAATCGCACCTGTCATTGGGGCAGTCATCGGGGAACGAATTTTGACCGGGGGATTCGGTCAATTTATCGATTACCTGACAGCCTTTGCCGCCGGTACGTTGCTAAATGTTGTAATCGAGTGTTTTTATGGCGGTCACGCATCACATGCCCAGGGGCCGCATTCCGAAGAAGAACATGCTCATTCCGGGGAGGAGCATTTCCACGAAGCGCGTCCGATGAGAGAAAGAATATTTGCGGTTGATAAGGTCACCGGGGCAATGGCTTTCCTTGTTGGTCTGTTAGCTGTTTTTCTCTTGAGCCGAGATGTGACCCACAGCCACCATGACATACATCACCACGACGGACATCAGCACACAGTTCATGAGGGCGATGACCATGACCACGACCATTAGTGGGAAAGTCTATCCGTAAATTATCACGAAGTAAACCTACATAGACCGATTGACGAACGCCCTATTTTTTATAATTCAACTGTTTAATCGCTTATTATACCGTTTCTGAATGATTTTGTTTCAATACATTATAATAGGGGTGTTTAGACGGGCAATGAATTGCCCTACTACGAACCCCAGCGTGTAACTCATAACCGGCTTAACAAAGCGTCATGCTTTATCAGAATTGGTATAACTTGCAGAAAAACGATACGCCAGCGCGTAGGTTGGGTTGAACGCATCCGCACCCAACCCATACGCTCTAACAATAAACCTACAAAAACCCAATAACCGGCTCGTAGTAGCCCAATTTATTGGGCGTCATTGCGGGTCCGGACGGGCAATGAATTGCCCTACTACGAACCCCAGCGTGTAACTCATAACCGGCTTAACAAAGCGTCATGCTTTATCAGAATTGGTATTAGAAGGATACACAGTATGGCAAAATCTGAATTTGTTCATCTACACAATCATAGTGAATATAGTCTGCTTGACGGTGCTTGCCGAATTTCTGACATGGTTGGGTGGGCGTATGAAAACAGTGCCCCCGCTGTCGCGCTAACAGATCACGGTAACATGTTCGGTGCATGGGATTTTTACAAGAAAGCGACCGACAAAGGCGTCAACCCGATTGTCGGTTGTGAGGCGTACGTCGCCCCCGGTAGCCGTCATGAGCGTGGAAAAAATCAAGGCAGCCCCTACCATCTAACGCTGCTCGCTGCAGATGCGACCGGGTATAAAAACCTCATGAAACTTGGGTCGGTCGCTTACCTTGAAGGCTTTTACTCAAGACCGCGCATTGATATGGAAATTCTGCGCGAGCACCGAGAGGGAATTATCGCCTTAACAGGATGTATCCAAGGCTATGTTCCCGCGCTGCTTGCCGCTGATCAGCGCGAGGGTGCAGTGAAAAATTTCCAGATACTTCAAGATGTCATGGGCAAAGACAACCTATACGTTGAAGTCCAAAATCACGGCATCCCCGAAGAAACGCGTGCCTACCCAGTGATGGTTGAACTTGCCAAAGAACACAACCTGCCGATCGTCGGAACAAATGATTGCCATTACCTGAATAGCACCGACCATAAAATGCACGATGTGCTGCTATGTATTCAGATGAAGCGAGCGGTCAAGGAAGAAGACCGCATGAGGTTCCTGGAGCAGTTCCACTTCAAAAGTGTTGATGAAATGCACCAAGCCTTGGCGGCGTTCCCGCCTGAAGCGATTACCAATACACTGGAGATCGCCAACCGCTGCCAGCTGAAACTCGATTACGGCGAGCACATCATGCCGAGATACGAAGTCCCCGAAGGTTTCACCGCTGATTCATACCTCAGTAAGCTATGTTATGAAGCACTCCAAGAAAAATACGGCGACCTGTCCACGGAGATGAAAGAGCGACTCGAATATGAACTTGATATCATCCAAAAAACGGGCTATGCCGGCTACCTGCTAATCGTGTGGGATTATGTCAATTTTGCCCGTAAACAAGGTTTCCCGCTCAACGCACGTGGATCAGCGGGCGGAAGTTTGGCGCTCTATGCGCTCGGCGTCACAACCTTTGAGCCGATGGAATATGATTGTATGTTCGAGCGGTTCCTGAACCTTGATCGTATCAGTATGCCCGATATTGATATTGATTTCGGAGATGAACACCGCAAAATCGTCATTGATTACCTGACCGAGAAATATGGAGCAGAATGTGTCGGGCAGGTGGCAACGTTCAGCACGTTTGGGGCGAAGGCTGCGGTCTCCGATGTTGGTAGGGCGCTCGATGTGCCGGCACAGGATGTGCGCCGGGTGACGCAACTCGTTCCGACCATTCCCGGTGTGACACTCGATGAGGCGTTGGATGATGTCCCACAGCTTAAGGAGGTAGCCGAAGCACCTGAAAACACCGAGATGATGGAGGTCGCAAAATCGATTGAGGGCATGAAGCGGCACGTCTCCATCCATGCGTGCGGGGTTGTACTATCGAACGGTCCGCTGACCGATTACGTTCCCCTCTTTAAGGATAAGCATGATCGGATTGCAACACAATTCGATCTCAAAATGCTTGAAGATGTCGGCATGGTCAAATTTGACTTCCTCGGTCTCCGGACCTTGAGTGAGGTCTACGACTGTCTTGCACGGATTAAGAAAAACCACGGTAAGGATATCGCACTTGAAGATATCCCATTCGATGATGAAAAAACCTATGCCCTTATCAGCCACGGGCTCGTCGGGGGGCTCTTTCAATTAGAAACGTCCCCAGGGATGCGCCGTGTCATCATGCAAATTAAGCCGACCAACTTTGAGGACTTTATACCTATTCCCGCGCTCTACCGACCCGGCCCCCTCGACAGCGGTATGATGGACAGCTTCATTCGGCGAAAACTTAAGGTTGAAAAGGTGGAGTATCTCCATCCCACCCTCGAGGACGCACTGAAAAACACCTACGGTGTGTGCATTTACCAAGAACAGGTAATGCAGATCGCGCGAGACATGGCTAACTTCACGCTCGGTGAGGCGGATGTCCTTCGCGATGCGATGGGCAAGAAGAAAATGGATGTCCTCAAGATGCAGCGTGAAAAGTTCATCGAAGGCGCGGTAGGCAATAACATTAAGGCAGAAGATGCGGAAGAAGTTTATGAGTATCTTGAACCCTTTGGGCGATACGCCTTTAACCGATCCCACACCGTTGCCTATGCGATTCTATCCTATCAGACCGCTTACCTCAAGACGCACTATCCCCGCGAATTCATGGCGTCGATGATGACCGGCGAATCCGCCGATAGCGACAAAATCAGAAAGTACATCGCTGAGTGTAGCGAACTCGCAGCACACCTCGAAACACCAATCCAAGTCCTCCCGCCCGATATCAGCAGCAGTAGCAAAGATTTTACCGTCGTCGGCGACGATATCCGCTTCGGCCTCACCGCAGTTAAAAATGTCAGCGATATTGCGCTTGAAGCAATTGTCGAAGCGCGTGAGCGGGACGGTTCTTTCACTTCACTGCAAGACTTTTGCGAGCGGGTCGATACGAAAGTGGTCAATAAACGGGCAATCGAAAGTCTAATTATGGCAGGTGCGTTTGATGGGTTAAAGGGACATCGGGCGCAACAACTCGAAAGCCTTGAACAAATTATGAAAGCCGCGCAAAGCACCCAGCAAGACCGAGAAAAGGGGCAGATGGGGCTGTTCGGTGCGGTTGAAGAAATGCCCATGGCACAGGTGGAACTGGTTGATGCGCCAGAGTGGTCGCACGCCGATATACTGCGGAACGAAAAAGAACAACTCGGCTTCTATCTTTCTGGACACCCGCTGGAGCAGTATGGTGACATTATGAAATACTATACCACCGTCACCTCGCAAACCCTTGGCGAGCCTGCCAGTGGAACAGAGGTGTATGCCGCCGGTCAGATTACATCGCTGCGTCTTACGAAAACGAAAAAGGGCGATCCGATGGCAATTCTCGTTGTTGAGGATCTGGAAGGAACGACGGATGTCGTTGTTTTCCCGGAGGCATACAAGAACTCAGTCGATGCCATAGAAGAGGATGCGGTTGTGTGGATTCGCGGTAATGTCGGCGAGAATCGACGGAGAAATGGTGCGGGCGATGACGAAATCGAGGAGGATACCCATCAGATCTTAGCAGAAGAGATTTTGCCCATTGATGCGGTTGTCGAGCGATTAACATCGGCGGTGGAGGTCACAATTTCCGAAAACGATGCCGCGGATCAAAAGAAGTTGGAGGCATTGCAGAGTATCTGTGCCAAGGAAAAGGGTGATCATGATCTTATTATACGCCTGCTAACTCCCAAATATGGTGAGGTCATTGCACAATGCAGTTCACGCTACAACGTTTCGTTTCCGTCTCCAACGATATCGGAAATCGAAGCGCTCTTCGGCAGCGACTCCGTTAAACCGAGCAATCGCACCACCCGTGTTACCGAGAAATCCTCGTCAATGAGTTTTGTCGGATAGGTTATAGTCGTAAAAAGGTATTATCAGGATTTTCACTCACATTCTGTCAAGAGTTATCTAATGACTGTTGTTCCAAGGATTATCGAAGAAGAATTGCGTTTCAAATTCTGTAACGCGGAAGCATTTTGCCTCGCCTACAATACGGGGCACACTCAATACGGCGATATGTACAAATCGCGTCCCGATTTCTATCCCGTGTATTCTCCGAGCGGACGCGAAGTAACAGCCACCTGCGCCTACCGATTTAATCATCACAAATCGATTTTTATCGGTCATGCGGACGTGAACGGAATTAACTTCTTCCACGACAATAACCCGACCCGATCAGACCTCGGTGATATCGTACTGGAAAAGAGTCAACATGAGGTTGATGAAACCAGTATTCACGTCATGACGCATAACGGATGGATAACGAAGGCAGGGGTCCGCATGTTGGATGAGGAACGCAACTTCACGGTCGTTCTCGGTGAGGCTGCCCATATCATTGACCTGACAAGCACGCTGATTGCCAGCGAGGCGGATCTGACATTTGGACAAGACAATCACGCCTTCCTCGGTGTGCGCGTTGCCGATACGATCGATGTGGAAGATGGAGGAACAATCCTCAACGCCAATGGTCAACGCAACGAAGAAGAGGCGATGCGGCAATCCGCCGATTGGACAGACTATAGTGGCGTAGTTGCTGGTAAAACAGTCGGTGTCACACTGATGAACCACCCGTCGAATCCGCCGTCAGCTTTTTTTACGCGGAATTACGGCACGTTTCTAACGAACTTTACCCTGCTGGACAAGTATCAGCTTTCGTGCGGTGAACGCTTGACGCAGCGGTTTCGCATTCTCATCCACGAAGGGGATGCTGCTGAAGCAAAGGTTGAAGATTATTACAACCAGTTTGTTGAAGCGCCACCACGTTGGTAGATCATGCTGACATTGATGTGCGACGCATAGGAGCAAGGTTTCCTTGCCCCTCACTCAACCCCTACAGATCAGGATGCGTCCATAGGACAGAAGAATCCCCATCTTGTTGGGGTGGGTTCTGTATAGCAATGCCAAATCTCTCCACAGCTAAGCCCCAGAGGGGCGCAATGAATAGGGAGAGTCATCTTAGTGAACTAATGAACAGGACTTATGCAGCCAACCGTAGGCGGGGCATCTTACCCCGCACCCCCTATGCTGAAATGGGTTAGTCTGTAGGCGGGGCATCTTGCTCCGTCCTGAAATGCGTAAGTCCTAATGAATTAGGTTTCAATTATGCCTCTAGAAGCTCAAGTACAGCAGTTTAAGGAAAACTTCAACCGAGTCGAGGCAGAAATTCACAAGCGCATCGTTGGCCAGGATGATATAATTGAAGGTGTCCTGCTCTGTCTTTTTGCCAATGGGCATGTACTCCTTGAAGGCGTCCCCGGCTTAGGCAAAACGCACCTGATTCACACCTTGAGCGAAGTGCTCAGTCTGTCGTTCAATCGCATTCAGTTCACGCCGGACATGATGCCATCGGATATCACAGGCACTATGCTGCTTGTTGAGGATGACCAAGGACGAAAGCAGTTTGAGTTTCAGCCGGGACCTATCTTTGCACAGGTTGTCCTTGCAGACGAGATTAATCGAGCAACACCCCGTACGCAGTCTGCCCTACTGGAGGCGATGCAAGAACGGACCGTAAGTGTGGCACGGACGAGTTATAAACTCGAAGAGCCATTCTGTGTGCTGGCGACACAGAACCCTATTGAGATGGACGGAACGTACCGCCTGCCGGAGGCACAACTGGACCGGTTCCTATTCAAGCTACAGATAGCCTTCCCCGATGAAGATGAGCTTGGCGAAATTTTGAGACGAACAACATCGGAGACCGAGACCGCTATCGAGGAAATCAGCGATGCAGAGACCATCCAGTCGATGCGTCAGTTGGTTCGGGGTGTCCTGATTGCAGAGCATGTAGAACGTTATATCATTCAGCTTATCCGAAGGACGCATCCAGATAACTCTAACAGTCCAGAGATGACGAAGCAGTACGTTGAATTGGGTGCAAGTATTCGCGGACTCCAGGCAATTACATTGACAGCGAAGATCAAGGCAATACTTGATGGCCGCTACAATGTTGCTTTTGAAGACATACAATCTGTTGCCCTACCCGCCTTACGCCACCGTATCATCTTGAACTTTGAAGGCGAGGGTGAGGGTATCCAGACCGATGAGATCATCAAGAATGTTCTGAGTTCCTTATAAACTGTTGCAGCTTGGAGCAGTTTTTACATCTCAACTATTACTATTGAAATCTATCTATGTGGTATCTATTCGAAGAATCATTTTCTAATATTCGACATGGCGGTTTTGTTAGTTTGCTGAGTGTCATGATTATTACCCTAACAGTCACAATTGGAAGTGCGCTAATCCTGATCGGCAACTATCTACGCGGGCAAATTGAAGACCTTAAAGAGGAACCAGCGATCATTGTCTATATTAAAGACGGTGTCGGTGAGTCCGAAGGGCGAGAATTTCGCAGCCAAATTGAGAAAATTGAATGGGCTGCGGCAGTGACTTACGTGTCTAAAGAGCAAGCCTTGGAAAAAGGTGAGCGAATGTTTGGTGAATTCGGAAAGACCCTCACGGACGGGTTCGCCGACAGTAACCCATTCCCTGCCTCACTGGATATCTACATTACAGAGACGTTACTGCCTCCAGAAAAATTGTCGCAGCTTGTTACTCAACTCAAGTCGTTTCCTCAGGTGGAGGATGTCACACATGAGCAGGATACCTCTGAGTTTATCCACAAGGTGGAAGCGGTACTCCTCGGGTTGGCCGGGCTAATGGGTGGAGCTTCAGTGATTATCGTCTGCTTCTCTATTATGTTGACCGCATACTTCCGGCGTGAGGAGATCCGAGTCATGCGGTTGGTTGGGGCTACCTATTGGTACATCCGTGTCCCCCTGATTGCCCAAGGCGTGTTTCTTGGATTTATCGGGAGTTTAACCGGAATACTTGGTTTTTATACCCTGTTTCGCATATTCGTGCCGCGGGTTAGCGATATGCAGTTCATTCCGTTCGATCAGATCGGACTAATTCTGCTCGGTGGTGTTCTGCTCGGACTACTCGGCAGCATCGCACCGATACGCAGATATGTAAACGTTTAGGGACTTAAATTTGCGGTATTAAACTGCCAGCTTCAATATAGACAGGACTTACGCACCCCATATTGTAGTTGCCTGTTTCTTAATCCCGCCTGTCTGCTCTCGGCTTGTCGGAGTCCCGCCTGTCCCGATTCATCGGGGATGTATCGGGGATTCATCGGGCCTGCCCCGATCCTATCGGGGGATGTATCGGGGATTCATCGGGCGTATCGGGGCATGGGCAGCAGCCACACCCATCGTAGGCGGGGCATCTTGCCCCGCATTGGCACTGAAGCATCGAACTACAAAACCTCAACGTTCAACTGCGTAACTCCTAATAGAGTTAGCTGACTACGTCAGACAAGGAAAACCTTAAATGGCTAAATATCGAGTCGGAGTCATCGGTTGCGGAAGGAAGGGTGGGTCGCACGCGCGGGCGTATGCGCTTAACCCCTTGACCGAAGTTGTTGCATTCGCTGACACCGATCCCGAAAACTTAGAATTGTACTGTAAATATTACAATGTTCCAGGATACAGCGACTATCGGGAGATGCTTGAGAAGGAACAGATTGATATCGCTGCACCTATCCTACCGGTCAGACCGAACCCAGAAGTCGTTATTGGGTGTGCCGAAGCGGGCGTAAAGGCTATTCTATGCGAGAAACCTATCGCCGCAAGTCTTGCAGATGCGGACCGAATGGTTGCAGCCTGCCAATCGCGCGGGATCAAATTCGGTGCCGGTGACCTTGACCGAAATCTACCCCAATACTGGCAAGCCCTTGAAATCATCGAGTCCGGTGAGCTTGGCGAGGTCAAAAGCATCAACTTCATAGGCGGGAGTGGCTCTGAGATGTCAGGCGGTGGCTGCCAACTCTTCAGTCTGATGCGTCTGTTCGCCGGAGATGCCGATGTCGCGTGGGTGATTGGCTGGGTCGCCGACGACCCGCATAGCGATCATGACCAAGGCGTAGCGGGCTATCTGCGATTCACGAATGGCATTGAAGCCTTCATGCATCGCGAAGCTGATGCGAGGGGACGTGGATTTGAGGTTTCGTGCACCCGAGGTGTATTCCGCAGCAATAATAGTTTGCTCAGCCTGTGGAAAGCGGACGATGTTGTTGATCCATTGATGGGGGCACCACTCAAAAAGGTGGAGGGCGTGTTTCCCGAAACCAGCGTTTACGGTAGAATGAGTGGGGACTACGATGCGGACGGTTGGAGATGGCCCGGCGACCGAAACATTGCGAGCGTCCAATCCATCATTGATGCGCTTGAGCAGGACATCGAGCCGAGAGGCAGCGGCGACAACGGACGTAAGGTCCTCGAGATGGCTATCGCGCTACGAGAGTCACACCGACGCGGACACGTGCCAGTGAGGCTACCCCTTGAAGACCGGAGCCTTCGACTCTTCCCAAAAAGCTCGCGGATGGATAACAAGAAACCTCAGATGGGCAGAGAAACCTACATGCCCCAGGTTCAAGGGAAAAAGCAAACGTAGACAGCCTCTACCCCTCGTCAGTTTAGTAAAAGAGTACAAATAATCCAGCCCTGTGCACTGTGCATGGGGCTTTTTTATTGCGTATCGATATGCTATAATGACCCAAATTACTAACAGGCCCGCTCGGCTTGAACCTATTCCCGTAGGGGCAACCCTTGTGGTTGCCCTGTTGTAGATCAAACATCTTGCCCGGTCATGCAGCAATATCATCCTCCGTAGGCGGGGCATCTCGGGCGCCACACAGTGGTATCATCCCCTGTAGGCGGGGCATCTTGCCCCGCTCTTGCTGCTCATCCTCTCATCGTAGGCGGGGCATCTTGCCCCGCCCACCACGCGCAATCATATTAGAGAGAAGCTAATGGATAGGGAGAATTGTTTCAATGAACCAACATAGCCACAGCAGACCAACGCGTTGAGGTTTATTCGTAGGGAACGGAGATCTCCGTTCCCTACGAAATATATGCACGTCTACGTCCTGCTTCGTAGGGAACAACGATCGTTGTTCCCTACCAACCATTATTTTTTTATACATATATCGTCCCGCTAGCTATGGGTCGGGCAAGATGTCCGACCTACGAAGAAAGGATATTGTTGAGTTTCACGGTTCCCCGTTCAACCCAACCTACGTGCTGCTAAATGTCAACACGCCCTAATCAAAAATCTTAACAACTAATTACAACTATCAATTTAAGGAGAATTCAATGCCAGACTATCAACCACTAAATCTATCACCACACTGTAACGTTGGCGCAGAAATTCTCGGTGAAAACGCCAATCCCACAATAGGCGAACAAACCTTCCACGGACTCCCCTTCCAGATCAGTGCGGACGGTGACCACTTTCTCGGTTTCGGAAACGAAGTGAACCCAGAACCGATTACCATACCACTCAACGCATCATCGAAACGGGTCATTGTCGCACATCGACTGCTCGAATCCCAGATCTTTGAGGGCGATCCCGTTGGGCGTTTGATTGCGAACTACATCTTCCGCTATACAAACGGCGAAGCGGTCACTGCGCCGATACGGGAACGTTTCGAGATCGCTGTCGTCCCGCCAGGTTGGGGGCAGCTACCGTTCCTCGCATGGTCAGACCAGCAGGACGGACTCCACCCACGCTATGAAGGGAATTGGAGCGCAGCGGGTAACCGACAGACCGAAGCCACCCAAGCATGGCCCTCAAACTACTATCTGTGGGTATGGGAGAATCCGAACCCATCCGAGACGCTTGAATCCCTCCAGGTCGTGCCGGAGGGACCGGCGTTTATCCTCGCTGCTGTCACATTGGGAAACCTTGATGAAGACCCAATCCCAAGAAAAGCAATGCGTGATGTCATGATTACATTGCCACAGGAGGAAGATGCCGAAAAGCCGTTCCACATGGAAGTTGAGGTGGATCGCGGCCTGGCGTCCTATCCCTATCCACTGCCCGAGAAATCCACGGACGAATTTATCGATGACGAACGGAAGGGCTGGGGCGAGCTACAGAATAATAGCAGCAGCCCCGCCCACGTAGAAGTGACAGCGACACCGTCGGCAACCGTGACAGTCAAGAATCACGACGAAACATTAGGTTCCGTAAAATGGGGCGAGTTAGAGGAGAAGGGGAAGGTCGCACCGAACGAACGGGTGCAAGTTGAACTCGTTGACACAGGCAGGAACTGGGTTCACACAACGGTGGTCGATGATGAAACCAATCAGCCGATTCCATGCCGCATCCACTTCCGCTCTCCAAAAGGGGTGCCTTACGCGCCGCACGGACACCACGCACACGTCAACTCAAACAACGGCACCTGGCATATCGATGTCGGTGGAGATGTTCGATTGGGTCAGATCTCCTATGCCTACACCGACGGTACCTGCCAAGGGTGGCTACCACGCGGCGAGGTCATCGTTGATGTTGCGCGAGGTTACGAATACGAACCGTTGCGAACAAAAGTAGAAATCAAACCGGGCCAACGCGAACTCACGCTGCGGCTCAAGCGTTGGTGTAACATGAACGCCGAAAGATACTTCAGCGGCGATACCCACGTCCACTTCCTCTCAACGCAAGGTGCCCACACAGAGGCGCGCGGGGAGGACCTCAACGTCGTCAATCTGCTTCTCTCCCAATGGGGACACCTCTTTACCAATACAGAGGAATTCATCGGCCGTCCAACCGTTTCCGACGACGGCCGCAGCATCGTCTACGCGACGCAAGAAAATCGTCAACATCTGCTCGGACATCTCACGCTGCTCGGCTTGAAGGAGCAGGTAAGTCCGTGGTGTTCCGACGGTCCCGGCGAAGCAGAGCTCGGCGGTAACATGGAAATAACGCTCTCACATTGGGCGGACGCCTGTCGGGCACAGGGCGGCACCGTCGTCCTGCCCCACATCCCGAACCCCAACGGTGAACCCGCCGCACTAATCGCTACCGAGCGCGAAGATGCTGTCGAGTACCAGACCGAAGCGATGTACGGCCACATCGAGTATTACCGTTATCTTAACTGTGGGTACAAACTCCCACTGGTCGGCGGAACGGACAAAATGAGCAGCGATGTCCCCGTCGGCGTATATCGCACCTATGTCCACATCCCCGATGATCAGGAATTCAACTACGATAATTGGTGCAAATATCTGCGCGCAGGAAACACGTTCCTCAGTGGCGGTCCCATCATTCGATTGACGGTTGACGGACAACCGATCGGAAGCACCATTAACCTGCCGGGCAACGGTGGCACTGTAGAGGTCGAAGCGTCTGCTGAGTCCATATTTCCGATCCATACGCTGGAAATCGTCCAAGCGGGGAAGGTTGTCGCCTCTACAGCGGAAAATAACGGGGCGCGCACACTCCATCTGAAAGCAAAGCTGCAGGTCGACGGACATTCATGGATTGCAGCCCGCTGCGGCGGACCCGGCTATACCCAAGCGGTTCCGCATTATGACGGCTGGGGTCGTGGCATTATCGCCCATACCTCCCCTGTCTATATCGCTGTTGGCGGTGAGTGGTGGATGTTCGATTCAGAAACCGCAAACTATATGCTGACGCTCATTGAGGGTGGACTGTCATATATCCGAAAAACTGCCAAGCATCACCGACCCGGAACCGTAACACATCATCACGGTGAAAATGACCATCAAGCGTTCCTTGAACGTCCATTTATCGAAGCACAGGAAGCCATCCATCGGCGGATGCATCAGTTAGGGATCCCACATTAGGGGCATCACCGCACTACCTCCGTAGTACAGCCCCAGCGGGGCGACACGTGCACAGCGATTCGTGGGTTGAGTTTCCTTGCCTTATCAGTAGACATGGCTTTCACATCTCACGCGCTCCGTATGAACGTCTAGGCAAATGCTGGAAAGAGATACCGCACATTTTCGGCATTTTCCCTATATTCCCGGATCGGTGTTGACAATTCCAAAATGATTCTGTATACTTTTCTAAGTCCAAGTACTTCGCAGAACCATTTCACCTAACCACGATCGCAAATCGAGTCAAAGATGGCCAAAAAAAAGAATCGGCGGCTCAACATTGCGCGTAAACGTGCAAAACGTCAACAAAATCAGAAATCCAAGCGCAAGCAGTTGGCTTTTCAGAAACAGCGGGCGTTAGAAACAGCCAAGTCCGATGAAGAATTATTACAGGACAAAATTGTAAAAAGCAAGTTGCTGCTTGATGAGCCAGAATTTCAAAAAATCGCCTTTGATCCTGACCTGTTGCAGCAGAAAACGACGGAAGCCTATGAGTCAGGCGCGTTCACCGACAAAGTTCAAGAGATTGAGGAGAAAACGTCTGAGGGTGAGGAGGGTCCCGAGAGCCTTAGCGATGTCTTTCGCTATGAGGTATTGCGTCAACTGATTACTGTAGAATTTATCAATTCTGTTTCGTATGCGCTCAAAGCATGCGAAACACGCCTCAAACGAAGGGGATCCAGAGAAGAGGCAGAAATCGCGTTCGTTGCGAGATCCCTCTTTGAATATGCCGATCCAGAGACACTCGCGTTTCACCCGCTGATTTTCAATATCTGTGTGCGCACGCTTAAGGGGATATTGGAAGACCCGGAACCGGAATCCGACGCTGTCGCCGACGTGCTCTCCGAGGTGTTGGCGGAAAGCGAAGCCGCAGACGAGGATCAACCGGAAACACCAAGGGGTTCGGACGAAGTAGCCGAAAATGTTGATTCTGTGAGCGAGCTGGTGTCGGTCACTGAACCTGCAGAAGATCAAACGACCGAGACCGAAGTTGCTCCGTCCGCTCCCGAGGTTGCGCTGGAAACACTGACGGCTAAAGCACTATACAAGAACATCGATGGTCTGGATATTCGAGAAACGATCGAGTTCGGAAATGGATACAGGGTCGTCCAGGATTCCGATGCGCAGGTAGAGTTCGCACATACAGACGAGCAACGTTATATCACGCTTACCGCGGAGCGACTGCTCCTGCAATGTGCCTCGAAAGAACTACTGGATGCTGCAATGGTAGAGGTCGAGATGCTGTGTGATGAGGCGATATTCTATCTGGCACGAACAGTTGACGACACATAAAATGAAACACTAGTCCCTACATTTGCCTATTATGGTGAATTCTAAAAATAAATAGACACATTTGCCCCTCGGTTTCGATCCCGCCTGCCCCGATTCATCGGGGAGGTATCGGGGAGGTATCGGGACCGGTAGGTGCGGTTTCTAACCGCACCGGTTTTGAGTGTCTCATTAATTCTAAGGTCCACTATAAGTCCAAAATCTACCAGAAAACAGTCCACTATAAGGAGGTGATTCCGTGGCACGATCGAAAGTTGGACAATCCCGGCGACGAACACAGATTCGACAACGCCAAAAACGCCGTCTCAAGAGAAAGAAATTAGCACTGAAGCAAGCACGTTAAAAGCCGTAATAAGAAATAATGATAAACAGACCCCGAACGGATAAATAGTGCGGGAAACTTCGACACACAACAACGGCAATCTATGGTGAATTCTAAAAATAAATAGACACTTTCGCCCCCGGTGGGGCAGTTTCCAATCGTACCGCATTCAATCCTACCCGGTAGGTGCGGTTTCCAACCGCACCGGTTTGGAGTGTCTTATTAATTCTAAGGTTCACTATAATCGTAGCCGCGCCGCCCGCCCTCGACGCATCGGGGTTTCCTAACCTGTGATTCCTACAGCTTAGGCAATCCCGACCTCATCTGTACACCCCCTAAACGCTGGGCGCGCTCGCGTCTGTGCGGTTGACTTAAGCTAATGACCACTCATTCCCAATCACCATACCTTTCCTTGATGGAGCTTGCGGATGCCTAAAATTGATCCAATCACGCGCGAGATCATGCAGAACGCCTTGGCGTCAGCTGCTGACGAAATGGCAATGGCGCTCTACCGCACCGCCTATTCAACCATCGTCCGAGACTGCCTCGATTACTCAACCTCTCTCTGTGACGCCGATGGCGAAATGATCGCGCAGGGCATCACCATCCCGCTTCACCTCGGCTCTGTTCCCTTCGCCATGGAAACGTTATTCAAGAAATTCGACGGGGATATAAACCCCGGTGACGTTTTCATCCTCAACGATCCCTTTGATGGTGGAATGCATATCCCCGATATCTTCATCGTGAAACCTATCTTCTGGGAAGA
The DNA here is from genome assembly GCA_022826645.1 of Candidatus Poribacteria bacterium. Lineage (GTDB taxonomy): Bacteria > Poribacteria > WGA-4E > WGA-4E > PCPOR2b > PCPOR2b. The sequence continues at coordinate 24,016 of JAJDUM010000038.1, forward strand.
GGAGCGTGTTGGATTCGCCGTCAGTACCGCCCATCACCTCGACTTGGGCGGTCGCTTGCCCGGCAGCTCCGCATGTGATAACACCGAAATCTTCCAAGACGGCTTCCGCATCCCGTGGCTCAAGCTATATCGCGCCGGTGAACCCGATGAGTCAATCTTCACACTGCTGCGTGCGAATGTCCGAGTGCCCCAGATGGCTATCGGTGACCTGCGAGCGCAACTCGCAGCTTGTCATATCGGCGAACGTGCAATCCACACACTCATCCAACGCTACGGAGTGGATACCTTCACTACCTGCGCTAACTCACTCATCGATTACACGGAGCAGCTTGTCCGTGCGGAAATCGCCTCCTGGCCCGATGGCAGCCATACCTTCACAGACTACATGGACAGCGACGGTGTCGGTGGGCCACCCGTGCGCCTAACAGTGACGATGACCGTAGAAGGGGATAGCCTCACCGCTGATTTCACGGGCACGAACCCACAGGTCCGCGGTGCCATCAATAATACCCTCTCCTTCACTGCGTCGGTGGTTGCATTGTGCGTCCGATCCGTGATCCGTGAAGATATCCCGAACACAGCGGGCATGTTCAAGCCGTTGAAAATCATAGCCCCAGCAGGAACAGTCGTTCACGGTGTCATGCCAGCTGCATCTTCGATGCGTGGGATCACCGGGTTTCGATTGGCGGACACTGTGTTCGGTGCATTGGCGGGCTTACTGCCAGATCAAGTCTTGGCCGCCGGTGAAGGGGGCAATTCCTTGGTGATTATCGGTGGGCAGCGGGAGGACCGGACGCCGTACGTCTACTACGAACTGATGTCAGGCACATGGGGCGCACGTCCTGATCGCGATGGGATCGACGGCCTGTGTAACCCCGCTAACGTCGCTAGTAATATCCCGGTTGAGCAGGCGGAATCCGAATACCCGGTGCATATCGAACGCTACGGATATGTTACCGATAGCGGCGGTGCGGGCAAATTCCGAGGCGGTCTGGGCCTTGAGCGGGAGTGGCGATTACTCTCCGGCGAAGCACATCTTGCCATCCGTTCTGATCGAAGGGATCATCTCCCCTACGGTCTCTACGGCGGGAAGTCGGGCAGGGGCTCCATTAATGTCCTCCATCACACGGACGGAGACGAAGAGGTGTTGCAGACCATGATATCCACTTCGATGAAGGCTGAAGAGCGGATCTATCATCGTCAGGCGGGTGGCGGTGGATGGGGTGACCCGCTACAGCGCTTACCGACCGATGTTGCACACGATGTCAAAAACGGCAAGGTCTCGATCGAAGCAGCGCGCGAAGCCTACGGCGTGGTCATCAACGAGGCAACTCTCGCAGTCGATGAGGCAGCCACCACAGCACTCCGCGGACAAACACACGCCGACAAACCGAAAGCAGCACCGTGATAAAGTTCTATCGCCTCCGATATGTGCACAGCACTGTCCATTTCTTCTCACGTATCATGTTTAACGAATTATTCACGATTTTACGTGGAATTTGAGGAATTTTCTCATATAGCTTCTTTAACCCGTACTTGATGAGGGGTCTCTATGAAAAACAAATTATCTCGACGGCAGTTTCTACGCGCTGGTGCGATCGGGACCGTATCTGCAGCTGTTAGTCTCGGATTTTTAGGGTGTAGCCGAGCACTGATTCAAAAGGTGCCGGGCTTTAGACCTGATGACCCATTCCTGTTCGAGCCGAGTGCGAACCAACTCCTTGATCTCCCCCAAGGGTTTGCCGCACACGCTTTTTCAAGAACAGGTGAGCAGATGGACGATGGACTTTGGGTGCCGGGTGGACACGATGGCATGGCGGCATTTCCGGGTCCTAACGGCAAAACTATCCTCGTCCGAAATCACGAATTGACCGCTACTGCCAAAACCGCTAGTCCCTTTGGCTGGAATAACGAAAAGATTGAACCTGCTGCTATTGGCAAATTCTATGACGCTGGATCGGGCGAACTACCCTGCCTCGGCGGAACGACGACGCTGATCTATAACACACAAACGCAGACGTTAGAAAAGCATTCATTAAGTCTGACGGGAACGATCCGGAATTGTGCGGGCGGTCTCACGCCTTGGAATACATGGATTACTTGTGAAGAGACGATCCAGAAGGCAGAGGAGACGTACGAGGTGGAGCACGGGTATAATTTTGAGGTGCCGGCTTCTGCTGACATAGAATTAGCCGATCCGATCCCGTTGAAAGCGATGGGGCGTTTCAATCATGAAGCGGTCGCTGTCGATCCCAGAAGTGGGATTGTCTATCAAACGGAAGACAGGTCGGATGGTTTAATCTATCGGTTTATCCCTGAGAAACCGGGTGAACTCGCTGGAGGTGGTAAACTTCAGGCATTGAAACTTCGAGACCGCAACGGTGCGGATACCCGAAACTGGAGAAACCGGATGCAAAAGATTCTCCGATGGTCATATAATCCGGTGCAGGTGGGAGAAACGCTTGCCGTTGAATGGGTGGATATTGAGAATGTGGAATCACCGGACGATGACCTCCGTATACAAGGGGTTGAAGACAAAGGTGCGACGAAGTTCGCTCGGGGCGAAGGGATATGGTACGGTAGTGACTCCGACAAGGGGGAATTCTATATCGCCTGCACAAACGGTGGCATAGAACGCAAAGGACAGATCTGGAAATACGTGCCTAGCCCTCATGAGGGCACAAGCCGTGAGGAGCAACACCCCGGCACGCTTCAACTCTTTATTGAGCCAAACGACAGCAATCTCATGGAGAATGCTGATAACTTGACAGTCACACCTTGGGGGGATTTAATCATCTGTGAAGACGGTCCAAACGAGGAGTTCTTAGTTGGCGTAACACCCGAAGGCAATCTCTACCGGTTTGCTCGAAACGCCGGTAATCTATCAGAATTCGCGGGTGCAACATTCTCACCGGAGGGCACGACCCTCTTTGTAAATATCCAGAGTCCTGGAATTACGCTGGCAATCACCGGTCCTTGGCATGAAATTCGACAACGCTCTGATATGTTGTGGCAGAAACCTAACAGTACGACATCGACGAGCACGTCTCTTGGCAGCTAGCAATCCAGTGTTGGGAAGCCCCTGTTACGTATACCGAATGACCTTTAACCCAACTCGTTCTAGATATCTATAGCGGGGCGACCTGTTTATAGCTAGTGCACCTATTTACCCAAGTACGTAACACCGTCGTCTTTCGCTCCAGCAGAGCGAGATGTCTATAGCCCGGCGACCTGACCGCGTTTCTGTGCTCCAGTGGAGCACTATGTGGCAACTGAAGCGTGGATTGCGAAACGTGATAAGCATACCGGGGAAACAAGCCAAAGCGATTGACCGTCTTTAGCCCCAGGGGGGCGACATGTTTATAGATAGTGCTACACACCAAACGTTCCAAAGCCCCAAGGGGGCGACATGTGGGTTGCGTCAATGCCGGTCAATCTGGTAATCATCCACAATCACTAACAACATCTAACATTAGCTAACACTTTTGGTGAAATGGGGCTGGTTGGCGGATAATTGGTTGCTGTAGCGATAGGTCTTGTGCTGCCCCATCCGATAACTAGCACCCTCAATAGCGAGGTGAGAGAAGATGAGCGAACGTGTTGCTATTGTTACCGGGGGTGCGAGCGGCATCGGCAAAGCCATTGCTGAAGCATTTGTGGCTGGCGGAGATCAGGTGGTCATTGCCGATTTGAATGCGGTTGAAGGTCAAAAACTCGCTGACACAATCGGTGCTCATTTCGTGAAAACCGATCTTTCGCAACGGGCAGACTGCAAACGCCTTGTGGACGAGACACTGTCTCACTACGGTGGGGTCCACATTCTTATCAACAACGCAGGCTTCCAGCATATCGACCCCATTGAGGCCTTTCCCGAAGACACGTGGGACAGAATGCTTGCCGTAATGCTCACCGCCCCGTTCCTACTGACCAAATACGTCTGGGGGACCATGAAAGCGCACGGGTGGGGACGCATCGTCAACGTCTCCTCCATTCATGGACGGGTCGCCTCGCCTTTCAAAAGTGCTTACATCACAGCCAAACACGGTCTCATCGGCCTTACACGGACAGCAGCACTTGAAGGCGGTGAACACGGTATCACAGTCAACGCCATCTGCCCGGCGTATGTCCGGACCCCACTGGTCGAGAGCCAAATTGCTGATCAAGCGCGGACACGGGGGATTTCCGTAGAGGAGGTCGTTGAAAAGGTCATGCTGGAACCCGCCGCTGTCAAGCGACTGATAACGCCAGAGGAGGTCGCGTCCCTTATTGTCTACCTCTGTTCGGACGCAGCAGGCGCTATCACCGGTGCGGATTGGGCAATAGATCTGGGCTGGACTGCGAGATAGGGAACGTACGGATGCAAGCGGACCTACTAATTCACGATGGGACAATTATCGATGGCACAGGAGCCCCACCTTTCCGGGGCGACGTAGTCATCAAAGAGGGCAAAATCCTCGAAATTGGAAGGATCGAAAAACAGGAAGATCTCCCGTGCTTGGATGCCCACGGCCTTTTCGTCGCGCCCGGCTTTATCGATATCCATAGCCATTCCGATTTCACGGTGATCGTCGATCCGCGAGCGATGAGTTCCATAACCCAAGGCGTAACCCTTGAGGTTGTCGGAAACTGTGGGCACGGATGCGCCCCTATCGGCGACCCGGAACTGGCGAAGATGAACATCTACGGGCACCAAGAGGGGCATGAGATCGGTTGGCGTACCATGGCTGAATACCTCGACGCGCTTGAAGCGGGAAAGCCAGCGGTCAACGTCGCATCCCTCGTCCCGAACGGTAATCTACGCCTCGCTGTCGCCGGACTAGTAGACCGTCCCTCAACCCCGGATGAACTTAACCAGATGAAATCTCTGCTGACGCAAAGCATGGAGGAAGGCGCGTTCGGTTTTTCTACAGGTCTTGAATACGGGCCCGAAAGGGACTGCACGGAAGCAGAAATCGTCGAACTCTGTCGGGTAGCAGCCGACGCCGGTGGATTCTATGCGACGCATACACGCAATCGGGAGGGTGAAGCACAGGAGACCATCGCGGAAGCAATCCGCACCGGCAGCGTATCGAACCTGCCTTTGCAGATCTCCCACATCTCCGTGGTCTCACGGCTCGCTAAAGACGGACGCTGGGCGATTGAAGATGCGCTCAGGCAGGTGGACGACGCACAGGACGCGGGCTTAGATGTCGGTTTTGATATGCACACGCGGCTGTTCGGAACCACCAATCTGAGTGCTGCCCTGCCACCGTGGGCACTTGAAGGGGACAAAGCCGCCATCAGCGCACGGTTAAGCTCAGATACCACCCGTCGGGAACTGAAAACCTATGCCAGTATCATCACCGCTTTGGCACGGGGCGACTGGAACAACATTGTCCTCTTCGACTGTAAAGCGTACCCGGAATTCGCCCGAAAGCGCATCGCAGAAGTCAGCGAAGTAATGGGCGTTGACCCGTTCGACGCCATATACAACCTCCTACTCGCTGAGCTTGACGACATCCACAGCCTGATGATTCTTGCCTTCACCTATCGGGAAGAAGATATTCGCATCGCCTTCGAGCACCCCAGCTGTATAGTCGGTTCCGATGCGACCGCGCTGGCGACCGACGGACCGCTGGCGGGGACCTCGTTCCACGGTGCGTACACATGGGCATCTTGGTTCTACCGGCACTTTGTCCGCGATAAAAAGACGCTCAGTCCGCAGGAGGCAATCCGCCGTATCACATCGCTACCCGCCAGCCGACTCGGTTTAACCGACCGGGGCGTCCTCCGGGTGGGCGCATGGGCGGATGTGGCGATTTTCGATCCAATGACCTTCGCGGAGCAAGGCACCACCTTTGAACCGAACCAGACCGCCATCGGTATGCACCACGTCATCGTCAACGGCAAGATGGCTGTGAAAGATGGACAATTAACCGGCGAGCGCAGCGGCCAGGTCCTCCGAAAAACATAAGATAACTTGAGCTCATAGTAGTAGGCATACTCCGTATGCCGTAACCGCTGTGCGACAATTGGTCAAACTGCCTGATAGCTGACAGCGTGGGTTCTGCATCCCGATTTTCAAGCCCCGGCGGGGCGGCATGTTTATAGAAATGCTCAAGCGACTCCAAGCCCCAGCGGGGCGACATGTGTATAGCGTTGGAGTAATGCGCGATAAATCGAGAGAGATAACTGGCGGGGTAGTAGGTTGGGTTGAGCGCGAACCGTGAAATCCAACACCATACCGAATCGAAAGGAATACGTTCGTGACAAAGAATACCGACAAAAATAAAATCCGTGTCGGCGTCGTTGGGGTCGGACGCGGAATGAGTTTTGCGCAAGGAGCACCCTTTGTTGGGGTGGAATTGGTTGCACTCTGTGATACATGGGAAGAAAAGCTGCGTGAAGCAGGAAAAAAGCTAAACGTCGCGACATACACCGATTACGATCAGTTCCTCGCCCACAACATGGACGCAATTGTCCTCGCGAACTACTTCCATCAGCACGCGCCCTTCGCCGTTAAAGCCCTTGAGGCAGGACTGCATGTGATGAGCGAAACAACCGCGTGCGGGACACCGGCGCAGGGTGTAGCGTTGGCACGAGCGGTAGACAAGTCCAGCAAGATCTACCTATTCGCCGAGAACTATCCCTATTTTGCCTACAACCAAGAGATGCGTCGCCTCTACCAGAACGGTGAGGTCGGTGAGTTACAATACGCCGAGGGAGAATATAACCACCCCTTCGATTCACACGGATACAATCGACTGTCGCCGGGACTGAACCACTGGCGCAACTGGATTCCATCTACCTACTACTGCTCCCACGCGCTTGCACCGATCATGTACATCACCGACACCCATCCCGTCAGTGTGAATGCACTCTCAATCTCCCGATCCGAAAACGATACCGAAAAATTGAGCGTCCAACGGGGCGATCCCGGCGGCATCATCCTCTGCCGTATGGACAACGGCGCGGTCGTCCGGATTATGGGACTCAAGATGCGCGGACACGGCGTCTGGTATCGGATTCACGGCGCACGCGGCTTGATGGAGAACTTGCGAACTGGAGCCCCCGGTTCTCTACGGGTCATGCACGAACCGTGGGATCTGCGGGAGGGCGATGAACGCGAGAAGGTTTATGCGCCGGACTTTCCCCACGACGCTGAGCAAGCACGACAGGCCGGACATAGCGGCGGCGACTTCTTTACCAGCTACCATTTCGCCGAAGCCATCCGCAAAAACGAAACGCCCTATTTCGATGTCTATCGTGGATTGGAGATGGCAATGGTCGGAATTCAAGCATGGCGGTCATGTTTGGTGAACGGAACACCTCATGAGATTCCCGATTTCCGCAAAGAATCCGTCCGTAAGGAGTACGAGAACGATAATTGGTCACCTTGGCCCGAACACCAAGGTCCCGGTCAGCCACCGCCCAGCATCAACGGATATAATCCGCCAAGCGATGACGCCCTCGCCTATGCCCGCGAGGTCTGGGATGAGATGGGCTACGCGGGTGAGTGAGCCATTGGCTCGTTAGGAGGACGGAATGTCTATGTTTTACATCATCCAATCCTTATACTTATCGACAACAACCCGCAGATCATTCGGATATTTTCCGAGTAGTTCAACCAATGCTTTCACTATCATCTTCCATCTCCTTTGGAATAGGGACGATACTCCACCAATGCCGACCTGCCGACAATTTCGACGATGCGCACCACCTGTTCTTTCCCATCGGCATCAATGAGACCCAAATCCTCTCCCGGAATGAAATGGACTGGTTGTTGTTCGCCCTCGTTGATGGCGATGTTTGAGGCGTAGAGGTAGGTACGGTCGTGAGTATCGCGTATGGGATTTAAACGTCCCGACAAGCCCGGGAGGCAGCCTGTCGCCTCCGGAAAGATAACTGACCCCCCGTTGGACAGGCTTTGCATTTCAATTGTGAGTGCGCCTTGTGCGGGTACCCAATCCTGTTCTAACTGTGCGGCATAGCCGGTAGCGGCCGCGAACACCGTCATAGGCAGGTGCGTGGAGTGAAGATTAACTTGCGCCTCGCCATTCTCGTCAGTAGTTGTGTGCTTCCATGTCTTATTGGGAAACAGTGCTAACAACTCAACCCCTAGCACAGGGAGACCGCGGTGGCGGCACATAATGATAGTACTCGCCGGTGTCGCGTCCGTGGCAGCGGCCGGAATCGTGAGAAAGAGATCTGAGTCATCAATTAATTGATACACCGGAAGTTTCCCGCTCAAGGATTCCGTCTCACGAAAGATGGTTGGTACACCGTCCCCACGCCGTTCCATGAAGAATTGCCGATCGCCCGAACCCCGGATCTGCCCAACAGATATTCGTCCGAAGATTGAAGCGAGTGCTTCGTTGCGCGTTGATTGACGGACGTCCATGCTGTCAATCGTCAAGTTGTTTGGCAATCCGCCCGGAGAATTTATTTCAACGCGATCTGCGAACATTGAGAGCCGAATTCGGCTGCCGCGAATTGAGTAGTCGCGATGGGCAACGGCGTTGACAATCGCTTCAAATAGTGCAGCCTCACTATATTGTGGCAGGTCCGTACGAGCGGGATCCTTGTACGCACCAACACGCATGTTGCGAACCGCAAAGGCAACCGCTTCTGCAATTTGTTGATTGAGTGGTCCGGTAATTGTCTGGGCATCTATCTGCCCGGAGGCACGGTCTTTGCCTCGATAACAGGTTGCGGCAATGCAAGCGTTGGGAAGCCATTCCTCAGGGGAACGACAGCATAACAGCACTCCTGTCACTGTAGCCCGTGTTGTCCCATTTTCGTCACTTGTTAAGAGCCCCATCCTTTCCAGCGCGGATTCAGGATCGGCAGCCCCTACAGTGCTCAACAAAGGCCTCCAAAGAGATTCATCTAGGGATCCAAATCCAGTTTCCTCAACCGGCTGTTTATCAAACCAAAGAAATCGTGCCTGCCCGCGCTGCTGTGCTAGACGCAGCCGCTCATCGCTCGTCATCTTACGTTTTGAGCTGCCGACCCGATAGTAACTGCCGCTAGGACTTTCATACTGGGCATCTCCTTGTGGAACTTCAACCAGCAGGAATGATACCCCTTCCTCTGTTTCTCTACGCAGGACGATAGGTCGGATTGGCGGTTTAATCGTATCAGTGCAAATTTCCACTAGGAGCCGCTCCAGCGCGTCCATCTGCTCGCGTGACATGCCTTGCACATTGCCACTGTCGGTCACACCACACAGCATCACACCACCATCCGTATTGGCAAAAGCAGCAATTTCATCTGCTAGATCATCGCGGCGCGGCCTCCTAGGAACATCCCCGGCGAACTCAATCTCCTTGAATTCCCAATGGCTATCTTCGCCTAGGCGCATTTGACTTCTGATCTCTTCATCACTGAAATTCATAAATTATCTCCAATTTGCCATTTCGCCCGCTTGCTTAATCTTTACCATTTTCGTTTGTTATATCCACGGTTTTATAGTAACATAACGCAAGTTGCTATTTGAATATCCATGGAATTTCCGTTAGAGTATTTGTTGCCTAAAACAAAACACTCAAACAGGAGAATCCCATGGACTTAGTAATTGTAGCATTTTATACGCTTTGTGACGATCTGTTAATTCAG
>JAJDUM010000014.1 GCA_022826645.1 Candidatus Poribacteria bacterium
ACCGAATAGTTCTGCTGCGACTAAGGCCGTTGTCATCACTTCTGCGGTTGACATTTTGCTTCGTGGATCGTCTTGATAGCCGTGCTGAATTAACAGATCGTCACAAAGCGTATAAAATGCTACAATTACTAAGTCCATGGGCTTCTCCTGTTTGAGTGTTTTGTTTTAGGCCACAAATACTCTAACGGAACTTCCATGGATATTCAAATAGCAACTTGCGTTTGTATACTTAACGGCATCTATGACTCGCGACACCTGTGAAAGATTGGCTCAGTTTTTGCCTTTCCGTGCTGCCAATACCGCGGCACAGAATGACCCATTGGCTTGTAGGGAAACGCGCACAGTGCGCGCACGTATCAGGTACTCCTCTAACCCCTCAGCGGTTACTTCCCTACCACGCAGATCTATTATCAAAGGCGCGGTAGGCGAGCAATCAAGGTCCAGTTCCGATCGACGCTGGAAGTACTGATGAGCGACCTCAGCCGTTCCGAGATCACAAATCCGACCATCGCTACGCCGGATTCGACAAGATTCGCCCTCAAAATAGAGGTCGCCCATGCGTCGGAGGGCGATCTCCTCAAATGATAAGCCCGCACTTTTCAAATTTCGCAACAGGCGCTCTTGACGCCTGATATACCCTTTGCGAAGAAAAAGATCGCTGAGTTGACACAGATTGTCAGATGCCTCATCTGGAAAAGCCTCCGAGAACGATTTGCCGGCGTTCACACTCGCCTCGATTGTCCTCGCGGCGAAATGATCTTTCAAGCGAACTGTGACATCGTGAAGTCCTTCAACCGTCAGAAGCTCGCGGCGGGTATCCTCAGCCATCATGTAGGAGAAGTTGGGTGCGCACCAGTAGGTTGGAAGGTGTAGCTCAATTGTCAGATGATCGCTTTCAGCCTCAATTGACTTGACAAAACCAAGTTTGAGGATGGGCTCATCAAGTTCGGGATCGAGTACCTTCTCCAGCCGTTTGAAGATAGCTTCTCGGTTTAAGGTATCAGGAAGCGATAGCCGCACATCATCGTACATTTTTCCCTCCATTTACATCGTGCCGGAATCGTCACGACGAACCCATCAATTTATGTGACAAGGGGCTAAGGAACGATAACACTCCGCCCCACAATCCGGCGATCCTTAAAATCGGTGATAGCAGCGTTAATGTCGTCCAGCGAGTACTGTTGCGCGTGCATGTTGACGCGACCTTCGGCGTTAAGCTCCATCAACTCGACCAGTTCCGTGTAGTTACCCACAAGACTGCCGACGATTGCAATTTCATTAATGATCATGTGAACGGTGGGGACCTCAATTGTGCCGCCGTAACCGACAACGAAGTGGGTCCCGCCTTGACGCAGCATCTGCCAACAGAGTTGCTCTGCACCGAGCTCCCCCACAAAGTCGATGACGGCGTGGGCACCGCCTCCGGTGAGTTCTTTCAACTCCTCAACGACATCGGGACCGCCATCGAGCACATGGTGAGCGCCCAAGTCTTTAGCCAGCTTTTGGGCAGCTTCACTCTGGTCAACCGCAACGGTACGGGTGCCACACAACTCATGTAAACACTGGAGGGCGATGTGCCCCAACCCACCCACACCGAGGACAACACAATAACTGCCCGGACTCAATATCTTTGCCGCTCGTTTGGCGACCCGGTAGGCGGTGATGCCGGCGTCCGCCATCGGAGCCACATTCACCGGCAACACATTCTCGTTGAGTTTGATCAGCGCCCGCTCGTTGGTCAGGAAATACTCAGCAAAGCCGCCGTTGGTACTAAGCCCCGGAAATATGCTGTCCTCGCAGTACATATCTTCGCCGCGACGGCAGCCGGCACAGATGCCGCATGACCGTAAGGGATGGCAGATGACGGCATCACCGGGCTTCACCGATTTCACGCCAGTGCCGACCTCCTCAACCCAACCTGCGTTTTCATGCCCCATGGTATAGGGCAACAACGCGCCGTCCACATCCATCACGTCCCGCCATACCCCCTCGATGATGTGCAGATCGGTCCGGCACAAGCCTGCAGCACCGACACGAACAATCACGTCCCCGGGATCACTGATGGTTGGATCGGGTACGGTCTCAATTTTAAGATCGACGTTCATCTCTTTGTCGTACGCATACAGTTGGGCGGCTTTCACCTTGATTCCCTCCTTTTCGGACTCCGATACAAGTTATTGGACATATTTTTTGCTTATTGAGATTAGTGGTATACGTACTATGACTGGATCATGTTATTGGGATTTTCCAAAAAATGGCTTAAAATGTCTGATAACGTTATTTATCGGAGATTTTACAAATTATGCCTCGTCGGGGTTTTGCATATTCCCTGGACAGAGGTACTCAACCGTTACACCATTTTGAGTGAGTGCGCCGAGGAAGTTGTGCCACTTGCTATCAACCGCCTGTAGGATAGGCGGTTCCCCTGAGTGAGCACATGCAACCGCGACAAATTTCCTATCATCGTCATCGAAATTAGCCAACGCTGGATCGCTTGGGAATTCGGCAAAGTTTATTTTTTGACCAACGATCGGTGTGATCTCAACTAAATCACACAGGTCAGGATTTGTCCAATTTGTCTCTACCCACTTCAGAAACGCATCACCAACACCGGGCTGACCAGACGGATTCAATTTATTTCGGTATTCGTTAATGATACCCCGTCGGTCCTCCAACACTTGGTAATCTACCGCTAATTTTACTTCGCCATTGGTTATTTGCACAAGTCTGTCAACACAGATTTCAACACAATCCTCAGATGCGTGGGAAAAACGGTTGGCTACGAGCGGGACATTCGTATCTACAATTACGGTCATTTCTTGTTCGCTTTCCGCCGCTGCATTTCAGCTCTTGTTTTTGCTGCCAAGTCGCCCATCTCATCGCCAAAGAAATCCTTAGGCCAATTGCTGATGTTGCCGTATTCATCAACCTTGAGCTGTTCAGCTTTGGAGTTGCCGTCGTTGATCTCGCAAAAATAGAATGCGGTCTGATTCGCTGAAATTCCTTCATCGTGAACCCCGTATTCAGCAATCCGGCGCATCAAGCGCAGCAGCAGATGTTCGCTGTGGCTTTCAAGGATGATTTGTATGCCCCGATTTTTCACGACATCAATCAGAACGTCTGCTAACTCTGATTGCACTTTCGGGTGCAGATGCGCTTCTGGTTGTTCGAGGATGAGGGTTGAACCTTCGGGAGCGTAGTAGCAGGCGGTCAGCACTGGCAGGACTTGAGAAATGCCGAAGCCAACGTCTGTGAGTCCGACTTCGGGGCCATCTTTGTACTGTTGGACAAGGAGTTCGTAATTCTGTTCTATATTAGAGATAGGATTAAAACGATAAGAATAGATAAGTTTCAGGTTCTGTAGCCATTCCATAACCTGCTTGGAAGTAGGATTTTCTTGAACCAAACTCGAAAGTAGAACGGAAACCGTCTTTTCCCCATACGGACCGACATCTTTGACCCGGCTCTCCTCCCAACGGTAATAGCGTCGTGGGTCTTCGCGAACCGGACGGAGATAGTAGATTCGAGTAAATAGGTCTTCAAAAGATTCTTCAAGATCAGAAAACCGCGCGGCAGTGTTTGAGGGATGAAAGCGAAACCCATAGCATCGGAACGGTCTTACCGATCCTCTTGGATAAAATGCCCGTTGATTGACATCAGGAAGTATAATTTCGTAACTCCCCGTCCCCGACTTTGGCTCTATCCCAAATTGGTTTTCACCTACTTGATAACTGATCCGTCCTATACTTTGGTTATGCAAGTTAAAATAAAGGGAAAGGGCATCAAGTTCGTCCATACTCATCAGGGTAATCTTTTCGGGCAACTTCCATGACACCGAAATACCGAGGCTCGGTCCCTTTATAGGACGGTGGATAGCATAACCGAAACCTCTCAAATCAACGAGTGACTCATCATCGCCAAAGTAAAGTGGCTTATCCCATTCCGGTGGACGTTCCACAGTCTGCTTGAGCAGAAGTAGGAGCTGCAAGAGACTACTTTTGCCAGAGCTATTCGCGCCGAAAAGTCCAGTCAATGGGGCAAACTGTAGGCTACCGGTATCTTGCCATGACTTAAAATTCTGTGCACTGAGTCCTGTAATCATGCGTTGCCTCCTTTTGATGCTGTACTAGCGGCGACTGTGCTACACTAGAAAGACCAAGTTGGGTTTCACTCTGTCAGCATATAAGCATGTGTTATTGAACGACTGATCCTCTTATTGTCTTTGATAGGGATTCATGATTAACCGTTCAACCCAACCTACGGGACGTTAAATGTCAACTGCTAGTGCCTCATCAATATCTCGCGTCACTTTTTCCTCTGGTGTATCAGCAAAGGCATCGTGAAACTGCGTGACGATATTCTCCCATTCTTTTCGCTAGGTCGTCGGATCCGCTCCAAGGGATTTACGCAGTTGTTCGCGTTCCACTTTCGACAGTTTTTCGATAAGTGGTAATAGTTTTTCTAGGGTAACCGGTTCAGCAATTTGAATCATCGTAATCTATTCCTTTCTTCAAAATTCGTTGTCTTTCGGATTCCAAGTTAAATGGCAACGACTCGCTGATGGCCCTCGCTATCTTCTGCGAGTGTAATCCGAATCTCGATGTTGCGGCTAAAGCGGTTGAGAAGTGTAAACAATCGCTCCACGCTAAAGCGGTTAAAATCACCTTTCTTGAGTCTTGAAATGTCGGAGGGGTCGATGCCGAGGATTTTTCCGGCTTTTGCTTGTGTGAGTTTTTGGGCTTCAATGATGTTGTAGATCTCAAGAGCTAAATCTGCCTTCACCAAGGCTCGCTCGGCTTCGGAATCAGAAAATCCCAAATCCTTAAACACATTCCCAGAGCTCTGCTCGACTTTAATATCTTCACTCATTGTTTTGCCTCCAGTTGTTGCACGATTTTTAGTCGCTGTTTTATCAAATCAATTTCTCGTTTCGGGGTTCTGATTCCGCGCGTCGATTTCTTCTGAAACGCATGGAGCACATAGATTTTCTCGCCAATTTTGACAGTGTAAACAGCGCGATATGTATCTGTATCGTAACGGGCAACAATTTCCCACACGCCAGATCCAATGCCCCGCATCGGTTTTGCTTTGGGGTGTTTCGCACCGCGCTGAGCAAAACGTAACGCCTCACCGACTACCCGTCTTACGGCTTTAGGGAAACGTCGGACTTGCTCGCGAGAATCCCCAACCCAAGTTACTTCTTTCATCGCTTCGTTCAAAATTATGTCTTCCCCTCACGTCATGGTAGACTTGCTATATTATGGCAGATTTACCATGAAGATTACAACTCTTTTTTGGAGGGATTGAAGCGGAGGTAAGGAAGTTAAGACGGGCAAAGATGCCCGACAAGAGAACTTATAGGATATTATTCCTCATTGTACAGGAATTGGCTGAGTTGAGAGATTTGCATCCCAATCCCGCCATGAGAGTATTGTATGTCAGGATTGAAGGCATCGACACCTTCAATTGCATCCCGATAGGTCTTGCCCATGCAGACAAAAACGGTACGGTAGCAGCCAGAATTTAAAATCGGCTTGAGAGTAGAGAAGGTTTCCTGATGCAATTCCTTAGTCCGTTCGACAGTCATGCGACGGTCATAGTAGGGGAGACACAGGCTATTGGAGCCCCGCGAATCCAGTCCAAGAAAGCCTATCAATGAAATCTGCGTGACTATATCTGTATGAATTCTTCGCCGAAAATAATGCGTTCATGTTAGCATACCGATTCCTGAAATGCAACCAAAAAGGCAGGGGTCTCAATGCACTCGGCGGATCGCTAATTCCACGAGGAACAGCAGAATATGGATAGGTAATATTTTGGTGTAGGGTTTAGGGGGCAATTATGTTATACTTTGTAGGATGGAAACGGATTAGCCCTTCAACATTTCGGCTGTTTTTGCGTCCAAAGGATCGAGAATTTTGGGAGGCGTTTCGCTACTGTTCTCCGTTCGCGCATCGAGTTGAGACAGGTCCAAAGCCGATCTGACACGCCACCGGGGTTCGGGCTTGCCGAGTTTCTTGGGACACCATGACATTTTGAGGAGAAAAAAATCAGATGAAAGGGACATACCAACATATATTCCGAGCGACAACACTTACGCTTGCATTCATACTATTATTTATCGGCTGTAGGCAGGACGTGACCCGCAAAGCGGATTGGGAAGTTGATTTCACAGATCTGCACTTCGCAGATGCGGAACGCGGCTGGCTTGTCGGTGAAAAGGGGACGATCGTTCATACAAACGATGGTGGCAAGACGTGGGAACGTCAAGAAGTTGGAACGGAAGGTGATTTCAAGGCGGTCTATTTCACCAACGCTCGCTACGGTTGGGCGGTCGGCGATAAGGGTTTGATTGCCACCACCGACGACGGACGCCGCTGGCAGCTCCAAGAAAGCGGTACTTTAGCAATGCTCAGGGATGTCCACTTTGCGAACTCCGATGAGGGGTGGATTGTCGGAGAGGATGCCGACCTACTATACACAAAGAATGGCGGCAAGACGTGGGAACGGTATGAATACATCAGCGAGTTTCCGCTCAGCGGTGTCTGGTTCGTTACCAAACGCCGTGGTTGGACTGTCGGTGCAAACGATCGGATCCTCTTCACAGAGGACGGCGGCAAAACGTGGCGGCAGCAGAGTAACCGCTACGCGGGTGAACGGGACCGGATGATTAACGACAACAAGCGGGTCTTCTTCATCAGCAAAACCGAGGGCTGGCTTGTCGGGACTGACGGCTCGATCTTCCACACGACAAACGGCGGTGCGGAATGGACACGTCAGGATAGCCGCATCCCACTGATCAACGGGCACGTCCGAGACACCGTCAACAGCATCCATTTCGTAGACAACAAACGCGGCGTAGCGGTCGCTGACATCGGCTTCATCACATTCACAGAGGACGGAGGAGACAATTGGCGATTGCTGGAGAGCGGCACCGAAAATAATCTGACCGGGGTTCAGTTCACCACGCCAGACGAGGCGTGGGCGGT
The DNA here is from genome assembly GCA_022826645.1 of Candidatus Poribacteria bacterium. Taxonomy (GTDB): domain Bacteria; phylum Poribacteria; class WGA-4E; order WGA-4E; family PCPOR2b; genus PCPOR2b. The sequence goes on from JAJDUM010000014.1 coordinate 6,990, forward strand.
CGGTTGGCAGGGCACAATCATGCACTCGGAAGATGGTGGGGAAACGTGGGCGATAGTCAGCGGCACGACTGCCAACAACCTTGAGGAGATACAGTTCGCTGACGGGAACCGGGCGGTCGCTGTCGGCGAAAAAGGCACCATCGCCGTGACCCAAGATGGCGGAGAAACGTGGACTGAGGTTCAAACCGATATTTGGGACCACATCCGAAGCCTCTATTTTGTTTCAGACCTCGAGGGTTGGGCGGTCGGCGATCGTGGCATGATTGTCCACACCGCCGACGGCGGGCAGAGTTGGGAAACCCAAAAAAGCGGGTGGTGGTACTCGCTCCGAGGCACCTACTTCGTCAGCCCGAAAAAGGGCTGGGTCGTTGGCGATCTGGGGACAGTCCTGCATACCGCTGACGGCGGCGAATCGTGGGTACAGCAGACACCGGGCGAATTTCACATGCTCAAAGAGGTGTTCTTCCTCAACGATAAGGAAGGTTGGTCGGTTGGTTGGCCCGGCATTGTCATTCACACAGCCAACAGCGGACTGACATGGACGCAACAGAAGACACCCACCTACAACGAACTGTACGCCATCTACTTTATCGACAACAAAACCGGCTGGGTGACGGGTCAGTTTGGGGAAATTATACACACCAAAGATGGCGGGAAAACGTGGAGATTCCAACCCAGCGGCGTGGAGACAAACCTGAACAAGGTCTACTTTGCCGATGAAAAGCACGGCCTCATCGTGGGCGATGGCGGCGTGATACTGACCACTACCAACGGCGGGAAGAAATGGGAGAAGCAGGAGAGCGATACGGAGAATGACCTATACGGATTCGCGCTGTCGCCAGAAGGGATGGTCGCTGTCGGTAAAGGCGGGATCGCGATGCGTTACTCCGTTGATGCAGAGGAACTGCCAGCCGAACTGCCCCCATTGGCAGAACGCAGGGATACCACCGACGCTGTCGAGGAGGCACCAACTATGGAAGAGGTCACCTACCATTGGGAGATCGTCCGTCAAGCAACGTGGCAGACCGATTTCACCGACACCTATTTTCATCGCACGGGGGAGGAGTCCGTCACCTTACGTGGGTGGGCGGTCGGATCCGGTGGCGTGATTGCACACACGACAGACGGTGGCAAAACATGGGTGCCCCAACATAGCAGCGTGCAGGAAGATTTGCGGCTAATCACCTTCGTTGATGAAAACCACGGGTGGGTCGCCGGACGCGGTGTGCTGCTTCGGACAGAAAACGGTGGACAAACGTGGCAGGTCATCAAAAAGGTGGTGCGAAATTTCCAAAGGATCAGCGCCATGCAGTTTATAAACACGAAAGAAGGCTGGCTCGGTGCGGATCAGGGACAAACGCTCCACACGACGGACGGCGGCGTAACGTGGAAACGCCAGAAAACCGGGACGACGGACAAACCAATCATAGCACTGCATTTCGTCAATAGCACCGAAGGATGGGCGATCACCCCTCAGCGGGTCGAAGGCGGGTTGATTCTGCATACGGTCAACAGCGGGGACTACTGGGAGATTCAGGACAAGACCCATCAACCTGCTGCCGCAGTCCATTTCGCCGATGCGAAGTCCGGTTGGATTGTGGGCAGGGATGGCAGATCCTTCACTACAGACGATGGAGGCGTGACGTGGAAACAGCTCTTCCCGGAGATCCCGGCGGAAGGGCTTCGTCGCATTAAGTTCGATAGTCATCAGCGCGCTTGGGGAATCGATCGGAGTGGGGCGATCCTCGTGACGAACGACCAGGGCGAGAGTTGGGAGTCGGACTATGTGGGACTTGAGACGCCGGCAGAACTCATCGCACAGAGCAAACAGGCGGACATGGAAGCAAAAGCAGATGACACTGAAGAACCGGAGCCAACGATCACCAACCCACTGGACGACAGTTTTACCGATATCTTCCAGAGGGACCTGACCGAACAGCGATCCCGTGCCGGACGTTTCACGCCTGAAGGAGAGATTGAGAGCGAGCCCGAAGACACAACTGTCACACAGGCAGAAACGGAAAACCGAGAAAGACCGAGGGACCGCCAGCGTCGGGTTCGTCGTCGATCTGGATTGCCAATCACAAATGTCCACTTCATCGGTGACCAGCACGCGTGGGCGGTCGGTGACGCGGGACATATCTATCACACCGAGAATGGTGGCCAAACGTGGGAACGCCAACTCGGCGAGCAACTTGACGATTTCCGCCAGATCCTCTTCTTAGACAGCACACACGGTTGGATCACCGGAGATAACGGCATCCTGCTGGAAACGCGGGACGGTGGAAAAAACTGGACCCACCTGCAAAGCGGCACGGAACAAGCCCTTGTCGGGGTTCATTTTGCCGACGTATCGGGCTTAAACTCCGAAGGCGCCGGACGATGGGGTTGGTCAATGCGACGCGACGGCACCGTGCTGTACACAACGGACGGTGCAAAATGGTCGGCGGGTGAAACCCCGACGCGTCCAGGGATATTTGAGGAAGATCCGCCGTTACCCTTTGAGATAAATGATGTAGCGTTTGGTAACTTCTCCGAAGGCTGGGCAGTCGGTAGGGATGGACAGATTATTCATAACCAAGACGGCGGTCCGATCTGGACACCCCAACGCACCTCCACAGGGAAAGATCTCGAAAGGGTCGAAATGGATTTTGCGCCGCTCGGTTGGGCGGTTGGACATAGCGGCATTGTCCAGCGAACAATCAACGGCGGTGGTTATTGGAAACACCACGAAACCAGCACCGGTTATGATCTATATGGGGTATCATTCATCACAAAACGGAAGGGCTGGGCGGCAGGCGATTACGGCATCATCCTCCGCACAACGGGCGGTGGATTTAAGTGGGAAGCCTTGTCGAGCGGGGTCACTGAAACGCTCCACGGTATCCTTGCGTTGTCGGATCAGGAGGTCTACGCCGTCGGCGCGTCCGGCACAATCCTCCGTTCGACGGATGGTGGCACCACATGGGAGCGCGAACACACGGATATTTCCAATAACCTGTATACTATTATCCATGCCCCAGACGATACGCTATGGGTAGTCGGTCAATGGGGCGTTGTCCTCCGACGCAAGAGCGATTCTGAGCAGATGTCAATGCGATAACCCGACCCATAAATCGGACATATTGCATTTACAGCAAGGTTCATTAACGAACCAATGAACTAGTGAACTAATAAACCAAACTATTTGAGAGTTTTCCAGAATGCTATCAAGGTATAGATCAAGCAAAGCCCTCGTTGTTTCTTTTACCTTACACGCCATTGTTGGTGTCATAGGTTTCTTCTTCTGGACCAGCGAGCAGTTTGTCGCGCATCAAGACTCTATTAACGCAGTACTGATGAAGGTCGAAGAACCTAAGAGGAAACGGATGAATCGCCCCAAACGGCCGCAAGTACGCCGGCAAAAGGCGAACGTACAGACCAACCAACCGGCATTGAAAATCTTGACAAGCAACGCACCCGCCACAGATCGGGGTGTTGTTTCCGCAGCGGAACCGACACAGTTTAGCCTCGGACCAATGAATCTGAATGACAATGTGGGATTATCAACCGGCAGCGTCACACCGCAAGCGATGCCACAGATGGAACGGGTGATAACGAACCCCATTAAAAAAGTTGATCCGGAGGAACGCCGCAAAAGCCGACTGGTCAAATTCATTGAAAGACAGGAGGGACCGCAGCAGATCATCTACTGCCTAGATCTCTCATCAAGCATGGTCGGCTTAAATCCGCGCAAGCTTCAGCGAATCCTCCGCATCATGAGCAATTCACTGGAATTTCTCGAACCGCACGATCAGTTCAACGTCTGCACCTTCAGTGAAGAGGTCCAATTTTATCAACCCGACTTCCTCCCTGCCAGCGAGGCAAACATCACGGATACCACCGCCTACCTTGAGGGCGCCAAGCCTGTGAAAAGCGAGCGCTATTCAGATAAAGATATGCTTGAAGCGTTGCAAGAGACGCACAACAGAGGTCCCACAATCGTGGTATTATTCAGCGATGGTATTCTGACTTCGGGCATTCCCGACCTAAAAGCTATTGAGGAACGCGCGGCGTCTGATATCCGAATTTTCACAATGGCGATTGATATGGCGGAAGATTTTCCCGGCGCTGTGTTACTCGGCATGTTGGCAACGCGCAGCGACGGCGAATTCTGGCTCGTTAGGCGTTAGCATTGGATATCTGTACCCAGAGAATGGAGAAGGCATTATGAGCGCACAAAAAAAAGCGCGTCTCGGATTCATCGGTGCGGGATGGTGGGCAACCAGCAATCACATGCCGGTTTTTGCGGAGCGCGACGATGCGGAATTGACGGCCGTCTGTCGTTTAGGAAAAGAAGAATTACAACAGGTCCAGCAGGCGTTCGGCTTTGCGTATGCAACCGAAGATTATCACGATCTGCTCAATAATTGCGAGTTGGACGGTGTGGTGGTAGCCTCACCGCATACACTCCACTACGATCACGCCCGTGCTGCCTTGGAAAAGGGGCTACATGTTATGTGTGAGAAACCCCTTACCACCCGTGCCGAACATGCGCGAGAGTTGGTGCGATTGGCAGACGAGCAGAGTGTCGAACTACTGGTGCCCTACGGCTGGCATCACAAACCGTTCATCCAACATGCCAAGCAACTCATGGACGACGGCGGGGTCGGTACAATCGAGTATGTGCTGTGTCACATGGCTTCACCGATTCGCGGACTACTCAGTGGTGAAGGTATGGATGTCGCTGAAGTCAGTGGGCAGTCTGAGGGGACAATGTTCAATCCGGATCCCGCAACGTGGGCGGATCCCCAAGTCGCGGGAGGTGGCTACGGGCACGGGCAAATTTCGCATTCGGCGGGATTGATGTTCTGGCTGTCGGGTCTACGCTCGGAGATCGTCTTTAGCATGATGACCGCGCCCGGAGCGCAGGTGGACCTGTATGATGCAATTACGACGCGCTTCACGAGCGGTGCGGTTGGCACAGTCAGCGGTACAGGTACAGTGCCGACGCATCGGCCATTTCAGGTTGACATCCGCATCTTTGGCACTGAGGGGATGCTTCTCCTCGATGCTGAACGCGCTCGTATGGAATTGCGCCGGCACAACGGGGTTGACGAAGTCGCCGACGTCGCCCCAGATGGAGGCGCTTATGAGTGCGACGGTCCTCCCAACAACTTCGTGGATCTGATTCTCGGAACAACAGATGTGAACTGGTCACCGGGGGAAGCGGCGATGCGGGGAGTGGAATTACTTGACGCAGCCTATCGTTCAGCGACTTCCGGCGTGGCAGAGGCAGTATGAGCTAAATTGCTGCTTGGCTCAAAAGGCGTTAGGGATGAACATCCACGACAGCGGATATAAGAAACTATTCTCAAATCGTACCATATTTCGGCAACTGATTGAAACCTTCGTCAATCAAGAGTGGGTCCATTCTCTCGATTTCGACACGTGTGAACCCCTCGATAAATCCTTTATCTCCGAACACTACAAAGAAACTGAGAGTGACTTAATATACAAAGTCCAGTTTCATGACCGCGAGGTCTATATTTACATCCTTATTAAGTTTCAATCCACTGTAGATCCATTCATGGCATTACGGGTGCTGAACTACATCACCAACTTTTACATGGATTTTCTCGTCAATAACGGAAATGCCAACAAATTGCCAGCGGTCTTTCCAATCGTGCTGTACAATGGAAGCGCGCCGTGGACGGCACCAGTCAACCTTGCAGCGTTGATTGAGCAGACGCCACCACTGGGGGTATTTGCATTAGATTTTCAATATTTTCTGATTGCTGAGAACCAATACGGTCAGGAGGCGTTGTTAAAGATCCGAAACATCGTATCAACGCTGTTTCTGGCAGAATCACATTATGATTTAGATTTATTGGAGGTAGAGCTGCTAAATCTATTTTCGTCGGAGGCGGATAGACAGGCGGTCAGTCTGTTCTTAAATTGGTTCAGACAGCTGGCTTTTCACGGACGAATTGAGTCTGGCGATTATCAGTCGTTAGAGTACATCTATCGGAATGAAGAGGAGGTGAAGACAATGTTAGTCACAGCCTTAGAGAGAGAAAGAGAGCAAATTTTTCAAAATGGGCTGCGTGAGGGCAAGCAGGAAGGGCTACTTGAGGGCAAGCAGGAAGGACTGCTTGAAGGTGAGCAGAAAGGCAGAATTGAAACTGCAAAGGCAATGCTTACCAAGGGAATGGAGATGACTTTCATCTCTGAAGTCACTAACCTCCCAGAAGCACAACTCTCGCAGTTGAAGAACGCGCTATCTTCAGTAAAAGAGTGAGAACAGTGTAAATCGCTGACTTCAACGTCGATTGTGGTTGTAAGGCAGTTCTCAAATCCTCTCCATCATATCAGGAAGCAATCTCTACCCGCCCCCAATGGGAAAGCCAATCGGCACGGTTTGGGCACCTGTGTTTTAGTGATCAGCTTAAGCTGCTCTATCTCTCGTCCGCTCATCTTCCCGCGAGAGCTTTGGCGCGAAGCGTGAAACTATCCAAAACCTCTGGGTTCACTACCGATTCGGGCATCTGTCCCGTCAACACCCGTGCAACCTCTGACGCTGCGGTTTTCTGGGCATCGTATGTTGACTCTTCGGATAGGAACGCAACGTGCGGTGTCAAGATAACATTTTCCAGCGTGAGCAGCGGTTCGTCGGGGGGCGCAGGCTCCTGTGGCAAGACATCCTGGCCCGCCCCAGCAATCCAACCCTCACTCAACGCCTTGTGGAGCGCAACTATATCAATGATGCCGCCTCGTGCGGTGTTAATGAGATAGGCGTTGGGCTTCATCTGACGGAGTTCCGCTTCACCGATTAAATCCTCTGTTTCGGGTGTCAACGGCGTATGAATCGAGATGTAATCAGATTTTGCGAGCAGTTCGGGAAGTTCAACCTTCAGCGCGCCGTGCGCTTGAATAGCCTCCGACGTGAGATACTGATCAAAGACGATAACCCCCAACCCAAAGGCTTGTGCCTTCGGCGCGATTGCCTGTCCAATCCTACCAAACCCGATGACACCCAACGTCTGTCCACGGATACGACGCATTGGGGGACCCACATCCCGATTCCAACTATTGATGTGCTTATGGAAGAGCGGAATCTTTCGAGCACACGCCAACAGCAGTGCCATGGCGTGGTCGGTGACTTCATCGATACAGTAAGCCGGAACGTTGGTAACAACGATCCCTGAAGCTGTTGCCTCTTTCAGTGCCACGTTGTCAAACCCAACCCCGTATCGAGCGATCGCTTTACACCGTTGTGCAGCCGCTATGATATCACCGGTTATCGACTGCCTGTCAGTGAGTATCCCATCGACTTGAGGTGCTAAAGTAAGCAGTTCCGCCTCCGCCTTTGTCTCGGCAACGATAATCTCCGCACCTATCTGTCCGAAGACCTCCCGTTCCGGTTCTATTGACCAAGGGGCATCGGCTATCAAAATTTTGTACTGGGAGGACATCCTGGACTTCCTTTCCGTATAATGTCTAATATGCATTACAACTGCGCCTGCTCTCGTGCATGATACGAACTTCGGACGAGCGGTCCCGATTCCACATGCCGAAATCCCATCTCCATACCGGCGATCTTCAGCTCTTCAAACTCCTCTGGGGTGTAGTACCGCTGGATCGGCAGGTGCCTCGATGTCGGCGAAAGGTACTGTCCGACCGTCAAAAGGTCGCAATTCGTATCGCGGATATCCTGCATCGTCTCCAGCAATTCTTCGATGCTCTCCCCTAAACCCACCATCAAGCCCGACTTGGTCAACATTGTCCCATCCATTTCCTTGCCGACGCGCAGTAGATCCAAGGTTCGCTGATATTTGGCTTGCGGGCGCGTCCTACGATAGAGGCGTGGCACGGTCTCCGTGTTATGATTGAGAACGTCAGGTTTGGCTTCAACAATCACGCCAAGCGCGTCCCAATTCCCTTCAAGATCTGGGATCAATACCTCAACGGTGCAACCGGGGCTATGCTGACGGGATTCATGGATGCACGCTGCAAAGATGCTGGCACCGCCATCGGGAAGTTCATCACGGTTGACGGAAGTGATTACTACATGCTTTAGCTTCAGATGACCGACAGCCTCGCCGAGCCGACGGGGTTCATCGAAATCAACACCCTCCGGATTTCCTTTGGTGACCGCACAAAACATGCACCGGCGGGTACAGACATCGCCCAAGATCATGAAGGTGGCGGATCGACTCTCCCAACACTCACCAATATTTGGACACTGCGCTTCCTCACAAACGGTGTGGAGTTCAAGGTCGCGCATCAACCGCTTAAGTTCGGTATAGTTCGGTCCCGATGGAACCCGGGCCCGGATCCACGGTGGATGGCGACGGGTCGGAGAGTATTGCACAGACTCTTTACCGGTCGAACATGCACTGCCGCCACTATTTTCTTGATATAGCTGAAGTGATTTAATCATTCACATCTATCCCTTTCCAACCCTACCGCCTGCCTGTCATCCCGGCAGCCTTGAGATAGTTGTAGAGGTCGCTATCCGTCGACAAAATCAGCTTGGTATTGGTATCGATTGTGCTGCGATAGGTGTCCAGCGTTTGAAGAAACGCAAAGAACTCCGGATCTCTGCCGTGCGATTCCGCGTAGATCTTAATCGCTTGGGCATCAGCGTCACCTTTAAGCTGCTCCGCCGTTTTGTAGGCTTCAGATTGAATGCGCTCCAACTCCTTCTGTTTCTGCCCCATAATGTCTGCCGCCTCGCCTTGACCCTCTGATCGGTACTTGGCAGCAATTCGATCCCGTTCGGAAATCATTCGAGCGAAGACCTCTCGGCGGACTGTTTCTACATAGTTGATCCGTTTAATCCGCACATCAATTAACTCTATTCCCCAGTCTTGGGGGGTGCTTTGTTGTGCCTTTTCAAGGATCATCTTCGCAATTTTATCTCGTCCCACCGAAATGCTTTCCAGCGGCTCGCTATCACCGCTCCCTTCATCTTGGTCCAACTCCTCCAGATTGAGATCCAGAATGCGGTCCGAGTTACGCACAACTTCAACTAGCAGTTGGCCCGTCACCAAATCACGGGCAGCCGAATCAATGATGTCATCTAACCGAGATTGGGCAAGCCCCTCCGGACTCCCGCCTCGGAATTTCTCGTAGAACGCAAGGGCATTTGTAATACGCCAGCGCGCAGTGGTATCTAACCAGATAAACCGCTTATCCTTCGTGGTTATCTCGTTGGGGGAACCGTCCCATTCAAGGATCCGTTTCTCCAGACGTTGGACTTTCTGGATGAACGGTGTCTTTACCTTCAGTCCTGCTTCATCGGTTGTTTTGATGGCTTCACCGAATTGGGTTATCACCACCTGTTCATCTTCACGAACCGTATAGAATATATTTGAAGCTAAGGGAATAGCGATGATGAGAATGACTATTATCGATATCAGTGGTTTAGGGTTCATCGTAGATATCCTTTCGTAAGATGAAAATTATTATTTATCGAGTTGTAAAATTGGGAGTGGACTATTCGACTTGCCATCAATGACATAGATTTCCTTAACCTTGGGCAGCACCATCTTCATAGTCTCCAGATAGAGCCTACGACGGGTCACCGCCTTGGCATTCTGATACTCTCCTCGGATCGCGTTGAATCGGTCGGCATCCCCTCTCGCCTCATTGACACGCTTGAGCGCGTACCCCTCTGCCTCCAAGATCTGTTGTTTCGCGACACCCTTGGCTTTGGGGACAGATTCGTTATAATCTTTCCGCGCTTCATTGATTAGTTTCTCTTTCTCCTGTTTCGCCTCGTTAACGGCATTAAAAGAGGGCTTCACTGTCTCCGGGGGATTCACATCTTGCAAAGTAACGTTCACAAGGCGCAAACCGGTGTTGTACCGATCCAGTAATTCTTGGAGGCGCTGCTTCACCTCAGCGGCGATCTCGATACGCCCGATAGTCAACACTTCCGTAACAGTACGATCACCGACGACAGTTCGCATGACGGCTTCAGATAGATCACGCAGAGAACGCGTCGCATCGCGGATTGCAAACAGGAACTTTTGCGGTTCGCTGATCTGATATTGCACTACCCACTCAACATCAGCGATATTGAGGTCACCGGTCAATAGCAGCGATTCGTCAGAATAGTCTCTGGGATCATATTGGGTGCGAACCCCGGCGCGGAGCGTCCGAAACCCAAATTCCTCCTTGAACACCCTCTCCACAGGAACGCCTATGACTTGGTCAATGCCAAACGGCAGCTTAAAACGCAAGCCGGGCTGCGTCGTTTCAATGTACTTGCCAAACCGTAGCACCACAGCCAGCTCATCCGCTTCCACGGTGTACATACTGGTCAGGGATACAACGATAGCAAGCAAAATAACAACGACTATAATAATGCGCTTGGGGGTAATGAGTCGAATGTACGGCTGCACCTCATCCCACGGTTGTCCTTGCATGGTTGTTACTCCTTTGTATTGTTCTGTTTAGATTTATTGGTTTCTGATTAAGGCAGACCGCTACAGTAAGAACAGTGAGATCCCAATGTTCGTGTGCCTTTCTCCGCCCCCAATCGGTTCAAGGAAATTCTGGATAATGTAATCAGCAGTTATCAGTAGCCCCATCCGCTGCCCAAAGGCATCACCCTGTAGCACGAGTTCCAAAAAGCTAACAGTCCGGTTAAAACTCCGTTGTGAATCGTTGAAATCACGCCACGTCAAAAATTGTCCGCCAGCACTCAACTGTAACTGTGCGGCAACCTGATGGGTTAAGGTCAAGATATAAGCGTTTCGGACCGTATCAAAAGCAGACCGTTTATCAAAAGGAAACGTATAGCCGATGTTCCGATCACTCCGAAATGCTGGAGAAATGGTAAGGTCTTCACGAACTTTATAGTCGTAGCGGATCTGGTTAATCAAGGCAGTATCAATAACCCGCTGACGGCTGTGGAATAAAGTATCCCGTTGGTATTTGAATTTGCTGCGAATTGTGAGATTTTTGATATCTCGGTAATCAACAATCATCGTGAAAATATTGCCGAGATATCTTTGGAGCGCCAAATCATCTTCAATTATTTCACCTGTACTACGAATCACAACATCGTCCGGGATAATATCGCGAGATCGGCGAAAGGTGTAACGAAAGAGAATTGTCCCAAAATGGGGAATCGACTTCGGCGCGTAAGATAGGACATTATACCATCCTCTCGCGCTCTTGTGTTGAAGAATCAGATGTTTCGCATAATATCCGGGCAGCACCGAAAGCCCATCAATAAACGGTAACTCAACCTTGAAGTAGGTATGATGCCCGGAAGAGCCCTCGTCGTAATCGTAACGGTAGTTCGGCTTATCGTCGTCCTCCAGGTTGTCCGGCTGACCGTTGTTGTTAAAATCGATTGACTCACGGTTGAGACCTAACCGAAACCTCGGCGGATCCGCGAAGAACAGCAGGAAATCGTCATCCCAATCCTTGACCCGATCGCCATCCAGATCATCCTTTGTGTTCCCCGAAATTAGGATCTCCGGCTCGCGGGAATCCGCATAGGGATCGTCGTCGTCGTTATCATCTATGAAATTCCTTGCGGTATAGAAGGGGGCAATCCGTGTGACCTCGCTGCGCCACGTCACGGGACCGAAGTTCCGATTCACATCGATGAACCAGGCGCCGGTTGTGCGGTGGTCTCGCTTACCGCTGAGGATCGGATACTGTTTTGTCTGCACATACCAAGCGCGTTCTGCTTCAATCGAAAATCCGAGCAGCGTCGTCTGGAGATCGAACCCCATCGTCGCCTCATCGGTCAACTCGCCATATTCGAACCGATGTATCCTGCGATTCGATTCGTCCTTAACGTTGCCCACCGCACTCAGTTCAACGTGAAAATCCTGATTGTTTGTTGACAGTTCGACCTGGTAATCGTTAGCGATATCAACCTCAAACCGCACACTCTCGATCGCCTGCGGACTAAACAGAAAGAATCGATAGGTAAACGTCCCTTCGCCATCCACCCAGCGCGAATCTCCGTCTCGCATACTGTCATTCGGGAACAGCAGCACACCGGGCAACTCCCTGCCTCCGATAATGTCGTACTCCAAGACATCATCGATAAACACGCGGATCCGATAAACCCGTGCACCGCCGGGATTTTCTGGCGAGGCATCGCTGAAACGCAGGTACAACTCCGGCGGCGGATTGGCGACGGTAACACCCCGAAACGGATTGGTCGTGCGGGTGAGATCGTAGTTGGTAAAAAAACGATTCACATAGTTAAACCCAACTCTGGGTAACGGCATGGTGAACTCCGGCAACGAACCCAACCGGACGCCGTGGGCACCGAGATTTGCTTCCGCCCGTAACCCTGCCATGAACCAGTCGGAACTACTCACAATATCCCTATCTTCAATCGGTCGTACCCGATCTCCGGATAGCGCAAAGGTGTTGTTCGTTACCCGTCCCACAAACGCGGAGACCCTGCCACCTGCTTTCGGGACTGTTATATTCCAACGGGCTGCGTCAAAGAGCTCCTTGTTGAGTGTGAAACTCGAAAATTTGGTCGGGAAGTTACCGACGGTCAACTGATGGAGCACATTTTCGCCCGGCACATTGAAGGTGAAGAAGTTCCGGTTGCTCGTCTTCTTGCGAAATTCCGAGTCACGGCGCAGGAGCGAGTCCCCTCCCAACACACCAAAGCGCGCTTGGAGTGTGTACAGTTCTTTACCGCTTTTATCGAAAACGGGGTTCCCCAACGGATCCGTATGTTGGGCAGATGCGGGTTGCAACAGACACGCCCACGCTATCAGGGAGACCACTAAAACATGAGGAGCACGAATTTGAGTCCGGAGTGTTTCGGTGAGCGGCACTGTTGGCGTCGTCTGTCGTACCACGTTACAGCCTCCTTTTGCAGTCAGACAGTATAGAATATTAGAAGGAGGCGTGTCAAGGATGAAGCGGGGACTATCGGGACACGAGCGCATCAAGGTTTACCGATGGTGTTGGATTAAAGGTGGGGTATGCAAAGGGAAAAAAAAGATGGGGTGGGATTGGGGAACGAAACGGTGGGTGGAAAGATTGTCTGAATCGCGGATTATCACGGATTCAAAACTGGTTTTCCTGTTCGTTTACCCCGAACGGTGAATCGAATCGCAGAGGTCTCTGATTTTCCTTAATCCCCTGAAGCAGGGCTCCCGCATCTTCTAGTGTCACATCATACGATTTCTCGACGGCTTCAATGATGTCTTGCGCCATTGGGTTTTTGGCCATCGTCTTTGACTCTAAACTCTCGATGGTTTCGGAATCGTCCGCCAATTCATGAGTTGTTTCCTGCACTTCTTTTTTTCGCATGATAATCACCTAAGGTGTCAACATCGCAGCGATATCCGCGGGTAATTTAACACGATTTTTCCGCCCATACGCTTTAACACTTCCGTAGTCGTTATGAAACGCGGTAATGACATCCATCCCCTTATCCCTAGCACTCGTCAGGTCTGATTTGGCTTCTTCCCATGCTTGTAGGTGTAGATGCGTGATACCGCGAATGTAATAGGCATTGGCACCATCGGGTTTGAGGTCTATTCCTTTGTTCAAGTCTACAAGAGCACGGACATTGTCGCCTTTGCTAACGTAAACTATTCCACGATTGGTATAAGCATTGGCATCATCGGGTTTGAGGTCTATCGCTTTGTTCAAGTCTACAAGAGCACGGGCAAAATCTCCCTTTATCCCGTGAACGCCACCACGATCATTATAAGCTACGATGTAATTGGGATTTAGGTCTATTGCTTTGGTATAGTCTATGATAGCGCAGTCAACATCACCTTTGCGGACATAAGCTGTCGCACGATTGTAGTAGCCTTCGGCATAATTGGGGTTGAGTTCTATCGCCCTGTTATAATCTTCAATGGCACGGTTATAATCACCTTTGTGGATATAAGCTGTCGCACGATTGTAATAGGTTATGGCAAAATCGGGATTGAGTTCTATCGACTTGTTATAATCTTCAATGGCACGGTCATAATCACCTTTGTTGCTGTAAGCATTGCCGCGATTATCATAGATTTCGGCGTAATTGGGATTGAGTTTTATCGCCTTGTTATAGTCTTCAATGGCACGGTCATAATCACCTATGTTGCGATAAGCAGCTCCGCGATTGCTATAGATAACAAGATTATCCGGGTAGAGTTCAATTGCAAGCGAGTAGGCTTCTATTGCCCTAGTTATTTGCCCAAGCATCATAAAAACATTACCCTGTTGAAAAGCCAACTCAGCGCGAAACTCTCTTTCAGATTCTTCGGATGGAGAATCCGCTTGAACTTGCATTTCTTCAATGACTCTTCGGATACCATCCACCGCATCTTGCCAACCTCTATCTTCAGGCTGCCACTCGCTAATAGGCTTGCCCCTGTCGGGAAAGGCTTGGAACTCGCTGAGTTGATGGTGCTTCCAATCGCAATGCTCAAGGATTATCGGGATAATCCTTATGTCCGAGCTTACCGCTTCTGCCAATTCTTTATTACAGTTTTTAGACGCAAGACTCGCAGCAGAGACGAGATAGAGAAGTATATCCGAATCAGCAAGGTATTTGAAAATTTCTTCACGCCACTTGTCGCCCCCGATCATTTCTGCATCGTGCCAAGTCATCAACTTGTTTTGCTGCTGCATCACATCAAGGCGCGTTATCAACTCATCCTTAGCTGCTGTATTTTTATGTGCGTAGGTAATAAACCCTTTTAGTGGCTTACTCATTCTCTTTCCTCTGTCTGCATCTAAATCTGCTGAATTCTAGGATACTCAAGTTTTTTTGACGCAGCCTTTCTTATCCCGTTTATCCTTCCATTCCAAAAATCCTGATTCAGACAACTCCCCCGAACCTCTAATCCAATCCGAAATCAAAAACCGCCTCTTCCTCCTTTTCCTCCTGAGCCTCTTCTTGACTCGGCGCTGCTTGTTCAGCCGCGGGAGGTTGTTCAGGCGTAGGCTCCAGTCTCGGTGCAATCGCCCCAAGAACCGTAAGCAACACAATCAGTACAACGGATAGACTGGTAACCGTGAGTGCGACCGGACGTTTGAGCAGGGAAGTCCGTTCTTCTTTCCTATCCAAAAAGGGAAGGAACAGGAGCAGGATAAACCCAACGGTGGGAATCACAAAAGTGCCAACCACCTCAAGCGGTCCCTCAAAATACTTGAGAAGTTGGAACAAAAACAGGAAATACCACTCCGGGCGCGGATCGTAACTGGCATCGGTTGGGTCGGCAAGCTCTTCAAGCGGAACCGGAACAAAAAGCGCCATCGAGGCAAGGATGAGGAACAGGATGAGGATCGCGACCGCATCCTCAAAAAGCTGATCCGGATAAAACGGCTTGCCCGACCGCATATCTTCGGGGGTGTTTTTGGGGGTTCCCGCCGAACCGTAATAACGCACGAAGAACAGATGCACGGCAACCAGTCCAAAAGCGAGCCACGGGAGCCAGATCGTGTGTAGGGCATAAAACCGGGTGAGCGTAACGGCACCGACCTCCTCGCCGCCGCGGAGAACCTTCGCCACAAAGTCCCCTATGATAGGAGCAGTACCAACAATTTTAACACCGACCACGGTTGCCCAGTACGCTTTCTGATCCCACGGCAGGAGGTAGCCTGTGAAACCGAAGCCCAACACAACCAGCAGCATCAAAACCCCGGTCACCCACGTCATCTCTCTTGGCGGTTTATAGGAGGCGTAAGCCACGACGCGCAGCAGGTGCAGGAACACGACAATCACCATTGCACTGGCACCCCAATGGTGCAACCCGCGCACAAAGCCGCCGAACATCACCTCCTTGCTGATGTAATTCACAGCGTCATAGGCGTGATCGGGCGAGGGCGAATAGTAGAACGCTAAAAACGCGCCGGTAACGGCCTGAAGGATTAGCAGAAAGGCTGCCATGCTCCCCAGAGAGAAAAGCCAGTTAATATGTTTCGGCAGCGGCTTTTTGATGTGGTTTTCCACATCCTTAAGAGGCAATCGTTCCGCCAAAAATGCGCTTATTCGACCATTCATCGGTGTGCCCCCTCCTTGAAAACGCGCTCGGCTAAACTGTCGTTGAACTCTGTGTAAATTATACAATCGGAACCGACAAAACTCAACATCAAAACCGAGTCCTTCCTGTTGACAACCTTTGAGACCTGTCATACAATGCGTACAAATTCCGGGCTGGTTCAAACCCTACTGACGATTTCTTGACCGTTAAAACCAAACTCACGCCGAAAGAACCATCCCCAAACTCTAATTCATCTCATCACGGAGGTACTATTGTGCCAGCTAAAAAGATTGTATGTCTCGGCGGTGGAAGCCTCTATTTCCGTCGCGCAATACCAGATCTGCTCTTGAGTCAAGATCTGAGCGATTCAGAACTTGTTCTTTATGACATCGACAGCGAAAAGGTTGAAAGAATGGCGGGGATGGGGAGGCGTTTAGCCGAGGTTGCAGGGACGAGATTCAAAATTCGTTCGACGATCGACCTCGCAGACGCCGTTGACGACGCAGATTTCGCTATATCTTCGATTGGCGGCAGCGGTGCGGAGATCACACGGAACGTCTATAACTCGTACTTCCACAACGCTGATATCCGAATTCCAGAGAAATACGGTATCTCTCAAGTGATCGGTGACACCTGCGGACCCGCAGGGATGATGATGGCGCTACGGTCAATTCCCGCTTACATCAATATCTGCCGAGAGATGGAGAAGCGTTGTCCCAAAGCTATCATGTTTAACCATTCAAATCCGATGGCAACGCTACTGCGCGCGATGCACAAGTATACCGATGTGAACGTCATCGGCATCTGCCACGGCGTGCAAGCGGGGATCGCGTATGCGGCAGAAATCCTCGGTGTCCCGCCGACAGAACTGGATTGCATGTGGATTGGAACAAACCATTACTTCTGGTTCACCCGCGTCCTGCACAAGGGAGAAGACCTGTATCCAGAACTGATGCGCCGTGTCGCCGAACGGGAAGCACCGAAAGGACGAGTGCTCAGTGCGAGGCTGTCGCAGATTTACGGCTATCATATCGTCTATCCGTCCGACGATCACATTATAGAATTTTACCCGTTTTTGACACAGGTACAGGGCGGACCAGAGAATTTGCCTTACGGCATGTATGAGAGTCTTCTGGGGCACGGATACGAAACTGGCAAACCGACCGCAGCGCCTGCCGAACCGGAGGTTCGTGCTGAATTCTTTACGGAGTATCAGACCCTTCTGGACGAGATCGAACTTCCCGACGCGCAGGACGACTCGATCACCGGCGAAGGCATTGCGAGCCTCATTAGCGCCATTGCAAATGGTCGTCGCGAGGTTTATATTGTCAACGTCGCCAACCAAGGCGCAATCGCTAACCTTCCAGCGACAGCTGAAATCGAGCTGGAGGGCGTAACGGACTCAGGGGGTGTGCGGACAATACAGATGGGCGAAGCACCGCCGGTGCTTAAAGGCATACTGGAGAAACGGTTCGTGTGGCACGAATTGGTCGCCGATGCCGCAGTCAAGGGAGACCGCAATCTTGCGCTTCAGGCGTTGTTGATTGATGAGATGGCAATCCTACCCGACAAAGCGGAAGCGATGCTTGATGAGTTGCTCCTCGCGTCAAAAGAACTGCTTCCCCGGTTTTTCTCCTAAGATGGTAGTAGGCATACGCCGTATGCCGTAACCGTTATGCAGATTAAAGCATAGCGCCCAACAGTTTGTTAAACGCACCCCCCTACGGAGTCCTATATATGCTCCGATAGGTTTGAGGACAGGCTCTGTCTCAATCGTAGGGACGAGGTTTCTTCGCCCGTAAATGATTTGACCCCTACTGTCCCATGGAGAACCTATAGCCAACCGCAATCCCCTTGATTAGACTTCGGAGCGCGTGCTATAATCCGCCGTTGAGGAAATTCCAACGTATCAGAAACGAGGAACGAACACACAATGAAAATTACAGAAATAGAAACCATTGCATTGTCAGATCCGGGCAAAGCGGACGAGACCTTGGTGCGCGTACACACCGATGAAGGGATCACCGGAATTGGGCAGGCAGAATCGCCGTCGCTAGTGATTGATGCCATCATTCGCACCGATGGCGGTTTACAGAGGCTTCTACACGGCGAAGACCCGCTACAAGTTGAACGGCTTTGGCAAAAGATGTACTCCGCTACAGGCTTATTCGGACGGCGCGGCGTTACCATTGCTGCGATTGGCGCGGTAGAGACCGCACTCTGGGATATTGCGGGTAAGGCGCTCGGCAAACCGGTTAGCGAACTGATCTGGCACGCCTGCTGCACCGTGCGAGAAGCCGGTGAAATTAAAAAGAAGGTGATGCCCTATGCGACCGTCTATCCACCGGGTGAGGAGGTACCAGAGATTGTCGAGCGCTTTACGCTGGCAAAGGAGCGGAACTTCCGCGCAATGAAACTGGAGGAGTGGCCCGGGGGATTTGGGCATGTCAGCATACAGCGCGATGCTGAGATTGTAGGAGCCGTCCGTGAGACCATCGGTGAAGACAGGGAGATTCTTATTGATGTGCAGAACTGCTGGTACGAGGTTGGGCAAGCCATCGCCTCGATCCGTGCGATTGAGGAGTACCGTCCGTATTTTATCGAAGCGCCCCTACCAGCGGACAATCTCCTCGGTTACGCCCGATTGGCGGACGCGGTAGATACCCGCATTGCGGTAGGCGATTGGGGTTTCACTACCCGGTTCGAGTTTGAGGACATTATGGAGAAGGGACGCGTGGACGTGGTCCAACCCAGTTCTGTCCGTTCAGGCGGGATCCGAGAGATCGCACGGATTGCTGAAGCCGCCTATCGCAGGGGGTTAATCTGTGTCCCACATGCGTGGTGTCACGTCGTCGGAGTGGCAGCAGAAATCCATCTCGCGGCGGTGCTGCCGAACATGCCGTATTTCGAAACACCCATCGCATTCCCCGATTCGCCAATCATCTCCGAACTCCTGACGCCGACGATAGAGGTTGATCCAGACGGGTTTATCCAAGTGCCTGACCGCCCGGGATTGGGATTTGAGCTGAATGAAGACGTGGCGAAACACTTCAGGGTTGACCCCCATTAGCCCCTTTGACGAACATAGAGAAAAACAATGCCAGAGAGAAAAGTAGATCTGAGAAGCGATACAGTCACCCTGCCGACGCAAGAGATGAAAGAAGCTATGATCGAGGCAGCCCTCGGAGATGACGGTTACGGCGAGGACGCCACCGTCAACAGGCTCCAGGAGTTGGCTGCAGAGAAACTCGGCATGGAAGCGGGGCTTTATGTCCCCAGTGGGACAATGGGCAACGCCTGCGCGTTATTCGCGCACACCCGTTCAGGAGACGATGTGTTTTTCGAGGAACGCGCCCATCTGTTCGCCGGGGCGCGAGGCGAATTTGCTGTCCTCAACGGGGTCAGACCGCACCCGATGCAGGCGGAATTCGGAGTGATTCAACCTGAACAGTTGGAGGATGCAATCAGTTCGGAGGATGTTTCCCAACCGAGCCTGCTGTGTATTGAGAATTCCCACAACGGGAGCGGCGGATCGGCGTGGACACCTGCAGAGGCAGAATCGGTTTCCAAATCCGCCAAGGCACACGGATTAAAAGTCCACATGGATGGCGCTCGGATCTTTAATGCAGTCGTGGCGCACGGAGTAGATGCGAAGGATTATACCCAACACGTCGACTCGGCCATGTTCTGCGTGTCAAAAGGGCTGAGTGCGCCGGTGGGATCATTGCTGTGCGGCAGTCGCTCATTCATCGATGAAGCCGATGCAGTGCGTAAACGCATGGGCGGTGGTATGCGGCAAGCTGGCATCATTGCGGCAGCGGGTATCGTCGCGCTGGAGAAGATGGTGGATCGGTTGGCGGAAGACCATGAAACTGCCCATCTGCTCTGTGCGGGATTGGAAGCTATCAAGGGGATAAAGATCCAACGACCTCCCACACCGACCAACTTCGCTATGGTGAACGTCGAGGCATTGGGGTGGCGATCTGAATCGCTCATTGAGAAGTGGAAGACTTGCGGCATCCTTGCGAACCCGCGTCCCCCGGCCGGTGCGCGTCTGGTTGCCCATCGGCACATCACGCACGAAGATGTGGCGTATGTGGTGGAGGCCACACGCCAGTTGGTCGAGAGGGGATAGGCGACCGCCAACAGCATGAACAGAGCGACCCCTACCTATCTCCATGTGCTGCGCGATTTCAATCGCAATGTGCGTCTCTACCTCGTCACCACGATGCTAATTGGGCTCACTGTCGATGGCGGTGTCTATACCGTTTTGTTCAATCTGTACCTGCTCCGCTTGGGATATGGGCCGGAATTTGTCGGGTTGGTGAACGGGTCTGGGATGCTGGTCTTTGCCCTCTGTTGCTTGCCCGCCGGCACGCTCAGTGGACGCTGGGGCAATCGCCGCATGATGATCCTCGGGTTGACCCTCCTCACGATCGGCTGCGGACTGCTGCCCTTCGCCGAACTACGCACAGGGAACTGGCAGGCTGGGTGGTTGTTTACAACCTGGTGCTTCGCTTTCGTCGGCTTCGCCATGTATTTTGTTAACACCGCACCGTTTGTAATGACGGTCACCCACCAGAGCGAGCGCAATCACGTCTTTTCCGTGCAAGCGGCAGTCTGGTCGCTGGCTGGATTTGCCGGGAGTTTGATTGGTGGATTCCTGCCGGGACTCTTTGCCGTACACCTCGGTGTTTCGCTCGACCAAGCGGCACCTTACCGATATTCGCTGTTAGTCGCGAGTCTACTACTGATTCCATCGGTCCTTGCGATTGTAGGGACCCACGAAGGGCATACCCAACCAGCAAAAGAAAGAGAAGCTAAAGGGGAGGCATCGCCCCTACGATTGATTGCATTCCTGACGCTGGTCCGACTCCTCGTGGTAACAGGCGTGGGCACACTCTTCACCTTCTTCAACGTCTACATGGATGCCGGCTTGCAGATCTCTACAGTTCAGATCGGCGTCCTATCCGCGGTCGGTAGGCTGCTCTCGATTCCAACAGCGCTGATTGTTCCCCTACTGACAGTACGCTGGGGCAGCGGTCGCACCGCTGCGTGGGCATCGCTGGGAACAGCTTTCAGTATGTTGCCGCTGGCTTTTATCCCTCACTGGGGTGCCGCCGGACTCGGTTATATTGGCACAATTGCACTCACTTCAATCCGGTATCCAGCTTTTTTGGTCTACACAATGGAGCGGGTATCACCGGGCTGGCGGGGGACGATGTCCGGTGCCGGCGAGATGGCTTCGGGATTGAGTTTCTCAGCCATGGCGTTGGGCGGTGGTTACATCATTGCGGCATTCGGCTACCGCAGTTTTTTCCTGACCGGCGCGAGTCTGACCGTCGTCGGCACACTCAGCTTCCTAATCCACCTCCGCCTACAGCGGCGGTAGTACACGGTTAGTATTATTCGCCAGCGAGCCGATACATCTCCTGTATCACTTCACGGATGTCTGGTGCATCAGCGAGATAGCGATCTGCTGCCTGCTCTCTGATGTCTTGGGGTATGCCGTGTAGTGCCTCGGCAATTGGACCAGCAATGGCAGCAAGGGTATCGGAATCGCCTCCCAAAGAGATGGCGTTGCGCACCGCATCTTCAAAACTATCTGATTCCAGCGCACATGTAATCGCCTGTGGCACCGTGTCTTGGCAGGTCTCATCGAAGAAGTAATTAGGACGAATCTCGTCCACCGTTCGGGTCAGGTCGTAACCATATTCGGCGGCGATAGTCTCACGGATGGACGTTACATTCTCGCCTCGATATGCGAGCCAGATGGCGTGCGTTGTTGCGCTCGCGCCTTTCATACCTTCGGGATGATCGTGGGTGATAGCGGTTACCTTGTCAGCAGCGGCAAGCGCTGCATCCAAGTCGCTACGGTTTAGGAATGCCGCCGGTGAAACGCGCATCGCTGCACCGTTTCCGTAACTTCCGTAGGGTTCAGGCTCATCGAAATAGATCCAATTTCCAAACATCCCACCGTAACCACGTCCCGGATAACGCCGACACCACGCCTGCATCGTCTCTGCGGGTGGAAGGTCGTGTAACAGAATATCAGCGACAGCCACAGTACAAACCGAATCATCTGTGAAATCGCAATGATGGCTAAAGAACGGAAAATCCTTAGTTTTGATTCGGTCCCACTCGTAGATAGAACCCACAATGTCACCGATAACTGCGCCTATCATATCTCCTCCATGCAGCATGACACCCGTTAAAACGACTGGGGCAGATTAATCGAAAAGAAAATTGATCTGTGGATTTTGCTAAAGCATACCACAATTTGACCGTCCGAGCAATCGCCCAGTCAGTGATAAGTGGATTTTTCTGTCTCCGTTTTGGGGGTTGTGGTATAATGATATATCTATCTCGGCGGTTTCAACAAACACCGTAGTACTCTGTCAGGCAAATTGTGATAAGCACCTTCATTGCAATGTCCGGTGCGGTTACAAACCGCACCTACCTCAAATGGAAGGGACCGAGGCACGGCATTTTAGAAATGAATTGCAATGTCCGGTGCGGTTACAAACCGCACCTACCGGGCATGGGGAACAGAGAGAATTACCGATTTATGTTCTGAAACCTTATACAGGTTGTGCTACATTTTTCTGACAATGTAGTAGTCTGTTGCCGAAATACGAATCTCAACTGATTAAAAAGATCTAATGCAAACTGTTCAAGTCGCCGATAGCATTACCAAACTCGGACCCGAGTTCCGGGGGACCGTGCTCGTGACTGGGTCCCATGGAGGCAGCTATTGCGGGTATCTGGCAGCACTCGCAGGCTTGCGCGGTGTGATTTTGAATGATGCGGGAGTTGGACTGGATGGCGCGGGTATCGGAGCACTCGAATACCTACAACGGTTAGGGATAGCAGCCGTAGCGGTTGCCCACACATCTGCGCGCATTGGCGATGGTGCTGATATGCTTGCGCGTGGGCAGATCAGCCACTGTAACGCAACCGCCAGTGCCCTCGGCTGTGCGATAGGTCAGACCTGTCAAGAAGCGGCAGAAGCCATGCAGCGTGGCAAGATGTTTGAAGGCAACGCGCCGACCTACGAAGAGACGCGCAAGCTACTGCGTGAGGCACCGGTGCGGGTAATCGCCTGCGACTCCGCATCGCTCGTTAAACCTGACGATGACGACGCGATTATCATCACAGGTTCGCACGGTGGAAGACTTGCAGGGCGCCCCGACTACGGGCTCGCTGTGCAGGCGCGAGGTGGGGTATTCAACGATGCCGGTGTGGGGATAGAGATGGCTGGAATTCAGCGTCTCGAAATCCTTGACAAGGCTGCAGTCCCAGCAGTCACAGTTGACGCCATGACCGCTCGCATCGGCGATGCACGCTCCGCATGGGAGAGTGGAATCATCTCACACATCAACACACATGCTGCCAAACGTGGCGTCACCGTAGGCATGACGGTGCCAACCTTTGTAGAATTACTCACTTCGTAACTGCGGGGGTGGAGGAATTGATGTCTTCATTTCGACAGATGAACGGCGGACAAGCACTCGCCGAAATGCTCAAAATACACGACCCTGCTCCAATGTTCGGTATGGCTGGATTTCAGCTACTGCCCTTCTACGACGCCGTTCGCGAGTTAGGGCTCAGCCATACACTTATCAACGATGAGCGGTGCGGTGTGTTCGCCGCTGACGCATGGGCGCGGGTCACAGGACGTCCCGGTATCTGCGACGCCACGCTCGGTCCCGGAGCCACAAATTTAGTCACCGGGCTTGTCGAATCGCTGAACGCAGGGGTACCTCTCGTTGTCATCGTTGGTAATAGCAATCGTGCACATTCTTGGAAAAACATGACGCAAGAGGCACGGCAATCGGAAATTCTTGCCCCATCGGTCAAGGCGTTGATCCGGATCGAAGATGGACTTCGCATCCCCGAACTGGTACGACGCGCCTACGCCATCGCCACCTCCGGACGACCCGGGCCCGTCGTTCTCGATGTCCCCGAAGATATAGCACACGGAGAATGTGACTACCCAAGTGACGAGTTCTACGCCGATCCCGATACCCTCTGCATCCCAGCCCAGCGTCCTCGTCCGGGGCGTGAAGCCGTTGCACGAGCTGCAACACTGTTCCGCCGCTCCGAGCGACCGATTATACTCGCCGGGGGCGGTATCCATCTCTCGGGTGCCTATGAAGCGTTACTCAAGTTCGCCGAAGATTTCAGTGTTCCGGTCGCACAGACATTGAGCGGGAAGGGTGCTATTCCGTGCACCCATCCACTGAGTGTAGGCTTATTCGGTCGGTGGTCACGGATCGCCAATGACCTAATTGAAACCTCAGATTGCATCCTCGCAATCGGCTGCAAGATGGGCGAGATCGCCACCAAACGCTACGCGCTGATGCCGAAAGGGGTTCCGTTGATCCATCTCGATATTGTAGCGGAAGAGATTGGGCGCACGACACCCACGGAAGTCGCGCTCTGGGGCGATGCCGCTGAGGGGTTGATCGACCTCCACGCCAGTCTATCTGACGACACCGAAGCCTTACAGGCACAACGCGCAGCCTATTTAGCGGAAATAGCAGAGCGGCTGGCCGCTTGGCGGGTAGAAGCGGAACCCCGCTACGCCGCCGAGGAGCGTCCGATTCACATGGCGCGACTGGTTCGCGAACTGCAAGGTGTTATGCCCGACGATGGAATTCTCGTTGTTGACGGTGGGTTTGCCGCCCATTGGACCGGGCTGCTCTACGATTCAAATCGCGCGGGGCGTTCCTACATCGCAAATCGTGGGTTTGCGTCCATCGGCTACGGTCTGCCGGGAACCATGGGTGCACAACTCGCGGCACCAGATTCACCCGTGGTCGGGCTCACCGGCGATGCCGGATTCAACATGGTACTCGGAGAGCTCGAGACAGCGCGACGCTTGGGACTCGGCTTCACCCTCGCTATCGTGAATAACGCTGCCTCCGGCTACGTTAAGGCACTTCAGCACAGCCTGTACGGCGGACGCTATCAATCGAGCGACCTGAGTGAAACCCATTATGCGAACGTCGCACGCGAGCTTGGGTGCCACGGTATTCGCGTATCGGAACCCTCCAAACTGAGGGCAGCGTTCGCCGAAGGCATCGCTGCGCGCGATATACCTACCATCATCGATGTGATTGTGACCCGGGATCCGGCGAAAATGTTGCCCGGCGTCGATAGCCGCACCGCACCGGTACAAAAGGGCGACAGACCCGCATAGTGGGAGGACTAATATGCAGACAATGGGCAGATTGCTAATTACTTTGGTAGCCCCGGTATTTGTTGTAGTGGGACTACACTGCGGCATCGTCATGCCGGACATTGACCAACGGACCAATCTGCTACTCCACCGCTCGATCATCACACACAGCCCGCTCATCCCGCTTATACTGCTGTTACTAGCGGTAAGGATCGGTTTTGGATTACACGCCTTTGCGATAGGCGTCAGCATCGGGTTCGCCGTCCACCACGCCTTCGACCTCTTTCCAGCAGGGTGGGCAGGTTACGCGCTCATTAGCATCCCTTTCTATGGATGGACACCGTGGCTATTTTCATGGATATGGATTGCGTTTACTACGCTTATCTGTGCGTATCTTGCGGCTCGGTTAGTGCAAGGACGGTTGGATAGGTTGTGGTATCTGCTCGGATTTATCTATATTTTTATATTGACCGTACCAAAAGAAGGTGCCTGGTTCGGTCCTGTCGTTGCGCTCGTGGTTACTGTTATTGTGCTAGCGCGTACGGTGCTATTTCGACGGGCAAAGGCTGAAGCTTGAGGCAATAAAGTAGTAGGCACACGCCGTGTACCGTCACACAGTGCTACTTCGACGAGCAAAGGCTGAAACTTGAAGCAATAGACGAGATTTTTGGGAGGGAATAAACATGACGCTCACAACAGAGAAACAGCCCCGATTTCATCGGGATTCAAAGCAACTTGAGATGCTCCGCTCGATGCAGACCATCCGTCGCTTCGAGGAGCGTGCATCGGACGACTATCAGGCAGGTGCCATCTACGGCGTTGTGCACTGCTACATCGGTGAGGAAGCTGTCGCCGTGGGAGTGTGCGCGGCGTTGAACAGAGACGATCAGATCATCAGCACCCACCGCGGTCACGGACACTGTCTCGCCAAGGGCGCCGATCTGAACCGGATGATGGCTGAACTGTACGGCAGACAAACCGGCTACTGCAAAGGCAAAGGCGGTTCCATGCACATCGCCGATTTCAGCATCGGTATGTTGGGCGCTAACGGTATCGTCGCCGGCGGTATTCCGATCGTAACCGGTGCAGGTCTGGCTGCCCAACTTGAAGGCAAGGGACGTGTCGCCGTATCCTTCTTTGGGGACGGTGCCTCAAATGCAGGTCCCTTCCACGAATCGATCAACATCGCCGCCACGTGGAAGCTGCCGATGCTCTACGTCTGCGAGAACAATCTCTATTCCGCCGGCACCATCGCAGCAGACACCTTAGCTCTCAGCGACGTGGCAGCCCGTGCCGCTGGCTACGGTATTCCGGGGGTGGTTGTCGATGGCAACGATGTGATGGCAGTTTATGAAGCCGCCGAAGCCGCGGTCAGTCGTGCGCGTGCGGGTCAAGGGCCCACCCTCATCGAATGCAAAACCTATCGTTGGCGCGGCCATACGGAAAGACCGGGGCAAGAGGACCCACGTCCGAAGGAAGAGATCGAAGAATGGCGGCAGCGAGACCCGATCAACCGCTTTGCCACAAACCTGATAGATCAAGGGCTTCTGACCGAGGATGCGTGGCAAAAAATGGACGCTGAAATCCTCGCAGCAATTGAGGACGCGGTCAAATTTTCTGAGGAAAGCCCATTTCCGGAGCCGGAAGCCGCGGTCGAAGACATCTTCGCTGACTAACAAGCCACCTTTTTAGATCTCACGCACCTTGACATGAATCCAGGGATAGATAAAACAGCAAAGACGCAGGACACGCCTATCATCTTTTTTGACGGCGTGTGCGGTATGTGTAACCGATTCGTGGATCTGATCCTGAGGATTGACAGCAGAGGGGTCTTCAGGTTCGCACCAATTCAAGGTGAAACTGCCGAACAACTGTTACCGCCACTCTCCGAGGCACCGCAAGAGTGGTCTATGTTCTATTTAGACGAGCGGGGACTTCGCGAGGAATCAGATGCTTTTCTGGAGGTATATCGACGTTTGGGAGGGAGGTGGGGGTGCTTGAGCCTGCTACGCCTTGTCCCGCGAGGTATCCGGGATTTCATCTATCGCACCGTCGCCCGAAATCGATACCGATGGTTCGGGCAGAGGGATGCGTGCCGGATTCCGAGTCCCGACGAGCAACGTCGCTTTCTTCCATAAAATCTTTTCGTTCCTGATCGGAAAATTACGGGGGCAACCTACTATGCCAAAAATCTCTTATGCACAGGCCGGAACAGACGCGCTCATCGAGGAGATGCAGCAGGACGCAACCACATTTCACCTTGCAACCAGCGCGTCGGACGAATTGGTCAAAGAATTTGGCTCCGACCGGGTGCGCGCCACCCCCATCGCCGAGGGGGCTTTTACGGGTATCGCCATCGGCGCAGCGGGATCCGGCTATCGCCCGATCATCAACTGGGGCATGATAACCTTTTCCTTCGTCGCTATGGACCAGATTGTGAATCAGGCGGCGAAGATTCACTACATGTTCGGGGGCCAAGCGAAGTTTCCCATCACATTTCGCGCTTCAGTCGGAGGCGGCAGACGGGTCGCCGCCCAACACTCGCAGAGCCCTTACTCGATGTTTATGAACCTCGCGGGATTGAAGATGATTTTACCTTCAACCCCTTACGATATGAAGGGGCTGCTCAAATCCGCCATCCGCGACGACAACCCGGTTATCTCGTTTGAATCCAACCGGCTTATGGGCGTTGAAGGTGAGGTGCCGGAGGAGGACTACACTGTGCCGTTGGGGGTCGCTGACATCAAACGGGAGGGTAGCGATGTGACGTTGGTGGCACTTGCATGGCTCGTACACGAAGGACTTGCCGCAGCCGAAATCCTTGAGAAAGCGGGCGTTTCCGTCGAAGTCATCGATCCGCGCAGCCTTGTACCTATGGACGAAGCAGCAATTCGCGCCTCCGTGCAGAAAACGGGTCGGTTGGTCATCGCGGACGAGGCGGGCCCAACCGCAGGCGCGTCGGCAGAGATCATAACCGTGGTCACTGAAGATAGGGAGACCTTTGCAAAGTTGAAAACGCCGCCCAAGCGCGTCTGTGCGCTGCACGTACCGATACCGTATAGCCCCGGACTCGAAGACCATGTATTCCCGGATCGGGATAACATCGTTGCGGGTATCAGGGAAGTTCTTGACGCCGGGTAAATCTCCACCGCTTGCCCGTCATCGATGGTGCAGCATCGCAACGTCGCTTTTATGGTGAATTCTAAAAACAGAGGCTCACGTAAAAACGGAGTGCAATTACGATGAAGACGTTGAGGGCGGGGCAAGTCCGAGAGGATCTCCGATGAATCGAGAGCAGGCCCGTGACCAGGGATGCCCCGCCTACGGTGTTTGAGGTCAGTCAGTTAGACACTTTCGCCCCTCGTGTATGGTAGGCGTTGCATAGGCGCAGTTGCAAACAGCACCTACCGGGTTAGATTGAGTGCGGTGCGGTTAAAAACCGCACCTACCGGGTATGGGGGTAACGTGGTACGGTGCGGGGAGAAACCGCACCTACCGGGCCTGGGAGCAATGCGGTTCGGTTTAGAGCGTCTCATTAATTCTAAGGCCCACCATAGTTATCCCCGATCTAACCACTTGTACGCCGCAGTGGCATTCCGCCAAAAATACTTCTCAGCAGCCACAACCCCCTTGGCGTTGAAGTATTGGGATACAATGCGCTGCACGGTCCCATACTCGGCAAAGCGTTCAGATACGGGCCAATTGCTGCCGTAGACCAACCGATCTGCTCCAAAGGCCTCCCACAATACATCCACAGTCGGCGCATAATACGCCACATCGGTTGGTGAGGGCGTGTCTTTCGTATTTTCCACCAACCCCGAGACCTTGCAATAAACATGGTCGTTTGCTGCTGCGAGCTGCATCCCTTCGACCCACGCTGCATCCGGTGCCTTCCCATCAATGGGTACGCCAGCAACATGGTTAATCACAATGCGCAGTTCAGGGATTCTTGATGCCAGTGCAGCAACATCCGGCAAGCTATCCGGTGATGATAAAAGGTCTACCGATAGATCCTTCGCAGCCAACCGCTCAATGTTCGTGAGATTTCCGCCCCTCACAACCTCCCCGATATCCACCCCGCGAAGCCGTACACCCCGGAAAAGCGGATTCGCGGCATAGCGCTCAAGGTTACCCTCAAAATCCGCCGAGCCTATGTCTAAATTCCCAACGAACCCAACGATAAACGGTTCATTTTCTGCAAGATCAAGTATCCATTGGTTATCCTCAACCCATGTGCTCGCCTCAACAACGACGGTTCCAGTCACCCCTTCAGGGATGGCAAGCGTTTTGTGGTGTTCCGGGTATACAGGTCGATACAGTACATCATCGTTAGGATCGGGCCAAGGAACACCCGCGGACCGGGTTGGATCGTAGAAATGTGTATGTGTGTCAATAATCATATTTTTTTACCTCCGTTTATTTAGATACTACTTCCGCCTCTGTTATATTTCTGTTATGAGATTTTCTCCGTTCATATTAAGAAATCGTGCAACAGAAACCGAGTTTTCAAGAAAAAACTCGGTTTCTCCTCGTGCCTCGCGCTTTCTTTCTACGTGAGCCTTCCTCCCCTACGAGATCTCTGGCACGCGCACCGGTCTGCCCTCACGGGATGATTGGTTCGCAGCAATTGATACCGCCGCGGATTTCAACCCATCCGCATAGGACGACCGGATAAGCGACCTATCCCCGGTCTGAATTGCACCGATAAATGCCTCATCAATCGAAAGGGGTTGTCCATCGGGGACCTCAATCGTCGCTGCGTCTTCGGGCACAATCCGCACATCACCCCAACCAAGCTGAAGCGTATAGTGCCCCTCAACGATAAAGTCGATGCGCGTACTCCCTCCACCATTAACTAACGCAGAACTGGTCGAAATATAGCCAACTGTCCCGCTCTCAAACTGAAGCGTGACCACCTCCGCATCGGGAATCGTATGGTTTTCCTGATCGACATTGACCTTCATCGCATCAATTTTATAGACCTCGACGATCTCACCGGCGATGTACCGAATCATGTCGAGTTGGTGGGTCGCCTGTTCATGCAGCATCCCGCCCGATTTGTCCATCACACACCACCAATGGCTTGGGCCTCCAGGGACACCTCCCCAACGATGAGACGCAATCATACCGATTGCCTTATCTGCGAGGAACTCACGCACAGCGTTCGCAACATTCATATACCGCCCTTGATAGCCGACACAGGAAATCACGCCCGACTGTTTAACTGCTTCCAAAATGCGGATCCCGGTCTCAAGTTCCAGCACAACCGGCTTCTGCACAAACAGGTGTAACCCCCTCTCCGCTGCAACTATCTCCGCGTCGGAGTGGGCAAAGGGAGGTAGACAGAAATAGACAGCATCCAGATCCGCCCCATCAAACATCTCCCGATAATCCGTGTATGGCTGCCCACCGTAGGTTTCGACTGCTGCGTTCACACGTGCTTGATCAACGTCACAAAGGGCTGCGATACGCACATTTTCCATATCCGCGAGGTTACGGAGATGGCCATTTGCGATGCCACCTGTTCCGACAAAACCAACTTTTACCAGCTGACTCATGATTCCTCCTAGAGTGAAACGTGATGCGTGAAACGTGACAATCGGAAAACGAAATCGTCTCGTTTGTTCATCATGGTGCTATGAACGAATGAACCCATGAACGATGTAGTATCGTAGGTTGGGTTGAACGGTTAAAATCGAGCCCCTATCAACAACAATAAATGTTCCGCATTTCAACAACATCGCCTTATAGATAGAGAGAGTGAACCCCAACACTCACAGCCAATGAACCAATGAACTAATGAACCAACTGTATTATTAAATTATACCTAAAGCCTTTGTAAAATGTAAAGCCAAGATAAAGCGACCGAGAATGAGGATGCCGTATATCCTGCTTGCCTGAAATTTAGGTGATTCGCTGCCTAAAATTTCAGCAGATTGCTGAAAATTATATCACCTTTCTGCGATGAATATAGCGCAGCCAATAATCTCAAAAGATTCGGCTATCAGCCCACTGCTGCTGTCTTTCGGTCGTTTCCCCCGCTGCAAAAGACTCCCCCATTAACTGCTGGCATCTTTTTTGCCTACATTAGCAAAAGAATTTGATTCTTGGCATCGGAAAGATAAACAATCTAAGCACCTACAACCTTTCGCCAATCTTTCTTCCGCTTTACGGGTAACTCACAATTTGCCCACGAAGGTCCCCACTTACTAAGGAGACAAAAATGAAAAAAAGCTTTCTGAACAATTACGGGATTGCAGGAATTGTTCTGATCTTGACGCTATGTCTGGGTACAAACGTGTTCGCCTTAGACGGCTTCGTCGAGGGTGAAAAAATCGAAACCTCAAAATATATCGCTGACACCATCTGGGTATTGATTGCCGCCTTTCTGGTTTTCTTTATGCAGGCGGGCTTCTCTATGGTCGAAGCGGGATTTACCCGTGCGAAAAACGCCGTCAATATCCTGATGAAAAACCTAATGGATTTCTCAATGGGGGCTATCGCTTACTGGGCGATTGGCTTCGCAATTATGTTTGGCGATGGTAACGGCTTCATGGGATTGAGTGGGTGGTTCGTCTCAGGGGAGACGAAAGGGTTCAGCTCACTGGAGTGGAGTTCCGTCCCAACACTCGCTGCATGGTTGTTCCAACTGGTCTTCGCCGCCACCGCAGCGACGATTGTCTCTGGTGCAATGGCTGAACGCACAAAGTTCAGAAGTTATCTGATTTATAGTGTTTTCATCACCGGTTTAATCTATCCAATCGTCGGACACTGGATCTGGGGAGGCGGTTGGTTGTCGAGTCTGGGAATGTTGGATTTTGCAGGCTCAACGGTTGTCCACTCAACGGGTGGCTGGCTCGCTTTAGCAGGCGCAATCGTACTCGGTGCTCGTACCGGCAAATATGACGCAAATGGGAACCCCCGTCCAATCCCCGGACATAACCTGCCGCTGGCAGCACTCGGTGTGTTTATCCTATGGCTTGGGTGGTTCGGATTTAATCCGGGTAGCCAGATGGCAGCAGATGCAAAACCCATTGCATTAATCGCCGTAACGACAAACCTTGCTGCCGCAGCAGGCGCAATTCTAGCCATGATAACTGCCTGGTTCAAACTCAAGAAGCCCGATGCTGGTATGGCACTCAACGGCGCACTTGCCGGACTCGTTGCTATTACTGCCCCGTGTGCGTTTGTTACACCGGTGGCAGCAGTAATTATTGGCGCAATCGCAGGTGTTGTGGTCGTCTTTTCGGTCCTGATAATTGAAAAACTCAGAATTGACGATCCAGTTGGCGCGATCTCTGTGCACGGCGTTTGCGGCGCTCTGGGGACGCTCTTGCTTGGGTTCTTCCATAGCGAGCAAGGCATCTTCTACGCAGCGGATAAAGGCGCAGCATTCAAGTTCCTCGGTGCCCAGTTCATCGGTGTTGTTGCCGTTTTTGCATGGTGTATGGTAGCAGGTTTTATCCTGTTTTACGGTATCAAAACCATCGTTGGGTTGCGTGCTAGCGAAGAAGAAGAGTTGGAAGGACTGGACTACGTCGAGCACGGTTCCAGTGCGTACCCAGATTTTACAATCTCTTCTATTAATTAGAAAACGGATAGGCGTTCAGGTAAAAGCTCTACATCTGAACGCCTACAGAGATACAATAATTCATTAGTTCCTCCTTGTGGACAAAGGCGTCCATTTGATAGGGGCATGCTCCTACAGATGGGCGCTTTTTTTACCTAAACTGTTGCTTAAAATGGACAAGATAGAAGGTTTGAGGATGAGCAACACGACTTCTCTATCACGTATCCTAATTTTTGATGACGATACAGAGCGAGCGAACATGCTAGTTCAGGCACTGGAAGCAAGCAAGTACACCGTAGCAGCGCGCACCGCACCAGTCATAGATTTGCTTCCACAGGCAGAAACGGTGAAACCCGATGTCATCCTTATTGGCACAGACGTCCCAAAGCAGAATATGCTGACCGATGTTGCAACAATTAGTCAAAAGCAGTCGGTGCCAATCGTTATGTTTACACGGGACAACCGCTCAGAAAGCATTCATGCAGCGACTCAAGCAGGAGTTTCCGCCTATGTGGTCAATGGCCTCAGTCCCGAACGTATCCAGCCAATCATCGAAGCTGCCATCGCTCGTTTTCGTGAGTTTCAAGCGTTGGCACAAGAGCTAGAAAAAACCAAAACGAGCCTCGCCGAACGCAAGGTTATTGAACGAGCTAAGGGAGTCGTTATGGAACAGCGGGCCTGTACGGAAGCGGAAGCGTATCGGTTGTTGCAGAAAATGGCAATGGACCAGAAGAAACGTCTGGCAGAGGTTGCCCAAGATGTACTTTCAATCACAGAAGTATTGAAAAACAGATAGGCGTAATCGTTCAATGGCGAACCGATCCGCCGAGATGAAGTAAAAATAAAAAATCGAGATTCCAAGCCAAAGATGGCGGGGTAACGGACAAAGGCGTCCATTTGTGACCAAAACCGATCACGAATGGACGCCTTTTTTTTGGAGAAGGATCCTACAGAACATGAAAGATTCAAATTTTACCAGAAAAACGAGCGACCCGAACACAGTTGTTGTTATCGGAAACGGTATGGTCGGACATCGGTTCTGTGAGAAGTTAGTCCAGTTTGATGTTGATCGGAAGTTTCAGATTGTGACGTTCTGTGAAGAACCTCGTGCAGCTTACGACCGCGTCGGTCTCACCCAATTCTTTGCGAACCGTGACCCGGAACAACTGATGCTCACAAACACCCAGTGGTACGAAGCGCAAGACATTTCGCTCCATGTGGGTGATAAAGCAACCGCCATCGACCGCGAGCTGCGAGTTGTCCGATCAGAAAACGGGAAGGAAATTCCCTACGACATCGTCGTACTTGCGACCGGCTCCTATCCTTTTGTGCCACCCATCCCGGGTGTCGATAAAGACGGTGTCTTCGTCTACAGGACCATTGAGGATCTTCAAGGAATTCTCGACTATGCACAGAGAGTCGAAGCGGCAGCCGTTATTGGTGGAGGATTGCTCGGCTTGGAAGCGGCAAAAGCTGCCTACGACCTTGGTCTCAAAACACATGTTGTCGAATTCATGCCCGGTTTGATGCCTCGACAGGTGGATGAAGCTGGATCCAATCTTCTCATCAAGAAAATTGAGGAACTCGGCGTTCATGTCCATGTCGAGACAGCGACCAAAGAGATTATCGGTAACAGTAAAGTTGAGGGCATGGTATTCAACAGCGGTGAAACGATTGATGTTGGAATGGTCATTGTCTCTGCCGGCATCCGCCCCCGCGATGAACTTGCGCGCGAGTGCGGGATCGAAGTCCACGAACGGGGTGGCGTCGTCATAAATGATTGTTTGCAGACCGACGACTCGGACATCTACGCTATCGGTGAAGTCGCCTTGCACGGCGGGATGATTTACGGTCTCGTCGCACCGGGGTACGAAATGGCAGAAATCCTCGCCGCGCGCCTGACCGGCGATGGGGCACGAACCTTTACCGGCGCCGATCTCTCAACAAAACTCAAGCTTATGGGCGTTGATGTGGCGAGTTTCGGGGACTATACCGCAGATGAATCCACCGCCAAACCACTCACCTACGAAGATCCCTTCGGCGGTATCTACAAAAAACTTCTCTTTACCCCAGACGGGAAAAAGTTGGTCGGCGGCATCTTGGTTGGTGACGCTTCCGATTACGGGAGCCTCATGATGCTTTCAAAGAATGAGACCGAATTGACAGCAGAACCGGGGGCGTTGGTGCTCGGTTCAAGCGGCGGCGGTGTGGTCGTGTCCGCCACGGAGATGCCCGATGAAGCACAGGTCTGTCAGTGTAACAACGTCAGCAAGGGCAATATCTGCTGTGCGATTCGTGATAATGAATTTACAACTGCCGGGGAAGTAAAGACCTTTACGAAAGCGGGCACGGGCTGCGGTGGCTGCGTACCGCTTGTGACTGACCTACTCAAACAGGAATTGGAAGCAGCGGGATTAGAAATCAATACGGATCTGTGCGAACACTTCCCCTACACCCGTCAGGAACTATTCGATATTATCAAAGTTAAGGAGATCAAAACTTTCGACAGCCTCATCACCGAGTATGGACATGGCAACGGCTGTGAAATCTGCAAACCGGCCGTCACATCGATGCTAGCGAGCCTGTGGAACGAAAACATCATGTTTGACAAACATCAAACATTGCAGGACACCAATGACCGTTTCTTGGCGAACATGCAGCGTGGTGGTCTTTATTCTATCATTCCACGCGTCCCCGGCGGCGAAATTACACCCGATAAACTCATCGCACTTGGTTCCATCGCTAAGAAATATGAGCTCTACACGAAGATTACCGGCGGACAACGCATCGACATGTTCGGCGCACAGTTGCACCAACTGCCCGACATTTGGGAAGAACTGGTCAACGCGGGCTTCGAGAGCGGTCACGCCTACGGAAAGGCGTTGCGGACCGTCAAGAGTTGTGTCGGTACAACATGGTGTCGCTACGCTGTCCAAGACTCGGTGAAGTTCGCCATTCAGGTCGAAGAACGCTACCGTGGCATTCGTTCACCGCATAAGATGAAAGCCGCTGTTTCCGGTTGCATCCGAGAATGCGCTGAAGCACAGGGCAAGGATTTCGGATTGATCGCGACCGAACAGGGCTATAACCTCTATGTCTGCGGGAACGGTGGTTCCAATCCGCGACACGCCGATCTACTCGCAAGCGACATTGATGAGGAGACAGCCATTAAGTACCTCGACTGCTTTATCATGTTCTACATCATGACCGCCGACAAGCTCACGCGAACCTCCGTCTGGCTAGAAAAGATGGAGGGAGGCATTGATTACCTTCGCGACGTAATTGT
This sequence comes from Candidatus Poribacteria bacterium, assembly GCA_022826645.1. Taxonomy (GTDB): domain Bacteria; phylum Poribacteria; class WGA-4E; order WGA-4E; family PCPOR2b; genus PCPOR2b. The sequence continues at coordinate 42,995 of JAJDUM010000014.1, forward strand.
CCACGACAAACTTGATATCTGCGATGAATTGGAGAGACGGATGGAGCATCTCGTTGACACCTACAAATGTGAATGGAGAGAGGTGGTCATGAATCCGGACATTCGGAATAAGTTCCGACAATTCATCAACACCGATGAGACTGAAACCGGCATCGAGTTTGTCTCGGAGCGTGGACAACAACGCCCAAAGTATTGGGAAAAGGACCTCATTCCAATCGAAGATGTAACCTTACCCTCGACCGCAAAGTTGAAAGCGTTGCGCGAATCTCCAGACAAACAGTGGATCAAAGTTGGGAGCGTTTCTGACTTCCCCTACGACGGCGGTGCAGCAATCAAATATGGAAGCACACAGATTGCCGTGTTCAATTTCTCCTCTCGTGGCGAGTGGTACGCAACGCAAAATATGTGTCCGCACAAGAAGGCGTTTGTTCTGTCTCGCGGCATCATCGGTGATGCGCAGGGTACGCCGAAAATCGCCTGCCCACTGCACAAAAAGACGTTCTGCCTCAAATCGGGATCATGTCTGAGCGGCGAGGACTACGAAGTTCTCACCTTCCCGGTAAAAGTCAAAGACAACGATGTCTACCTTGAACTTCCACCCCAAGATGAACTCGATGCGACTTTGTCAACCGAAAACTTCTGCAATATCGGCGCGTTGCCCAGAGGGCCTGAGAAAGGGGCAGCGAAAGCCCCAATCACGCCTTACTTGCGGATGGAGCGTCCTGATGGACAGCTGGATTATATCGGGGAGCGAGCGGGTGTGAATGTTTCTGAATCCGATATATTGAATTCCTAGCACTGCTTCGACTATAAAAGCTCAAATTGGAAGGAATATACCTAATGGAAGTCAACAACAAGGCAACACGAATTAATCTATTCAGTTTGAAAACGGTACAGATGCGCACCTTTCACATGACATGGGGTGCATTTTTCTTAGCTTTTTTCGGTTGGTTCGGAATCGCGCCCCTAATGGCAATCATCCGAGAAGACCTGATGCTGACCAAAGCCCAAATCGGTAATACCATCATCGCTTCAGTCGCGATTACCGTGCTCGTGCGGATTCTTATCGGTCCTCTCTGTGACCGGATCGGTTCAAGGCGGGCGTACACATGGCTGTTGCTTATCGGCTCACTCCCTGTGATGGGGATTGGACTCGCCAAGAGTTACGAAAGTTTCCTGCTTTTCAGATTGGCGATTGGTGCGATTGGTGCGTCATTCGTCATTACGCAGTATCATACCTCTGTGATGTTTGCCCCCAATGTCATTGGCACAGCAAATGCAACAACAGCTGGTTGGGGGAATTTAGGTGGTGGTGTGACGCAGATGGTCATGCCGTTGATTTTTACCGCACTCCTCACTTTGGGCGTCGATAAATTTCTCGGTTGGCGTTTGGCAATGATTGTGCCCGGTGCAGCACTGTTTCTGACCGGCATTGCCTACTATTTCGTCACACGCGATGCGCCAGATGGCGATTACAAAGAGCTACGCACGCGGGGCGAACTCCCTGTGACCCAAAGAAAAGGCATCGAGTCATTCACCCTCGCAATTAAAGATTACCGCGTCTGGGCGTTGTTTATCATCTATGCTGTCTGCTTCGGCGTTGAGTTGACGATTAACAATATCGCGGCGCTTTACTATCATGACCGATTCGGCTTAGACGTAAAAACAGCGGGACTGATTGCCGGACTGTTTGGCTTGATGAACATTTTCGCCCGTACCATGGGCGGTATGTTTTCCGATCGGTTCGCAAAAAAAATAGGGTTGAGGGGGCGTGTTTTATTCCTATTCGTCGCCCTCCTCGGCGAGGGTCTCGCACTTATACTCTTCTCCCAGATGGGAGTTTTGGCTGCCGCTGTTGCCACAATGATTGTCTTCAGCTTCTTCGTGCAGATGTCCGAAGGCGCGACTTACGGTATTGTGCCTTTCATCAACAAAAAGGCTTTAGGCGCGGTAGCCGGACTCGTTGGCGCAGGGGGAAACGCAGGAGCGGTCGCAGCAGGTTTCCTTTTCCGTGCGGAGCGCATCACAACGCAACAGGGACTGCTATACCTTGGGGTTATGGTTACGCTCGCAGCATTCTGTAGCGTGTTAGTCCGATTCTCGCCCGCAGTTCAAGCGGCTGAGAAAAAGGCATTTGAAGCCGCGCTCGCCGACCGGGCAAGGCTAAAGGAAGAAACCGCAGTTTGAAATTCTCAATGGAGTACTGCTCTGTCAAATAAATGATGATAAGCACCTTCATTGCGATGCCCGGTGCGGTCCGATAAATCGAGACCAGGGTTACAAACCGCACCTACCGGGCCTGGGGAACATAGAGAATTACCGATTTATGTTCTGAAACCTTATATAGTTTGTGCTACATTTATCTGACAATGGAGTACAAGCGGTCGACTTTTGGAGGCTGCTACAGGAAAGCCGCTTGTGCGCTATCGTAGTAAACAGTACCCATCTGAGTGCATAGGAGACATCAAGTGGAAACTCCGAAAAAAACAACCGAGTTTGAACTACAACAACTCGTAGTTAGCGCGTTGGCGGAGCAACGGGAAATTACTGCGATCGAAAAATACGCCCAGCAGCACGAAAATCACCAACTCCCTCTCCAGCAAAAATACTATAGGGATTTAATGCCGCTGTCTCAGCCGAAACAGGGTCAGCAGTACGCCTTTGAAGTAGACTTAGATCGGTGTAGCGGCTGCAAGGCTTGCGTAACAGCATGTCACAGTCTCAACGGTCTGGATGAAAATGAAACATGGCGTTCCGTAGGACAACTTCTTGGTGGTACCGAAGAAAAACCGGTTCAGCAACATGTAACTACCGCCTGCCATCATTGTGCGGAGCCTGCGTGCATGCACGGCTGCCCTGTCAACGCCTATGAAAAAGATGAGATCACAGGCATAGTCAAACATCTTGATGACCAGTGTATCGGTTGCGTCTATTGCACACTAAAATGCCCCTACGAAGTTCCCCAGTACGACAAGGCAGCCGGAATTGTCCGAAAATGCGATATGTGTGCTGACCGGCTGAGCGAAGGCGAAGCGCCGGCGTGTGTGCAGGCATGTCCAACCCAAGCCCTCGCTATTAAGGTGGTGGATAAAGAAAAGATCCTCGAAGAGAGTCAAGCGACGGCACTGGTTCCGGGGGCACCGGCTTCTGACTATACGCTGCCAACAACAACCTATAAGTCACGCCAAGTCGCTCCCAGAAACATGTTACCGAGCGACTACCATCACCTCAATCCCCAACACGCCCATCCACCGCTCATTATTATGCTAGTGCTCACTCAGTTATCCGTCGGGGCGTTTTGCGTGGATATGTTGCTGAATACATTTCTAAATAACCCTGTAGCACCTTACCTGAACCCAATACGTTCCGTCGTCGCGCTATGTTCCGGCCTGTTGGCACTCGGAGCGAGCGTGTTTCATTTGGGACGACCGCTCTACGCCTTTCGCGTCGTTGTCGGTTTGAAAAAATCGTGGTTGAGTCGGGAAGTCCTTGTCTTTGGTCTTTTCGCCATCCTTGCTGTGCTTTATGCCGCCTCGTTCTGGATTGGAGGTATGGAAGATACCCATTTTATGCTCGGTTTTGGGGTGATAATGAGTGGGATGTTGGGTGTCGTGTTTTCCGTTTTGGTCTATGCAGACTGCCGAAAGGAATTGTGGAGAGAATTCATAAGCGGGTTCAAGTTCTTCACAACGGTTGCTATCCTCGGACTCTCAACCACGCTGATCACCTCAACCGTAAGCGTTCTGTTCATCGATTCAGCTGGACGAAAGGAAATATTTCTGTTTTCCATCGGTCCGCTGTGCCTCGGATTAACAGTCATATCTGCACTGAAGATGCTTTGGGAAGCGTCAATCTTCCGCTATCTAAAAGACCATTCCTACTCCATATTTAAGCGTGCTGCGCTGTTGATGGTCGGAAAACTTAATCGGGTAACGCTGCTTCGCTTTCTCACCGGCGGGTTAGGCGGCTTACTTCTACCCCTGCTTGTCTATTACGCCTCACATAACATAGACCCCAACTCATCCGATACGGTTCTGCTCATCGGGTTAAGCATTGTGACCTTCTCGTTGACACTCATTGGAGAGTTTTGCGAGCGGTATCTTTTCTTTACCACCGCTGTCAGCCTTAAGATGCCGGGGGATTTTTAGATATGAAAGATAAACAGTCACAGATTCTCAAAGAAAAAATCAGTTCGATCTTTTATCAATCGGACGGAAAACTGACTCGTGACCGGCGCTTGGAGCCTGGAAAATACGGTCTTGGCAAAGTCCCCCAACTGCTGAAACCGGATGCCACAACACGAGCAATCTGTGGCTTCTGTTCGACCGGTTGCTCCTTGGATATCCATCTGAAAGATGGTCAGGCGGTTAATATCACCCCCACCACAGAATACCCGGTGAACTTAGGCATGGCATGTCCCAAGGGCTGGGAAGCACTGACTCCGTTGAAATCCCCAGATCGCGCGACCACCCCACTGTTACGCAATTCTCACGATAAACTGGAACCTGTGGATTGGCACACCGCACTATCCACCTTCACAGCACGTTTCAAAGCCATCCAAGAGAAATACGGGAGTTCTTCCGTCGCTTTTCTGAGTACCGGTCAGATACCGATGGAGGAGATGGCTTACCTTGGCGCGCTGGCTAAATTCGGCATGGGTATCCTACACGGGGATGGCAATACGCGGCAATGTATGGCAACTTCTGTTGTTTCGTACAAACAATCCTTCGGCTTTGACGCACCACCGTATACCTACAAGGATTTTGAAGAGTCCGATGTCATTGTTCTTATTGGCTCAAACCTCTGCGTGGCGCACCCGATCATGTGGGAACGTGTCATGATGAACAAAAACGACCCAGAGATCGCTGTGATCGACCCACGCGCCACAGAAACAGCGATGGCTGCTACCCAGCACTACCCGATTCGTCCGAAGTCAGATATCTATCTTTTTTACGGGCTCGCTCACATTCTCATCGAAGGTGGCGACATCGACAAAACATATATTGAGAAGCACACTACCGACTTCAACGACTTTGCTGAACATGTCACATCCTATACGCCGGAGTTCGTCAGTTCAAAAACGGGGATTGAGGTCTCTCGCCTCCATCACCTCGCGGACACGATTGCCCAAGGAGAGCGTGTTTCCTTCTGGTGGACAATGGGTGTGAATCAGAGTTATGAAGGCGTTCGTGTCGCTCAGTCGATTATCAATCTCGCCCTGATGACCGGCAACATCGGACGACCCGGCACCGGCGCAAACTCGATCACAGGTCAATGCAACGCGATGGGGTCAAGGCTTTTCAGTAACACAACCAATCTCCTCGGCGGTCACGACTTTACCAATCCACAGCACCGCCAAAAGGTTTCCGATATTCTCGGTATTGATGTGTCCCAAATACCACAGGAAAATAGTTGGGCTTATGACCAGATTATTGATGGCATTACTAGTAGCCAGATTAAGGGACTATGGATTATTGCCACCAATTCCTCCCACTCTTGGATTAATCAGGGTCGTTTTAACAAAATCATTCAGCAGCTCGATTTTCTCGTCGTTCAGGACATGTATCATACGACAGAATCCGCTCAAAGGGCGGATCTGGTGTTGCCCGCTGCGGCATGGGGCGAAAAAGAAGGGACTTTCATCAACTCGGAACGCCGCATCGGCTTAATCAAAAAAGTTGCTCAAGCCCCCGGCATTGCGCTCTCCGATTTTAACATCTTTAAGTTAATTGGCCATTACTGGGGCTGCACCGAACTATTCAGAGATTGGGAAACGCCGGAGGCGGTCTTCGGTATCCTCAAAAAAGTGTCCAAAGGTCAACCTTGTGACATCACCGGTATCAGAGACTACCAAATGTTAGACAATTCGGGTGGTATTCAATGGCCCTTTAAGGAAGGTACATCGTTAAACGGAAATGAACGCCGATTGTTTTCTGACGGTCACTACTACCATCCTAATGGCAAAGCAAAATTCCTATTTGAAGAGCCACGTCAGTCCCTTGAGGCACCCGATGCCGAATATCCATTCTGGTTGCTAACTGGTCGGGGCACCACAGCCCAATGGCATACACAGACACGGACATGCAAATCTTCTGTCCTTCGCAAACTCTACCCGGAGGAGATTTATGTCGAAATCAACGGGGAGGACGCACGAAAATTAGGGATTGGCCCCAATGAATTGGTCAGTCTTATTTCTCGGAGGGGAGAGATTCAGGCACGCGCGTATATCACTTATCAAGTTCAGCAGGGACAGATTTTTATCCCAATGCACTATGAGGAGACCAATAAGCTGACCTTATCCCAATTTGACCCCTACTCCCGGCAGCCCTCCTACAAGGCATGCGCCGCAAAAATTGAACGGTCGAGGTCAATCCGGGATCACATTAAACCCTTTGGAACAGATGAACCCATGACTGCTTCTGAAGATATCCAACATGCAAACATTCTGCTCATTATTGGTGCAGACATGGCGGAGAATCATCCTATTCTTTTTCACATGATCCAGCGCCGCCGGTCAGAAGAGCGGAGTACGCGGATTATTGTCGTTGATTCGCGTCATACACGAACAACCCAATACGCGGATGTGCATGTCCCCCTCATCTCCGGTGGTGAAGCGGCTTTCCTACAGCTTGTAGCCAAACGCCTATGTGCTATGGGACGCATTGATACGCGGTCTGTCAAACGGAACCCTCAAGGATTCGACACATACCGTAAATACTTGGAAACACTTGATGAGCAAACCCTGATCTCTACCTACCAACTTCATCCGGCGCGTATCGACGAAGTGGTCGAATTTTTGACGATGCCGGGACATTTATTCAGTTTCTACTACCCAGAGCATGAGCAGAATACATATAGCGTAGGAATAGATGTTACACTCATGAATCTACATCTCCAGTTGGGACAAGTTGGGGTCAAGGGATCGGGCTACCTTTCGTTGAGAGGATAGACTCCTACGTTTTGGTGGGCACCCTACCCGTCCCGTAGAAAAAGAACCTATCCTCAAATCACATAAAATCGAAAAAATTCTGTTTACTTTTGAATTCGATGGTGTTATACTGCCTAACGAGGAATTTGAAACAATTTCCAAATTGAGCGTAGCAAAACCCCGCCTGTCGCCCCTGATCTCGCCTGTCCCGATGCAATCGGGAATTTATCGGACGACTTGTTGGGACAGGTAACGATTGTCTAAACCCAGATGGAGGTCAAAATGCACCAACAACCACAGAATGTGTTTAGGTTTCAGAAGCATAGAGAAAAACTTATAAGGTTTCTAAGCCGCGGTAAGGCCAGCAGTGCTTTGGGAATGCTGTTGGTACTGATGTTCTTAGCACTTCCGAACCTTGCTCTCGCTGAAGACGCGCTCGATTCGGGTGATACCGCTTGGCTGCTCACAGCAACAGCGCTGGTTCTGTTCATGACCATTCCCGGTCTTGCCCTATTCTATGGCGGACTGGTGCGTGTCAAGAATGTCCTGTCGCTATTGATGCAGTGTTTTGCGCTGACCGGGCTGATTACCATTATATGGATTGTGATAGGTTACAGTATCGCCTTCGATACTACCGGCATGAGTATGAAAATGACCAATGCCCATTCCTTCTTCGGTGGACTGGGCAAGGTTTTCCTGAAAGGTGTGAATGCGGATAGTTTGTCAGGCACTATCCCGGAAACAGTGTTTATCTGCTTCCAGATGACCTTCGCGATCATCACACCGGCACTTATCGCAGGCGCCTTCGCCGAACGAATGAAATTCTCTGCCATGCTCTGGTTCATGGGAATCTGGTCTATAATCGTGTACGCCCCGATCTGCCACATGGCGTGGGCAGGAGATGGCTCATACTTTGGCGATATTTTGGGCGCGCTCGATTTCGCGGGCGGAACTGTGGTGCACGTCAACGCAGGTATTGCAGCACTTGTTGCCGCCCTAATGGTTGGCAAACGCCTCGGCTATCCTGAGACCCCGATGCCACCTCACAACCTGACCCTGACAGTCATTGGTGCCTCCATGCTCTGGGTCGGCTGGTTCGGTTTCAATGCTGGTAGCGCGTTGGCCGCCGATGGCACAGCAGGGATGGCGATGTTAGTCACACAAATCTCCACCGGTACAGCCGCTGTGGTTTGGATGTTTATTGAGTGGATTAGGTACAAGAAACCGAGTGTCCTCGGCATTGTCACCGGCGCAGTTGCAGGGCTTGTAGCAATTACCCCAGCTTCCGGTAGCGTTGGACCGGGCGGCGCGTTGGTTATCGGATTCGCGTCAGGCGCAATCTGCTTCTGGGGAGCTACTAGCCTCAAGCATAGCCTCGGATACGACGATTCGCTTGATGCTTTCGGCGTACACGGCATCGGTGGTATCGTTGGTTGTTTGTTAACCGGTATATTCGCTGCAGAAGGATTAGGTGGGATGGGAATGGATAAGAGTATCGGCGCACAGCTTGGCAGTCAGTTTATCAGTCTTGTTGTGACCATACTGTGGAGCGGAATCGGTTCCTTCATCATTCTCAAAGTTGTTGACAGGGTCGTTGGTTTACGCGTCAAGTACAACGATGAGCAGGAAGGTTTAGACCTTGCTCTGCACAACGAGCGAGGCTACAACCTGTAGAACTACTACAGAGTTATATGCAGGACTTACGCATTTCAGGACGGAGCAAGTCGCTTTGGATCCCGATTCATCGGGGATGCCCCGCCTACAGACTAACCCATTTCAGCATAGGTGGTGCGGGGCAAGATGCCCCGCCTACGGTTGGCTGCGTAAGTCCTGTTTATCAAAGGTCCCCTACTTTCGCCAGACTCTGGTGGACAATTTCAATCCATCGGCTCGTCGAAATGAAACCCGCTCCCCAAGAACGCCACTTTTTGGGAAATCCTGCCGCTTTAATTTCTTCCAAACTCTTTCCTGCCTCTATCTGATCCCGAACCACCTCCGTTGTAGCGACAAGCGTCTGATGATAGGTCTTGAGGTCATCAATATCCGAAAGCGGACCGTGTCCCGGGATTAACTTCACGTCAGGCGGGAGTTCGGTTAAGAGCTTCTCAATATGCTCTATGAGTCCCTCCACATCCCCACCACTGTTCAAATCAACATAGGGAAATCGACCGGAGAAAAAGAGATCTCCCATATGCACGACGTTCGATCCGGTAAAGAAAATGACGCTGTCCCCATCTGTATGACTGTTTGGGAAGTGGATAACACGGATCTCTTCACCGTTGAAGTGGATAGACAACGAATCGTCGAATGTGACAACCGGCAAGGCTTCCTTGGAAGCATCTTCTACCTGTAGCCGTTTCCGGACATTGGCGTGAGCGACGATATGCGCCTCATTTCCAAAGATAGCGTTGCCGCCGGTGTGATCCCCGTGAAAGTGGGTATTAATCAGAAATTCTAACGGTCCCTCACCCAGTTCTCTGAGCGCGTTCCGAATCTTTTCCGCCAATGGCGCGAATTGATCATCAACAATCAGAGTTCCGTCCGGTCCCGCCGACACACCGATATTCCCGCCAGCCCCCTCCAACATATAGATATTACCGGCGACGTGAGTGGTTTTAATCTTAATCCTTGAGTAATCCCTTTGCGCCCACGCCGCGATGCACAGGAGAGCAGAAATCACCGCAACGGTTACATAAACCGCACGTTTCATGGATAGATTTCCCCCTTTCAATTCATTTCGCCTGTAACGCCTGATGGGCGAGCATCCGCAAGCGATCCGTATCCGTCAGGTAATGTTTAATCTGCGCTGCAAATTCGGCAAGCGTCTCCTCCACTGTCGCCGTCGTGGTATCAAGGATAAATTTTCTGCGGATCAGCGAGGCTGCGTACTCTTCCTCAAACCGTTGCAGAACATATTCAATATCCTCCTCCTGTAAGACACCGAGCGGCTGTGGATTCTCGCGCATCCGTTGTGCGATAACTTCGGCTGAAGCTGTCAATAGGATAAGCACCGTGTCGGGAGCTACCTCCATAATCGTTTTCTCCACCGCCCGTGCCATCGTGGTACGCTCGGCATATTCACCTTTGCCACCGTAGCCGTAATACAACGGCGCATAGACCGCCTCCTCGATATGAAAACCGGTCATGTTGTGGTCCGGATCGTTGTAGAACGCAGGTTGAAGGTGATATTCAATGATATAACGCTGAAACATCTCCTTGAGCCGTGGACTCAGCGCGATAAACTGTTTCTGATCTTCCTCTGTTAATTCGGAAGCAGGGATGGTAAAATGGTCATGGAAGCCGCGAGCGCCGCCCAGTGTGTCATCAATCCATTTTACAATTTCATTGGCTAACGTTGTCTTACCGGCGTATTCACAGCCGACGAGGATCAGTTTCATAATTTCTCCTCCTGAACAGTGTAGCGTGCTAAAAGTGATACCGGATCCATCTGTCCGAACACCTCGATGGAACAGTGGTCCGCGTTGGTTCATAACTGTTGATCTGATTCAGTATAGCAGAGGTCCACAGCCCCGTCAACAGCACAAGTATCAAGATAGATTCTTAAAAAATAAGCGACCGCCCCTGCTGGATTGACAAATCCAGCAGATTCTCCATCAGCTATATATAGGAGCAACCAAATGCCCACCACAAAACATCTTGCACATCCAAAAACCCCATTTCCCGTCGGGGTAGAGTACTATCGTGCACCCACGCCCAAGCTGGACTGCTGGGACGCAGACTTTGCCCGGTTAAGTGAGGCGGGTTTCCGGGTTGTGCGTAGTTTTACCTACTGGAACTGGATGGAGCCACGTCCCGGCATCTACGAACTGGACGATTTCGACTACATGTTCGATTTGGCAGAAAAACACGGACTGTCCGTCTGGCTCGACATCGTGCTGGGAACGCACGGTGCATGTCCGGAGTGGCTGACCCGCGAGCATCCCGATATGCGGGTCGTCAATCATCGAGGCCAACGTGCCGAGCCCGATGCGGGGCCCGCGTATCCCCAAGGTGCGATGATCCACTGCTACGACCATCCCGCTTGGCGCGAATACGGCGGTGGACTCTTGCGCCATGTCGTCAACCGGTACAAGGACCGTCCAAGCCTGCTGATCTGGGGGCTCTGGGACGGAGCGAACCTCGCATCGGTCTGGCACCGGGACGGCGATGGCTACCCGTGCTACTGCGAGAACACAATCGCCCGGTACAAGGGCTGGCTGCGCGAACGGTTCACACTGGACTCGCTCAACACCCGTTTCTCGCGCCGTTACCGCCGCTGGGAAGATGTGGAACCGCCCCGATCCGATCAAAACGTGGTCGAGATGCTGCTCTATCGCGAATTCCACTACGAGAACTTAGCGGACCATCTGGGTTGGATGGTGGACGAAGTCGAGGCGATTGATCCCCGGCATGAGGTGCGATCACACGGCGGCTGGTCTCCACGTCCTTGGGATGAGCGGTGTGCGCGGATTGTGGATAGCTGGGGGATGTCGATGTCGTCTAACAATCTGCTCACGTCGGATGACCCCTACCAGATTGCGGATCGAGCGTTCAGCTTCGATTGGTCGCGAAGTGCCGGACGCAACGGGCGTTGGTGGAACGAAGAGATCTACGCAGGCATGTCGAGGGGCGGGGTCACGTGGAAAAAGCAATCCGATCCGCGAGAACTGACCACGCTGCTCTGGATGACCTTGGCGTGCGGTGCGGCGGGGACAATGTTCTGGCAATATCGACCGGAATATCTCAGTTTCGAGTCGCCCGGCTATAACTTGGTCGCACTGGACGGTGAGCCGACCCCCCGTTTCAATGGGGTGACGCGTGCGATTGCACAGATTGAGAAATTCGCGGAACACCTGCCTCTGGAATGTCCACGCGCCGAGGTGGGTATCGTGTATCATCCCGAATCACAGGAACTTTTCAGCTACAACAACGAATCCGACCGTTTCTTGGCGGATCTGCGGGGCGTGTACCGGACACTCTGGGGGCACGGCATCTCCGCGGAGGTGATTACACCGCGGATGGACTGGTCGGGATACCGGCTCCTATTCCTGCCCAACGTCGCGCTAATGGACGCCGAGACACAGGAACGGATTGAACGGACGCTACAGGAGAGCCCAGAGACGCGTTTCGTGGCAGAGGGGAGTTTCGGCATGTATTCCGCCGATGGACAGTCCAGTTACCGTCCACCGGAAGGGTTCGCCGACCGGTTCGGTGTGCGGGTAGCAGACTTCTCAGCGGTTACGCCGTACGACATCGAATGCGGACGGAACATCATCGACACTCCCTACGGGGGTGCGACGATTCAGACGCCGTGCGGGTATGCCATTTTAGAACTGCGCAACGACACCCGGTCAATCGCATCTCTGAATGGGGATACCGTAGCCGTTCAGACAAGCGATGGACGTTTCAGATGGTTCGGCTTTACCCTGTCAGCGGGATTCGGGGATGTGGGACAACCCGACTTGGTTCTTGGACTGGCGGATGAATTTGGCGTACGTCCCACAGTATCGGTCGAAGGCGATGGGGTGGTGCCCATTGTTCGCAAATCGCGGCGCGGCGGATGGCTGATATTCGCCTTCAATCTCGAACCGCAGCAGGCGTGCGTCGCCTTACGTCCCAGATGGGAACTCAATCAAGCTTACGACCTGTTGGAGCAACGCGATATACCGATTACAGATAGCGCATTTCAACTCGTCATCGAGCCTTGGGAGGTTGCGATCATACACTGCGCGGAAGCATAATAACCAATGGTGCTGGTTTGCAGTTGTTGATAACGTGATGCGTGAAACGTGAAAAGCATTGGTTCATCACTCCATTTAGCCCCAGAGGGGCGACATGTTTATAGCACACGGATAAACAAATACCCTAAAGCCCCAGCGGGGCGACAGGTGTATCCGCAGGGCGGAACGCAAGAAGAATGATCGTAGGGGCGGGGTCTCCCCGCCCGCAGTAAGGGTTGGGGAACCCAACCCCTACGAAAACTCGGTTGCCGTTGCACGCCCCGATTCTCGGGATCCCGATCTGTCGGGAGAAACAGCGCCTACCACACATGGGGAGCGAAAGTGGCTATCTGTTTTTAGAATTCACTATAGTTGGAGAATCTTGGTCTTTAACCGTCATCAACCCTGACTATCAGGAGTCATCAAATGATAAAACCGATTATCACCGCAGAAGAAGCTGCCCAGATGGTACAAAGTGGGGATACCCTCGTTATCGGGGGTAGTGGCGCAGGCCACGCCATCCCCGAAAAACTCATTGCGGCGTTGGGGAAACGATTCCGGTCAACGCTTCAACCGCGTGACCTAACCGTCGTCCATATCAGCGGCATGGGGGATCAGGGCGAACTCGGCTTGGGACACCTCGCCGATCCACGCCTAATTAAACGAGACATCGGCGGACATTGGGGGATGTCGCCCCCGATGGCACAACTCGCTATCGAAAACAAAACGGAGGCGTACAACCTCCCACAGGGCGCGTTATCCTGCCTGATGCGGAGTATCGCCGCCGGCGCGCCGGGCTACGTGACCCATGTCGGCTTGCACACATTCGCGGACCCACGAATCGAGGGCGGTAAGCTCAACGAACGGGCGACGGAAGATCTCGTCGAAGTGGTTACGCTGCGGGGCAAGGAATACCTGCTGTACCACAGCTTCCCCGTGAACGTCGCCTTCATCCGCGGCACCACCGCCGACCCCGATGGCAATATCTCAATGGAGGATGAGGCTGCCTATTTCGAGATGCTTTCGGACGCACAGGCGGCGCGGAACTCCGGGGGGAAGGTCATCGCACAGGTTAAGCGGATGGTTGGGAAACGTGGTATCGACCCCCGCATGGTCAAGATCCCCGGCACGCTTGTCGATGCGCTCGTCCTTGCCCCGGACCAAAAGCAGACCTACCAAATCGATTACGATCCGGCGTTGTGTGGGGAGGCGCGCGAAGGCGACCTGAGCATGGGGCGGCTCTCGCTCGATGAACGCAAGGTTATCGTCAAACGGGCGGCGTTGGAACTACGTCCGAACGCTGTCGTGAATCTTGGGTTTGGTATGCCTTTCGGCGTCGGGATGATTGCCGAGGAGAGCGGAATAGAGGATCAGATCACCCTCAGCATCGAGCAGGGCAGCTTGGGCGGCATCCCCGCAGGCGGCCTCGATTCCGGCGCGATGTACTATCCGATGGTAATCTTGGATCAGCCGTACCAGTTCGATTCATATCAGGGCGGCGGCATCGACATCGCGTTCCTCTCACACGCCCAGGTCGACGGACACGGCAACGTGAACGTCAGCAAGTTTGGAAACCGCATCCCCGGCTGCGGCGGTTTCATCGACATCTCCCAGAACGCAAAGAAGGTGGTATTCTGCGGCACACTCGCCGTGAAATCGGAAGTAGAGATACGGGATGGCAGCGTCAGTGTCGTTAAGGAAGGTGTAGTCCCCAAGTTTGTCGATCATGTCGAACAGATCACCTTCAGCGGCAGATACGCCCGCGAGACAGGGCAGGAGGTGTTGTATGTCACCGAACGTGCGACCTTCCAACTGACGGATCGCGGCGTTGAACTAAAGGAGGTCGCGCCGGGGATTGACATCCAACGCGATATACTGGACGGGATGGGCTTCAAACCAATTGTCGAGGACGTTTCGGTAACGGCTGAAAAAGTGTTCACCGACCAGCCCCTGGCGTTCCCGAATTTCTAATCCATGTTAAGAAATAACCTGAGTTGCTAGTTGCTAAACCTGCTTGGCTCGGATAGGCATATCCGAGCCATCTTTGCATGTGTGCAGTGGATTTGTCAATCCACTGCGAGCAGTGAGGAGCTTGATTTCGTTTTCATGCTTCCGCTTTGCGACATTTCACATCACCAGCAACTTGCGTTAAGAAATAGCATAACGGGAATCGTAGGGGCGGGGCCTCCCCGCCCGTACTTAACAAAATTCAAACTACATATTTTTTTAACAGAGGGGAGGTAGAAGCTGATGTCACGACTAAAGGACAAAGTTGCCGTTATCACCGGCTCAGGCATGGGATTAGGTCAGGCGATGGCGCTGCTATTCAGCCGCGAAGGCGCCAAGATCGTCGTTCCCGATATCAATACAGAGGCTGGAGAGGAAACGGTGGACGCTATCCGCAAAGAAGGAGGCGACGCGATTTTTGTCCGAGCGGATGTCTCCAACGGGGACGATGCGGAACGTATGATTGCTGCAGCCGTTGAGTCCTACGGCGGCGTCGATGTCTTGGTCAATAACGCCGGGGTACAGGTTGAGAAGAATGTCCCCGACACCACCGAGGAGGAGTGGGACTATGTCTTGGGGGTAAATCTCAAGGGCACCTTCCTGTGCGCAAAGGCTGCCATCCCACGGATGCGGCGTCAGGGCGGCGGGAGTATTATCTGTATCTCGTCCATCTCAGGGCTCGTCGGTCAGCCGAGCCAAGCATCTTATAACGCCTCCAAGCACGGCGTCATCGGACTGGTCAGAGCCATGGCGTGCGACCACGCGGAAGAGGGTATCCGGGTCAACGCAATCTGTCCCGGATCGATGAACACCCCCATGGCAGCAAACATCCCAGAGGAACATCTTGCACCGTACCGCAAGGCGAATCTTTTCGGCCGTTTCGCGGAACCGATGGAGGTCGCCTACGCCGCCCTATTCTTGGCAAGCGATGAGTCGTCGTATGTCACCGGCTCCGTGATGACCGTCGACGGCGGATACACCACGAAATAGCATAATTTGAGTTGTTGGAGGGTGTTGCGCGCTCGACTGTCAACAATCCGGCAAACGCTGCAATTAGCGGTTCAATCGGCGAGTTATCCACAATTACTTAACAAAACTTAACACTTTTTCAAAAATTCCTATCAAAATTTCACGGATGTGTTAGTCAGTCCGTTGAATCTGTAGACTCAAATTCACCTCTGCATACCTATCAGAAATCAGGACTTGTGCAGCTAGCCGTAGGCGGGGCATCTTGCCCCGCCCTGAAATGCGTAAGGTCTAAAAATAAGGAATCCAAACACAGATTAGAAAGGAACAACCCCTATGAACGCCACGATTAAAATCGATCATGTCGCCATCATGGTCAGCGATCTGGAAAAATCGCTGCACTTCTACCGTGACCTGCTTGGACTGGAGGTCGTCTCGCCTGAAGAACACAACGATGGTCCAATCTCCGAAATGGTTGCGATCCCCAAGGTACACATGCGCGAATATCGGCTACGTGCGCCCGATGGCATCCATGGCCACACCCGAAACGAAGGACCCGGCTTCACGCTGGATCTCATCCAATGGCTCAATCCCACCAGCCCCGTCCAACGCTACCCGGTCAACCACGTGCCGAGCGCACACATCTGTTTCGGCGTCGAAGATGTCCCAGCCACCTACGAACGGTTGAAGGCAGCGGGCGTCGAATTTGTCTCGCCGCCCGTCCGTTTCGCCGGTGAAGGTGAATGGCATGTGCTTTTCTTTTACGATCCGGACGGCAACCTGCTCGAACTCAACGAAATCGGCACAGGGCAACAGGTCGCCCACGAATATGACTGGAGCAACGCTTAACAATTCGTAGGGAACGCAGATCTGCGTTCCGTTTATCCTTACGTATACGCGTTACATATTATTCTTCATTAGCCCCAGCGGGGCGACATATGTATTCCATCAAGGATAAGTGCTTCTGACTCCGTTGATACTGTCTACCAGATATGTTATCATTTCTTTTAAGAAATATACATCGTGGAAAACGAAAAAGGACATTTCAAACTTTGCTTGGGTCCTGATAATGATAGACCACACTACGAGGAAATAGTATGGAATTTTTAGAGCGCAATGTAAAGAAAATGCCTGTAAAGCATTTTCAATCCTCCTAGAGGACGTTGTTAGTATTTTATCTGCGAGATTAGATGTCAGACATTCAAAAGCCCGTCATCGCGGACAAACAGACGACCAAAAAGTGATTTTCTATCATAACGCAAGTTGCTATTTGAATATCCATGGAATTTCCGTTAGAGTATTTGTTGCCTAAAACAAAACACTCAAACAGGAGAATCCCATGGACTTAGTAATTGTAGCATTTTATACGCTTTGTGACGATCTGTTAATTCAG
>JAJDUM010000119.1 GCA_022826645.1 Candidatus Poribacteria bacterium
CTGAATTAACAGATCGTCACAAAGCGTATAAAATGCTACAATTACTAAGTCCATGGGATTCTCCTGTTTGAGTGTTTTGTTTTAGGCAACAAATACTCTAACGGAAATTCCATGGATATTCAAATAGCAACTTGCGTTATCTTTAACCCCCTAAATCCCCCAACTTCCCTGACAGAAGGTAAGAGTCCCGATTCATCGGGATTTTTAACTTATCAGGGGGACTTATGAGTGCGCTGCGTAAATTCTATGTTATATTATAACATAACAAATTCAGAAGTCAAGTCAGAAATGGAATCTTCTAGGTAGGAGGAGTTGACCGAATCTTTAACGAAGAAAACAAGATGGCATTGTCGTTCTTTTCCACTAAAGAGAAGGCGTTTTGAATTCATTGACAAAAACGGCGTTATGTCATAACATACACCTTCATTTATAAGGAGCTAGGGATATGTCTTTTACGGATGCGGAAAACACAACATTTGAAACCTTTCCCAAGTCAACCCATGACCATTCTCAGTGCGTCAAAGACGCATTGGTACAGGCTTTGGCGATCTGTCAGGGACGAGGCGTGCGATTTACCGAGCTACGGAAACAGGTTTTTGAACTCGTGTGCGCTAGCCACAAGCCAATCGGTGCCTACGATATTCTTGACACCTTTCAAAAACGTGGCAGGAAAACCGCACCGCCAACTATCTACCGGGCCCTCGACTTTCTGCTTGAGCAAGGTTTGATTCATCGGATTGCCTCGTTAAACGCCTATATCGGGTGTGACTTCCCACAGGAACCTCATCGAGGCCAGTTTGTCATCTGCAAATTGTGTGGCGAGGCAACTGAGCTTGTCAGTCACACGATCGATAAGTGTATTACTGTCACCGCCGAGAAACTTGACTTTCAGGTTCAATCTAGAGTGATCGAGATTCTTGGCATCTGCTCGGTCTGTCAATGAGTATTTTGCGACGGTTTATTCGCGAGCACAAAGCGTGATCAGCGAGTCTTTTCTTGTATTCCTTTCCGCGCTTTCGGGGCTGCTTCAGATGAGAAGTTAGGCATCATAGTACCGGAAAACAGAACCCAAACACAGATAACGCTCAAATGGCTTTGATGCCAGATAATTTGCTATCAGGAGTATGTTACAATCGTAAAAACGCCAGAAATTATGAGGATTTTAAAAAATACGAAAGCCATCTGTTGGTGGTTTGTTTTGGTCGTGTACTGCTTTTTTGCTTTTGCCAGCACTTCATCTGAGGCGTGGCAAACAAATCCACTGGTTTCACAGGAACTTTACACTCAAGATCAAATTGATTATTTCCTCGAAATTGCTATGGGATCGGAGTTTGGTCGTGCAAGTCCAGTCGTGAGAAAATGGACTCGTGACGTGAGGATTAAGGCTATCGGTTCACCCACCGACAAGGATCGGATGACATTAAACCGTGTTATAGAGGATATCAATGCAATTATCGGTCGCAGAAAATTGAGGATTAACGAGCG
Source organism: Candidatus Poribacteria bacterium (assembly GCA_022826645.1). Taxonomy (GTDB): domain Bacteria; phylum Poribacteria; class WGA-4E; order WGA-4E; family PCPOR2b; genus PCPOR2b. Next base: position 1,486 of record JAJDUM010000119.1, read on the forward strand.
GCGACCCGATGTGGAGATCTACTTTGTTCCCGAATCCGATTTTACGATATACGAGCCAAACTATAGACCGACGAATTTTGGGTACTTTTGGATATGGTGGAACGGATCATCCGAGATTTATCGGGCTCGGATCATGATTTCTACGGATCGGATTACTCAAGAAGAGCGTTCCCACCTGATTAGGGAAGAACTCACACAGATCTTAGGGCTTATGAAAGATTCGTGGACTTATAAAGAAAGCATATTTTACCAAGGATGGACGGCCACAACAGCCTATGCAGAGATCGATAAAGTCTGCATAGAAATTCTCTACCGATCAGAGATCTCGCCGGGCATGACAAGACGCCAAGTTGAAGCGGTTTTACTTCCGCTAAAGTTAAATGCCGTTGCCGTCGAACAAGCTGGAACTCAGGCTTTGATCTGGGGAAGGATCAAGGCTTCAAGATAATTTGACGCAAGTTAGTCATAAGCAGAAATCCAGTTGCTGTTCCACACGGTCCCTCTGACTGTGTACTAGTTATCGAACCCGCTCGGCTTGGATAGACATATCCAAGCCATATTCGTATATGTGCAGTGGATTTGTCAATCCACTGCGAGCCGTGAGGCACCCAATTCAGTCCCCATTTTTCCGTTTCGTGACATTTCACATCACTCGCAACTTGCGTTATTGTAAGACAAAGTCAAAAAGGATGAAGTAATGGTTCATAGACAGATGAGAGTGGTCTTAATCACGGTTTTTGTATGCGTACTATTTTCGCCGCTGACTGCGGCGGCTACTGAAGTGGGCACGGCAGCGCATCTCTATGAGACCGCTTTCAGGCTGATCGTTGAGGGGGATTATAGTGAGGCGTATGATAGGCTCAATGATGTCATCGACAAATACCCGAACACTGTCTATGCGCGGTTTGCCGAAAATCGGAGACAACGGTTGGAACAGCTGAACCTACCAAGCATCCGGCGCAAGAAAATTGACCAGAGCGGTCGAATTGGGACGGTGGTGTTCAGCACCTTGTACTCGACGTGGTTGGGTATCGGTACGGCGAGACTTGCTGATGAAACCGATGGAGCAAAGACTGTCGCTGCGGGTATGATGATAGGTGCGCCGACGGGGCTTTTGACCTCTCTAGTCATAACGCGAAACGCCAAATTGACTCGTGGACAGTCCGCTTTAATTAACTCAAGTGGTTCTTGGGGGACATGGCAGGGATGGGGTTGGGCAATTCTGATCTCCGAAGATGACGGCGAAAAGCCGTTGATTGGCGGCGCAATGATCGGTGGACTGGCAAGTATCTTGGCGACCTCTATTATCACAAGAAAAATTGATCCGAGTTTGGGAGATATGGCGATCATCAATTATGGTGCGCTTTGGGGCACGTGGCTATCTGTGACCGCAGCAAAGGTTGTCGGGATACCGGATGGCGATGAATTGCTCGCTTGGACGCTCATCGGAGGGAATTTGGGCGTGGTATCAATGGCATCGCTTGCGTCAAAAGTTGACATTACACCGGCACGGGGACATTGGATTAATCTGGGAGGGATTATCGGTACTATCGTTGCCAGCGGGGTAGTAATTATAATCGCTGAAAGCGATATTGGTGAATCAGCGGCATTTGGTACCCTGATGGTTGGGGGCATTGCTGGGCTTATTACAGGCATCTACCACACCCGCCATATTCCGCCCCCAGAAGTGAGTGAAAGGTTGAGGCGACGGAATGATTCGGCACTCTGGGATCGACCCCCTCATGAGTTACAGTTGAGCTCTCGCGGTATACACGCTAACCTCCTCACAATCCGATTTTAATCTCTGAGCTTCCCATTCATGGTAGATTTTAGAATTAATTAGACACACCGGTAGGCGAGGTTTCCTAACCTCGCCTACCGGTGATAGAAAAATCCGGGCTATAAACCCGGTAGGTGCGGTTTCCAACCGCACCGCATCCTGACGAATCGGGACAGGACACGGGGGCGAAAGTGTCTATCTGTTTTTATGATTCACTATAGAAGGATTGCAAATATGTCGAACCAACTCCTCAAGATTGCTATCGTAGCCCTTCTTTTGTTATTTTCACAGCCGCTGTGGGCGGGTGAGCTTGAATCAATAGGGAACGCAGATCTGCGTTCCCTACAGGCGCTGGAAGCACGATTAATCTATGAGGGTGCTGTTCAGCAGGTTGTCGATGAGAAGTATGATGAAGCCCTCAGACGACTGGGTTGGATTATTGCCACATATCCCGAGACACCGCATAGGCAATTGGCAACGGATAAAAGGGAAGAGATTGCTATCTTGCTGCAGCAACCCAAACCGATTAGTGGTATGAGCAGGGCGAGTTTGGTCGGCTTTGGTACGCTCTTCACGACATGGGTAGGCGTTGGCACATTGATACTTCTGGATGTAGAGGAGGCGGCTCCCTATGGCTTGGTTATGATTGTTGGACCTTTGAGCGGACTATTCGGTTCTTTAAGTCTTACGCGGGAGAGCGAACTGAGCGATGGACAGGCTTCACTGATCGCGCTCGGTGGGACTTGGGGTTTCTGGCAGGCGATTGGAGCGGCAAGTCTCGCCGATGCGGGTGACAAAGCCACTGTGGGTGCGAGTATGGCGGGCGGTGCGATTGGATTGGCGCTGGCTAGCAAAATTGTCGGAGGGAGAGACATCAGCCCCGGCGATGCGACACTAATCAATCTCGGCGGGATCTGGGGAACATGGTTTGCGATCTGTGGATCGATGGCTGTTGGTGACAGGAGTCGCGATAATAGCAACTTTATTTTGAGCAGTGCAATGATGGGTGGCAATGTTGGACTGACGACCATGGCGGTGTGGTCAACGAAACTGAACATGACCCGTGCCCGTGCCCGGCTCATTAATATTGGGGGTGTTGTTGGCACACTCTACGGTTTGGGAGCGAATATTCTGCTTGACATTGACCCGGAAGACCGGAGTTTTTGGTCTCTCATGGGGCTCGGCGGGGTGGTTGGATTGACAGCGGGCAGTTATTTTACTCGGAGCTACGACACGCCAACAAGCTATTTCACCGATGGTGGTATGGGCTTACTTAATCTCAATCCCGGTGAGAAAAGATGGTCCCTATCTGTTCCAACTATCGGTGTTGTTCCTGTCAGCAATGGGAATTCGCAGAAGCCTGATATTGAATTACGGACATCGCTGGTTCACCTTCGGTTTTAATTGTAAAGATTGGAGAGGATCGCCACAATACGTGCCTAATGAACACTGTTGAGGGGGCACCCCCGGATTTGCCCGAAAAGACTACCATCAGAGCCTACTATGTTAGCATGTTCCTCTATTGGGGCGCGCTATATGTCTACTCACCCATTCTATCGGTATACGCTCAGTCGTTAGGTGCTTCGTTCACCACTGTAGGTCTGGTTGTTGGGGCGTACGGGTTCGTACAGATGTGGCTACGAATTCCGTTGGGGGTTTGGTCGGACCGGCTGGGACGGCGCTTGCCTTTTCTTTATGCCGGACACTTCTTCAACCTCGTTGGGTGTCTGGGACTTGCGATGGCACCGACACCTTTGTATCTTATCGCCTTCCGTGGTGTACTCGGTATCAGCGCCGCCACATGGGTTGCATTCACGGTGCTTTTCGCCAGCTACTTCCCACCTGATCAGAGTCCCAAGGCGATGGGCGTTGTTACGGCTATCAACGGCATCTCGCTGATTGTCGTCAACGGGACCGGCGGTCAGATTGCGCAGATGTGGGGTATGGGCGCAACATTCTACGCCGGCGCGGTTTTAGCAGCTATGGGGCTCGTCGCAACTGTGCCTATCAAGGAGCATCGGACCCACCGCCAGCCGCCCACATTCAAGCAGATATGGCGGATCATGACACATCCCGCGTTGATGCTTATAGCCGCTATCACAGCACTCAACCACTACACATTTTGGGCGACTACCTTTGGCTTTATCCCGGTTCACGCAGCAAATCTGGGTGCGAGCAAGTTGGCACTCGGGATCATTGGGGTAGCGGCTTTGGTGCCCTATACCTTAACCGCTCCAATGAACCATCATTTTGCTGCTCGCTTGGGCGAAAACCGCACTGTTTTTACAGGGATTTTGGTGATAGCGGTGACGATGTTTCTTGTCCCTCTGATCCACAATATCCCACTGCTAGCAGTTGCACAGGGCGCGAGTGGGTTTGGGCGAGGCCTCGTTTATCCTTTACTGATGGGGTTGAGTATCCGAGAGATATCTGGTGAGGATCGGGCGACCGCAATGGGAGTGTTTCAAGCAATATATGCGATCGGCATGTTTTTAGGCCCAGCGACCGCCGGCGCTGTTGCCGATGTGGCGGGGCTTTCTGGGGCGTTCATCATTGCTGGCGCAGTTTCAGTGGTTGCAGCGGTGGCGGGGCTGACCCTAATCGGACGGACAAGCGATCCATCGAGGTCTGGACGAGCACAGACCTAAATCGGCATAGATTACAATTTGCCGTCCGCGCGCATTCGCGCGCCGTAGGCTTCGATTTCGTTTCTTTCCTCCGGTGTGAGTGCGTCGCGATCGGACAGTGCCGATGCAATTCGGCGGAAGCGGGGCACGTTCCTCAATCCCATAATTGTTAAATTAACCGACTCATGACCGAGGACATAGCGGTAGAATTGTTCTTCCCCCGGCGCACCCTCACCATCGAAGAGCTTATCGTTCCGTGACGCATTCATAATCACGACGCCGGTATTATGCTTACGCGCCTCCGGCAGCACGGTCTCCTCCGGCTCCTTCATGGCACAATTATACCAACATAGTACGGTATCAAAAAATCCGGTTGCGACCGCCTGTTGAATCTGTTCCCAATCGTGGCCCGTGACCCCGATGAAGCGGATCAGTCCTTCCTCTCGTGCTTTGTGAACTGCTTCCAGCGCACCATCGGTTCCCAGCGCGCGATTCCGTTCCTCTTCAGTATTTAGGTGGTGAAGTTGATAGATGTCAATGTAATCTGTCTGTAACAGGCGCAGCGATGTTTCGAGATCTCGACGTGCGCCTTCGGCATCGCGCTGTTGGGTCTTGGTTGCGAGAGTCAGTTCGTGTCGTCGTCCTTGGATGGCTTCTCCTATAACCCTTTCGTCATCTCCATCCCGATACGCTCGTGCTGTATCCATGTAGTTGACGCCGCTGTCTAACGCAGCTCGATATCCATCAGCGGTTTCGCAATACGCGCCACCGGTACCCAACCGAGTTACGGTCAATCCTGTTCGACCAAGGACCGTTTCGGGGACTTGATTTGCCATGAGCGTATACCTCCTCGCGTTTTTCTCGTTTACCCAACCTTCACTAAGTTACCCATATAGACCGCGACCATTCATCGTGTCAGCGTTTCTCAATTATACTCGGTTATACCGGTGTGTCAATTGGAAAAGGGAGTTTGAGGTCTTGGGAAATCTGCTTGACATGGTACTTCTCAGTCGTTAAAATATATCAAATCCTGATATCTTTCGCAATGGCTGTTAAGAATAACCGAGTAAGAGGAGTCTCATTAAATGCCGACGTACGAATATAAATGCTTGGATTGTGGTATCCGGTTTGATCGGTTTCAAAGTATCACCGAAGATCCCATCCAAGAATGCCCCGAATGTTCAGGTCAGACCAAGCGGTTAATTGGTGCTGGCGCTGGGCTAATTTTTAAGGGTTCCGGCTTCTACATCACGGACTATCGTAGTGATGGATACAAAGAGAGCGCGAAGAAAGACAAAGAATCGTCGTCGAGCGGTGACGGAGATAGCAAAGGCGGAGATAGCAAAAGCGGCGATTCTAAATCGAGCAAGACGGAGAGTAGCGACACCTCCAAATCGACTTCGGATGCAAGTGCTTGAGAGATGGTCGATATGGTAAGTCCGTCCTGACCAGCTCAGAAGATTCAAAGCAAGATTTCGTAGCGCACCGCCCACCAAAGTTCTCAATATCGAAGATGTAGGCACTACCTTCGTTCCGGGCGATTTTCAGGTGGCTTCACCGGATCCATCAACCGAAGGGGGAACGAACGCATGAACCACACGCATCACCATCATGACCATGATCACGCACACCACCACCATGATGGAGAGGAAGCTGGGGATCAACACAATCATCAGCAACACCTACAGGGGAAATTTCGGTTTGCTGTCATATTGACCACTTTTGTGTTCGGTGTCGAGGTAGTAGGCGGCATTCTGTCGAATAGCTTGGCGTTGTTGAGCGATGCGGCACATGTTTTCTCAGATTCCATGTCGCTGATTATGAGTTGGCTGGCGATCTATCTGTCAACTCGTCCGGCGACCAGTTCCCGCACCTACGGCTATCACCGGACAGAGGTATTCGCTGCCTTCATCAACGGCGTTTCACTGATTGCGATCTCCGGGTGGATATTTTACGAGGCTGTCCAGCGGTTTATCGCACCTGAACCTGTCAAAAGCAAAGAGATGCTCGTGGTGGCGGTCTTCGGATTTATTGCGAATATGGTCATTGTTTGGCTGTTTCACGGGGAAGGGCATAAGAACCTCAACGTGCGGAGCGCGGTGCTCCATGTCATTGGAGATGCGCTCGCCTCCGTCGGCGTCATCGTGGGTGGGGTGGTGATATATTATACCGGTTGGTTCGTTGTCGATCCAATTCTGAGTTGTGGGATCGGTCTGGTGGTCTTGGTTGGCGCTATCAGGGTTACGAAAGAAGCGGTTCACATCCTGTTAGAGGGGTCTCCGAAACATGCGGACGCCCAAAAAGTTGCAGCGTGCATCAGTGCTATTGACTCGGTCGAGGATGTCCATGACATGCACATCTGGTCTTTGTGCTCTAACTATTTAGCGTTGAGTACGCATGTGTCAGTTACTGACGATGCCAGCAAATCCTCGAATCAATTGCGGCAGGAGATTAATGACAAGCTACAAACGCAATTCGGTATTTTCCACACCACAATTCAGATTGAGCAGCCCGGTTGTCCCCACGAGGGACAGCTGCTGTGTAACGCTGCCCACCACTGATTCTACATCTCTCGATTCTGGCAGCACTTGATGCCTAAATCGTCCATTCCATCTTTCGACTATCAATTACTTACATCTTCATTGCCTAATATGATCGGGGCAGATCCAATACATGGGTGGCAAGATAGGCAAGCACTAAGTTGTTGTTGACCGGCGCAACTTGATAGAGTCGCGTTTCCCGAAACTTACGCTCCACATCGTATTCATCGACGAAGCCGTAGCCACCGTGTGTGTCGAGGCAGACATTGGCTGCCTGCCAACTTGCCTCGGAGGCGAGCAGTTTTGCCATATTTGCTTCTGCTCCACAGGATGCGTTGGTATCAAAGAGCCAAGCGGCTTTATATCGAACCAAATCTGCTGCAGCTGTGGCGGCATAAGCGCGACCAATCGGAAACTGTACGCCTTGGTTGCGACCGATCGGCGCATCAAAGACCTCGCGCTCGCGGGCGTAGGTGCTGGCTCGGTCGATAAACCAGTAGCCGTCACCGATTGCCTCTGCGGCTAACAGGATGCGCTCGGCGTTCCAGCCATCAATGACGTGGCGGAAACCTTGCCCCTCCTCGCCGATTAGGCTATCAAGCGGCAGCCGTAGGTCGCGGAACCAGACTTGGTAGGTTGCGTAGTTGAACATCGTGCGGACGGGCTGCACCTCTAATGCACCGTCTTGACGGCGGGCATCGCGCAAATCGACCAGGAACAGGCTGAGTCCCTCTGTCCGTTTATCGACTGCTTCGCGGGGGGTTGTCCGTGCCAGCAGCAGAAGCAGGTCTGACTGCTCGATGCGGCTGGTCCAGTTCTTGTGCCCGTTGACGATATATGCTGCATCCTCTCGCCGAGCAAAGGTGCGGATACTGGGGGTATCGGAGCCGGCTTCCGCCTCGGTGACCGAGAACGCCTGTAGCCGTAATTCTCCGTTAGCGATGGGCGGTAGCCAGCGCTCCTTCTGAGGATCGCTGCCGTAGCGAAGTAACGCGCCCATAAGATACATCTGCGCGTGAAACGCCGCCGAGTTTCCCCCGGAACGGTTGATCTCCTCCAAGACGATGCTCGCCTCGGTTACCCCCGCGCCGAGCCCGCCGTATTCTTCTGGAATCAGGATGGAGAGAAAACCAGCTTCTGTTAGGGCTTCGACGAAGGCGTGGGGATAGGTGCGATTGCGGTCGGTTTCGCGCCAGTAAGCGTCGGGGAATTGGGTACAGAAGTCACGGATGCGACTACGGAATGCTTCTTGTTCAGGGGCGGGTTGAAAATCCATCGTATACCTCTTTCAGGCTAAAAGGCTGTCAACATTCTAACAGTCCTTGCGTTACTAATATGCATCGTATCACACGCTCTGTGGGATGGCAAGATGCAAATTATGGTGAATTCTAAAAATAAATGAAGGGTGTGCATGATAATTGTCTGAATCAGGATTTTCAGGATTTAAGGATTTTCAGGATAGAAACCGGAACGTGAAATGGGACTATTTAAGGACGGGACAGGATGCATTTAGCCCCAGCGGGGCGACATGTTTATAGCTGTGGGAGGGGTATCCTTGCCCCGATCTCCGTGCGCCCCATACCCAAAGCCCCAGCGGGGCGACATGTGCCATTTGTCTGAATCGCAGATTGCACGGATAATTGCCCCGCTTTCATCGGGAGGATTAGCATTTAAGAGCGCGCATTGAGACTAGTTCCGATGCCGTTCCAAGCATCCTGATGAATCGGGAGAAGCCTCTCCCACACGAAAGCTATTTATGCACACCCCTCAAATAAATAGACACTTTTGCCCTTGGTAGGTGCGGTTTCCAACCGCACCGCATAGGCACTGTTGAAAACAGTGCCTACCAAACGGGAGAATGGTAGGGGCAGTTTCCTAACTGCAACGGTTTGGAGTGTTTCATTAATTCTAAAATCCACTATAAATTCGGAGAGAGAACCGGCGAGAGAGTTGCAAATCATGTTTAGACTACTACCGAAAAACCTTCTCTGTCATTTTATACTTTGGTCGTTGGTGGTCGTGGTTTCACAGTCCAGCCTCCTTGCGTCAGAGAGCCAATTGATACGATGGCCGCCAATCATTTGGCCCACGCTGACAGAGAACCTAATTGGCGAGGACGGCAGAAAGGTTATAAGGGTGTATCTGCCGCCAAGCTACGATTTTACCGAAAAACGCTACCCTGTCATCTATGTGTTACACGGATTCCGCGGAGATTCAAATAGCCTAACCCGGAAGATGAAATCGGCGATGGACCGTATGATCTTTGGTGAGGAGATTCAGGAAGCTATCGCTGTGTTTGTCGATGGATCGAATCGGTTTGGCGGAAGCCAGTATCTCAGTTCGCCAACAATTGGCGATTATGAAACCTACATCAGGAGGGATTTGATCGATTTCATTGATAGACAGTATCGGACAATACCCCACCGGGACAGTCGGGGAATCACAGGTTTTTCAATGGGCGCATACGGTTCAATGCGCCTCGCGCTCAAATATCCAGAGGTGTTCAGTGTGGTTGTTGCCCAAGCGGGGACTTATGATTTTGAGGACGATTTGATAACCTCTTTTACGGAGAAGGGTGGCGTCGTTATCACCCTCATGGAGCCGCTTAAAGAGAAATCTGGCGACGCATTTTGGGACGCACTGAACGCATTAGCTGATTCTGATGCCTTGAAGAGAATTAGTTTGCCGTTTCGTAACGGTCTCGCGTATTTAGCGGGAGTCGCCTCTAATCCGGACAAACCGCCTTGCTATCTAGATTTGCCGTACAGATTAAAGGCGGATGTTCCGTTTTGGGAGCGCAATGAAGATGTGTGGGAACGGATTATTGAGAATGACATCATTCATGAGTTAGACCGATACTCCGAGCGGTTAAGACGAAATCCGGAACGACCGGTGCGGCTGAATGGAGTTAAGTTAGTCCATGGCCTTGAGGACGATACGGCGTTGCCCAGACAGGCGGAAGCGTTGCATCGGAAATTGACGGCGCTTGGTATTGACCATGAGTTTGTAACACACGGTGATGAACAATCGCTTAGTACCGATAGTGAGTTTGTATCAGGTAGTGGGCGGCACACATTCATCGCCGAGGAGTCGCTTCAATTTATGGCGAAACATCTGTCGTTTGAGCCACCGCCCGCCACCCCGGACGGCTCCGGTACTGCTACAATCTCACCGTATGCTGTTGCGGCGCATACCGACGGCAACGAAATTGTAATTACCTATACCGCTGAGGGAGTGATACGCGGTGGCACCTTGGCGGTTAATATCGCGGCAGGTTGGACACCCCCTCAGAATGTCGCAGGTCTTCCCGGATACACAACCGTTACGTCAACCGGTACGATCGGCGATGTGAGGTTCACCAATCAGAGGATTCAGGTCACTGTTCAGACCCTCATGCCCGACGACACGATTACCCTTATTTATGGGGCTGGCGGGGGTAATTCAGGAGCAACTGCGTCAGTAAAACGGATTTCCACCTTCATTGTTTCTGTTGCTTCAACGTCGGACGGGACTTTGAAGTTGATCGAGCAGAGCCCGGTTCTTGATGTGTACATGGATCCATGGGATGTGAATGGCGATGGGAGTGTGGGGATTCTTGACTTGACCGCAGTGGCATCCCAATTTGGGAGAGTGATAGATGGGGTGCTTTTCGGTCAAAACCCGGATGTAAATCGGGATGGATTTGTGAACCTGCTCGATCTGATTGCTGTCGGAGATCATTTTGGAGAGTCGAACGAGAGTCCAGCAGCACCCGGGCGCGCGCCTGCTACCGTGTTGGCGACGATCAGATTTGAGAATCCTCGGTTTTCAGGGAATACTTTCCTACTTGACCTGATGGTTGATACGGTTGTACCTCTGATAGGGTACCACATCCCGATAGCACCGGAAGGGTTTCTGAAAATGGAATTGAACAGAAGCGAGGGCGATGTATTGCATCTGGAGCAGATCGCTCAATCCGGAACGTTGGTGGGTGTCAAACTTGGTGGGGGACACCCTTGGCTTGGTCGGGCGCGTCTGGCTACGCTGGAATTGGAGGCGAATAGTTCCGCGGATACACTGCAATCGTTGAACCGCACGATTTCCGTGGGGGCGGCGCATCTCGTTTCGGTGGACGGACAATCCTTGCACGTTGAGGTGGAGCCGTTCTTCATGAACAGGTTGCGCCCTCCTCGGACGGAGGCGTTCTCTAACTATCCCAATCCGTTTAACCCGGAGACGTGGATTCCCTTTCAACTGGATAGGGCTGCGTATGTGCAAATCGTCATTTATGATCTTTTGGGGCGCGAGGTCCGGAGGTTCGATCTGGGTTATCTATCCGCCGGTTACTACAAAACGCGTGATCGCGCCCTGTATTGGGACGGTCGCAACGATATGAATGAGCGGGTTGCCAGCGGAACGTATTTCTATCGTCTGGAAGCGGGCGATTTTGTAGGCATACACCGGATGGTAGTCTTGAAATGATGGGTGGGATGAGATTGCGATATACTTGGCATCCCGGTGAATTTTGTGGGCTTTTTAGTTTCGGTCTTGCGCCGCACCTAAGACTAACGGTATTTTTTTCAATTCTGCGTCTAATATGCGAATATCCGCCGCCGCCTTCTGTTCGGCGAGCCACACTTCTCTCAGCTTCTGAAGTTCTTCCGCGATAAGTGTGTCCTGGATTTCTTGGCTGGCTTCTGGATACGTCTTCTGGCGAGACGGTACTTTTTTGAGCAGCTTTGCGATGAGGTACCCTTCGGGGACGGGAAGGGGTTGGCTAACTTCGTTGACTACCAAATCAGCGATTGCCCCCCGAATTTCTGTGTCGATTGGAACGGTTTGCGGTTCTTCCTGAAACCGAAGAAGCGGGTGGTCGGGATAAGCTCCCTGAATCTCTTGAAAGGTTGCGACTGTTCTCAACTGGGAGGAGATAGTCTCGGCGAGGACCTTGGCTTGGGCTTGCAGATCTGCTGCATCGTCCGGTCTCGAACGGACCAAGATATACTGAAATTGAATCTGTGCAGGTTCGATGAATTCTGATCGATGCTGTTCAAAATATTGAGGCGCCTGCTGATTGATCTGTTTTTCGTCGATCCTGTTGCGAAATTGGCGGACAGTGAGTGCATTCACAATTAGGACAGCCTTTATCCGTTCCTCGACTTCCTGATATTCTAATCCAAGCCGCTCCAGAGCAGCGAAGAACAACGCCTCATCGCGATATAACGCCTTCAGTGCTTGAATTTCCGTATTCACCCTTTTCCCCCAGCTCCAGAGTAGCATCCCGATATCGTCTGCCTTTCGTAACATCAGTTTCTGCTCGATAAGCGCTTCTAAAACCGCTCGTTTGACTGTATCCGGGGGATTCTTAAGTTCTTCGAGGTTTAGCTCGTTTTCCACTTCGCCCAGTATGATGAGTGGATTGCTGACAATGGCGATGAGGATTAGCTCGTTCTCCAGCTCACGGAACGTGATTGGCTGATCGTCCACGACAGCAACGATGTAGTCGAGAACTCTTTCCTCACTCAGTCCACTTGATGGGATACCGATGAAAGCAAGACAGAGTAGAATGTAGCACGTAATGCGCAATGTGTAGAACGGAGAAAGCGACGTATCGGTGCACCTCCTATCTTCCATTTCTGTCCTCTCCCTCGTATGCTATCCTTGAAAGTGTTGTTGCGCTACTAGTACACAGTCAGATAATTGTTAATACCCCAGCTCGTTGTGGATTGACAAATCCACAACACCGCTGCAAATCGGGCTTGGATATGGCTATCCAAGTCTCGGACTCTCCCCGATAAATCGGGACTCCGACAAGCCGAGAGCAGGCAGGCGGAACGGAGCCGAACCGTGAGAGACTTATCATCATTTATTTGACAGAGCACTAGGGCATGTTGGCATTTCATTGCAATCGGCTGATTGAGAGGTATGCGCAGGCAGATGTTCCTTCGTAGGAGTTGAGTTCTACAACCCTTTGATCACACATCAGAAGCGATTGCGGATTTCTGTAGGTCGATTTTTCCTGGTATCGGAACGGACCAAAATTGACGTTTGAGTGTCGAGACATGAATCTTGATCTACAATTTACTTTGAAAACTTTAGCTTCCGTATTGTGTAGAATTATATTTGTTGAGGGTCTAACTGTCAATTAGAAGTTTTCGCGGTTGATAGAATGAACCGGCTGTGCTACCATACTACTATAACCTAAGTTGCGAGTTATAAGGAAACGGTTCAAACCGAGCGAATAAACGCTAAATTCACCACATCACTGCTCGCAGTGGATTGACAAATCCACTGCATACGTACAAAGATGGCTCGGATATGCCTATCCAAGCCGAGCAGACTGGACAACTAGCAACTTGCGTTACTATAGTAAATTCTAAAAACAGATAGACGCGTTCGCTCCCCGTGTCCTGTCCCGTTAGAAACCGACCCTACCGGGCCTAGGGGCAATGCGGTGCGGTTTGGAAGAGAGGTGGAAGACTGTGAAAAACGCTGATCAGCCTATTTCAAAAGAGCTACTGGAAACGTTAGATACCATTCAGCAGCGCGTGTTGTGGTTGGCGACGCTCATTATTCACTATGCGAACAACCTGCGTCCCAGTCCGGATCAGGCGAAGGTTGGTGGGCACCAAGCGTCTTCAGCCTCAATGGTCTCGATCATGACGGCACTCTACTTCCATTTTCTTCAAGCTGGGGACCGTGTCTCGGTTAAACCGCACGCCTCGCCGGTTTTTCATGCGATCCAATACCTGCTGGGTCAACTGCCGAAAAAGTATCTGACCATGTTTCGATCATTCGGGGGGCTGCAGGCGTATCCGAGCCGAACGAAGGATCCGGACGCAGTCGACTTTTCGACCGGCTCTGTCGGTCTGGGAGCGGTTGCGCCGGCTTTCGGTGCATTGGCACATCGCTATGCGTTGTCCCACTTCGGTCATGTGAGTTCGCGCCGTTTCGTAGGGGTGATTGGTGACGCTGAGTTGGATGAAGGCAATGTGTGGGAGGCGATTCTGGACCAAGCGCTCACCGGTATAGACAACCTGCTGTGGATCGTGGACCTCAACCGGCAAAGCTTGGACCGAGTGGTGCCGGGCATCCGGGCGCGTCAACTTCAACGTCTATTCGAGGAGAGCGGTTGGCAGGTGCTTGAAACCAAATACGGTCGGCGGCTACAGAGTCTCTTTGAACAACCGGGTGGTGCTGCCTTGCGCCAACGGATAGACGAAATGAGCAATGAGGAGTATCAGGCGCTGATTCGGCTGCCCGGCGAGGAACTCCGCGCTCGGATCATTGATTGTGAAGGGGTTGATAACGCTGAAGTCGCTTCGGCGATTCAAGACATCTCGGACGAGACGCTGCCGTCGGTGATAAGTAACTTGGGCGGACACGACCTGGAGGAGCTCCTTGATGTGTTGTCGCAGACTGAAGCGGAACCCGAACGACCGACGATCATCTTCGCTTATACGATTAAGGGGTGGGGGCTGCCTATCGCGGGACACCCACTCAACCATTCGATGCTCTTGAGTGAAGGGCAGATAGATAATTTGCGGGAGCGTTTGGGTATATCCGCAGCCGACGAGTGGGAACGGTTTGATCCGGGGTCGCCTCCCGGTCGACTGTGTTTGGAGGTTGCGGATCGGCTTTTTCCTCCCAATCCCACGCCACCAGAGCTGCTTTCCACCGATGATGTGCCGACATCGCTCTCGCTCCCGACCCAAGGGGCTTTGAGTACGCAGCAATCTTTGGGACGGTTGCTGATGCGTGTGGCGCGTGTGCCGAAGTTGGCGGATCGGATTGTCACGACTTCGCCGGATGTTTCGGTGTCTACTAACCTGTCGGGTTGGATTCTCAAGACGGGCGTGTTCACGCCGCACGAGGTGCAGGACTATGAAAGCGAGGCGAACGAACTCCGAAGTTGGCAGCACGGACCCGATGGACAGCACATTGAGTTGGGCATCTCGGAGATGAACCTCTTCACGTTATTGGGGATGCTCGGTTTGTCGGCTGAACTGTGCGGGCAACATGTTATTCCGATTGGCACGGTCTACGACCCGTTTGTGTGCCGCGGCCTTGAAGCGCTCATCTATGCCCAGTATTCGGGGGCGAAATTTATCTTTGCTGGGACGCCGTCGGGCATTACGTTATCGCCGGAGGGCGGTGCACACCAATCCACTGTCACGCCTTCACTCGGTGCGGAGATCCCCCGACTCAATGCTTACGAGCCGTGTTTTGCGCAGGAGGTGGAGTGGATACTGCTGGAGGCGCTCCGTCAGTGCTGCGACCGGGAGGAGGGCCGCTCGACCTATCTGCGGCTGTCCACCAAGCTGATTGATCAGGAGCTACTCACGCCGGCTTTGGAGCGTTTGGGGGAGGAAGAATTGCAACGGCAGGTGCTGGCTGGCGGATACCGATTGACAGATTGGCGTAACGCTGACCTGGTCGTGCCGAGAGAGCGGTTGGTTCATATTGCGACAACGGGGGTCATGATTCCAGAAGCGATTGAGGCTGCTGAGATCCTTCGCGAACAGCGGATCGCTGCGAATGTGCTGAATCTCAGCAGTCCGCGCCGACTGTTTGAGGCGTGGCAGACGATGCAGCAGTCCCCCGGATACAGTCGTGACAAGGATGCCACTCCCACAAGTAAGGGATCCACTCCGTTTGACTGGCTGATCCCAACCAATGAGCGACACGCGCCGATTGTCACCGTCCATGATGGTGCCGCACACGCTCTATCTTGGCTGGGGAGCGTCTATGGGGAGTTGGTTATCCCGCTCGGCGTGGATGAGTTTGGTCAATCGGGCGATCGTGCGGAGCTTTACCGACACTTCGGGATCGACGCCGAAGGTATCGCTGCCGCGGCGCTATCCGCTTTGAGTCGGTGTGGTATATCTGTTTAGCCCTACTGTATCGTCAGCGGAACGGTATTGGACTCAAGGGTTGCCAAGCCCCGATAGGAATTGATCAGGAGATAGGTCCCCTCCAGTTGGGCCGCCTCATGGTGCCGGAGCCCTTCAAGCTCTTTCTCCAAATTGTGAATTATCTGCGCCTTTGTGTCGTCGGGCATTTGATCGTTTTCTCGCACTATCCGAATTTCGTTCTTTATCTCCAGTAGTTCTGGCGGTTCAGGCGAAAAGATCTCCCGATAGACTTTCAGGTCCATGACTACCTGCAACGTATAATCGCCCGGACCGAGCCTATAGTAGGACTTCAGGTCTTTTAATCCTGCCTCTCTGGTTTCTCCCGCCTTCAATTCAGTTCCTTGGATGCAACTCACCACCCTGTCCTCCCACATCACTGTCCTCGTTTTCGCTGGGAACGTTATCGGCGGTTTGGGTGTGACAACCTGCCCCAGCCGATCTTTGACGACCAATTTTGCGAATGCCCCCCTGCCTGTGACCGCTGCATACGGCACAAGTAGATCGAACTTCCCCATCTGGAGTGTTATCTCAAGCGGTATCGGTTCGGTGAGGCTGTAGCTCGGTTTTGTTGATGATAAATGAAGCTCTCCAAGGGATGCTGGCGTCGCGGGTTCTGCCGGTGTGGGGTTGGGTTCGGTTTGTGCCGTTTTCCCGGTCAGGCAACCGGTTGTGTAGAGACTCCATAGGGTTAGACATATTAGCAGTCGGGTTCTCATAGTATCCTCCTGTTTCTTTTTGGAAGGTTGAAAAGAGCACGTCCACGAATCCACACGAATGGTATTTTCTTTTCGCGTACCATAGAAATAAGAGGTATTAGTGCTGAAAACATCTACTATGGTGAATTCTAAAAACAGATAGACACTTTCGCCCCCCGGTAGGTGCGGTTTGTAACCGCACCCATTTGGAGTGTCTCATTAATTCTAAGATCCACTATAATTGCGGGGGATATAGGGTAGACGAGGTTTTTGGGCAAGACGTGGAGAATTGACTGAATCATTCATCTTGACTTTTTGATGGAGGATTATCCAATTTCATGAAATAGGCGAGTAACATTTGATATAAGTCGTCAACCTTTTTGTCTACCTTATTGATTTGGGCTTGCAGGTCATTTTTGACTATATCAATCTTGCTATCAAGCCTGTCCATCCGTTTCTCAAGAGGCTCTTTAACAAACTTAATCATCAAGATAAACATGGTTAATATAGTTACGACTGCCCCGATAATCGTTGAGACTATGGTTACAGTTGTCGCAGCGTCCATGATGGCCTCCTAATATCTGAATTACTAAGTAGGGCCATATTCTAGTTAACTTCCCATTTTTTAAATGCCGATAAAAAAGGGCAGTTAACTAGCAAAAGGCCCTATTAAGGAAGTTAAGTCGCCTTTCCGGAAGTTGTGCCTCACTTGTATTTTCTAATTCTTCTACTAAAGTTTGGACAATTTTTATGTGAAAAGAGGCAGAAAAGAGGTATCCTTTCAGGAACCCACAACAGTTTCGAAAGGAGAACTTATGTTCCTCATATTCTGCCTCGCGTCTATTTTAACCGAGTTTCGTCCGTTATT
>JAJDUM010000043.1 GCA_022826645.1 Candidatus Poribacteria bacterium
CTGAATTAACAGATCGTCACAAAGCGTATAAAATGCTACAATTACTAAGTCCATGGGATTCTCCTGTTTGAGTGTTTTGTTTTAGGCAACAAATACTCTAACGGAAATTCCATGGATATTCAAATAGCAACTTGCGTTATCCTAAGCGCTCAGGAAGCGGCTACGGTGACTATCTCCGGCGAGGCGTGGGATAACACCGCCTCCGGTACGATGGCGGCACCGTCCCTAATGACAGGAGGTATCCAGATGATTGGAATCACCCCCGTTCTGGCGTTAAGTGGTTCGATTGTTGATGGTGTGAAGGGCATCAACAGCGCAGGACTCCGCGTCACCGTCAAGAACCTCTCCACCGGCAGCGCGGTTGCCGCGATGATCGAGGAGACAGGTGACACACCATCGCAGGTTGGCTATCGACTCACCGTTGTTGATATAGTAGACGGACGAGCGGCAGCGATGGGAGATACTCTTGAAATCTCAGTCACATCGCCGGATACTTCTATCGGTATGGAGCCGTTGCGATATACTGTTACGGCTGAAGATGTGAGACGCAGCCGAATTGAGTTGCCGGCGCTGTTCCTCCAAGAGATACCTTCGGAGACTGCCTTGTTAAGGAACTATCCAAATCCATTCAACCCAGAGACGTGGATACCGTATCGGTTAGCTGAAGATGCCTTTGTCACCTTAACCATCTATAACAGCAGCGGTCAGGTGGTCCGCACCCTTGATGTGGGACATCAGCGCGCAGCGGTCTATGAAAATCAATCAAAAGCGGCGTATTGGAACGGCAGAAATGATCTCGGTGAGTCGGTGGCAAGTGGCATGTATTTTTACACGCTGAGGGCAGGGGATTATTCCGCCACCCGCAAGATGCTCATCCTAAAGTAGGTCGATTTTCCAAAATTGACATTCGGGTGTCGAGATTCATATCTCTACCAGATATGTGGGGACGAGTCAATAGACTTTGCAATTTGTGTGATTTTCCATAATTGCATGATTGGATGTAGTTGCCTGTTTCTTAATCCCGATTTATCGGGGATTCATCAGGGATTAATCAACGGCTCAAAGAAAGTAAAGCCCCATGAAAGAGAATTGGCTGAAATCGACGGGCGTTTGTGCCCTATTGATACTCATTACCATTGGTCTTAGCGGTTGTGCGCGAGTGCCCGCTTCAGAGCCGGAGTGATCTGCCTCGCCTGTGAGTGTTGTAGACTTAGGGAAATCCTCTGTTCTCCTAATCGACGCTGAGGCTATCCACGACAAACATGGCGATGTATACCGTACAGCTCGCGGATTATGGGGAGGGCTTGCCGCAAACTTTATAGAATATCGCACGGGTTCACAGAAGGACAGGTTTAATCTGTATCATGAATTTGAAAACGCCCCTCGCTGAGAAGACAGATACATAATCATTGACGGAGAAAGGTTTTACTGTGTTATCCTCTCTCGGACACTTGTATGTTTTTCGTTTAAGAGGATTGTTCATCGCGCAGAATACGCCGCATAATTTTATTCGAGGCAGTTCGCGGTAAGGCATCGACAACGACGACATCGTGAATCCGAAAGAGCGGGTTGAGATGTTCCCGGATCGCCGATTGTAGGGAGGCGTGCAGCGAGCCGGTATCTACTCCCGGCAGCAGCACGGCATAAATCACCAGTTGGCTGGGACCACCGTCAGGCGGAGATACCGCAATCGCTGCGACCTCTCGAATACCGCTCACAGTATTAAGGACCTCCTCAATCTCCGCCGAACTGACCTTGATGCCATTGAGGTTCATCGTATCATCCACGCGTCCGTGGATACGGTAGTAGCCATCAGCCAACCGCTCGATTCCATCCCCATGACGACGGAGGGGTGGCATCTTCGGCAGTCGGGGAATCCCCTCAAAATACACTTCGTAATGATCGTTATTTAACAATTCGGTGGAAAGTCCAATAGAGGGCGGTGTTACAAAGACCTCGCCATTGTCGGCTGGTTGGCCGTCCTCATCGCAGATGACTATATCCAGTCCCAAGGCAGGCGTTGTAAAGGTTGCCGGGGCAGCAGGCTGGACAGTCGTGCCGGTGAGATAACCGCCACCTATCTCTGTCCCACCACAATACTCAATAATTGGGCGGTATCCCGCCAAAGACATCAGAAACAACATATCCTCCGAGTTGGAGCACTCGCCTGTAGAACTAAAGGCTTTAATCGTACCCCAATCAAGCCCTTTCATACAGCCCGTGTTTTTCCACGCTCTTACTATACTTGGCACGACCCCGAGCATTGTAACACCGGCGTTCTGCACAAACGCGCCAAATTCCCTTTCCGTTGCGGTGCCATCGTATAACGCAATCGTCCCCCGATTGATTAAGCTAGCGTAGATAAGCCAAGGACCCATCATCCATCCAAGATTGGTGGGCCATGCCAAAACATCTCCACGTTGGATATCGTGATGGAGGTAGGCATCCACAGCGCATTTAATCGGCGTGGTTTGCGTCCACGGAATCGCTTTAGGTTCTCCGGTCGTTCCCGAAGAAAACAGGATGTTCGTGTGATCATGTGGATTACAACCAACAGATTCAAACTGATCGCTATCGCTGAGAAATCCCTCCCAAGTCAAATCACCACTTCGCAATTCGATCGGGTTCTCGCCCTCACGGGCAAGCACTATCGCCTTTGGCGCGTTTGCATCAACAACCTTTGAGTATAACGGCAACTGTTTTCCTGCACGGCGAATATAGTCTTGCGTGAAAACCCCCTTCGCATTTGCGATACGCAGACGCATCTGAATCTCATCAGGCGCGAAACTGTCCGCAATCGAAACCACGACACCGCCCGCCTTGATGATGCCCAGATAAATCGCAACCGACTCGGGGTTCATCGGCATATCAACACCGATCGCGTCGCCCGGCTGGAATCCTGCCTCCACAAATCCATTGGCAACCCGATTGACCAGTACGTTGAGTTCTCCATAGGTCATCGTTGAAAGCGTTGAAACCTCTGACTTACACACAATCGCGATGGCATTACTTGGTGCGTTCAAGCAACTCTCAACGATGTTAAGCCGCGCGTCCACAAGCCACTTAGGAAACTCATCACCTTGAGACAGATCTACCACCTCACTGAATTTCCGATGGAATTGAATCCCAAGCCTTTCAATCATCAGCCGCCAAAAATCAGCGCGGCGGTGTGCCGACCACGAATGGAGCGCTTCATAAGAATTGAGATTTAGCTCGCGCATAACCGCCGCAATGTTTGTCCCCTCAATTTCATCTTCAGCCGGAAACCAAGCGGGGGCAGCCACACCATCCCAATCGGCAAAAACCGTGTTGTGAAGGAGTTGATGAAGGGCGAGCGGGTGGTCAGGAGTCAAAATAGTTTGCGAAATTTCCCTCCAACAGGCTGCGGCTGGCAGAGATACGAGTAACGGATTGATGCGCTCTAGCAAGCGATCCGATGTGGATATGTCCAAACCGCATTCAATGAGATTGTCACACGTCAGTTTCTTTGCCATGACAGACCGGCTCCTTCCTCGTTTACTCCTCTTCCAGCGCAGCTAACGCCGCCCTACCAATCGGAACAATCCCAAATTCTCTCCCTGCCTCCATCATAGTATCCCAAACATAGGGCCCCAGCGACTGTGTGCCGATGATAGAAAATGCTGGCAATTCACCAATGTCGCGACGGATAATCAGCTGCGTTGTCTTGGCGAGGCTACTCTGTTTCGCCGTTTCATTTGGAAACGCCGAGGGATGGAAATCCAGCCCACACACTTTGCTCAAAAGTTCTTGACTATCAGGACCAATCACCCGAATCTCCGCTCGCCCGTGCGTTATATCTGTGATCGTGACAAACTGCTTAGATACTGCTGATGTGGTCGTCAACTTTTTCTGTACTCTAACTTCTCTGCCGGGCGGCGTACTCATAAAGAAGATATCGTTCCGTAATCGATAAATCCTATCACTTCCTTCGTTGATTTGGAGTGAGCCTAAGTCGAGAGCATCCATCAACACAGAGTCGGCGTGATCTCCTTCAAGCAGCAATTTCCCATTCGGTGTTTCGTCAGCGAGAACAACCCGTTCACGGGCGGCGGTAATTTCCCCCTCCGCTGCCGTATAAACCTCTGGGATACGCCATCCTTGTTCCTCCGTGAACGTTGCGCCCAAGCGTTGGGCGATGGAGCGTAGCGGGGTTAACTTGGTGGGTGTTTTGGAGGTGCTCACATGCGTAACCTTTCTCCATCGGGATCATAGAAGGCACTGTGCTGGACACGCGCTTCTTTCAGGTGTCCATCTATGCGGATCGTAAAGGGTGCCCCATCTTGAGATGCTAACTCTGGCGGTAACCAACAGAGTCCAATTGCCGCCGCTAATGTCGGACTGAATCGGCTGGAGGTGACCCAGCCAATGATTTTCAATCTCCCATCTGCGTCGGGTTCGACAATCTGCAACCCTTCATCGGGAACAACGTCCGGATCAGCCATCTTGAAGCCTACCAGCAGCTGCTTCAGTCCTTCGTCAGAAATCCGCATCAGGGAAGGTTTTCCCAGAAAGTCGGGCTTATCCAATTTCACCGCCCACGCCATATTGGCAGAGAGCGGATCAGACATGGCATCGGTGTCCTGTCCGACGATAATATGTGCCTTCTCCAGTCGCAATATACGCTGCGCCTCCACGCCAAATGGGGCAATGCCAAACTCTCTGCCCGCCTCCATCAATGCTTCCCAGACATGCAGCGCATAGCCAGACGGACAGTGAACTTCATAGGAGAGTTCACCGGTGAAACCAAGGCGCAGCAACCGGCACGGTACATCCGCAATCTTAGCGGAGCGGATACGCATGTAAGGGAAGGCTTTGCTGGCGAGATCTCGCTCTGTTAATTTCTCCAGCACCGCCCGCGATTGGGGACCCGCTAAGTTGAAGGCGGAGTAGACATCGGTTAGATCAGTTAAGTGGATCCCCTCACCCCACCCGGACTGTAGCCACCATTGCAACCACTCAAAGATGGTTGTTGCGCCGGTGGAAGTCGTAGTCATATACCATGTTTCGTCGTTCAGATGCGCGCAAACCCCATCGTTTAGCACCACACCTTCGTCATTGCACATCACGCCGTAGCGTACTCGTCCAACACGGAGGTTTTCCCACCGATTGGTGTAGATGCGTTCCAGTAGTTCAGGCACTCCAGGGCCAGTAAGCTGTAGTTTTCCCAACGGGCTCACGTCAATAAGACCAACGCGCTCACGCACGCCCATCGCTTCTGCTGCTGGATCGCCGTAATGATTTGGGCGCAGCCAAAGTCCAGCGACCATCATGGCCGCACCGTGGTCGAGGTGCCATTGGTGTATCGGCGTTGTTTGGACCGGTTCCATGTTTTGTCCCGCCAAAGCACCGAGCGTCACCGGCGTGGTGGGCGGTCTCGCGGTCGTGGTGCCGGTTTCCTGTACCGTCCAGTCGTTGGCACGTGCACAAAGATGGATCGTGTTCATCGAACACATAGCACCCTGACAAGGGCCCATTGAGATGGTGCTGTATCGTTTGAGTAGTTCTATACTGTCATACCCCTCTGCGATCGCCAGCTCCACGTCTTCGTCAGTGACATCTTCACAATAGCACACGAATCGTTTCTTGTTACCGGGAACGCATACTCGATCCGAAGTGCGACGCGGTTCCAAAGTGCCAGACGATTGCGCTGTCAATTTATTGACCTCGCCGGAACCTGCGAAGGCGGCTGCAGTCGATCCTATCTGGTGTGCTTCCGCAATCTGTGAATCGACGGCGTGTGTTCCCGATGCTCGTCCTACCACATAAACGCCCGGTGGGCTGGATACCGGTAGTATTTTCGCGCATTCTTCGTTGTATTCTGATTTTCCACCCGTCATGTAGGCAAGTTCAGTAGCGGGAGTCCAGCCCATGCTTATCACAATGAGATTGCAATTCAGTGATTGCGTCGTAGTGGGGGAGATGGCGGCGCGTTCGTCTATACGCGCTATCTTTGCACCTCTTACTGCGTTTGAACCGATAGCCTCAAGGATGGTATGCCGATAAAACACTGGAACGCCAGCGTTGACCAATCCGTCCCGGTATGGACTTGAGCAGGCGTTGGGCTCGCGTTCGTCCACGATAGCCCCCACGTTCACTCCCAGCGACTGAAGGTCGGCAGCTACGTCCCAGCCATCCTCATTAGCCGTTACAATCACAACCTGTTTGCCGGGCAGGACACCGAAAAGATGTACCAAACGCTGCACAGCACTTCCCAACATAACGCCCGGCAGGTCGTTGTTGTCGAAGATTAGGGGCACTTCATAAGCACCGGTCGCCACAACCACCGATTTCGTTCGTATCTTAAACAAACGCGTTCCCTTTACGGCGCAAAGCCAGTTGTCCTGATACCAGCCCAGAACACTCGTATCAGTAAAAACCGCGATATTTGGTTGTTGATTGGCCGCTTCCAGCAGTTCTGGCAGGTCTTTGGATACTTCCGGGGTCGAAGAGGAATCCAAGGGGACGGTGAAGCGGAGATGACCGCCGAGTGTCGGGTTTTCATCAAAAAGCAGCACCTGCGCTCCACCTTCAGCTGCGCCCAACGCCGCACTAATTCCTGCCGGTCCGCCACCGGCTATAACGACATCGGTGTGTAGATATTGCTTGTCAAACTCACCCAAGGGCGTATCAATATGGACCTCGCCCAAGCCAGCAACATGGCGTAACGTATGTTCGTAGAGGGGCCACAGCTTTTGTGGGCGGATAAAAGTTTTATAATAAAATCCCACGGGCATAAAACGCGATCCCAGTTGGGTCAAAGAAAGCAAATCTCGCTTGAGCGAGGGCCAAACGTTCTGCGCTCGGACCTCCATCCCCGCTTCAACCGGTCTAGTACATGCACGAACGTTCGGTTCATCTCCAATCTGCACCAGACAGTTGGGACAATGTCCGGAACAACAAAGCAAGCCACGCGGACGATGATACTTAAACGAGCGACTCAGAACTTGGACACCTGCTGCGGTCAAAGCTGAAGCAACGGTATCACCGGGGTGAGCAGGATACTCTACTCCATCAAAAGTGAATCGAATCGTAGTAGCGCGATCAATCACCTCACCTTCCTTCGGATGAAGTCGATTAGGCGTTATCAGTGTATCTTGTTCAGTTCGCATTAATTCTCCAGTTACCACGTATAGCAAATAGTGGAATAGAAAGATCCCGATCACGCATTACGTTTCGCGTAGGGATAAGTCTTTATCACTTCATTAGTCCGTGTGTGTCGTTCCGCCAAAAACCATAGACCACAGCCAGCGTTATGGTGCCACCACTCCGTTTGCGCATCCATGACGTTATTGCGCATATAAAGATAGTTTGCCCATTCTGCGCTGCTAAGAGCTGAAGGATCTTTAGGACGTGAACTGAGCTCTCCACCAAAACGGAACTCACTCACATTTCGATCCCCACAGTTAGGGCAGGTTAAGAGTAACATGTTAATCTCCATCCATGTTTCGCTTATGTTAAGAAATCATCCAACAGTAGTTGCGGGGGCAGGATCTTTCCTGCCGAACAGATCGGACTGTGTGCAGCTTCCCGCTAATTCGCGGATGCGTTGCTTTTTTTCATAAACCTCGCATTTTAATGCCCTACGGACGCTGCACCTTTCTCACCGACCAAGTCGTTCTCTTCAAAACGTGATAAACGGAAGGGAGCGATGAGATCTGGAGTCTTGTCCGTCGCGATTAGCTCCGCTAAGGTTTTGCCAGCAATTGGAGATGCTTTGAATCCATAAGTGCCCCAACCGACATCTATTAAAAACCCGTTGATGGGAGTGAACCCCATAATTGGGCTATAGTCCGGAGGCATCTCACAAATACCCGCCCACTGGCGCAGGATTCGCACATTACTCAGCGCGGGGAAGAGTTCGAGAACATGCCCCGCGATGCCTTCAAGAAACGTCAGGGAACCTGCCATCGAATAGGAAGAAAAAGGATCAACACTTGCGCCCATCACCAATTCGCCCCGGTCTGTCTGACTAATGTATACGTGCAGACTGCCGGAGACTACAACCACATCCAGGAAGGGTTTGAGCGGCTCAGTCACGCAGGCTTGCAGCGGGATAGTCGTCAGCGGAAGTTTGATGTCCACCATTGTCGTAATGGTCGATGCCCAACCAGCAGTCGCATTAAGAACGGTTCCAGTTTTGATGCGACCACGAGTTGTTTCCACACCCGTCACTTTCCCTTTCTTTACCTTGATTCCAGTTACCTCTGTATTCTGGTGAATATGAGCACCCCGTACATCTGCTTGGTGGGCATACCCCCAAACAACCGCGTCGTGGCGAATGATGCCACCGGGTGGATGGTAAAGTGCCGCCAAAATGGGATAACGGGGATGGTCGCTCACATCAAGATAGGGACAGAGTCTCTTGATCTCATCGGGCCAAATCAAACGGGAATCAACGCCTTCGATCTGGTTGACCTCCGCCCGCCGCCGCATGGTATTGACACCGCCATCGGTATGGGCGAGGGTCAGGTGCCCTCGCTGGCTGAACATCACATTGAAATTGAGATCGTCGGACAGTTGTTCGTAGAGTTTAACGCTCTCGTTGTAAAATCGTACGCCCTCTGGGGTGAGGTAGTTGCTGCGGACAATTGCGGTATTGCGACCGCTACCGCCCGCACCGATGTAGCTTTTTTCCAGTACAGCTACATCGGTAATGCCGTGCTCTTTGGCGAGATAATAGGCACAGGCGAGTCCGTGTGCGCCGCCACCGATGATAACGACATCGTAACGTTCTTTCAGTTCGTGTGACCGCCACATTCTTGGTGGAGGTTGGCTACTGTTGAAAGCTTGTCGGAGGAGTTGGACTGACATCTGTTTCGTAGGTAGCATCCTTAGAGGGGGTGTGCTTGACTTGGCGTCAATCTATTGAGACTACCTGATCTTTCCTTTCCGAGATCGGTCCTGCAACTCATAAAGTGACGCGCTTCTATCCTTATAGTGAGGGACAGGGAATTCTTTCATTGTAAAACGTGCCATCTCTGCACGATGTCCACGCACTACTCGCGTGTACGTTTCGACGTGACTCGTCATCTCACCGTAGTAGATGGGAAAAGCATCCGCAGCGCGATAACTCAGGATGAGCGTACGTCGGGAACGATTTGAGCGATTGGTAGTCGAGGCGTGTGGGGTCATGCTGTGCATGAAGATTGCTGCACCAGCCTTGCCCTCAACCAATACCGCTTCTGAACTATCGATCGATTCGGTGGCTCTGCCTTGGAAGTACCCTTCACTCGTATGGGCAAGTAGATCTCCTTCATGCCGACCGGGCAGCATCTGTAGACAGCCGTTTTCTGCATCCGCGTCATCAAGATAAAACAGCACAGCAAGCGAATCTCGGTTTGTCAGTGGATAGTAGGAGAGGTCTTGATGCCATTCCACAACCGAACCTATTTCCGGGGGTTTCATATTGAGTTTGCTGTAATGAAACAGAATATTGGGACCTACCAGATCCTCTATAGCGTCTAACAATTTTTCGGAATCGGATAACTCCCTGAAAAGTGGATAGTGACTGCACGGTTCATAAAGCCGACGCACCTTTGTCCCGTCTGGAGGTTGATCTGGTTCCATTTCCAGCCGATCTTTATCGTGATTCGCGAGCGTGTTGCCGCTGATAATCTTTTCGGTTTCAGCGAGCAACTGGGTAACTTCGTCTGAGGTCAAGAAGTTGGGGCAGACGGCGTATCCATCCTCATGATATTCAGTTATGTGGGTGTTACTTAACATCACAGCCTCCTGTTCGATGCGAATACTATGGGTTATCTGT
Source organism: Candidatus Poribacteria bacterium (assembly GCA_022826645.1). GTDB lineage: Bacteria > Poribacteria > WGA-4E > WGA-4E > PCPOR2b > PCPOR2b. Next base: position 9,785 of record JAJDUM010000043.1, read on the forward strand.
ATTTTGCCTATGCCTGCTGGGTTTGGCTATTGGGCTACGTGGTCCACGTAAATCGGACTGCTCCAAGCCATCTCCATGTCCGTCTGAACGACCCGCACCCAGTAAGGATTGATGCCGGGGTTTGGCGATGGATCCGCAAACGAGAATTCGACCTCGCCAGCTTCTTGTGGTGTGGGGGCTAATGAGATCGTCACCCGCCGATTTAACCCGCCGATTTCCATTGTCATGGGGCCTGCCTTCAGTTCAGCCAAGTTGATATTGAACGCTACTTTCTCTGCCGGCGCGTAGGACATCCGCCTGGGGGGATTGATTCCGCTATCCCCATAGAGTGGTCCCGTAATCACCGAGGTATTTACTACCAATTCTATTTCTCCATCAGCCTCTTCAGTCAGGTCCAAGATTATCCCGCTTCGGTAGCCGCAGGTTACCGAATGCCAGCGCAACCCATGATCTTCCACGCCGAACACTCGTGAGCGTGGGCTATCGAAGCGAATCTTATCTACGCCTGCAATTCGACGACCAGTAACGCTCAGTTTCCCGTCCCAGATTACCCCTGAATAACTACTCTTGCGACTGGCTCCCTCCCAGAGGATACGCACACGGTTGCTGTCCGCTCCACCATCCACAGGGTGGCTGTAAATGCGTTCTAACCCACGAAATAGTTCTACCGATTCAAACGGTGCCGTGCCAGCGATAAACGCCGAAATCTCGGGTTGTTCCGCTGTGGTAAATTCTGTTCCCATCAAGTGCCCTGCGGCTTCGGTGTGCATCAAAATCCGTGCGCCTGTGGTAGCGTAGATGCGTCTTGCCTTATACGCCGAAAGCACCGCCGAAATCGTCAACTCAGGGGCGTACACGGCTGCCAATCCGGCTTTAGCGTAACGCCGGTGCTGGTAACCCGGCGTATCGTTTCCCGGTCGACCATTATGACTATCACTGCCTCCGAAAAACCCCATTTTGTAATTCCGTTGAAGTGCCTCCTCCAGAATCCACTCGAATGTTCCGTGGTCAGACGTCACCTCCACCGCAGGTTCCAGCGCCGGATCATGGTAGGTTAAATCCGAGTGCTCGCCACCAACATGAGCAGTAATTACTGTGTCAGAGTTTCGGAACGCCTCGTAGACATCTTGGATATGATATAGATCCGTATCAGCATCCGATTTGTCTTCTAACCCTCCATGATCGGAGCGCCGAATAGGTTGATTATGTCGGCGAAAATACACGTTGTGATGCCCACCCCGACTCGTATTCGCTGACCATTCGTAACCGGGCAGCGCCACAAACCGTCCGGGTTGATCGTAGGCATGTTCGGCTGCCTGTTGCAACGCCCAATCCCGCTTGGACAGTACATGGTCATTCCGTTGGTAGCCTGCGAAGTGGATTGCCGCAACGTCCCGGGCGTACTGAAAGAAATCCGAAATCTTCTCTGCCATCGCTATCTGCCCGCCGTGAGAATCCCCCCAGTAGAGGTTATAGGGTGCCTTAGTCTCTTCACATCGGGTTGGATTACTCTGTGCAGTCAATCCCATTTCTTCATCGATTGCTGTCAGTCGGTGAGTTCCTACTTGCATAACAGTACACCCTTCGATCCACCGCACACCCTTATCGGCTTCACCAAACGTCAATCGCTCTATCGGTACCCTCATATCCCCTGACTGAATTACAGCTGTACCCCGGTACGCCGTGGCGGGATTCCCCCAGGCATCCTCTGCCCTGACCTGAATCTGGAACTGCTCTCCTGCAACGACCATTGACGGTACAGTAATTATCAGCTTTTCCGCCTGTCCACCGACGATACTCAAGTACGGCGGCTCCGGCAGTGTCACGACGTTTCCATCGCCCTCGATATCCACATCTATCCAGAAATAGTGCCGCGCCTCTTGAAAGGTCTGTGATCGGAACCCCGGCCCCCCCTCACGCCGATCCCCGTAGGTCACAGTCACCTGCTCGCCCGGCTGAAGTGCCCGACCATTCACGGTCAGTATCACTGAAAGTACGCTCTGCACTAACACACCTATCCGGGTGGCTTTCGGTGCCTCTATCGTCAGGTAGTCTGCACCTGCTGGGTCGTCCATCTGTGGTGTCGCCCGATCCGAATCCGCATCAGTGTAAATCTTTATCTGTCCCCCTGTTGCTATGCCCTTTTCCCCTACAGTATAAGTCAGTGTCCATGTCCCGTAACTCCCCGCTACCACCTCGTCCTGCGGCTCAAGAGACACTTCGCCATAAAGTCGATGAATGTCTGTATTAGACATGTTCAATTTCTTTGAGGCATCCATTTTGAAGACCGGGTTTACCTCATCGATGAGGGCCGTCGGTTGTTCTTCAGCCATTAAGAGTCGTTTCCTCTCCAGTACATTTTCGATATAGCCTGACCGATTCGCTCCATTTGCCCATTTTGTTATGCACATCGATTACCCATTCCCCTCTGCTTTAACGCAAACATCTATCATTGGAGCGGCTACGGTGTTATTGCTCTTCGCTGCCGGTGATTTTAATCAGTGAAGGGATCCCATTCTTATATCACAATTCTGCTCAGCTCGTCAATAGAAAAGCGCCAGCGGCTGCTTGTCTGATTTTTGTGTTCTCCTTTTGGGCTCGATATGCTACTATGTTGTCCTGCTAACCTAATATACTGTCACCCTTACGCATAACCGTTGATTGGGCATCTTGCTCGATCCTAACGATCTAATGCGTTTAATTCGTAGGTAACGCAGATCTTGTCAAGTCCTAAAATAGCTTTACATAAACAGTTACGGATTACGGTTGATTTATAGCAAGTTGCTTTTGACTTTTGTGATAAACAGTTTGAGGGGTTTGATACCCCAAACTGAGATGAGGTCGCTCATTGTTGTATATA